>JBCDGE010000031.1:0-68662 GCA_038757895.1 Planctomycetota bacterium | reverse complement strand
CGCGGGGTCGCCGAGCTCCACCCGCCCCTGGTCGTGGCCCTGGCCGGAACCGCGGGGCGCGCCGGCCGTCGCGCCGACCTCCTTGGCGTACTCGACCTGCGCACGCGCGAGGATCGGCCGCGCGAGGCTCGTCCCCAGCAGGTAGCGCCCCTCGTACACGGCGAGCGCACGCAGCGCGGGCCAGATCGTCTCCGTGACGAACGCCTCGC
This sequence comes from Planctomycetota bacterium, assembly GCA_038757895.1. GTDB lineage: Bacteria > Planctomycetota > UBA1135 > UBA1135 > Saltatorellus. Next base: position 68,453 of record JBCDGE010000031.1, on the reverse strand, counting down.
GCAGGTCCGCGACGCGGCACGAGGCGGCGCCGCTCGCGTCCGCCTTGTCCTCCAGCCCGACGAGCTCCTCCGCGCCCTGTCCGACGTCGCCGGCGAGGCAGTGGACCTCCCACCCGCGCTCCTTGAGCCACGGGATGATGATCGAGGTGTCGAGTCCGCCCGAGTAGGCGAGGACGATCTTCTTGTCGGAGCTCACGCCTCCACCTCCGAGCCGAGCAGCATCGCGAGGACGGCCTTCTGGGCGTGCAGCCGGTTCTCGGCGATGTCGTAGACGATGGACTGCGGGCCGTCGATGACGCCGCGCGTGACCTCGTGGCCGCGGTGCGCGGGGAGGCAGTGCATGAACACGCCCTCGTCGGTGAGCTCCATGAGCTCCTCGGTGACCGCGTAGTCCGCGAAGAGCGCCGCGCGCTCCTCGGTCTCGTCCTCCTGGCCCATGCTGGCCCAGACGTCGGTGTAGACGGCGTGCGCGCCCTTCATCGCCTCGCGGGGATCCTGCTCCAGGGCAAAGCTGCCGCCGGTCTGGTCCGCCGCGGCGACCGCGTGGCGCTCGATCTCGGCGTCGGGCTCGTAGCCCTCCGGCCCGCAGACGACGACGTGCATGCCGAGCTTCGTCGCGGCCGTGATGAGCGAGTGGCACGTGTTGTTGCCGTCGCCGATGAACACGAGCTTGCGCCCCTTCACCTCGCCCCAGTGCTCGAACAGCGTCATCGTGTCCGCGAGCGCCTGGCACGGGTGCAGGAGGTCGGACAGGCCGTTGATCACCGGGACGTTGGCCGACTGCGCGAGCTCGACGATCGTCCGGTGGCGGTAGGTCCGCGCGACGATGCCGTGCGTCCAGCGCTCCAGGTTCTTCGCCATGTCGCGCACGGACTCGCGCGCGCCCATGCGGGCGCCGTTCGAGAGGTCGAGGAACGTGGCGCTGCCGCCGAGGTCCTGCATCCCGATGTCGAACGTGAAGCGCGTGCGCAGCGACTCCTTCTCGAACACCATCGCGAGGCGCTTGCCGCGCAGCAGGTCGCGGTACGAGGCCTCGTTGGCCTTGATGTCGCGCGCCGTGTCGAGCACGGAGCGAAGGGCGTCCGGCTCGAGGTCACCGAGCGAGACGAGGTCGGGGGTCGGGAACGGCGCGATGGGCGCGGTGATCATGACGAGGTCACCGAAGGGTCGGACAGGACGGTCTCGAGGCGCTCCAGGGCGACCTCGAGCTCGTCGAAGGAAAGGACGTAGGGAGGGAGGAAGCGGACGACGTCGCCCGCGGCCGTGCAGACGAGCACGCCCTGATCGAAGAGGCCGTCGACGATCGCGGCCGCCTTACCGGGCGCGACGACGCCCTGCATCAGGCCCTTGCCGCGGCGCTCGGTGAGCGCGTCGTGGCGCTCGACGATCGCGTCGAGCGAGGACTCGAACACGGCGCCGAGGGCGCCAACGTGTTCGGCGAGGCCGGCGTCGAGTTCGTCGAGCAGGCAGAGTGCGGCCCGGCAGGCGAACGGACCGCCGCCGAAGGTCGAGCCGTGATCGCCGGGCTTCAGCGCCCTGGCGTGTTCGCCGCGCGCCAGCGTCGCGCCGATGGGCAGCCCCGCGCCGATCGGCTTGGCGAGCGTCACGACGTCCGGCGCGAGTCCGTAGTGCGCGCCCGCGAGGAACGTCCCGGTGCGACCACCGCCGCACTGGACCTCGTCCGCGATCATCACGGTCTCGGTCGACGTGCACAGCTCGCGTGCGGCGCCGATGAACGCGGGATCGAGCGGCCGCACGCCGCCCTCGCCCTGGATCGGCTCCAGGATGAGCGCCGCCGGCTCGGCGCGGATCGCCGCGGCGAGCGCGTCGATGTCGTCGGCCGGTACGAAGGTCGCCTCCAGGCCGCGCCCGAAGGGCTCGCGATACTGCTGCTTCGCGGTGACCGAGAGGCTGCCGAACGTGCGCCCGTGGAAGCCGCCCTCCAGCGCGACGAACGTCTGTCGGTCGGGCCGCCCGCGCATCGAGTGGAACTTGCGGGCCAGCTTCAGCGCCGCCTCGTTGGCCTCGGACCCCGAGTTCGAGAAGAACACCGCCTCCATGCACGTGAGCTCGCAGAGCCGAGCGCTGAGCTCCTCACCCGGCGCATGGCGGTAGAGGTTCGAGACGTGCCCGAGCGTGCGCGCCTGGTCGGCGAGCGCCTCGGCGAGCCGCGGGTGCGCGTGCCCGAGGCTGTTCGCCCCGATGCCGCTGATGCAGTCGAGCCACTGGCGGCCGTCCTCGTCGAAGATCCAAGCGCCCTCGCCGCGCGCGAAGCAGGGAGCCGCGCGCAGGTAGGTCTGCATGGTGCGGTCGAGGTGCAGCGTGTCAGCCATGGCGGGCCTCCTGGGGAGTCGCGGTGACGAGGGTGCCGAGGTCGGCATCGAGCCCGGCGGCGATGCAGTCGGGCGTCGAGCCGCTTGCGATCTTGACCGTCGCGCGGGGCAGGGCCTCGGCGGCGTCGAGGGCCGCGTCGACCTTCGGCACCATCCCGCCGGTCACGGCGCCCGACGTCTCCAGTGCCTGCGCCGCGGCGCGGTCGAGGGCAGGGACGCGCGCGCCGCCGTCGAGGACGTGGGCGACGTCGGACAGGAACAGGACCGCGTCCGCGCCCCACGCCGCGGCGATGGGTGCGACCGCGGCGTCGGCGTTCACGTTGAGGAACACGTCGGTCTCGCCGGGCGCGGGCGTCACGGTCGCGACGACGGGAACGAAGCCGGCGCCGCCGAGGCGAGCGAGGACGTCGGGCGTGACGCTCTCGACCGCTCCGACGCGACCGAGGTCGGCGTCGACCGGCTGCGCCGCGAACAGCGCGCCATCCGCGCCCGTCACGCCGATCGCATCGACGCCGGCCGCCTGCAGCGCCGCGACCAGCATCGAGTTGACCTCGCCCCCGAGCACCTGCAGCACCGCGCGCGCCGTCGCGTCGTCGGTGACGCGCAGGCCGCGGACGCGCCGGACCTCGAGCCCGAGCGCGACGGTCAGGCGCGACACCTGCATCCCGCCACCGTGGACCACCACGACGGAGTGCCCGGTGTCGATCGCGCCGCGCACGCTGGCCGCGAAGGCCGCGCGGGCGGCCGCGTCGTCGAGGATCGCGCCCCCGACCTTGACGAGGATCCGCTGCGCGGCGCTCACAGGAGACCCCGCGTCTCGTCGAAGCCCAGGAGGACGTTCATGTTCTGCACCGCCTGGCCGGCGGCCCCCTTGACGAGGTTGTCGATCGCCGACGTGACGACGATCGCGCCGCCGACGTCGGCGACGGCGAGGTGGCAGTGGTTCGTCCCCGCGACATCGCCGGTCCGCGGCTGCTCGTCGAGGACGTGCACGAAGGGCTCGTCCGCGTAGGCGTTCTCCAGGGAGGTGCGCGCCGCGGCGACGTTCGCCCCCGCCGCGGGCTCGACGAACACCGTCGCCAGCATCCCGCGGAACATCGGCACGAGGTGCGGGACGAACGAGAGCGACAGATCCGCCTCCAGGCGCGACTCGATCTCCGGCGCGTGCCGGTGGTTGCCGACGCCGTACGCCCGGAACGTCTCGTTCACGTTCCCGTAGACGGTGATATCGGTCGGCGACTTGCCGGCGCCGGACACGCCGCTCTTCGCGTCGACCACGACGCGGCTGCCCGCGGCGACGAGGCCGTCCTTGACGAGCGGGAGGAGCGCGAGCAGCGTCGCGGTCGGGTAGCAGCCAGGGTTCGCGACGAGCCGCGCGCCGGCGAGCGCCTCGCGCTCGTGCTCGGTCAGGCCATAGCGCGCCGCGTCGCACAGGTCGGGCGCGGGATGCTCGGTGCCGTAGACGGTGCTGTAGACGGCGGGGTCTCGGAATCGGTGATCGGCCGACAGGTCGACCACGCGCGGCGCCGCCGGCCCGTCGAGCGTGTCGCGCACGACCGCCGAGCCGACCGCGTGCGGCAGGCACGCGAACACGACGTCGTGGTCGCGCCCCAGGGCGTCGACGTCGAGCGGCACCGCGGTCCACTCGCCGCGCGCGTCGAGCCGGGTGGGCTCGCCGCCCTCCCGCGCCGACATCGCCGTGATCGACGTCACGTCGTCGTGCCGCGCGAGGAGCTGGAGCAGCTCGCGCCCCGCGTATCCGCTGGCGCCCACGACCGCGACCCGCGTCACGACGCACCTCCCGCAGCCCTCGCGAGCCGCTCGAAGTCGGCGGCGAGGGCCTTGGCTGCACGGCCGCTGGCCGTCACGACCAGGATCGTGTCGTCGCCGGCGATGGTCCCGACGACGTCCTTGCGCTTCGCGGCATCGAGCACCACCGCCAGCGGCGACGCGCCGCCGGGCGGCGTCCGCAGCACGACGAGGTTCTGGGCCGGAACGGCCGCGGTGAGCCAGCGGCCGAGCGCCTCCCCGAGCGGGCTGGCCGAGGCGGAGGGGACGGCATAGCCGCCGGGCCCCTTCACGGCTCCGAGCTCCCGCAGGTCGCGGGACAGGGTCGCCTGGGTGACCTCGATCCCCCGCCCGGCGAGGGCCTCGACGAGGGCCTGCTGGCTGGATCCGTGGCCCTCGGCGATCAGCTCGACGACGAGGGCTCTCCTCTCGGCAGCTCTGTTCTCAGGGGCGTTCGTGGCGGCACTCTGCATATTCTTTCTCAGTCGGCGCATAAACATGCAAGCGATCGATCCGCCCCGCAAGCCCGATTCGCGGGAATTCGCCGCTATAACGCGGGCGTGAATCGCTCCAGCCTCCCCCAGCTCCTCGTCGCGGTCGCCGCGCTCGTCCTCTCCTCGGCCTGCGCCGGCCCCAACAAGGGGCCCAAGCCCGTCGTGTCGATGCTCGGCCAGACCCTGGAGTCCCCGGGCCTCCCCGAGGGCAAGCGCGACGTCATGAAGCTCGAAGCCCAGGCCGCCATGGGCTCGTGGGAGTTCGAAGCGACCGAGATGAACGCCATCTGGGTCGGGCGCCGGCTCGCCTACCTCGGCCAGTACCGCGAGGCGATCGGCTGGTACCGGGGCGCGCTCACCGGGTTCCAGGACAGCTACCGGCTGCGACGGCACCTCGGCCACCGGCTCCTGACCGTCCGCGAGATCGACGACGCGATCACGGTGCTCACGCGCGCACAGGAGCTCGCGGAGAACCAGCCGAATCGCGTCGAGCCCGACGGCGCGCCCGGCCGGAGCGGCGAGCCGCGTAGCACGACGCACGGCAACATCGACTACCACCTCGCGCTGGCGTACTACTGCAAGGGCAAGTTCAACCGCGCGGCCGAGCTGTGGCTCGAGTGCGCCCGCACGTGGTCGCGCAATGACGACGCGCGCGTCGCGGCGGTCCACTGGGCGTACACGAGCCTCGTCCGCGCGGGGCGGGACGACGAGGCGAAGCGCGCCCTCGACCTCGTGGACGAGGAGCCCGACGTCATCGAGAACTTCGCGTACGGGGATCTGCTCGAGCTCTATCGCGGCAAGACGTCGATCGACGCCGCGCTGGAGCGCGAGGACCGCAGCGCCGCCTTCGACTACGGCCTCGCGCGCCACATGATCGCGACGGGCGACCGCGAGCGCGGTGAGGCGCTCCTGCGCGACCTCGTGGCGCGGCCGGGATGGCCGGCGTTCGGCGTCCTGGCGGCCGAGGCGGACGTCGCGGCGATGGCGGACGAGCCGCCCGCAGCCGACGCGTAGCGCCCTTTTTCGGGCCGCGCTACGCCCGAGGGCGTAGTGACGAACCTCCGGCGGTCGCCGACACTCCTCTCGTCATCTCCCCAAAGGAAACGAAGAGGCAGTAGAGACATGATCGTCGCCGATTTCATGACGCCGGATCCCGTCACCGTCGGTCCGAGCGACTCGCTCGAGACCGCGCTGTCGGCGATGGACGAGTACAGCATCCGTCACCTGCCCGTCGTCGACGGTGAGCACCTGGTCGGCGTTCTCTCCCACCGAGACCTCGTCGGCATGACGGGCTGGGGGCTCCTCGGCCCGGACGAGGAGGACGACACGCGGCCCCGCTGGGTCGAGCAGGTCATGAAGACCGACGTCGTCACGGTGTCGCCGGACGACCAGGTGGTCGCGGCGGCCGTCGAGGTGACCTCGCGCGGCGTCGGCTGCCTGCCGGTCATCGAGGACGGCAAGCTCCTCGGCATCGTGTCCGAGATGGACCTCGTGCGGCTCGTCTCCCGGAGCGAAGCTCCGGACGGCACCGTGCTCACGATCGGCGCTCCGCGGGCGATCGCGGTGGCTCCGGGCGCGACGCTGGCGCAGCTCGACGAGTTGATGACGGCGAAGAACGTGCGGCACCTTCCCGTCGAGAGGAACGACGAGCTGATCGGGCTCGTGTCCGATCGCGACATCCGGCGTGCGCTGGGCGCGGGGCTCGGTCCCGACGCGGCGGCCGATGCATTCATGACGACCGGCGTCGTCACGATCCCCGCCGACACGACGATCAAGGACGCGGCCGCGACGATGTTCGACCGCCGCGTCGGCGCGCTCGTCATCCGGTGCGACGAGGGGTTCGGGATCATCACGACGACCGACCTCGTCGACCACGCGCTCGGCGTGCTCGGTGGCTGAGAGATCGGGCGGCTGACGGAGATCAGTCCCCGTCGGACGGTCGGAGGCACCACAGCGCCTCCATCGTCCGCACGAGCAGGCGCCCGTCCGCGAGGGCGGGCGTCCCCCACGTGCGCTCGTCCAGGTCGACCGACCACAGCTCGTCGGTCGGAGCGTCCGCGGCGACGGCGCACAGCCGGCCGTGGACGCTCGTCATCAGGACGCGTTCGCCGTCCGTGACAGGTGACGCGAAGTACGGATCGGCGCGACCGAGACGCTCCTGCAGGGCCGGCTCGCCCGACGCACCGTCGAGCGCGGTCAGGATCCCGCCCGCGCGCACGAGCAGCACGCGGCCGCCGGCGAGGACGGGCGACACGACGTCGGACAGCCCGCGCCGGTCCGCGTAGCGCCAGTCCACGTGGGTCTCGGTGACGTCGCCGCGTCCGCCGAGGCGGATCGCGAACACCGCGCCGCGCTCCGTCTCGATCGTCTTGACGTACGCGAAGTCGCGCTCGTCGAGCCGGTCGTCCCCCTGGAGGTCGAAGACGGTCCAGATCCGCTGGACCCCCTCGTCGGGCCACTCCTCGCGCGCCACGACGCCGTCGCCGTCCGCGTCGCGCGCGGCGAGGAACGCCTCCCACGTGGAGGGCAGCCGCGGCAGCCCCGAGTCGCCGTAGACCTGGGCCGACGCGTTGACGATGCACCGGTCGCCGTCCACGACGGGCACGCCCTTGGTCTGCCAGGCGCCGCCCGTCACGCGCCAGAGCTGCTCGCCCGAGTCGAGCGCGTAACCCTGTACCTCGTAGGAGCCCGCGACCACGACCTCGGCGACGGCGTCCGCGTCGCTCGGGATCCAGACCGCCGGCGTCGCGTAGCCGTGCATGGCGCGCGGTCGGGGCGTCGACCAGGCCTCCTCGCCGGTCGCCGCATCGAGGCAGACCAGCCGCGATCCCGCGTCCTGGTCGAGCTGGACGACGACGCGGCCCCGGGCGAGCACGGGCGACGTCGCGAGACCGTGCGGGATGCGGAGCGGCACGCCGAGGCCGTTGCGCCAGAGCTCCTTCCCGTCGACGTCGTACGCGAGCATGCCGACGCCGTGGAAGAGCACGACGACGCTCTCGCCGTCCGTCGCGGGCGTCGGCGCGGCGGCGTGGCCCTGGCCCGGGACGTCGCCGGGATCGGCGAGAGCGCGTCGCCACAGGACCTGCCCGCTCGCCGCGTCGAGGCAGAGCGTGACGAGCTCGTCGTCGCTGGCGCCCGTCACGAACACGCGGCCCTTCAGGGCGACAGGCGACGAGTAGCCGGACGGCACCTCGACGCGCCACGCGACGTCCTTCGCGAGGTCGAGCGCCGCCGGCACCGAGCCCGGAGCACCGCGACCGGCGCCGTTCGGGCCCCGGAAGCTCCCCCACTCGGGCGATTCGAGCGCGAGCGGAAGGAGAGAGACGACGAGCGCGAGCGGCAAGGCGAGGACCGTCGACCTCAGTCGAACAGGAGCATGCGCACGGCCGGCGTCGCGGCGAGCCGCCCGGTCGGCGACGGGTCGAACACGACCCACTGCGCGTACAGGTACGTGCCGGCGAGCGCCGGCGACGAGGGCAGCGTCACGCGTACGGACTGGCTCCCGGTGCCGAGGCCCGCGCTCGCGAGCGTCGTCCGGATGAGCGCCGCACCCGGCGCGATCGCCGGGTCGAGCAGCGCGCCGTGCAGGTCGACGCCGGCGAGCTCCAGGGTCGGCGAGAGCAGCAGCGCCGCGGGCGCTCCCGGCACGGCGTCGTGGATCGCGACCGTGATCGTCCGCCCGAGGCGGCTCGGCTCCAGCAGGATGATCTCGGGGTCCTCGCCGAGGCTCGTCGTCGTCGCGTCGCCGAACACCTCGGGGGCGCGCGACGACTCGGAGTAGAGCTCGAGGCGCTCGTACGGGCCGGAGAACGTCGCGGCGCGCGGATCGGTGAGCGGCCGATCGAGGAACGCGACGAGCGCGTCCTTCTCGTGGTAGCTCAGCCCGAGCGGCTGCATCCGCGGATCGATGTTCGGGACCTGGTAATGGCCGCCGACGTCGAAGAACTCGACCGCCTCGCGCAGCGTCGTCGCGCTGCCGTCGTGGAAGTACGGCGCCGTCAGCGCGACATTGCGAAGCGTCGGCGTGCGGAAGCGCCCCTGGTCGTCGAGCACGTGCGTGACGCGGCGCCGCCCCTCGTCGTCGTACACGTCGTCCAGCCCGATGTTCCGATACTCGTGGTCGGTCAGGATCGCCCCCGGGTGGCACTCCGAGCAGCGCCCCGCGCCGACGAAGAGGTCGTGCCCCTCGCGCTCCAGCGGCGTCAGCGCGTTCGCGTCCCCGTTCAGGAAGTCGTCGAACGGCAGGTGCCCGTGGGTGACGAGCGAGCGCTGGAACGACGCGAGCGCCTGCGCCGTCCGGATCGTCGTCACGCCCGGGCTCCCGAACGCTTCCTCGTAGAGCGCGGGGTAGTCGCGGCCCGCGATCCAGGCGTCGAGCGACGCGGGGACGTTGCCCGCGAGCGCGAGCGGCTCGGAGGCAACGATCTCGTCGAGCACCATCTGGAACGGTCGCCCGAACCAGCTCATCTCCTTCTCGTCGACGAACGGGAGGAGCGCCTGGGCCTCCAGCGCGGCGTGCTGCGTCGACACCACTGCGCCCGTCATCGGGTCGGTGAACGTCTCGGTCGCGCGCCCGTCGAGCAGCAGCTCTGGCGCGTACGCCGAGTCGAACACGAGAGGCGTGTTGCGGATCGTGAGCTGCTCCCCCATCCCCGTCTGCTTGCGATAGATGTAGGTGCCGTCGGGGCGCTGGCTCGGGACGCCCGGCGAGGTGCGCGTGTCGTCGGCGGTCCCGAACGTCCGGTCCCAGCCGATGTAGGTGGATCCGGCGAGGTCGGCGAGCGTGCGCGGATCGGCGCCGGCGGCCTCGGGCAGGTGGCAGGTCGCGCACGACGTCGTGTCCGTCGTCGAGAGCTGCTCGTCCCAGAACAGCGCCTGGCCCAGGCGGATCTTCGCCGGCGTCGTCGGGTTCTCCGGCGGCTCGGGCGGCGGGCCGAGCCCCTGGGCGGACGCGGACGCGACGAGCGCGACGGGCAGGAGGCGGAGCAGCAGGGAGTGCGCGACCGTGTGACTCATCTCGAGGGCAGTGCTGGGCAGCGAGCGGGGACGCCGGGGGCAGAAGCGGCGGCTGCGCTTGCCGAGTATGCGCGAGGTCCGACGATTCTGCGCCTGAGGGAGTGACGCCACGCGGGCCGCGACGTCACTCCCTTTGCCCCGGGGCCCTTTCGAGGATCCCGCTCCCGGGCGACCATCCACGGCCGGCTCTCGCATCGAAACGCGGGCCACGGATCCACTCTGCCATGGAACCGAACGGAACTCTCGAAGGCGTCACCGCGCGCTATGTCGCCGCCGCGCTCGTCGCGGGCGACCGGCGTCGACGCGTGCTGGCGGCGACGCTCGCCGTCACGGCGCTCTCGATCGTCCTGTTCTGGAGCGACCTCGATCCGTGGCGCTCCCACGCTCGCAGCGCAGCGGCGGGCGTGCGGGCGGCGGCGCAGACCGCCGTCGAGGCCCGCGCCGAACGCACGGGCGCTCTTCGTCCCGAGACGGCCGAGCGCGCGATCGACGAGGTCGTCGCACGCGTCCTCGCCGAGGCGCCGACTGGCCGCGGTGGTGCGACCTCCGTCGTCGCACCGGGCGAGGTCGGGGTCGCGACGGGGCTCGCGCTCGTCCTCCTGCTCCTGTGGCTGCGACGGCTCGGCGGGCGCGAGCACGAGGCGATCCACCACTCGTTCAAGATCGCGTCGCGGCGAGGGCTCCTGGTGCCCGCGTACAACGAGCTCGCGATGCGCCAGGTGCTGTCGGTACCGACGCACCACGACGACAGGCCGCGTCGTGGGGCGGCGATCGGACTGCTGGCGGTGCTGGCAGCGCCCGCCGCCTGGCTCGCGCTCGTATCCGGAGTCGAGATCGTGGGCGCCTGGCGGGCGGTGGAGGTGTCCGAGAACGGGCTGGCGCTGGGCGTGCTGATCCGCGCCGTCCTCGTCGGCGCGGCCGCACTGCTCACGCTCGGAGTGCTCCGCGATCAGGTGAAGATGGAGCGCGAGTGGGAGGCGGCTCGGGTCACGATCCCCGCGGATCACGACCAGCCCTGACCGGGGTTCGGAGCGGATCAGCGCGCGCGCAACACCACGCCCGCGATCGGCGGCACCCGACCCTCGTCCAGCGCGCCGAACACGACCTCGTGGGACTCCAGCAGCTCCTTCGAGAGCGCCGCGGGCGCGGCGCCCGCGTTGAGCGCCACGACGAGCGCCTCACCGTCGAGCGCGCGCTCGAACACCCAGAGGTCCGCGTCGTCGTCCGTGCGTAGCGTTCGGAACGAACCGACCCGCAGCGCCGCGTGCTCGCGCCGCAGCATTCCCACGGCCCGGTAGTGCGCGAGGTGGGCCTCGTCGATGCGGTCGTCCTCGTTCGCGTACTTGCCGAGATCGCTCCAGAGCATCGGCTTGCGGTTCACGGGATCGTCCGCACCCCACATACCCATCTCGTCGCCGTAGTACACCATCGGCGCACCGACGTAGGTCATCTGGAGGAGCGCGATGAGCCGCGCGCGGCGGTAGTGGACCTCGTCGGGCTTCGACCCGTCGTACGCCGAGCCGTCCTGGACGCGATTCTCGCGGTCGTAGGAGCGATCGGGGTTCTTCAGCATCGACACGAGCCGGTCGGTGTCGTGGCTGTCGACCAGGTTCATCATCGCGTACGTCGCCTCGCGCGGGTACGCGAGCCGCAGCTCGGCGAGACGGCGCTCGGCCTCACTCGCCGTGATCTTGTCGCGGTCGTGACCGATCCACTCGATCGCAGTCTCGGCGAACTGGTAGTTCATCACGGCGTCGAAGCGCTTGCCGTCGAGCCACGCTTCCGCGCGGTCCCACACCTCCCCCGTGATGTAGGCGTCGGGGTTCGTCGACTTCACGACGACGCGCCAGCGCTCCCAGAACGGCATCGCGATCTCCATCGGGACGTCGAGGCGCCAGCCGTCGATCCCGTCGGAGGGATCGCCGTCGCCGTTCGGGTCCATCCAGCGCCGCGTGACGTCGAAGACGTGCTGCTCGACCTCGGCGCTCGCGAGGCCGTCGGCGTTCTTGGCGAACACCGGCAGCTCGCCGAACCCGGCCCAGCCGGCGTAGCGGAACGGCTCGAACGAGAGGATCTCGAACCAGTCGGCGAAGCGTGAGTCCTCGCCGCCTTCTCGCACGTCCACGAACGCGGGGTGGCGCAAGCCGACGTGGTTGAAGACGCCGTCGAGGACGACGCGGATCCCGCGCTCCTTGCACTCGGCGAGCAGCTCCAGGAACAGGCGGTCCGACGGCGTCCAGACCCAGGTGTCCGGGTCCTTCAGGTCCTCGTCCTTCGTCGCCTCCGCCAGGTCCTCGCCCGCGCCGAAGCCCGGGTCGATGTGCCGGTAGTCGGTCGCGTTGTACTTGTGCGATCCGTCGGCGGCGAAGATCGGGTTGAAGTAGAGCGCGTCGACGCCGAGTGACTGGATGTGGTCGAGCTGCTCGCGCACGCCCGCGAGGTCGCCGCCGTACATGCGCTGGAAGACGTAGTACTCCCAGAACGTCTGGCCGTCCGCGCCCTCCCAGTCCGCGGGCACGTCCCAGTCGCTGGTCCACGCGCGGGTGCGCGGCGGGTCGTTCGACGGATCGCCATTGCGGAAGCGCTCGGCGAAGACCTGGTACCACGTCGCGTGCTTCGCCCAGTCGGGCGTCGAGAACACCAGCAGCGCGCTCGGGTCGAGCGCGTGCACGCGCGGGTCCGACGCGCGGACGTCGCCGTCGGCGAGCACGAATCCGTAGCGCCGGACCGAGTTCCCGAGCGGCGCCTCGACCTGCCAGAGCCGGAAGGCGCCCAAGCTCCCCGCCCGTGTCATCGGGTAGCGCCCGTCCGGTTCGACCTCGAGCGTGACGCCGTCGACGTCCCCGTCGAGCGTGCGGTACCGGATCAGAGCGCGGTCGCCGGTCCGCTGGAGGTAGAGCGACCGGCCGGGGTCGTGCTCCAGCGCCGCGGTGACGACCTCACCGTCCCCGCGCGCGCCCTTCAGCGCGTCGGGCCGACCCAGCGCACCGAGCCGGAGCATCGTGTTCTCGGCGCCGAACCCATCGGGCTCGCGGTCCGGGTTGTCGGGATCGGCGATCCAGCGTCCGCCGTCGACGACGAACTTGTAGCTCCACACGCCGCTGGGCACGTCGAGCTCGACGGACCAGCGTCCGTCGGCGCCGCGCTTCATCGGGTGGGCCGTCTGGCTCCATCCGTTGAAGCCGCCGGCGAGGGCGACGCCCTCGGCGCGGACCCGCGACGCGAGAGAGACTCGGAGCCTCCACAGGCCGCCCTCGATCGGCGTCGCGCGCACGGACGGCGGCAGCGCGCCGACCTCCTCGACCTCCAGCGTGAGCGCGGGCGCGCTCGGCCTCCAGTCACGTTCCTCTTGCGCCGGACGCGCGATCGCGACGTGACAGATGGACGCGACGACGAGGAGCGAGAGGATCGAGCGGAGAGTCGGTCGGTACGTCATGGGTCGAGCGGCGCGTGCGAGCGGCGCGGGCGGCCCGTACGATACGCCGCGATGGACGCGCCGACCTCCGCACCCGCGAGCAACATCGGAGCGTCCCTGCGTCGTGCGTTCCGGTGGGCCTTCGGCGCGGTCGCGGCGGCGCTACTGCTCTGGTCCGTGGGCCGCGTCGTGGTCCGCGACCTGTTCCGGAGCAGCGCGCCGGCGGGCAAGACGCGCCTCGTCGTGATGCACTGGTCCGGCGGCGCGGGCCAGGAGGAGGACGTCATCGTCCGCGAGGCGCTCGACCGCTTCGAGGCCTCGCACCCCGACATCGTCGTCGACCGGATCAACCCGGGCGACACGGGCGCGTACTACACGAAGCTCCAGACGATGATGGCCGCCGGGACGCCGCCCGACGTGTTCTACGTCGGCGACGAGCGGCTGCCCTCGCTCGCGCGCATGGGCGTCCTGATGCCGCTCGACGAGTTCGTCGAGCGCGACCGCGCGGCCGGCGACCCCGTCGGCCTCGACGACTTCTACCCCGTCACCGTCGACGCCTACCGCTACGACGGAGAGCGCACGGGCGAGGGGCCGCTCTACGGGATCTGCAAGGACTTCACGACGCTCGGCTTCTACTACAACCGCGACCTGTTCGAGGCCGCGGGCGTTCCCGAGCCGGCGGACGACTGGACGTGGGACGACTTCGCGGCCACCGCGCGAACGCTCGCGAAGCTCGACGGCGTGACGGGCGCCGAGTTCGTGACGTGGCCGCGGATGCTGCGCGCCTACCTCCTGACCGAGGGGGTCGACGTCGCGCCGCCCGACTTCGCGACCCTCGACGTCGAGTCCCCCGAGGTGACCGACGTGCTGCAGCGGCTGGCGAGCTGGCGCTTCGACGAGGAGCGGACGCTGACGAGCGGCAAGTCGCGGATCGCGGCCGGCGAGACCGTGCTTCTGACCGGACGCGTCGGCATGGCGGGCCCGTTCGGGCGCTGGATCGTCCCGAACTACCGGAAGATCGAGGACTTCGAGTGGGACTTCGCGCCCATGCCGCGCGGAGCGATCGACGCAAACGTGATCGCGGCCGTCGCGTGGGGCGTGTCGGCCGAGACGAAGCAGCCCGAGGCGTCGTGGGAGCTCGTCCGCGCGCTGACGAGCGCCGAGTCCCAGGCGGACCTCGCGCGGCCGGGCCTCGCGATCCCGCCGCGGCGCACGGTGGCGCGCTCGGACGCGTTCCTGGATCCGTCGGTGCCGCCGTCGCGGGACGAGGCGTTCCTGCGCGCCGCCGAGATTGCGACCGTGCTGCCGTTCCCGCCGAGCCCGAAGTTCGACTCGCTGATGGAGTCGCGCCTGAACCAGGCCGTGCTGACGGGCGAGCTCACCGTCGAGCAGGCGTCGAAGAACTTCGTCGACGCGTGGGCGGTCGAGGGCAACTCACCGCTCGCGCGCGGCGGGTTCGAGCCCATGCCCTGGGGGCGGGTACTGACGTGGATCAGCGTGCTCCTCGCGGCGTTCGTCGCGGTGCTGGTCGTCCTCTGGCGCCGGACGCGGCCAGGCAAGCTCGCGCTCGCCGAGGAGCGCGCGGGCTGGGCGCTCGCGAGCCCGCTGGTGCTCGGGCTGTGCCTGTTCACGGCGTTCCCGATCGGACTGTCGCTGCTGCTCTCGTTCACGCGCTGGACGGGGATCGCGTCCGTGTCGACGGCCGAGTGGGTCGGGCTCGCGAACTACGAGCAGCTGCTACTGCACGACGGACGGTTCTGGACGAGCCTCAAGGTCACGGCGTACTACGCGCTGCTCGCGGTGCCGCTCGGCCAGGCGTTCGCGCTCGGCGCGGCGCTCCTGATGAACGCCAAGGTGCCGGGGATCGGCTTCTTCCGCGCGGCGTGGTACCTGCCGAGCGTGCTCGCGGGCGTCGGCGTCGCGGTGCTGTGGCGCTGGGTGTTCGAGGGCGACGGCGGGCTGCTGAACGCGTTCCTCGACCCGCTTCTCGGCATCCTCGGCCTGAGCGCGCCCGAGTGGTTCGGCAGCGACGCCGGCGCCTGGGGCCCGCCGGCGTTCGCGATCATGAACCTGTGGATGGTCGGCGGGTCGATGATGATCTACCTCGCCGGGCTGCAGGGCATCCCGCGCGACCTCTACGAGGCGGCGGAGATCGACGGCGTGACGGGCTGGTCGCGGTTCCGCCGGGTGACGCTGCCGATGCTGTCGCCGGTGCTGATCTTCAACGGGATCATGGCGATCATCGCGTCGTTCCAGGTGTTCACGCAGGCCTTCGTCATGACGAAGGGCGAGCCCGGCGACCTGACGCGGTTCTACGTTCTGTACCTCTACAACCAGGCGTTCGACTTCTACGAGATGGGCTACGCGTCGGCGATGGCGTGGCTGCTCCTCGTCGTGGTCCTCGCGCTGACGGTCCTGGTCCTGCGGGGCTCGCGGCGGCACGTGCACTACGAGGCGCTCAAGTGAGGTCGCGTTCGCAGAGGCTCTGGACGGTGCTGCTGCTCGGCGGCGGCGCGCTGCTGATGCTCTTCCCGCTGTGGTGGATGCTCGTGGTGAGCCTGGAGACGCCGGGCAACGCGGGCGCCGCGACGGTCAACGTCGACGCGATCAAGCTGTGGCCCGACGCGCCCCAGTGGCAGAACTACCCCGACGCGCTGGCCGAGGTGGGAACGACCCGCTGGGAGGGGTTCCTGGACGCGCTCGCGAACTCGGTCGTGGTCACGGCGCTGACGGTGATCGCGACGGTGCTGTCGTGCAGCCTGGTCGCCTACGCGCTGGCGCGCATCCCCTTCCGCGGCCGCGGGGCGCTCTTCGCGATCATGCTCGGGACGATGATGCTCCCGCCGCAGGTGACGATGATCCCGCTGTTCCTGCTGTTCCGTTCGCTCGGCTGGGTCGACACGATCCTGCCGCTGGTCGTGCCGGCCTTCTTCGGGAACGCGTTCTTCATCTTCATGTTCCGCCAGTTCATGGCCCAGGTCCCCGAGGCGCTCGTCGAGGCGGCGCGGCTGGACGGCTGCGGTCACCTGGAGATCTGGCGGCGCGTGATGCTGCCGATGTGCAAGCCGGTGATCGCGATCACGGCGGTGTTCACGTTCATCTACGTGTGGAACGACTTCCTCGGGCCACTCATCTACCTGCACAGCGAGGAGAAGGCGACGCTGGCGATCGCGCTCAACTCCTTCCGCAACCAGTACGGCGGCCTGGAAGACGTGCAGTACCTGATGGCGGTGTCGCTCGTGACGATGATCCCCTGCATCGCGCTGTTCTTCGTGGCACAGAAGCAGTTCGTCGAGGGGCTGGGCAAGGGCGCGGTGAAGGGCTAAGGTGGTCGCCGGCGCCCCCCACGGGCGGTCAGGTTGATCGGCGGAGCACCCCGCTTCATCATCTGCGGCGTGAACTGCCCCCTGCCCACGAAAGTCATGACGAGCCCCCTGTCGTTGCTCCGCGTCGCGCTCGCCCTCCTCGCCGCCCTCATCCTGGTCGCGCCGGTTGCAACCGCGGGCGCTCCCGCACCCCGAACCAGCGCCTCCCCGTCGGTCCCGACTCCGACCGTCGCGGTCGCAGCCGCACAGAACGACGACCAGGCCGCGTCCGAGGAGGCCGGTGAGTCCGCTCCCGAGGAGGAACCGAACCTCGTGGACGAGGGCCTCGAGCAGGCCAAGGCGCTGGGCAAGCGCCTGATGGAGGATCCGGTCGGCGTCCTCAAGGAGTGGTTCCTCGAGGAGGGGCCGCGCTTGCTGAGCAAGATCCTCGTCTTCTTGCTGATCCTGCTCGTGTCGCGGATCGTCGCGAACGCACTCGGACGCGTCACGCGAGCCGCGCTGCAGAAGTCGAAGCTCAACGCGAGCGAGCTGTTCAAGAACTTCGTCGTCAACACGCTGACCAAGATCGTCTTCTTCGTCGGTCTGATCGTCGCGCTGCAGTCGATCGGGATCAACGTCGCGCCCCTGCTCGCCGGCATCGGTGTCCTCGGGTTCGTCATCGGCTTCGCCCTGCAGGACACGCTGGGCAACTTCGCGTCCGGCGTCATGCTCCTCCTGTATCGCCCCTATGACATCGGAGACGTGGTCTCGGTCACCGGTGAGACCGGCTCGGTCGAGGCGATGACGCTCGTGTCAACGACGCTCCTGACGCCCGACAATCAGCGCCTGACGATCCCCAACGGCGCGATCTGGGGCAGCGTGATCCGCAACGTGACGGCGAACACGACGCGCCGGATCGACGAGCCCTTCGGCATCGGGTACGAGGACGACATCGAGAAGGCCGAAGCCGTCATGCTCGACGTGGTCAAGAGCATGGAGCACGTCCAGGCCGAGCCGGCCCCGCAGGTGCTGCTGATGGAGCTCGCCGACTCGTCGGTCAACTTCACGGTGCGCGCGTGGGTGCCCACCGGCGACTACTTCGGGACGGTCTGCGAGCTGCGACGCCGGATGAAGATGCGCTTCGACCAGGAGGGGATCTCGATCCCCTACCCGCAGCAGGACGTGCACATGCACCAGGCCGACGCGGCGACCTCCTGAGGGCGCGGCGCGGCGTCGCCCGTCGGCGATGGACTCCGCGAGTAGAGACCCATGATTCGAGGCGTCACGCCCCAGGACTCCGACACCTTCCTGGAGGCAGCCGCGGAGAGTGGGCCCTTCTCCGGCGAGGAGATCGGCGCGCTCCGCCAGCAGCTCGAGAAAGCCCTCGGAGGCGCCGGAGACCGCGCGGAGCGCTGGATCGCCGAGTTCGAGGGCACGCAGGAGTTCTGCCGCAGCAACGGCTACGAGCACCGCGGCACGATCCCCGACGTCTACGCCGATGGGCAGGACAAGATCGTCTTCCTCGAGCGACTGGACTGATCGCCGACCGATCGACGACGCGCTACTCCTCGTCCTCCTCGTCGTCCCACGAGTCGAGCTCGTCGGCGAACTCGTCCGCGAGGGCGTCCTCGGTGCGCAGGAAGAGGTCCGACGCCGCGCCGATGAGCGCGAGCACGGCAGCTCCGCCGGCGACGTAGAAGCCGACGCGCGGCTCCACGCGGAAGTCGAAGAGGTGCGCGACCGGAAGACCGACCATCACGAGCCCGTGCGCGATGCCGAGCGCCGTCGGGACGATCCGGACCCAGCGACGCGGGTCGGACGAATCCGGGACGAGCCACCGGACACCGCCGTAGTGACCGCGGACCGCTGCGCCCGCGAGCACGAGCGCGGCGAGCGAGAGGGTCTGCTCCGACGCCCCCGCACGGTGCAGGGCCCACGCACAACCGATCGCGGCCGGGATCATCGACATCGTCGCCCACTTCAGCCAGCCGAAGCCGAGCTGTGTGCGCCAGTTCACGCCGCGCATCCAGTCGTCCGCGCGAAGCTCCCGTGACGCGCCGAGGAACAGCATCCCGAGCCACAGCCCGAGCAGCGACACGACGGACTCCGAACCGGCGCGCTCATCCCCCAGCAGCAGCACGCAAAGGGCACCGAGGACGACGGGGAAGACCGCCGACACGAAGAGCGAGAACGCCAGGAGCAGCTTCACGCGGACGCTGCGGGCGGCGCGGAACTTGTGCTCCAGGGTCAATCGCGCAAGCGTCAGCTCCAGCCCGAGTGCGGTGCGCACCGGCGCGTGATCCCTCGGGATCCCCATGTCGACCGGCTGGAACGGCCGGCTCGATCCCGTGTCCTCGTCCTCGATCCCCCACGTCGCCGTCGGGGCGAGCCGTCGTGCGGCGCGTGACGCGAGTGCGAGGGTCGTGCAGGCGAGCGTGAACGTGACCAGCAGCTGCAGCTCCCGCGCGAGCGGCTGCGCTGCCGCGGGATCCCAGTTCTTGTAGAGGATCCCGAGGGTCACCGCGAAGAGCAACGGCGCGACGGACTCGATCATCCGGCGCACGCCTCCGAGGTCCGGTCCCCCCTCGCCCTTCGTCAGTCGGACGAGCGGGAGCGCGGCGGTCAGGAAGGCCGCGGCGATCGCGACCCTCGTGAGATCGGCCCCGCTGCGGACCGCGTGCGCGAGCGGGATCGCCGCGGCGGCGAGCGCCGCCCACGCGATCCACGGCAGGTCCCCCATGAAGCGTGAGAGCCACACCGCCTCTCCGCTGGGACCGTGCAGGCGCAGGGCCTCGTCGCGCTCCGTCCGTTCGCTGGAGCGGTAGGCCGCGGGAAGGAAGATGCCGAAGAACGCCGCGAAGACGGCGAGCCCCGGCTCGCCGCGCCAGACGAGGACGGGCGCGGCCACGGGGAGGAGCCAGACGAACGCGAGGGCGAGCACCTTGCCCGTGGCCTCGATCGCGAACGGCGTGTCGCCCTCGCGGGACTCCTCCACGAGACGGTGCAGGAGTCGATCGAGGCTGCGCGCCTCCCTGACCTCGGCGCGCGCGATCACCGCGACTCCTCCGCGGTCTCCTCAACGGTCTCCCCCACCGAGGCGTGCTCGCAGAAGAGCTCCTCCAGGTTGAGGTTCTCGACGACCGCTTCGTGCTGCCGTCGGAGCCTGCGCTCCAGCGCATCGTCGAAGCGCTCGGTGACCAGAATCAGGTCGGACCCGCGCGACGTCCGGCTCAGCTCGCCGTCGAGCGCCGGGACGTCCGCCTCGGCCGCACCGAGCAGCACGACACGCTTCGTCCGCCCGAGCAGCGCGTCGAGCTCGTCGTTCGCCGCGATCCGGCCGTCGCGCAGGATCGCGACCGTGTCGACGATCCGCTCGACGTCGTGCAGGACGTGGGACGTGAAGACGATCGTCTTCCCGTCGTCCCGCGCGAGCTCCAGCGCGGCCCAGAGGAAGTCCCGCCGCACCGTCGCGTCGAGGCCGACCGTCGGATCGTCCAGCACGAGCAGGTCGGGATCGTGCGCGAGCGTCAGCACCAGCTCGCAGCGGCGGCGCTGGCCCGCGCTCATCTCGTCGAGCGGCCGGTCCCTCGGGACATCGATGCGGCGCACGAGTTCGTCGACGCAGTCCCAGTCCCACGTGGGGAAGAACGCGCTGTGGTAGCGGAGCAGCCCGCTCAGCGGCAGGCCGTGGTCCTCGACGGACTGCTCGGAGAGGTAGCCGATGCGCTGGCGCGTGGCGCGCTCCATGCGCATCGCCTCCTCGCCGAACACGCGGACGGAGCCGCTGTCCGGGCGCGAGAGGCCCATCAGCATCCGGATCGTCGAGGACTTGCCGGCGCCGTTCGGGCCGATCAGTCCGAAGATCCGTCCGCGCTCGACCTCGAGGTCGAGGCCCGCGACGGCCTCCTTGTCGCCATAGCTCTTGTGCAGGCCGGTGGCCTGGATCGCCAGCTCACTCATCGTTCGATTCCTCGTTCGTCGGTGTACCGCCGCGCTGCAGCGCCGCGAGGGTCGCCACCACGAGGTCGGAGAGTTCCTTCCCCCGCAGTCCGCTCCCCGCCAGGTCCTCGACCAGGCGGGTCAGGTGGTCTCGCACCGTGCGCTCCAGCTGCTCCCGACCCGAGTCGGGCAGCTCGTCCGCCACGAACGTCCCGCGGCCCCGCGCCGACACGAGCAGGCCTTCCCGCTCGAGCTCGCCGTAGGCCTTGCGGACGGTGTGGAAGTTGACCCGCAGTTCTGCCGCGAGGTCCCGCGCACCGGGGAGCCGATCGCCTGGCGCCAGCCGACCGCTCGCAATGGCGAGCTTCAGCTGGCCGACGATCTGCGGCCCCAGGGGGAGGCCGCTGTTCTGCTCGATCCGGAGGTGCATGGCGCGGGGTACGCAGACCCCATTGATCTATTGGTCTATAGCAATAGATTTTTCGGCGCAAGGGCCGCCACGACCTTTCGGAAGACCCGAGAACCCTCAATGGGTCGCAAATCGGGCTACGGGTTCGGTCCATCCGCATCGGTCACCATCTCCAGCCCCTCGCCATGCCGCCCGCCTTCTCCGACGACGACCGGCGCGTGATCCTCGCGCTCGCCCAGCTCTTCCTCGACACGGAGACCGAGCGATTCGAGGACGCCATCGCCGCGGAGTGCAACGCGGCCGGCGTCGGCCCCGAGCGCGTCGAAGAGCTTCTCTTCGACGTCGTCGCGCCGCTCCTCACCCCCAACCGAAGGGCCGTCGCGGGTGAGTGGAGCGGGTTCGACGAGGACTGGCTGATGCAGCGCGTCGCAGTGCCGTACCGAGCACTCTGGCTCCGACGCCTCATGCGAGCGTGGCGCCGCCGCGATCTCGAACCGCAGTGGACGCGGATCCGAAAGCAACTGCATCTCCCCACGTAGACTCGAACATCATGGCGGACAGCGACTACGTGGTCGTCCACACGGCCCCCGGGATCCACGCAGCGAAGATCCTCGCCGGCTTCCTCGAGTCCGAGGGCGTCACGGCGAAGGTCCCCGGCTCCGAGCTGAGCGACGAGTTCGGCGGAGCGATGCAGATGTCGGCCGCGGCAGACGTGATCGTGCTCCGGCGGGACCTGGAACGAGCACGGGAGATCGTGGCCGCCTGGGTCGAGACGGCGGCTCAGTCGCCCCGGGTCGACCACGACGCGGGGTCGAGCGGCACCACGCCATCGATCGACCCGTCACCGCCCTCGTCCAGCAACCCGACGAACTCGTAGGGCAGCAGTGACGCGGTGAGGCGGATGCGGCGAGCACCGTCGTCGCGCCGGTCGACGATCGCGTTCGTCCATCGACGTCGCAGGCACGGGTGATCCGCCGCAGCGGCCGCGACGGTGAACGAGCCGTCCCAGGCGTCGATGCGTACGACGTCCGACGTCGCCTCCAGCTGCCCCCAGACGTGGTCGCCCGCCGCGTCGTCCTCGGCGATCCAGAGGAGCGCGCCGAGGTCGTCGGCGTGCCCGAGGTGCACGACGGCGCGCCCGAGCAGAGGGGGCACTCCTAGATCGGGGAGAGCTCGCTCCCCCACCCAGGCAATCACGATCGCGGGAGGCTCGCCGAAGACGAGCCGTTCCAGCCCGACGCCGCCGCGGAGATCGACGAACGGGACGAGCACGACGCCAGCGCGGGTCACGCAGCATCCGGTCGGCCAGCCGGCGAGACTGTCCTCACGCTCCGCGATCCCCGTGGTCCCCGAGAACGAATAGTCGCGGATCACCCTGCGCCATGTGCTTCGGAGCACGCCTCCGCACTCCAGCGCGAACGCCCGCATCTCGACCCCGGTCCCGCCCAGGTCGAACGTCCGGTGCGGCGCGTCCAGTCGGATCTCGACCTGCGGACGGAACCTCCTTCCGACGCGCTCGTCCTCGGGCGCGGGACCTGCGAGCGCCACGAGCGCCGACGCGACCAGTCCCGTGAATCCGTCCATCCGGGGCTCTCTATCCGGGACCGGGACGCCGGTGACGGACTCGCCCGCTGCGCGATCGCCTACGCTGGCCTTCGCAGCTCCCCCGCCCCGACCGAGACCGATGCCCGAACCGAAGCCGATGACGACGACGCAGCTCACCAAGGCCGTGCAGCGGCTGGTCGAGCGTGAGGAGGCCCGCGAGGCCGAGCGGGCCGATGCCGAGCGCGCCGCCGCGGTCGCGCGGCAGCACGCGCTGGAGGAGAGCCAGCTCCAGATCGCGCGCTCCGTCGAGGTCATCAAGTGGTGCCTCCTCGGGATCGTCGCGACGTTCGTCCTCGCGTTCGGCGTCGGTGTCGCGATCACTCTCGAGCTCGAGCGCGAGGCGACGCGGATCAAGGCCGAGGTCGAGGAGATCCGCGCCGAGGCCGAGGAGATCCGGGATCGGATCCGGAGCGAGGCCCAGGCGATCCGCGAGCGACTGACGCACCCGATGACGTCGCTGCTCGGCATGCTCGGCGGTCAGCTCGACAGCGCCTTCGCGCGCGCGCTGATGGACCGCAAGGAGTCCGGCGAAGGCGACTAGTCGACGCGCAGCTCCGCCGGGCTGATCGACCCGAACGTGAGCTGGAACGTGCGCCACTGCTCCAGCGTCCAGTCGGTCGTCTCCAGCGCGTCGAGCGGAACGATCCGCACGTAGCCGTAGCGCGTCTGCGGAGCCGTCGGAACGTACACGGCGCCGAGCTCGCGCCTGCCCGACGGGTCGCGGAACGTGCTCGTCAGGACCCCCATCGTGCGAACGCCGTCGCCGGGCCAGTCAAGGATGACGACGCGCGCACGCTCCTTCGCGAGCTCCAGCTCACCGAACAGCCGGCGGTCCCAGCGCGTCACGCCACGCCACGCCGCGCGCCGGCCGAGCAGCGGAAGGACGCCGTAGACGATGGCCGAGCCCAGGACCGGAGGCACCACGAGGATCGCGGCGACCGCGAGCACAACGGCGAGCGCGCGACTCCCGGCGAAGTCGAAGAGCGGCACCAGCAGCGTGACGACGTACATCAGCGCGAACAGCGCCAGGAGCGCGAGCAGACCGTGCAGGTACACGCGCACCCACGCGGCGAGCTGCACCTCGCCCGAATCGTCGACCCTTTCCCGCTCTCCGCCGTCCATCGCGACCCGGATGGTAGTCGCGATGCGCGGCGCTCCGCGCGGGTTCCGGAGGACCGAGGGCGAAGGGCTGCAGTCGAAGGCCCGGGACGGCCGATCCACGCGGAGCCCCCCCCGCACCCGCAACCCGCCCTGCCATGCGCCCTCTCCGACGCCGGACCGCCGCCCTCGCCGCCACCCTCCTCCTCGTGACCCTCGCGACCGGCTGTGGTCGCTCCGACTCCTACGGCTCGATCGCGACGGAGCTGAAGGGCCTCCGCGCCGAGGTCGTCGTCTGCCTGAGCGAGATCGACTCCGCGGAGGAGGCCGAGGCCGCCGTGCCGGAGCTGACGGCGCTCCGCGACCAGATCGCGGACGCGAACGCGCGCAAGGCGGCACTGCCGCCGCGCAACTCCGACATGCACAAGGCGCTCGAGCCGTTCCGGCCGACCCAGGACGGATCCGACGAGATCCGCGCGCAGATCTCGCGGCTCATCGGTGTACCGGGGGCGATCGAGGTGCTCGTCGATCCGCTGGAGGGCACGTTCTCCGCGAAGCCGCTCACGCCGCGTCAGCAGATGCCGATGGGGCCGAAGCTGCCCAGCAGCATGCGCGTGCGATAGACGCCTCGTCGCAGCCCCGGTGACGGAAACCGCAGGACGTGAGCGCCGGCCAGCGCGCGGAGGCCCCTACACTCTGGCCCCGCACGTCCCATGGCCCGCGTCGCCCTCGAACAGCTCACAAAGATCTACCCCGGCGGCGTCAAGGCCGTCGACGCGGTGTCGCTCGACGTCGCGCACGGCGAATTCGTCGTGCTCGTCGGGCCCTCGGGGTGCGGCAAGTCGACGACGCTCCGCATGGTCGCCGGCCTGGAGGAGATCTCGGGCGGCACGCTGACGATCGGCGACCGCGTGTGCAACGAGGTCCCCGCGCGCGACCGCGACATCGCGATGGTGTTCCAGAGCTACGCGCTCTACCCGCACCTGACCGTCGAGAAGAACCTGAGCTTCGGTCTGGAGCGCCGCCGCGCGCACCGCTCGTCGCTTCGCCGGATGGTCGACGGCGACTACCGCGCGAAGGCGCGCGCCGAGGAGACAGAGATCCGCGAGAAGATCGGGACCGCTGCAGCGACGCTCGGGATCGAGCAGCTCCTGCAGCGCAAGCCGGGCGAGCTGTCGGGCGGCCAGCGCCAGCGCGTCGCCGTCGGGCGCGCGCTCGTGCGCGAGCCCGAGGTGTTCCTGTTCGACGAGCCGCTGTCGAACCTCGACGCCAAGCTGCGCGTCGAGATGCGGGCCGAGATCAAGGACCTCCACCGGGCGACGGGCGCGACGATGATGTACGTCACCCACGACCAGGAGGAGGCGATGACGCTCGGCGACCGCCTCGTCGTGATGTCCGACGGCGTCGTCCAGCAGTGCGCGCCCCCCGCCGAGGTCTACGCGCGACCGGCGAACCGGTTCGTCGCCAGCTTCGTCGGGACGCCGACGATGAACTTCCTGGAGGGTCGGGTCGAGGCGGGCACGTTCCGCTCCGCGGCCGGCGTTCTCGAGGTCGGCGAGCGATTCCCGGCGGGCGCGATCGTGCTCGGCGTCCGGCCGGACCGCGTCCGGATCGCTCAGGAGGCCGCAGGGTTGAGCGGTAACGTGCGCATCACCGAACACCTCGGCGATCGGACCGACGTCCGTGTCGACCTCGCCGAGGACGTCGCGTGGACCGTGCGCGTGCCGGAGTCGAACGCCGAGGCCGGCGACGTCGTGGGCCTGCAGGTCGACCCCTCCGATCTCCTCGCGTTCCACGCGGAGACCGGCGCGCGGATCGAGCCCATGTGACGGCGCGAGCCGCTCCGCCGCTGCCGGCCACCGGTGGTAGGTTGGTACGCGTGCACGACCCGCTCCGCCCGACCTTCGAGAAGGACATCCCCGGCGTCGCGCCGGACGTCCTGAGCGAGCGCATCGCCGCCGCGCTCTCGGCGCCGGAGGGGCTGCCGTACCGCCGGGCGGGCCACCACTTCCTCGTCTGGCTGCCGGAGGGCAAGCGCCACATGTGGTCGCCGTGGCTGCACCTCGACGTCAACGAGGTCGAGGGCGAGCCGTCCCGCACCGCGCTCTTCGGCCGCTTCACGCCCGCGCCGAGCATGTGGACGGCGGTGATGTTCAGCTACCTCGCGCTCGGCGTGCTCGCGCTGGGCGGCGGTCTGTTCGGCTACTGCCAGTGGATCATCGACCAGGAGCCCTGGGGGCTCTGGTTCCTGCCGGTCACCGGACTGATCGCGCTGATGATCCTGCTGTTCAGCCGCGCCGGACAGTCGATCGCTCGCGAGCAGATGGGCGACATCGTCTCGGTGGTCGAGGACGCGCTCGGCGCGCCGATCTGAGCGGGCTCGAATCGTTCAAAGACGGTCGAACTCGACGGCCCGGAGTCCCTCGATCCGCGCCTCCCCGCCGTAGAGGACGAGGCCGAGCGACGACGCGCTCGCTTCCTCCTCGACGGATCGACGGCCGACGACGACGCCGTCGATCTCCAGCACGAGCTCGCCCGGCACCGTCCTCGAGAGCACGAACGCGTGCTCCTTCCCCGCGACGATCAGGGCCTTCATCGGCCCGGCGTCCCCGTCGAGCCGGAACGCGATGCCCATGCGAACCGCGTTGTAGCCCTGGGTGAGCGCCGAGAGGTTCCCGTGCGGCAGCAGGTCGAACGGCTTGTACATCTGTCCGGGCAGCTCGACGCCTTTCTTCGCCGCCGGGCGCAGCACGAAGCCCTCCATCAGCCCGACCTCGGGCGAGGCGCACGTGAGGCCGAACATCGTGTTCGGGTTGGAGAGCGTGAACGAGCCCTCCAGCCGGAACAGCGGCGTGAGCGATCGCTCGACGAGGAGCGAAGCCTCGGCGGGCCGCGGGGCGCGGCCGACGATCGCCCCGTCCTCGACGCGGAACACGGACCGCGCGCCCGCGAGCCCCATCAGGGTCTCGCCGTCGAAGGGACGGTACGGGCGCTCCAGCGCGAGGACGCCGGCCGCGCGCAGCTCGCGCGCGAGGGCGTCGCTGCGCAGATCCCCGAGCACGTCGTCCACGTAGAGCTCCGCCACCGCGAGCGCGGTCTTCGGCCGCCCCTCCTCGACGAGCTTCGCGAGGAGCCTGTCGAGCTTGTCGCGGTACCTCTTCTCGGCCTTCCAGATCTTCTTGATCCCGGCCTTGTCGACGGCTGTGCAGAGGTCGAGCGCCTCGTCGATGACCGCCTCGTCCCCCGCGGCGCGCGCGGCGTCCATCAGCCTGCGCGCCCAGAGGAGCGTCGCGTCCGCGGCGGCCTCGCTCTTGCGCTTGCTCGCCAGCCAGCGCTCGTGCTCCATCGAAGCATTCGCGGAGAGCGCCGGAATGCAGTCCGGGTCGCGCAGGAGCGCCTCGCCGAGCAGCCTCCGCGCGTCCCTCGTCGCGCCGGCCGCACGGCGCACGTCGGCGATCGCGACGAGTTCCCCGGCGCGAGTCACGGGATCCTGCTCGGCCTCGTACATGGCCAGCATCGCGTCGCGCCACTCGGCCTCGAAGTCCTCCAGGTCGACCTCGCCACCGTCGAGGACCGCACCCTCGAAGAGACCGGGGCCGGAGATGAGCCCCCCTTCGACCCGCTGCAGCGCATCACGAACGGCCATCGGACGCAGCAGGACTCCGTCCTCCCCGCGCCCGTGCACGAGGTAGTAGACGACGCCCCACGCGAGCGCGTACTGGTCACCGGTGAGCATGCCTTCCGCGGTGACGAGGTCCCAGAGCAGCGGCTCGTCTCGCTCCAGCAGCGCGTAGAGATGTCCGAACCGCGCGGCCGCGGGCAGCCCGACGCGGATCTCCCCGCGGTCGGAGAACGTCGCGCCCTCGAAGTAGCTCGACATGCCCTCGTTCAGCCACAGCGGCGCGGGGCGCGCCCCGCTCACGAACGCCATGTACTGGTGGCTCGCCTCGTGCCAGAGCGTCGGCCAGAGCGTCGACAGCGGTCGCCCCTGGTCGCGCGGGTCGTAGCCGTAGACGGTGAACTCGAGCTCGAGGTCCGAACCGCGCTGCGTGTAGCCCGTCCGGATGAACGCGAGCAGCCCGGGGTTCTGCGTGATCGGGTCGTTCGCGACGCGCTCGAACTCGTCGTGGGTCCGGCACAGGAGGACCTTCGTCCGGCCTTTCTGTCGCGAGACGTCGCCGCCGTAGAAGTCCTCGAAGTAGTCCGAGATGGACTCGAGGCTGCGGACCGCGACCTGTCCGACGTCGTAACCCGCGTTCGTGGAGACGACGAAGCGGCGCGACTCGAACTGGCCCGCGTCCGACCACGAGCGGTGCTCCGCGGCCCAGTCCGCCAGGAACGACCGCGACCGCTTCAGCTCTTTCTGCCACAGGAGGCGCTCGGCGTCGGCGCGCGCGTCCGCGTCGAGCTGCTCCAGCAGATCGTCGACGACGCCCGTCGCGATCGGATGGTCGGGCCGGTAGCTCAGCACCCTCTCGCCGACCTCCAGCGCGTTCCGCAGCTTGCCCTGGTTGTTCGTGTACAGCTTGAGCGCCCACGTGAGGTCGCGCAGGTACTTGTTGCGCGAGCTCTTGAGGGAGCCGAGCCCGCCGTCGAGCTTCTTGAGCCGGCGTGCGAGCCCGTCGAGCTTCTTCTTCTTCGCATCCTCCGAGGCGAAGACCGCGCGCTCGTAGGCGTCGATGGCGAGGAGCAGGTACGCGACCGCGCCGTCCACATCGTCCGATTCGCTCGCCCGGAGGCTAAGGCGTTCCAGAGCTTCGGCGGAGTCGGGATCGAGGCTCCGGGCGAGGAGCACCTCGTCGACGCTCGTGGGCTCGTCGTCGGCAGCGCCATCAACGGGGGCGACGGCGACGAGGGACGGGGCGGCGCAGACGAGCAGCGCGATCGGCAGGATCGAGCGGGCGGGCATGGCGGGCAGCAGGCGAGGGGGGGGGCGAGGACGGCGCCTCTGGAGTCTAGAGGTCAATGACAGCAACGGCTTCGGGGCGGATTGTGTGACGGAATTCCCGGCGGCGGGTCCACTGGAGGACGCGCGCGACGCGATCCCGGCGGCGCGCGCCCGGCCCCTTCCCCCGACGCGCCATGAAGCACCGCCTCGCGCCCGCCCTCATCGCCCTCCTGACGGTCCCGGCCCTGGGACAGACCCGGGTCTCGCAGCTGCCGGCCCAGAGCCCCACGCCACCCACGGCCCGCCCGGACCGGACGCTCCTCGTCGACGCGTCGGGCCTCGGGGACTTCGACGATCTTCCGGCCGCCGTCGCCGCGGCGCAGAGCGGCGCGCTGCTGCAAGTCGCCCCCGGCTCGTACTCCGGCGCGACGGTGACGGGCAAGTCGCTCCGCATCGAGGCGACGTTCGCGGGCACGGCGCGACTGACGAGCCTGCTGGAGATCGTCGGCATCCCGGCGCAGCACGAGGTCACGCTCGGCGGGCTGTTCTTCGAGGAGGGCTTCCTCGTGGACGGCTGCGTCGGGGAGGTCAGCCTCGCTTCGTGCACCGCGATCAACGACGGTGTCGTCGTTCCGCCGCCGCCCGGCGTGCACTTCTCGCAGTACCCGGACTGCGGGATCGGCCTCAGCCGTCACGTGATCCAGGGCAGCGCCGCGGTGAGTCTGGTGGACTGCTCGCTCGCGGGTCGCGACGGCGAGTTCTACCCCTTCTGCGACGGCTCGCCCGGTGAGCACGGGCTGATCGTCGACGACTCCCGCGTCGCGGTGTACGGCGGCACGTACGTCGGTGGTCACGGCTCGGACGCCGTCGGATGCCACGGCGCGTTCGCCGGAGCGGGCGGCGACGGAATCCTCGCGCGCTTCGCGGGATCGCGTGTCCACCACTGCAACGTCTCTGGCGCCGGCGGGACGGGCGGTATCGACATGGAGTCGGGCTTCCACAACGGGTGCCCGGGTCTCCTGTTCCGCGACTTCGGGACCGAAGGCTTCTTCGAGTGCGCGCCCGACCACGTGACGCTGGAGATCGAGTCGCTCGTCATGCCGGGCGCGCTCCCGACGTACACGATCACCGGGCCGCCCGGAGCCAACATCTTCCTGATGGCCGCACCGCGCCGGAACTGGCGCGAATTCGCGGCGAGCGAGGGGATCCTGCACCTCGGCGCGGGCCTGATGTCGGTGCCGCTCGGCCAGATGCCGGCGAGCGGGACGCTGTCGCGTCCGTTCCCCGCGCCGCGCCCCGCGTGGCGGCTGGCGTACGCGAGCATCGAGCTCCAGGTCTACGCGCGCGTCGCGGGCCAGGACCGGTACTCCGAGCCGCGGACCCTCCAGACCGTGCACCCGGGTCAGTGATCGGCCACGACGGCTGAATCGCCCATCGACTCCAGGACGGATCGGTACTCCTCCAGCGCGGCGGTGCCCCTCTCGGTCACCGCGTACTCACCGGGGCCGAGCCGCTCGAACCATCCGTAGTGGTTGTCGTAGAGGATGCGGCCGGCGCGCACGACGCCGGTCGCGTCGCGAATCGCCGCGGGCCGGCCAGGCCCGTGCGCGCTCAGGTGCGCGGCGCACGCGAGCGCGTCCTGGCGGTACGCCGTGACCCGCGCGCCGCGCGAGCCGCCAACGTTGTGATCGCCGCTGAGCGCCTCGAACTCGCGCAGGAGGCGCCGCCGCGTGCGCGGCGACTTGCGCGGCTTGTACGGCGCCGGGTCGACGACGACGTCGACCTTGGTCGAGCGCGCGCGGAACTCGACGACGATCAGCCCGAGCCCGAGCAGCTTGACGAGCCGCAGCACCTCGCGATACGAGCGCCGCAGCAGCGTCTTGCTCTTCACGCGGCGGTCGTCGGGGACCGCGACGTACACGGCGTCCGTCGCCTTCTGCCGGTCGACACCCTGGAGGATCAGCTCCAGGTTGAGTGTCTTCTTGAGCTCGACGACGACGAGCGGCTCGTCGCCCCGCCTGGCGACGACGTCGCAGTCCTCGACCTCGGCCCGGACGGTGTACCCCTGCCCCTCCAGGTAGGCCTTGACGGGAGCATAGAGGTCGGTCTCGCGCACGCCGCCGATGGTACGGACGCACGGCGGGCGAATCACGGGAGGCGCAGCCGCACCCGATCGCCGTCGGCCAGCCCGAGGTGGGACCGCAGGTGCAGGGACGCGACGATCTCGACGATCGTCCGCGGGTGGTCGCCGTCCCCGCGCTCGTTCGCCTCGGTCCGAAGCGCATAGGCGTGGACTCCCTCCACCGAGCAAGGAGCGAGGAACACGGTCACGGAGCCGCCGTGGGGCCGCGTGTCGAGGCGCACCGCGTGGTTGGGCATCGACCACGGCTGCGGCAGCTCGACGTTGAGCGACCCCGGCCAGAGCCGGACGCCGACGACGCCCTGGTAGGCCTCCGCGAGCCGCTCGATCCAGCGGGCGCAGTCGCCCAGGCCGCTCCTGACGACGCCCTCGTGGAGGTCGGGCGTCAGAGCACGTCCCCGAGCGCCTCGACGAGGCGGCTGACCTCGCTCGGCGCGTTGTAGTGCACCAGGCTCGCGCGGATCACGCCGTCGCGGTCCAGCAGGCCGAGGTCCTCGATGTAGCGGTACGCGTAGAAGTGTCCGTAGCGCGCCGCGACCTGGCGCTCGTCGAGGAGCGCGGTGATCTCGCTCGACTTGCGGCCCTCCACCGTGAACGACACGGTCGGGACGCGGCGCGCACGGTCCGCGGACGGGTCCCCCACGATCGTCACGCTCCGGTGGTCCGCGAGGAACGCCAGGAGCGGCGCGACCAGCGCTTCCTCGTGCTCGGCCATCAGCTCGTAGGCCGCACCGACGTCGCGGCCTCGGCCGTGGTGGTCGGCGAGCGACTCCAGGTAGGACTGGACGCCGACCAGCGACGCGACGAGCTCGTACGTCGTTCCGCCCGGCTCCATCTTGTTCGGGATGGCGTCCTGCGGCACGAAGAAGTGGTTGGGGCTCGGCGCGGCGAGGAGAACCTCACGCCGCATCGCCATCGCCGCCACGTGCGGGCCGTAGACCTTGTAGAGGCTGAAGAAGTAGACGTCGGCGTCGATCGCAGCCGCGTCGACGCGCCGGTGCGGCGCGTAGGCGACCGCGTCCACGCAGGTCAGCGCGCCCACCGCCCGCGCGCGGCGCACGGCTTCGGCGGCGTCGGTGATCGACCCGACGATGTTCGAGCAGTGCGTGAACGCGACCACGCGCGTCCGCTCGCCGAGGAGCTCGTCGAGGTCCTCGGGCTCCAGCCGGTGCGTGTCCGGCCGCGCTCGCCACTCGCGGACGACGATCCCCGTCTCCTCCAGCCGGCGCCAGGCGCCGACGTTCGTCTCGTGGTCGACGTTCGTGACGACCACCTCGTCGCCCTCCTGCCAGCCGGCGCGGAGGACGCGCGCGAGGCGGTTCACCAGCGCCGTCGAGGACGCCCCGAGCACGACCTGGTCCTGCTCGACCCCGAACAGGTGCGCCGCGGCCGCCCGCCCCGCGTCGACGGCCGCCGAGGCGTCGCGCGACGCCTCGTAGCTCGCGCCGAGCTGCACGGGCAGCCGCTCCATGTGCTCGCGCACGCGGTCGATGACCTCGCGGCAGGGCGCGCTCCCGCCGGCGTTGTCCATGAGGGCCCACGGGATGTCGAGGGCGGGGAAGCGATTGCGAACGAAGTCGAGATCCAGCACGCCCAAGAGCGTAGTCGCGGCGGCAGAATTCCCGCGACGCCGAATCGCCCGTCCCGCGCCTCGCCCCCAGCACCGCCTTGCGTCCGATCGCCGCCATCGCACAAAGCGCCCTGCTCGCCGCCTCACTCCTGCTCGCGGCCCTCGCCGGCTGCAGCACGCCCAAGCGCGTCAAGCCGCTGCCGGAGGAGCTCTCCAAGGTCGCCGTGATCCCGGGGATCCCGGGCGCCCGCAACTGGGGCGACGTCGCCCCCGAGTCGATCGAGCGCTGGTTCGATCGGTCGGACAGCGAGGTCATCGAGCACTACAGCGGCATCTACGCCCGCGAGCACCACTACCTCTCGATCTCGGGCGGGGGCGCCGACGGCGCCTTCGGCGCGGGCCTCCTCTGCGGCTGGTCGGAGCATGGGGACCGACCGCAGTTCACGCTCGTCTCCGGGATCAGCACCGGCGCGCTCATCGCTCCCTTCGCCTACCTCGGCTCGGACTACGACGACGACCTGAGGAGGCTGTACACGAGCTACTCGACCAAGGACCTCGGCAAGCAGCGCTCCATCTTCGGCATCGTCTTCGGCTCCTCCGTCATGGACACGTCGAGGATGCGGGACAAGATCGAGGAGCTGTACCCGATCGAGCTGCTCGACGCGATCGCGGAGGAAGCCAAGAAGGGCCGCTCGCTGCAGATCGGCACGACCAACATCGACGCGCGGCGTCCCGTCGTGTGGAGCATCGGGCGGATCGCGCTGAGCGAGTCACCGGATCGCCTGAAGCTCTTCCACGACATCCTCATGGCCTCGGCGGCCATCCCCGGCGCGTTCGACCCGATCCTGTTCGAGGTCGAGGCGGACGGCGAGCTCTACGACGAGCTCCACGTCGACGGCGGCGCGACCAACCAGCTCTTCCTCTATCCCGTCGGGCTCGACTGGGGCCGGGTGATGGAGAAGCTCAAGGTGCCCGGCAACCCGACCGTCTACACGATCCGGAACTCCAAGCTGGCCGCCGACTACCGCGTCGTCCAGCCGTGGGTCGTGGACATCTCCGCGAGCACCGTGTTCTCGCTGATGCGGACGAGCGGCTTCGGCGACCTGTACCGGCTCTACCTGGCGGCACGGCGCGACGGGCTCGCGTTCCGCCTGGCCTCGATCCCGCGCTACTTCGACGCGAGCGCCGAGGAGCCCTTCGACAGGGAGTACATGCGGGCGCTCTTCGCGGTCGGCTACGACCTTGCGATCGAGGGGTTCCCGTGGAAAGCGTCGCCCCCGGCGTTCGACTTCGACGACGACGACGTCGAGTAGGCGCGCCGGGGCGCTGCTACTCGATCGGCGACTTCGACCCGCTCCCGGCGGGCGGGATGGAGAGCGGCTTCAGGTTGCTCTCCAGCGCGCGGATGTTCCCGCGCGAGTCCCCGCGGTAGTAGTCGAGCAGAACCCCGTTCGGCCGCTCGGACTCTTCGGCCGGGGCCGCGGCGGCAGCAGGCGCCTCGGGCTCCGCGGCCGGCGCGCTCTCCCCGGACGGGGCCGAGCGCGACGGGACGGAGATCGAGGGCGCGGAACCCGACTCGTTCGACGCCGCGGCGGGCGCCTCGACCGCGGGATCCGCGGGCGCGTCCTCGGTCGTGCTCGCGGGTGCCGTTTGGCATCCGGTGACGGCCAGCGAGAGCAGCGCGGCGACGGCGACGGTCGAACGAACGGGTCGGGTCATGGAAGGGTCCTGGGCGCAGCCGGCGTCAGCCGTCGGACTTCTGCGGGATGGTCTGGATCGGCTTGAGCTTCTCTTCGAGCTCCTCGATCGGCGTCTTCGGCGGCTCGGGCTCCTGCTCGGGCTCGGCGGCGACCGGCTGAGGCGCGGGCGTGCGCGGCGTCACGATGACCGTCGGCTTCTCGAAGCGGCGACGGTCCGGGCGGTACTCGCTCGTGATGTTCTGGTTCGCCCGGAAGACCGACACGTCGTTGGCCAGCGTGTGATCGGCGCGCTCGAGGACCGAGCCATCCATCACCATCCAGACGTAGCACTCGTCCGTGTCCTTGTCGACCCAGAGCGCGCGCTGGCGCGAGCCGGCGAGCACGGAGTCGAGGATCTGGCGGTCGATGCCGATCGTGCTCTTGCGCGAACGACTGGCGTCGGCGCCGCCCTCGACGCGCGTGTCCTGCTCGAGCTCGCCGCGGCCGACGCGCTGCACGCGCGTCTCCAGCATCGACACGAGCTCGATGCGCGCGTTGAGGCGCGCCTCGTCGAGCTGCTCCTTGCGGCCGAGGTCGTTCTGCGCCGCCACGCCGACCGCGCCGGTCACGCCACCGAGCGTCGGGTTGATCACCCACTCGGGCACGCGGTCGATGAAGTCCGTCGGCTCGGGGTACTCGAGCTTGATCGTGTCGCCGTCCTGCGTCGCGTTGGCGCCGCTGACGGTGACGTCGAACTCGTTCGGCGCGTTCTGCGCCTCCGACGACACGGTCGTGACGGGCTCGTTCGCGCCCTGGTTGCCCGAGGTCTGCTGGCAGCCGACGGTGAAGGGAAGCAGTGCGCCCGCGAGGCAGGCAGTGGTACGAATCGAGGTGTGGGTGCGCACGGGGGGGAATACCTCTTCTCGGAGCGTAGCCGGCTCCGGAGGGGAAGGCGGAACGGGGGGGGAGAGCAGCGGCCCAAATGGGCTTTCTTGGACGCTATGTGAGGCTCCGTTCACTGTCAAACCGAGACATCCCCCCGTCACCTGCAGTGAGCCCGGACGCCGCATGCGGGTGTCTCAGGGCTGGAACGTGACCGCGAGAGCGTCGCTGAAGCCGTAGCCGGCGCCGCCGACGTCGCGGAACCAGAGCTGGAAGCCCCACGTGCTCCCGGCCGTCACGGGCATCGACGCACCGGGCGCGACCGGCCACGCGAGGTCGCCCGCGACGTCCGCCTGGACGGTCGCGAGGCGCACCTGGGATCCCGTCACGCAGAGGAAACCGTTCCCGACCGGCGCCTCGCCGAAGCCCTGACCGCGGAACGCGATCGCGAACGACTGGAGCGGCAGGCCGGCGGCGTCGAGCACGAGGTCGTCGGCCGCGATCGACGTCGACCCCGACCAGCCGAGCCGCGCGCCGGGGCCGGCGTCGTTCGGCGCGGCGCGACAGAAGACCCGGGCGCCGCCTGCGTCCGCGTGGACGACCTGGATCGTGACGATTTCGCTCGACCCGCCCGGCGTGTCGACGCGGAAACGCACGAGGTCGACGCCCCGCGCACCGGGGAGCGGCTGCAGCACACGGAACGGGCCGTCACCGCCAAGGACCGTCGACTTGGACGGCGGTCGGACGAGCGTGAAGGTCGCCGCGTCGAGCGCGTCGTCGAACGTCGCCGGAAGGTCGAGCACGAACGCCGCGTCGGTCCGCAGCGTGCGCCGGTAGCCGTAAGCGGTCGGCGGCGCCCCCACCGGGCTGCCCGCCGCGTCCGCGACGTCGAGCTCGATCGGCGCGCTGACGGCGCGACGGCCGCTCGCGAACGTCGCCTCCGCCACGAGCCGCACCGGGCCCGCGCCGAGCACTCGACCGTGGACGACGACCTGGCCGCTCGGCCCGGCGAGCGATGCGACGACGCGTCCGAGGTGCCGCACCACGATCTCCTCGGCCGTGCCGCCCGACGTCGCGAGGTCGAGCGCGAACGCGGTCGAGAGGTCCCCGGTCGGGCTCGCCGCCTGCAGCGTGACCGCCTCTTGTGCCGCGGCGACCAGCGTGCCGGACCAGGTGCCGACGTGCCGGACGAGCGTGGCGTCCTCGGTCCGGACGAGGATCGAGTGCGGGCCGGCGGCGAGCGCGTCGACGTCGAGCTGGAACGCCGACCCGTCGTCGATCCGATCCACGAGCACGCCGTCGACGAACAGCTCGTGCGCGGCGATCCCGTTCATCGTCGTCGCGTTCGGCGTCGCCGCAGGGGTGAGCGTGACGAGCCCCGCGACGGGCCCGGCCGGCGCGTCGGGCACGTCCACGGTCGGCCCGAGCGGCCACGGCTGGGTCAGCGGATCGCCCAGGAACATGCTCTGGAGCGGGATCGCGCCCCGGCTGCGCAGCCAGGCCTCCCCCAGCCGGACCCCGTACCGGTACCCCGTGTGGACCCGCGGGTGCGGGAACTTGGACGCGTAGTTGCACGGCTCCTCGATCGCTCCGGAGGTGCCGCTGGCGCCCTTCGCGATCCAGCGCGACATCTTGGTCTGCGAGCCCGTGTCGAAGTGGCCCGCGAAGCTCGTCAGGTGGTCGGCGAACGCGCCGGGCAGGAGCGTGAAGGCGCCGCCGTCGATGTCGGGCGTCGCCCACCCGGTCATCACGCCGAGCGCGTCGTTCCGGCCCAGCGGCAGGACGTCCATCAGGTGCTCTGCGACGCCGCCGGCCTGGGCCATGCGCATCACGGCCTCGGTGTACAGCCCGTCGCGCGGCCCCGAGCGCGCGGCGTCGGTCGTCTCCATGTAGTAGAAGGTCCCGCTCGGCGCCGTCCCGTCGGCCGCGACGCTGCGCACGATCGTGTCGAGCACCTCGTCGACCGTGTTCCCGCGGTTCCCGGTCCAGCCGAGACGAGCCGGGATCAGCATCCGTCGCGATGCGCTCCCACCGGGCGCGACGACGCCGCCGCCGCGCCAGCTGTCGGCGCCGCGGAACGAGCGCCCGCGCCACCCGACTCCCTCGTACTCGTTCCGGAGCGCGGGAGCGGACAGCGGCACGGCGGCCAGGATGTCGTCCGCGTAGTCGTACATGCCGTACGCCGAGGCGAGCCCGAAGTGGTTGACCGGGGAGCACCCGTCGGACAGGTAGCCGCCCGCCTGGGTCCGGTACCGGTCGCTCGGCGCGAGGACGACGAAGTCGACGGACGGCTCGAGCCCGCGCTGGTCGATCTCCCCCAGCATCCCCTGCATCGGACCGGCGACGAGCGCCGCGTAGTCGGGCGCGTCGGGGTCGACGAACAGCACGTTGCCGCCGGGGAGGCTCCGCGCCGCCGCGTAGACGTTCGCGACGTGGAGGGCGTCGGGGTGCGTCGGGTCGACGAGGAGCAGGGCGCGCTCGCCCCCGGACTGCGGCGCAGGAGCTGGGAGAGCGGCGGCGAGGAGGAGCGGCAGCGTGGGGATCATGCGGCTCAGCGTATCCCGGTCCCCGAAACACGCCCGCGGACCGGCTTCGCGGCGGGGACGCGGGCCCGCGCGGACACTAAGATCTTCGCCCGCATGTCCCTCCTCGTCCTCGAGAACATCAAGAAGCACTTCGGCGCCCAGGAGGTCCTGCGCGGCGCTTCTCTGACGATCGATCCCGGCCAGAAGATCGGGATCGTCGGGCGGAACGGAGGCGGCAAGACGACGCTCTTCCGGATGATCGCCGGCGACGAGTCGCCGGACTGGGGCGAGGTGCGCGTGCGGAAGAACGCGCGCCTCGGCGTGGTGCCGCAACGGCCGCGGTTCGACCCCGGCGTGACGGCGCGCGACTACGTTGCGACCGGGCTCGACGAGCTCCACCGAACGATCGCGCGCTACGAGGCATGCGGGGCCGAGATGGGCGAGGCCGAGGGCGAGGCGCTGGAGCGCCTGATGTCCGAGCACGACCGACTCGGTGCCCGCATCGAGGAGCTCGGCGGCTGGGACACCGAGCGCAAGGTCGAGACCGTCATGGGCGGCATCGGGCTGCCGGCGTCCCATTGGGACCGCGAGGCGAACGTGCTGTCGGGCGGCGAGAAGAACCGCGTCGCGCTCGCGCGCGAGCTGATCGGCGGCCACGACCTGCTGCTGCTCGACGAGCCCACCAACCACCTCGACCTGGAGGGGATCGAGTGGCTGGAGCGCTACCTCAAGGACCTGCCGACCGGCGTGCTGATCGTCAGCCACGACCGGCGGCTGCTGACGAACTGCATCGACCGGATCGTCGAGCTGGAGCGCGGCCGGCTCGTCGCGTACGCGGGCAACTACCCCAAGTACCTCCAGCTCAAGGCCGAGAAGTTCGACTCCGAGCAGCGCGCCTGGGAGCAGCAGCAGGACCTCATCCGCAAGGAGGAGTCGTTCATCAAGAAGCACATGGGCAGCCAGCGCACGGCCGAGGCGAAGGGCCGCGCCAAGAAGCTGTCCCACGTCGAGCGGCTGGAGAAGCCCCACCACGACGTGCGCACCCCGCGCATCAAGGCGCCCGAGGCGTCGCGCGGCGGCGAGCGCGTGCTGCACACCGAGACCGTCTCCGGCGGCTACGGCGACAACGTTCTGCTGAAGGACGTCGACGTCCGCATCGGCCGCGGCGAGCGCGTCGGGATCGTCGGCCCGAACGGCGCCGGCAAGTCGACGCTGCTCAAGATCATCGCGGGCAAGCTCGCGCCGCTGTCGGGCGAGGTCGTGCGCGGCCACGGCGCGATCGTCGCGTACTACGACCAGGACACGTCGCACCTGCGCGACGACCACACGCCGCTGGAGGAGATCCGTCGTCACTACCCGGAGATGACGGACCAGGAGATCCGGAACCACCTTGCGCTCTTCCTGTTCCGCGGGAACGAGGTCGAGAAGGGCATCTCGACGCTGTCGGGCGGCGAGCGGGCGCGGCTGTCGCTCGCGCTGCTCGTGCTCACGCGGCCGTCGTGGTTCGCGCTCGACGAGCCGACGAACCACCTCGACCTCGCGAGCCGCACGGCGCTGGAGGAGATGCTCGGCGACTTCCAGGGCGCGATCGTGTGCATCAGCCACGACCGCGAATTCCTCGACGGCGTCTGCACGAAGACGATCGAGGTCGGCCCCGGCGGCGTGCACGAGTTCGACGGCAACTACTCGGCGTGGCGGGCGGCGCAGCTCGCGGAGCGCGAGGAGGAGCAGGCGCGCAAGGCCGAGCGCGAAGCGGCGGCGAAGAAAGCCGCGCGCGAACGCGAGGAGGCCGCCGCGCGCGCTGGCAAGAGCAAGAAGAAGAAGTCGGGCAAGGGATCCTCGGGCAAGGGCCCCCGCAACCCGTACATGTTCGAGAAGCTCGAGAAGAAGATCATGAAGCTCGAGGCCGAGCTGGCCGAGCTGAACGCCGCGATGGCGACCGAGGACGTCTACTCGAACCCCGACAAGCTCCGCGACACCCAGTTCCGGATCGCCGAGGTCGAGTCGGAGCTGGAGACGTCGAACGAGGAGTGGATGAACTGGGAGACCGCCTGACCCACTGCGCCCCTGCCCGACATGCTGAACGCACTGCACGTCTCCGTCGCCCTCGTCGCCATCGCGGCGCCCCAGTCCGACGCCGAACTCGCGACGCTCGACGT
The DNA here is from genome assembly GCA_038757895.1 of Planctomycetota bacterium. Lineage (GTDB taxonomy): Bacteria > Planctomycetota > UBA1135 > UBA1135 > Saltatorellus. Next base: position 29,208 of record JBCDGE010000031.1, on the reverse strand, counting down.
CACCGGCAAGTGGGAAGGTCGCATCAACGGCCTCGCGCTCGACTTCGACGTCGACCTCGCGGCCGCGGAGGGCGGCGCGCTGTCCGGCGACCTCTCGATCCCCGCCCAGGGCGCGCGCGACCTGCCGCTGGAGAGGATCGTCCTCGACGGCGTCGAGATCACGTTCGTCATCGCGGGGATCCCGGGCGAGCCCACCTTCCAGGGCACCGTGTCGGACGACGGGACGACGGTCACGGGCGACCTCACCCAGGGCGGCGCGGAGTTCTCGTTCCAGATGCGGCGTGCGATCGACGTCGCCGCGCCGGACGCCGGCCTGGAGGCGTTCGGGCCATGGATGCGCGAGGCGATGGAGGCGTGGGAGGTCCCCGGCGCCGCCGTCGCGATCGTGCGCGACGACACGGCCGTGCTCCTGGAGGGCTACGGCGTGCGCGAGCTCGGGAGCGACGCCCGCGTCGACGCGGACACGCTGTTCGAGATCGGTTCGTCGTCGAAGGCGTTCACCACGTTCACGATCGCGACGGCGATCGAGGCCGGCGAGCTCGCGTGGGCCGACAAGATCGAGGACCTGCTGCCCGGATTCCGGCTCGACGACCCGCGGGCGTCGGCGGAGCTCACGCTGCGCGACGTCGTCACCCACCGCCTCGGCCTGCCGCGGCACGACCTGATGTGGTACGGGCGCACGGGGCGCACGACGGCGGAGATCATCGCCGGCATGCGTCACCTGCCGCTCAACGCGGAGCTGCGCGAGAGGTTCCAGTACAACAACCTCGGCTTCATCGTCGCAGGCGAGGTCCTGCGCGAGGCCACCGGCGAGTCCTGGGGCGACCTCGTGCGCGCCCGGATCTTCGAGCCGCTCGGCATGCGCCGCTCGACGACGAGCGGCGCTCCGTTCCTCGCGGATCCGAACCACGCCACCGGTCACGGTGAGCTCGCGGACGAGGTGCAGGTGCTGCCGTTCCGCAACATCGACATCGTCGCGCCGGCAGGCGCGATCGGCTCGTCGGTCAGCGAGATGGCCCGCTGGGTCCGCCTGCACCTGCGCCAGGGCCGCTTCGATGGCGCCGAGCTCGTTCAGCACGCGACCCTCGTCGAGCTGCACACGCCGCAGACCATCATCTCATCGCTGCCCGAGGATCCGATGCTGGGCATCGCGGCGCTCGCGCACGGGTGGTTCGTGGACGGCTACCGCGGCCACCTGCGCATCCAACACGGCGGCAACATCGACGGGTACAGCGCGCTCGTCGCGTTCTTCCCGAAGGACGACGTCGGAGTCGTGTGCCTGACGAACCGGAACGCGTCGGCGCTGCCCGAGCTCGCGATCCGACGCGCGGCCGATCTCGCGCTCGGCCTGGAGCCGCGCGACTGGAGCGGCGAGGCGCTGGAGAAGCGCGACGCCGGCTCGACCGACGACGAGGACGCCGACGAGACTCCGCGCGTCGAGGGGACGACGCCCTCCCATCCACTCGGCGCGTACGGCGGCGACTTCGTCCACCCCGGCTACGGGACGCTCTCGATCGACGTCGGTGGGACCGACGACGCGCCCGCGCTGGCCCTGCGGTTCGGCGAGCTCGGTGGTCCGCTGGAGCACTGGCACTTCGACACGTTCCGCATCCCCGAGGCCGGCGAGGAGTCGACGAACCCGCTCGGCGGGCTGCTCGTGCGCTACGAGACGAACGAGACCGGCGGCGTCGCCGCCCTCCACGTCACGCTGGAGCCGGCGCTCCCGCCGCTCCGCTTCGAGGCCGCGTCGGATCCGCGGCTCTCCGATCCCGACGTCGTGAAGGCGTTCGTCGGGACCTTCGAGTTCCGCGGCCTGGCGTTCGTCGTCTCCCAGCGCCCCGACGGCAGCCTGGTGGCCGACGTCGCGGGCCAGCCCACCTATACGCTCGTGCCCGGCCGCGACGACACGTTCACGATCGCGGAGGCCGAGGGTTTCTCGGTCAAGTTCCGCCGCGAGGACGACGGGTCCGTGCCCGCGGTCGAGCTCCGCCAGCCGAACGGCACGTTCGTCGCGCGCCGCAGCGACGACGACTCCGCCGACGAGTAACCTCCCCCCCATGCAGACGTTCCTCCAGGCGATCCGCGCCGCCCTCGCCGCCGAAACCGGCGTCGAGGACCCCAAGCTCGAGACGCCGCGCGACCCGTCGATGGGCGACGTCGCCTTCCCGTGCTTCGTCCTCGCCAAGGAGCGCAAGGCGCCGCCGCCGAAGATCGCGGCCGAGCTGCAGGACGCGCTCAACGCGCGGCTGACGGACGTCGAGGCCCGCGCGACGGGGCCGTACCTCAATTTCACGATCGACCGACCGGCGCTGGCGGCGTCCGTGCTCGGCGAGATCGCGGAGCGCTCCGAGGGCTACGGCACCACGAGCGAGGGCGACGGCAAGACGATCGTCGTCGACTTCTCGTCGCCCAACATCGCCAAGCCGATGTCGGTCGGCCATCTGCGCTCGACCGTGATCGGCGCCGCGATCCAGCGCCTGCACGACGCGCTCGGCTACCGCACGGTCGGCATCAACCACATCGGCGACTGGGGCAGCCAGTTCGGCAAGCTCGTCGCCGCCGTCGATCGCTACGGCGACACCGTGGACCTGGAGGGCGACCCGATCCAGTCGCTCCTGGCGCTCTACGTGCGCTACCACGACGAGGAGGAGGGCGACCCGACGCTCGCCGAGGACGCGCGCGCCGCGTTCCGCGAACTGGAGAGCGGCGCGGAGGGCCACGTCCGCGACACGTGGAAGAAGCTCACCGAGCTGTCGCTCGTCGAGTTCGACAAGATCTACGCGCGCCTCGGCGTGTCGTTCGACCTCGTGCGCGGCGAGGCGTTCTACGAGCCGCACCTCGACGAGACCGTCGATCGCATCGTTGCGGCCGGCGTGACGGAGGAGTCCGAGGGCGCGCTGGTCGTCGACCTGAAGGAGTTCGGCAAGATCCCGCCCTGCCTCCTGCGCAAGACCGACGGCACGACGCTCTACGCGACGCGCGACCTGGCCGCCGTCTTCCATCGCTGGGAGGAGTTCGGCTTCACGCGCTGTCTGTACGTCGTCGGCGGCGACCAGCGCCTGCACTTCCGCCAGATGAAGCACGTCCTGGAGCGGATGGACGTCGACTGGGAGCCGCGCGTCGAGCACGTCGACTTCGGCATGATGCGGCTGCCCGAGGGCAAGATGAGCACGCGGAAGGGGCGCGTCGTCTTCCTGGACGACGTGCTCGACGCGGCCGCCAAGGAGGCCGGCGCGGTCATCGCCGAGAAGAACCCCGATCTGGCTGACTCGGCCGGCATCGCCGAGACTGTCGGCGTCGGCGCCGTCGTGTTCAACGATCTCAAGCGCGAGCGCGTCAAGGACATCGACTTCCGCCTGGAGGAGATCCTCTCCTTCGAGGGCGACACCGGCCCGTACGTCCAGTACACGCACGCGCGGCTCGCGTCGATCGAGCGCAAGGCCGGCGACGTGGACGCGGCGCCGGACTGGTCGGTGCTGGCCAGCGTCGCGCCGATCCTCGGCCAGCTCGGCCGCTACCCCGATGCGATCCGCAGCGCGGCCGAGCACGCCGAGCCGTCCGAGCTGACCAACTACGTCCTGCAGCTCGCGCGCGAGGTGAACTCGTGGGTGGCGAAGGAGCGCGTCCTCGGCCAGGAGCCCGGGGTGACGGCGGCGCGGCTCGCGCTCGTCCGCGGCGCGCGCCAGGTCATCGCCAACGCGCTCGCGATCCTCGGTGTCGGCGCGCCCGAAGAGATGTAGAGGCGGCCGTCATGGGAATCCGCAACACGCTGCTCGTCGCCGCCGCGGCCACAACCGCGCTCGCCGCCGGCTGCCGCAGTCGCTCGGCCACGGACGCCGAGACGCTCGCCGCCTGGGAACCCTCGCCTGCGCTGGTCGACCTCGCCGACTGGCTCAGCGGTCACTTCACGAGCGGCGCGCAGGCGACGCGCGACGATCGCTTCCTGAACATCGAGCTGCGCGCCGTCCGCATCTGGCCGGAGCGCACCGACGGGATCTGGCTGTACGTCGAACAGGCCGCCGCGTGGGCGCTCGACCGGCCGTACCGCCAGCGCGTGTACCACCTGGAAGAGGTCGACGCCGAGACGTGGCGCAGCACGATCCGGCTCCTGCCGACGGACGATCCGCTGGACCTCGCGGGCGCCTGGGCAGAGCCGTCGCGGTTCGGCAGCTACGACCCGGCGGACGCCGAGGTACGGACGGGCTGCGGGATCGAGCTGACGCGCCGCGACGACGGCGTCTTCGTCGGCCGCACCAGCGGCCGCGGCTGCGAGAGCGCGATCGGAGACGCCGTGTACGCGACGTCGTCGGTGCTGATCCGCCCCGACCTCGTGCTGTCGTGGGACCGCGGCTGGACGAAGAACGGCCAGCAGGCGTGGGGCGCGGAGAGCGGCCCCTACGCCTTCGAGCGGCAGTAGCGGCGACCCCGCGCGGTCAGGGCACGAACGTGACCGTGACCGCGTTCGTCAGGTTGCTCGTCGCTCCGCAGGGCCCGCCGACGTCGCGGTACCACACCTGGAAGCTCCACGTGCGCCCGGCGGCGAGGCTCGCCTCGACCGGGTGGTGCGCCTGGCTGAACGCGACGAGGCCGCCGAACTCCAGCGTCGTCCCGCCGGCGAGCGACGGCGCGTAGCGATAGATCGAGCCGCCGATGCACAGCGCGCCGTTGCCGAGCGGCATCGGGTCCGCAGCACGACCCATGAAGGGCGTCCCCCACGTCCCGGCGGGCAGGCCGACCGCGCGCAGGACGAGGTCGTCGGCCGCGGCGCTCGTCGAGCCGCAGCCCGAGAGCCACGCCGCGACGCTGGAGGAGTTCACGCAGCCGCCGAGCGCCGCCTCGTTGCCGCACGGCGCGCCGATCGAAGCGCAGGAGCAGAAGACGTGCACGAGCGGATCGACGGGGACGAACGGTGCCACCAGTGGACCGGTGGCGACGGTGCCGCTGGCTGCGCGCGCGGCCGTGACTCCGATCCCTTCGCCTACGCGAATCGACTGGAGCACGGGACCAGATGGCGTCAGGTCGAACTCGAACACGGCGCCAGATGCCGCACCAACGCCGACCGACAGCCGACCGCCGCGGAGGTCGAGCGAGTCGATGGGCTCACCCGCATAGGGGTCTGGCAGATCGAGCCACCCGATCGACTCGTAGGGTGCGCTCGGGACCGAGCGCTCGAAGACCTCCACCGGTCCCGTCGTCCACGTCTTCGCCGCCACGGCGAGCCACCCATTCTCCAGCGCAACGTGCTTGCCGAAGCCTGTCACCGAGGGGTCACTCGGATTCACGGCTCGCCGGAACGTCGGATGGTCGAAGCCGGGCGACTGCGGAAGTCCGAAGACACCGACGCGGCCTCGAGGTGCCGACGCGGACGTTCCAGGCGCGCCGACGGCGACGCGGAATCCGTCGAGGTCGATCGACTGACCCAGCCGAGCGCCCACCGACAGGCCTGGCATCGACCCGACTCCGAACACCTCCCACGCGCCACCGATTCGGTGGACGAGGCGGATCGACCCCTCGTCGTAGTGATCGTCGCCGAATCCCACGACGATCAGGTCTTCGTCTGCGTGCACGGCGACGTCGTGGATTCCCTCCTGGGTGCCGCTCGGCCAGCCACTGGCCCAGTCCCAGACGTACGTGCCCGCGCTCCACCCGGCGCCCTCCCGCTCGTAGATCCAGGCACCAAAGCCGTCGAATAGGTCATCGACCAGAGCGATGACGTTCTCCGACCGCGCGACGTGCCAGAGACCGAGCCCGCGCGCCTCGTCGGTCGACGACGTCTCGATCGTGCCCTCCGAGACCCACGCGGCGATCGCGTCGTCCCAGCGCATGGGATGGAGACGGCGGCGATTCCGCTCGACGAGCACGAGGTAGCGGCCGTCCTCGGAAGTGACAGCGGCGAGCATCTCCGCCCCGGGGGGCGCGAGGTCGGCAGCGTCGCACTGGGCGACAGCGGGCGCAGTCAGCGAGAGAAGAGCGAAGAGGCCGAGGGCGAGGGAAGGGTTCGGCATCGTGAGGGTCGTTCGGTGTCTTGCGAGCGAGTCGAGCGTAGCGCGGCGGCGCGATGTCGCGCTGCCGAGCAGGATCCCGCACGCGCGAGCCGGTCACGGGCGCTCCGTGCGCCGCGCCGAGCGCCCGTTTCGCCATGCCTCACAGGCGGACGAGCGGGCCCCGATCGGCGCCGAGTGTCGCCGAACGCGACGCTTCGGACGTGGAGGTCCGCCGAACGCGCGCAACTTGAGCCCCCCGCCCGGAAATGTGCGGGTCCCGGTTCAAGTCGGTCCCGAGGGCCGCCGAAGACCATTCGGCGCGGAGTGCCCGAGGGCTGGCGTCGCGCAGAGGAGTCTCTTGATCGAACGCTACATCCGCGACGTTCCGGATTTCCCGAAGAAGGGGATCCTCTTCAAGGACATCACTCCGCTCCTTCAGAGTCCTGAGGGACTGAAGGTGTCGATCGAGGGGCTGACCACTCTCATCGATCCCACGTCCTACGACATCGTCTGCGGGATCGAGTCGAGGGGTTTCATCTTCGGCACCGCGCTCGCCCACTCGCTCGGGAAGGGGTTCATCCCCATCCGGAAGCCGGGCAAGCTCCCGTGGAAGACCGCGTCGGAGTCGTACGAGCTGGAGTACGGCTCGGACACCATCGAGATTCATACGGACGCCGTCGAGGGCACACCGCGCGTGCTCATGGTCGACGACCTCCTGGCGACGGGCGGGACCATGGAGGCCGCCCTCAAGCTCGTACGCAAGATCGGGGGGGATCCGATCGCGTGCGTCTTCGTCATCGAGCTCCTGTTCCTGAACGGTCGCGCGCGCCTCGACGCGCCGTCCCACTCGCTCCTGAAGGTCGACTGACCGTCGCCGCACCGCGCCCCGTCCCGCGGGAGGGACACCGCACATGACCGCCAAGAAACCGGCCGCCAAGAAGAAGACGGCCTCCGCGCCCACACGCGCCGCGAGCACGACCAGCCGGAAGGCCCCGGCGCGCAAGCGGACGACGACGCGCAAGGCACCCGCGCGCAAGAAGACCGCCCCCGAGACGCCGATCGAGGAGCTCCCGACGGAGGAGATCTGGGAGCACTACCAGAAGGCGCGGGGAGCCAAGGACGTCCAGAAGATCGAGCGCATCCGGAACGTGCTCATGGAGCGGCACTTCCCGCTCGTGAAGTACATCGCCGAGCGCCTGCTGCAGACGCTCCCGAAGTCGATCGAGCTCGACGACCTCGTCAGCGCGGGCCTGTTCGGCCTGATGGACGCCATCCGCGGCTTCGACCCCGACCGCGGCATCAAGTTCAAGACGTACTGCACCACGCGGATCCGCGGCTCGATCCTGGACCAGCTCCGCAGCCAGGACTGGGTCCCGCGCCTCGTGCGCCTCAAGGCGAGCCGCATCGACAAGGCGCTCCAGCGACTGACCGGCATCTTCGGCCGTGAGCCCACGCACGCCGAGCTCGCGCGCGAGCTGGAGATGGACCACCAGGAGCTCGCGACGGAGCTCCAGAGCGCGAGCGCGAAGGCGATGTACTCCCTGTCCGACAAGTGGGAGGACCGCGACGACGACAGCTCGATGGAGAAGGTCGACGTCCTGGAGGACAAGAAGTCGATCGACCCGCTCGGCGTCCTCAACCGCGACGACATGATGGGCTTCCTCACGCGTTCGCTGACGCAGAAGGAGCGCTTCATCATCGAGCAGTACTACCAGGTCGGCCACACGATGCGGGAGATCGGCGAGATGCTGAACCTCACCGAGAGCCGCGTCTGCCAGATCCACTCGAACGTCATGAGCCGCCTCAAGAGCCTGTTCGGCGCGAAGCAGAACACGATGCTCATGTGACCGGCGGCCTCCGAGCAGGAGCTTCCTTCCCCCACCCCCCACTCCCACGAACGCCGCGCGAAGCGGCGAACCGGAGTCCAAGCGGGCGGCGGTCCACGGAACGCCGCCCGCTCACGTTCCGGCCAGCTCGCGGCGACCCTGCGTCCGGCGGTCCTGGACGAGTGCGGCGGCGCGCCGCGCGCAGCGGTCGACGAAGGCCTGCGCGGCTCCCGGACTCGCGGGCCAGTACGGACGGAAGTGCGCCGCGAAGAGCTGCTGCCGACCGCAGCCGCCGTCCGCCGGGCCCTCGAGGGTCGCGTAGATCTCGCGCTCGTCGTCGGGAACGCCGCGGACCACCCACGCACGCTCGACGCGTCCGCGCAGGCGCGTGCCGGCGGCGCCGACGAGCGTGTCGACCGTCGTCTCGACCTCCACCGGTCCCGCGGGAAGCGGACGGTCGACGGCGTGGGCGTTCGCGTCGATCGCCCCGACCATCGGGTGCAGCGCGCCGCACGCCGAGCGGAAGCCGCGCGTCAGGTACGCGAAGCCTCCGGCCAGCGCGACGGTCGGCAGCCCGTCCGCGATGCGATCGCGCAGGCCGTCGCGGAACGCGCGACGCGCGGAGAGCTCGGCCGAGTCGCGCTCGATCCGCGCGTCTCCGGCGAGGAGGCCGTCGAGCTCGGGCAGCGCGGCCCCCTCCAGCGGAGAGATCGGAACGAGGTCCGCGCCCGCCTCCTCCAGCGCGACGAGGCCCTCCTCGTCGTACAGGTCGAAGCAGTCGTCGAGCAGCACGCCGATCCGCGCGCGCGGGAGCGTCGCGGTCGGTTCGATCGGCGGGAGCGCGCCGGCGCGCCGCGCGTGCCGGAGCAGGCGACGGAGCGCGGTGCGCCCCAGCGGCTCGCTCGCCTCGACCAGCGGCGCACTCTCGCCGTGGATCGACGACCACCGCGCGCCGGGCTGCGCAGCCGACGGTCCGGACGGCAGCGCGAGGAGGGGCACGCCGAGTCCCTCCAGCACGACCCGCCGCGCCGCGTCGACGAAGGCGAGGTCGCCGGACCGTCGGAGCGAGGCGTCGTACCAGAGCGCGACGGGCGCTCGTAGCGCAGCGAGGGCTGCGAGCGGGTCGACGCCGCTCGATCCGTCGAGAGGTGCGGCGACGACGGCCAGCACGAGGTCGCTCCCGCGCGCGGCGCGGGCCGAGGCACGGCCGACGTCGCCCGGCGGCATGACCCCGGGGTCCACGCGAAGGACCGCCCGACCGGTCGTCCTCGCGAGCGCGCGCAGCACTTCGGCGTCCGGATCGTCCCTGTGGGTCGTCACCGCGAGCCCACGGACCCGCAGACCGCTGCCGGCGGCGGCGCGCGCGATGGCAAGCCCGAAGAGCGCGGCGTCGTCGAGCGAGCCGACGCCCACGAGCGAGATCCGCGAAGCGCTATCCAACGATCGTCGATGCGGGCGAGCCGCCCCCTCCGCTCGGAGCGTAGGGATTACGGACGGCCGATTCGACGACTAAGAGCGGCGCAGCTGGCGGCGGATCTGGCCGCGCTCGACGCGGGAGTCGCTGCCGTTGATCTCGGCCAGCTCGAAGAGCTCCAGCGCGCGGGGGAGATCCTGGCTGGTGCCCCGGCCGTCGCGGACCAGCTCGGCGAGCAGGAACAGCACCTCGCCGTCCTCCTCCTCCGCCGCGCAGAGCTCCAGGAGGCGCACCGCCTCGGCGTCGTCGCGGGGCATCCCGTCCTCGCCGTCGAGGTAGCGGGCAGCGAGCCAGAGTGCAGCGTGCGCGTTGCCGCGCTCGGCGGCGCTCCGCAGCAGCTCGATCGCACGGTCGTGGCTCCTCGGCACGCCGTCCCCGGCGAGCGTCGCGAAGCCGACGTTCGCGACCGCGTACGGATCGCCGAACTCCATCGCGCGCCGGTAGAGCTCGATCGCGCGCTCGCGATCCTCGTCGACGAACTTCCCGTACCAGTGCAGGACGCCGAGGTACGTCAGCGCGGACGCGTGCCCGCGGTCCGCCGCGCTGCGCATCCAGCGCAGCCCGCCTGCGACGTCCTGGTCGAGCCCGGGCCCGTCGAGCAGCCGGTCGGCGAGGTCGTGCGCGACCTCGGGGTCGGTCTCTGCGAGCTCCTCGAGGAGCTTGCGGCCGCGCTCGGGATCGGCGTCGCAGCCGGTGCCATCGACGAGCGCGAAGGCCAGCCAGGTCCGCGATCCATCGTGGCCGAGATCGGCGGCGCGTTCGCGCAGCTGGTACGCGCGCTGGGCGTCGCGTCGGACGCCCTCGCCGTTCTGGTAGCAGATCGCGAGGTTCGCGATCGCGGTCGCGTCGTCCTCGTCCGCGGCGGCGCGGTACCAGCGCAGCATCTTCGAGAAGCTGCGCTCGACGCCCTCCCCGAAGCGATGCCGGTAGCCGAGCGTGACCATCGCCGACGAGTCCCCGGCCTCGGCCGCGGTGCGCACCCACTGCAGAGCGACCTCGTCGTCGTCGAGCTCCTCCTCGTAGAGCTCGCCGAGCAGACCGGCGCACCCGGGGTCGCCGTACTGATCCCAGCCCTCGCGGAGGATGACGACGGCGCGGTCGAGGTCGCGGACCGTGCTGTCCGGGGCGGAGAGGAGCTGGCCCAGGTCGAGGTGGACGTCCTCGGAGCCGGACTCGAATGCGCGTTCGTACCAGCGGAGCGCCTGGCGCTCGTCGATCTCGACGCCGAGCCCGCCGTGGTGGCAGCGCCCGACCGCAGCCATCGCCTCGACATGGCCCTTCTCGGCGGCCCGCTGGAGCCAGCGATATGAGGTCGCAGCGCTGGCCGGCACTCCGACGCCGTCCGAGTAGCGCAACGCGAGGTCGAACTGCGCCTCGCGGTCGCCGTCACGGGCCTTCGTCCGCAGGATCTCGACGTCGATGTCGCCCATGTCCACTCCTCCGCCGGCGCGTCGCTCCAGGCGAGGCTCCGGCCGCCCGATATCGTAATTGCCGCGGGCCACGATCCCAGTGCCCGAAACCTGGCCGTGCCCGCGGAACCGCGCCCTGCGCCCGACCGACCACGACCCGTGCCCGCTCCCCAGCAGCCGAACGACCGCCCCGGACCGGCCTCCTGCGCGGGCTGCAGGCACCTCTACACGACGTGGAGGCCGGGGTGGCCCCGCGGGTGCCGCGCGTATGGCTTCGAGTCACGCACCTGGCCGTCCGCGGTCGTCCTGGACGCGACCGGCCAGCCGTGCGAGCTGTACGAGACGCGCGAGAAGCACACTTCGTCGCGCGGCCCCTCGCCTCACCGGGCGGACGGTTCCGGCCTCTACGGCTGACCCCTGGGGCGGCGCCCCGTGGCGTGTCGGGCATGGCTCGATGGGAACCACTCTTCCCACGGATCAGAGTGAAACACGATCTGAACGCGTCCGGTGACGCTCGTGTCGGCGACAGGCCCCTAACATGAGCGCCTCGGGCTCGCTCGCGTGTCCCGCACAACCCCACCCCATCTCTCACTCTCTCGACTGCCCATGAAACGGCTCAGCCTCGTCCTGGCGGCATCGCTCCTCACTGGATCGACCACCTTCGCCCAGGACATGGACGTCTCGCGGATCGGCGACTCCTTCAACAACTACGGCGTCTCCGGCGGGATTCGCGCGTACTCCTTCTCGACCACCTCCTGCAACGTCGGCAACGTCGTCTGCCAGTGGAACGACTCGATCAACGAGGCGCCGGTCATCGCGCAGAACATGTTCCGGATGTACGAGGGCCGCTTCGAACAGCTCGGCTACTCGTTCCTGAAGGAGGGCTTCTGCGCCGTCAACGAGAACTCCTGCGGCTCGTGCCAGAGCACGAACTGTGACACGCTCGGGATCGGATGCGCCGACACGTACGGCGCCGGCCTGAACGACGGCCGCAACGGCGTGACCAAGTCCCAGGTGAACGCCAACACGGGCGTCAAGCCGTTCAACATGTCCGGCCCGAGCGCGGGCAGCGGCACGATCCGCGGACGCCTGCAGGTCCTGCAGAGCGAGCTCGCCCTTCCGGGCGCGAGCTACTTCATCGAGTCGCAGTACGTCACGACCGACGACCAGATCGCGGGCAACCACCGGAACAACGCCTCGTGGCGCCGCGTGAACGTGTCGCCGGGCAACTACGGTCTCTCCGGCTCCGGCGCGACGCAGCGCGGTAACCCCGCGATCTACGCGTGGGCCGCGAGCGACCCCGAGGTCGAGGTCGTGGAATTCACGAACCTCGACGAGGGCGGCCCCGGCGTGCACGGCTACTTCTTCGTCGCGTACAAGACCACCGACCTCGGCAACGGCCAGTACCGCTACGAGTACGCGGTCCAGAATCTGACCTCGGACGTCTCCGCGAACTCGTTCTCGGTCTCGCTGCCCTGCGGCCCGGTGACCTCGAGCGAACTCTTCTTCCGCGACGTCGACTCGCACAGCGGTGACCCGTACGACCCGACGGACTGGACCTTCGCCCAGACCGGCACCGAGCTCACCTGGACCGGCGGCGACTTCAACGCCGACCCGAACAGCAACGCGATCCGCTGGGGCACGCTCTACAACTTCGGCTTCACGGCCGACGCGGCGCCGGTGATGGGGAACGCGTCGCTCGGCCTGTTCAAGTCCGGCGGTGAGCTCACGGAGCAGATCGCGGTCCCGGGCACCGGGTTCGAGACCTACTGCACGGCGACGACGAACAGCACCGGCTCGCCCGCGGACATGATCCCGAGCGGCTCGGCGCTGATCAGCAGCAACGACATCAACTTCCTGGTCACGCAGCTGCCGTTCAACTCGTTCGGCTACATGATCATGGCGCAGGGCCAGCAGCAGGTCCCGCTCGCGTCGGGCAGCCAGGGCAACCTGTGCGTCGGCGGCGGTGCGAGCACGATCTACCGCTTCTCGCTGTCGCCGCTGAACTCGGGCTTCTTCGGGTTCGTGAACTTCTCGCCGGACCTCACGAACCTCCCCGCCGGGCTGGTCGTGATGCCGGGCGAGACCTGGAACTTCCAGTACTGGTTCCGCGACGCCAACCCGAGCGTGACGAGCAACACGTCGAACGCGACCTCGGTCGAGTTCTGCAACTAACCTTCTCTGGATAGTCCCATCCGCGTCAGCGGATGGACCAGGGACGAAGGGAGCCGCAACCCGGCCCCCCGGGAGCCCCGCCGGCCACAGGCCTGCGGGGCTCCCGCAATTTGACGGCGATCCCCCCGCGCGCGGCGCTACCCTCCGCCGCATGTCCCAGCAGCAGCTCACGGCCGGCCAGAACCTGACCTCGCTCCAGACGTACCTCCTCGCCGAGGAGGCCAAGCACCCCCACGCCACCGGCGCCTACACGATGATCCTCTCGGCCCTGTCGCTGGCCGCGAAGTTCATCTCCGCCCGGTGCCGCCGCGCGCGCCTGGAGGACGTCCTCGGATCGATGGACGCGGAGAACGTCCAGGGCGAGACGCAGCAGAAGCTGGACGTGATCGCGAACGAGGCGCTGCTGCGCTCCCTCGGCTCGCGCCCCGGCGTCGCGATCGTCGCCTCGGAGGAGGACGAGGATCCGATCATCCTGCGCAGCGACACGTCGGGCGAGCGCCCCTACGTCGTCCTCTTCGATCCCCTCGACGGATCGTCGAACCTCGATGTCTGCGGCAGCGTCGGGACGATCTTCAGCATTCTCCTCCACGACCGCCGCGCGACGCGCGTCGAGGAGAGCGCCCTCCAGCCCGGCCTCCGCCAGGTCGGAGCAGGCTACATCCTCTACGGCCCCTCGACGGTCCTCGTGCTCACGACCGGCATCGGCGTCCAGATGTTCGTCCTGGACCCGGCGATCGGCTCCTTCCTGCTCGTGGAGGGCAACGTCCAGATCCCCGAGGAGGGCAGGACGTACTCGATCAACTCGGCGAACGTCCACAAGTCCCCCGAGGGCTACCGGCGCTACATCGAGTGGGCGAACGAAGAGGGCTACTCGATGCGCTACGCCGGCGCGATGGTCGCGGACGTGCATCGCACCCTCATGAAGGGCGGCGTGTTCCTCTACCCGCCGACGAAGAGCGCGCCGTCGGGCAAGCTCCGCCTCATGTACGAGGCCAACCCGATGGCCATGCTGGTCGAGCAGGCGGGCGGCAAGGCGTTCTCGGGAACCCAGCGTACGATGGAGGTGCAGCCGGACGCGATCCACCAGCGCGTCCCGGTCATCCTCGGCAGCCCGGCCGAGGTCGACCACGTGCTGCGTCACCTCGCGGAATGACGTCCGCCATGCTCGCTCTCCTCCTCACGATCGCCCTGGTTCCCGGTCTCGCTCAGCAGTGCGAGCAGGTCGGGCTCGACATCCTCGAACGTCCGGACGCGGTCGGGGTCGACCGTCGTGCCGCGTCCACCGTGGTCGTCGGCGACCACGGGAACGACCGGCCGCCCGCGCTGTACGTGTTCGACGCCGCGCCGGGCACGCTCGAGTACGTGCCGACCGCCGTCCTCCGGCCGCCGGCCTTCGAGGACTCCTGGTCCATCCGGGAGATCGCCATCGACGGCGACGTGATCGCGCACTACCTGGCGCGTCCGTTCAGCCCGCCCCGGACGCTGTTCGTGCACGAGCGGACCGCCGCGGGCTGGTCGTACCAGGAGGTGTCGATTCCCGGGGTCGAGAACCTCCGCCTCGGCGAGCTCGTGGACGTCGACGACGGCCGCGCCGTCGTCGTCGCCCCGCAGGCGTGGTGGCAGCCCGTCGATCTCGTGATCGTCGAGCGGAACCCCGCGGGCGTGTGGGAGGTCGTCGACGTTGCGTCGACCGACATCCTCGCGCCCTATATCGACTACGCGATGCAGGTGGTGCTCGACGGAGACATCGCCGCCATCGGACAGTTCCAGCTGGCCGGCACGGGACGGGTGGCGGTGTGCGAGCCCGACGCGTCGGGTTCGTGGTCACAGACCGCGTTGATCGATGGCCCGACGGAGAACGAGTGGGCCGTCGACGCGATCGCCCTGGAGGGCGAGATGCTCGCGGTCGTCCGCACGCGACTCGGCGTGCCGGCGCCGAGGCCGACCGTGCTCCAGCTCCACGAGCGAGGAGCGACGGGAGCCTGGCGCGTCGTCGGTCGCCGGACCCTGTCGTCGACGCCCGCCCCGTATCCCGAGTGGGCGGTCGAGCTGGACCTCCCGCGCGTCGCCGTCTCCAGCAACGAGGAGGCGAGCGTCTTCCTGCGAACTCCGACCGGTGACCTCGTGCTGGAGCACACGGTGACCGGGCTGCGGCGGATCAACGGCTTCGTCGACGGTCGGATGGCCGGAATGACCCTCGAGAGGCGCTCGGCGCAGGTCATCCAGGTTCCGCAGTCCCCGGGCGTGACGGCGCTCTGCCCCCTGCGCGGCCTGCAGACCTGCGCCGGCACCGGCACCGCACGGCTGCGCATCCAAGACACGGACTCGACCATTCCGAACGCCCGCCGCGCCTCGGCGGAGATCACGGGCGCGCCGCCCGGGGCCGCCGCGTTCGTGCTGCGCTCGGCCGACCCGGGCGCATCCCCCGCGCTCGGCGGTCGGCTCTGCATCGACCGTCGGAGCGCGGTCCGCGCCGCCCCCCCGCAGGCGGTCGACGCCAGCGGCAGGGTCACGTTCCCGCTCTTCGCGGTGATCGGCTCGGAGGTCCAGGGCTTCGCCTTCGCCCACCACCTGCAGGGCGTCGTGCTGACGCCGGTCCCCGCGCTGACGAACTCGCTCGCCTGGCTGCGCTGAGCTGGCGCCCGTCAGCGCCGCAGCTCGCGCAGCAGCTTGTGCCCGGGGTCGATCTCGACCTCGGCCTCCCCGACCTCGAATGACGTCTTGCCGTCCGCCATCGGGATCCGGCGCGCCGTGCCGTCGATCACCACCTCGATCGGCATCGGGAACGGCAGGTCGTCGGGCGCCTTCCACTCCAGGTACAGGACGCCGCCCTCGTTCCGCGTGACGAGCTCCGGGAGCGCGGCGCGGCGCACGTAGACCTCGAAGAACCACTTCAGGTCGTCGCCCGTCACCTCCTCCGCGATCCGGATCAGCTCGTCCGTGTCCGCGAACCGGACGGCCGATCCGTCGGTGGTCGCTTCGAGCTCCGGGTCGGGGTACGCCCAGCGGCGCAGCACGGGGAAGAACTTCTCGTCCCCCAGCAGCCAGCGCAGCGAGTGGCAGACCCACGAGCCCTTGAAGTAGATGTCGCCCCCGGGCGCGTCGCCGCCGTCCTGCGAGAAGTAGATCGAGTCCGTCGTACGCGGCGGCTTCGGGACCATCGGCGCGTTGTTGAGCACGCGCAGCAGGTCGATCTGCATCTTCTTGTCGTACGCGTCGCGGCCGAACTTCCGCTCCAGGTAGAGCGGCTGCATATACGTCCCGATCCCCTCGTGGATCCAGAAGTCCGCCCAGTCGCGCGCCGTCACGAGGTTCGCCCACCACTCGTGCGCCAGCTCATGGTGGTGCAGCCAGTCGTAGTCGAAGTTCGGGTCGCCGTTGTACCGGTTCCCGTACGCGATGATCGACTGGTGCTCCATGCCGAGGTGCGGCGTCTCGACGACGCCGTACTTGTCACCGCGGAACGGATACGGCCCGCAGGTCTCCTCGAAGAACCGCAGGTGGTCGACGATCTCGTCGAGGAACGCCTTCCCCTTCTCCTCGTTCTCGGGCAGGACCCAGAAGTGAATCGGGATCTCGTCGCCGGCGACGCTCTGCATGGTCCGCGTCAGCTCGACGTACGGCGCGACGTTGAGCGCGACCGTGTAGTTCGCGATCGGGGTCGTCACGCGCCAGCGCGAGGTCGTGCGGCCCTTCTCGGTCACGCTCTCCAGGTGCCGCCCGTTCGTCGCGACGACGAGCCCCTCGGGCACGGTGAACGACAGGTCGAACGCGTCGGGCTTGTCCGACGGGTGGTCCTTGCACGGCCACCACAGGTCGGCGCCCTCGCCCTGGCACGACGTGGCGATCCAGTGCGCGCCGCTCTCCGTCGTCTGCCACGTGAATCCGCCCTCCCAGGGCGGGCGCTGGGCGACGCGCGGCTTCCCCCCGTAGTCGACGGCGACGCGGAACGTCGCTCCGCGCTCGGCCGCGAACGACGCGGAGTCGATCCAGATCAGCCCGTCCTCGTGGCGAAACTTCGCCGTCCGGAGGTCGGCGGCGCGCTCCTCCGGCGCCGCGTCCGTCGCCGCGGCCACGCCGCCGCTGACTCCGCTCACCTGCAGCGACTGGTCGAGGTGCAGGACGATCTCGCGGGCCGGCGCCACGACGCGCGCGGTCATGATCAGGGTCCCCGAGATCGCCTGTGCGTCGGGGTCGACGTCGAGCGCGAGGTCATAGTGCAGCACGTCGAACGCCGCCTGCTCGTCCAGGAGCGCGCCGCCCGAGGTGTTGCCGAGAGGGTCCTGCGCGAGGAGCGCCAGCGCCGCTACGGCGGCCGTCATCGTGAGGGTCATCGTTCGCTCCGGTGCGGAACCGCGTGGAGGCGGCTCGTCAGGCCGAGTCGCTCGAGCAGGGGCCCGAGCACGTCGGGGTCCGCGCCGCGATAGGCGAGGCCGTCCAGGTTCGCGTCGAGGGGTGCGTCGGTCGCGCACGTCGCGAGGTCGCGAGAGAGATACGCGATCTCACGGTGCTCCGCGAGCTTCGCGCCGAGACTCTTCGCGCCGCGGATCGAGAGCGTCGCGACGCGGTCGAGGTCGCCGTAGATCGCGTCCAGATCGTCGAACTCCTGGAGCAGCGCGATCGCCGTCTTGGGGCCGACGCCCCGCACGCCGGGGATGTCGTCCACGCTGTCGCCGGCGAGCCCGAGCAGGTCTCGGATCTGGTCCGGCCGCACGCCGTAGCGCTCCGTGACACCCTCCACGTCGAGGCGGACGTCCTTCGCGAAGTCGTGGAACACCGTTCTGTCGTCGACGAGCTGCGCGAGGTCCTTGTCCGCGGTCACGACCTCGATCGAGTCGACGTCGCCGTGGAAGCGCGCCTGCGCCGTCGCCACGAGATCGTCGGCCTCGTACCGGTCGTCGATGCAGCAGAACGCCCCCAGCGCGGCCGCGAGCTCCTGGCACGCGTCGAGCTGCGCGACGAGGTCCTCGTCCGGCAGGTCACGACTCGACTTGTACGCCGGGTAGATCTCGTTGCGGAAGCTCGTCGTGAGGCTGCCGTCGAAGGCGACGAGCAGGTGCGACGGACTCCCCTCGCGCACCACGCGCGCGAGCATGTCGCCGAACCCGCGCACCGCGTTGACCGGCTTGCCGTCGGGGCTCCGGATCGAGCTCGGCAGCGAGTAGAACGCCCGAAAGATGTAGGGGCTCGCGTCGACCAGGTGGAGCGTCGCCATCGGGACCGAGCCTACCAGCGACGGCGTGGGCCGCCGGTCCGAGCCGCGTCAGTCTCGCTCGGCGTGCGCCTCGGCGACGTAGCGCTCGAGCCGCTCCTTCGCGCCCGGCAGGTGCGGATCGCGGTGGACCGCCTCGCGCAGGTGCCTGAGCGCCTCGACGGTGCGCCCCTGAGCGTGGAGCACGACGGCGAGGTGGTGGTGGGCCTGCGGCAGCACCGGGTCGAGGTCGAGCACGGCCCGCAGGCGCCGCTCGGCAG
The DNA here is from genome assembly GCA_038757895.1 of Planctomycetota bacterium. GTDB lineage: Bacteria > Planctomycetota > UBA1135 > UBA1135 > Saltatorellus. Next base: position 10,868 of record JBCDGE010000031.1, on the reverse strand, counting down.
CCTCGTAGTCCCCTCGCAGGTGCAGCTCGACCGCGCGCCGGAGCGGCAGGACGAGGTCACGCGCCGCGTGCCCGCCGCGGGGCGGCGTCGTGCGGCGGGAGTCGATCGGCTCCCGGTGATCGTGGGGCGCGGCGTGGGGTTCCATCGCGTCGCTCGGCGCGGCTCCGGGCCGAGATGAGCCACGCATCGGCCGGATCGTCGCAGGACTTGAGCGAGGACCGTACGAGGGGCGCCCAGGGCCCACGGCGCCCCATCAGAGGGACCCGTCAGACGGCCGCAGATGCAGGACAGGGCTCGGCCCCGGCGGTCTGCAGCGCCAGGGCGACGGCTCTGCGCCGCGCCGCCATCTCGACGTCCCCTGCGGCGCGCGCCAGCCGGGCGGCCAGGCACCAGGTCGCCGCGCATCTCGGGCGCGCGCGGAGCAGCGCGTCGACCGCCCCGGTCGCGCGGGTCGGTCGCCCCATCGCGATCATGGCGAGGACGAAGGCCTCGTGGGCCGCCGCCACGGCCGGGCGTCCGGCCAGCCCGTCCGCGCTCGCGCGCCGGACGGCGTCCAGGTAGACGGCGCGCTCCCACTCGACGTCGACTCTCTTGCGGCGCAGCGTCATAGCGGCACGGTCGGCGCGATCGGCCTCGCGCTTGAGGTCCCGATCCGGATCTCTGCGAGCGCGGCGACGGCGCACAAGGGGGCGAGCGGCCTCGGACGCACTATCCTGGGGCGCCTCGCGGACGGCCCCTCGCCCCGCATCTCTCCTTCCCGTCCCCGCCCATGCTCTCCGATCGCCGTCTCGCGGCCGCCTTCGCTGGCGCGCTGCTCGTCCCGCTCGCGCTGCCGAGTTCCCCCTCCACGCCGGCCTCCGCGAGCCCATCCGTAGTCGACGAGAAGGCGATCTACATGGAGCACTGCGCGCAGTGCCACGGCGAGACCGGCGACGGCAAGGGGACGACCGATCTGGAGCGCCCCGCGCGCAGCTTCCTCGACGGCGGCTACTCGTACGGCAACACGCGCAAGGCGGTGCTGCGCTCGGTCGTGCACGGGATCCCCGGCACGCCGATGCCCGCGTTTGCGGAGACGCTGAACGGCGAGCAGCTCCAGGCCGTCGCCGACTACGTGATCGCGCTCGGTCCGCCGGGGACGATCGTCCGCCCCGGGGACAGTGTGATGGAGGTCGGCGAACAACCCGTCGTCGTCCAGGGCATGATGCCCGCGTACCGCGAGGGCGGGTTCCGCGAGCCGCGCAGCGTGGTGGTCGGCTTCCCGAACGGGACCACCTTCCAGTACCGGAAGCAGGACGCGCGGCTCATCGCCGTGCGCCAGGGCGACTTCCTCGACCGCAAGGACTGGGGTGGTCGCGGCGGCCAGGCGCTCAAGCCGCTGGGCGCGCTCACCTGGTCGACGAACGACGCGTACGAGCGAGCGAACGACGTCGTCGACGCGAAGACAGGCGAGGCCCTGACGCGCCGTATCACGGGTACCCGGATCGAGGGTGACTCCGTCTGGCTCTCCTTCGACCTCGCGGGACCGGACGGCCCCGACGGCTCGGTCAGCTCGCTCGGCGGCGGCCACGAGATCATCCGCTTCGTGATGGTCGACGACGTCCCGGTCGCAGTGCGCGCGATCGTCGCCGTCAGCGGGACCCGCGACGTCCGCATGCGCCCGATCGGCTCCGACGGCTTCGCGACCCTCGTCGGGACCGTCGATACGAAGGGCACGACGGGGTTCTTCGACGTCCGCGCCGTCTCCGACGGGGTCTTCGCCGTCGAGCAGCCCGACCTCCCGGGCCTCCGCTTCTTCGTCCACGCGAGCGCATGGAGCGATCGCCTGAGCACCGCGCTGATCCGCTCCCTCATCGAGAACGACTGACGCCATGACCACGGCCCTCCTCCTCTGCTGCGCGCTCGCCGCGCAGGACACGACGTTCGCCGAGACCGAGAGCGGCGCGCACACGCTGGAGTACCTGAAGACCCCGGACGGCTGCGTCCTGGAGATCGGCGGGATGGACTTCCTCTCCGACGGCCGCCTGGTGGTCAGCACCCGGCGCGGCCAGGTGTGGATCGTCGACGACCCCCTCGGCGAGGACTTCGAGAACGCGAAGGTGACGCTGTTCCACGAGGGCCTCTGGGAGGGCCTCGGGCTGAGCGTCGTCGACGACGAGATCCACGTCCTGCAGCGCGGCGAGCTCTCGAAGCTCGTCGACTCGAACGGCGACGGGCGCTGCGACGTCGTCGAGACGGTCGCCAGCGACTGGGGCCTGTCGGGGCACTACCACGAGTTCGCGTTCGGCCTGCCGCGCGACAGCCGCGGCGACTGGTGGATGGGCCTGAACGTCAGCTTCGGCGACCCGGAGTGGTGGCACGGCCGCTCGACGGTCCCCTACCGCGGCTGGATCCTGCGCGTCTCCCCCGACGGCACCGTCACGCCGTGGGCGTCGGGCGTGCGCAGCCCGAACGGGATCGCGCTCGACTCGAAGGACCGCCTCTTCGTCACCGACAACCAGGGCGACTGGATCGCGTCGAGCCCGATCTATCACATCGTCGAGGGCGGCTTCTACGGGCACCCGAAGAGCCTCAACTGGACCGAGGAGTACCGCGCGTCCGGCAAGCTCGCGCACGACGAGATCCCGCCGGCCCGCGCCGCCACCGGCCGCACCGCGCCCGCGATCTGGATCCCCTACAAGTGGTCGCGCTCGACGGGCAACCTGCTGGAGGATCGCACCGGTTCGTTCGGGATCCCGAAGGGCCAGTTCGTCGTCGCGGAGCTCACCAACGGGATGCTCCTGCGCGCCGGCTTCGAGGAGGTCCAGGGCCAGCTCCAGGGCTGGGTCCTGCCGCTTCGCCAGGAGATCGGATCGGTCAACCGCGTGCTCCAGGCGCCCGACGGCACCGTGTTCTGCGGCCTCACGAACCGCGGCTGGGGCGGCAAGCCCCCCGCCGACGGGCTCGTGCGCGTGCGCTCGACGCGAGCGGAGACGATGGAGTTCGGCGGCATGACGCTGCTCGACTTCGACGAGGAGACCGAGACGTTCGGCTTCGAGCTCACGTTCTCGCACCCGGTCCACGCCGACTGGAGCGCGTCCGCCGAGTCGGTGAAGATGATCTCGTACGACTACGACTACTGGTGGGAGTACGGCTCACCCGAGCGCCACACGCAGACGCTGGAGCTGGAGGCGGTGGAGCTCTCCGAGGACCGCAAGACCCTCGTCGTCCGCTCGTTCGACATCTATCCGGCGACGTGCGTGCGCATCGCGCTCGAAGGCGTCACGGCCGAGAGCGGCGCGCCGCTCCTGCACCCCGAGATCTCGTACACGATCAACCAGCTCCCGAGCGGCGCGCCGACCAACGCGTACGTCGCCAAGATGGTGCCGCCGCCGCCCAGCAAGGGCGACGTCGACGCCGGCGTCCTGCGACTCTCGTGGGGCGACGCGCTCGGCCAGTTCGAGTCGACCGGCTGGGAGCTCTGTGACGCGGCGCTCGACGCGGCCGACGCGACGAAGTTCGCGACCGGCCCGGGGAACGGCGCGCTCGTCAACGTCGGTCCGAGCGCGAGCGACTTCGTGACGCGCGGCTCGTTCGGCGACGCGCACCTGCACGCCGAGTTCATGCTGCCGAAGGGTGGCCGCTCGGCCGTCCAGGTCGCGGACCTCGGCCGGATCGAGCTGACCGACGACGCCGCGACCTGCGGCAGCTTCGGCGACCTGCCGCCCTCCGCCGAGGCGTACACCGCCGCCGGCGAGTGGTGCGAGCTCGACGTGTACTACCGGCTGGCCAAGGACGACGCGCCGGCGTTCCTCGATCGCGTCGTGCTGAACGGCACCGCGATCCACGAGGGCGTCGAGGTGTCGGGCACCGGGGGCGCACGCGGCCCGGTCCGCTTCCTGGGGACGGAGGGCGCCGTCGCGCTCCGCAACATCCAGGTCAAGCCGCTCGACCGCCCCGCGGACGCAGGCGGGTGGGAATTCCTGAACGCCGCCGAGACCTGGGACGACTGGGAGCTCATGGGCGACTGCACGTTCGACCTTGAGAACGAGGAGCTCGTCGGTAAGGGCGCGCTCGGCTGGCTCTGGGCCCCGATCGACGAACTCGGCGACGTCACCGTCCGCGCGCGCGTGAAGATCAACGCCAACGGCGCGGGCGCGCTCATCGTCCGCGCCGCGGACGGGGACGACGGCGTCGACGGCTACGCGGTCCGCGTCAACGCGTCGTTCCCCGACGGCGCGCTGACCGGCTCGGTGCGCGCCGGCTCGGACGGGCCCGCTGCGTCCGTCGCGAGCGAGCTCATCGCGGCCGACACGTGGGTCGACCTGGAAGTCGACGTCCGCGACGGCGACGGCGGGACGACGGTGACGGTCTCCCTCAACGGCGTCGTGGTGAACGAAATGGTCGACCCGGAGGGCCGTAGCCCGGGCGGAATCGCGCTCCGGTGCGACCACGACGGAACCGTCTTCAAGGTCCAGAACATCCGCCTTCGACGATGAACGCTCGACTCGCTCTCGCCCTCGGATTCCTCGCGACCCTGACGGCGGGAGCGAGCGTCGCTCCCCAGGCGAAGGACGTCCGCCTCTGGATGCGAGAGGACGGCTCGATGCAAGGGCCGTTCGCGGACGCGATGCAGCGGCGCTCGCCGATCGCGTTCGCACCTGCCGAGTTCGGCGGCGGCACGATCTTCAACGCGCGCGACGACGCCTTCGTCGCGAACGGGCCGCTGGACCTGCCCGCGATGAGCTTCTCGGTCGGCGCCACCGTCTCCGTCGAGACGCCGCGCCGCTGGGGCGGGATCATCGGCGCGGTCGAGGACAACGGCGGCTACGAGAAGGGCTGGATCCTCGGCTACGACGAGGAGCGCTTCACCTTCGGTCTGTCGACCGAGGCGACGGACGACGGCGACGGAAGGCTGATCTACCTGCGCGCGGACAAGCCGTACGAGGTCGGACGGCTCTACAACGTGTCCGCGCACTACGACGGAACCGTCGCGAAGCTCCTGGTAAATGGGCGGGTCGCCGCGGTGTCCGAAGAGGTCGGCGGCGCCATCGTCCATGCCGAGGAGGCACGCCTCGCGATCGGCGCGTACCGCGATTCGAACGAGCACCACCCGCACGACGGCCGGATCAAGGAGGTCGGCGTGAAGGAGGACGCGAGCCCCGGGCTCTTCTGGGCCAAGCGGCTCACCGGCTTCGGCAAGTTCGACGGCCCGTGGACGGACACGGCCTTCGGCTGGAGCGTCGCGCCATACCTGACCTGGCCGCGCCCGAACGCGATCAGCGTCCTGGCCGAGACGACATGGCCGTCGAGCGCGACCGTCCGCATCCGGCGCGACGATGCGAAGGAGTGGACCGAGATCCGGGCGCGCGGCGAGTCGGAGCGATTGCACGAGGTGCGCATCACGGGCCTCGCGCCGGCGACGAAGCACTTCTACCAGGTCGTGGCGGTCGAGGACGCAGCGAACGGGTCATCGACGACGCTGGAGAGCCCCGTGCGCTCGTTCCGCACCGCGCCGGACTCCGACGACGCCGCGTTCACGTTCGCGGTGATCGGCGACACGCAGACGAACGGCGAGGTCGCCAAGCGCGTCAGCGACCTCGCGTTCGAGCAGCGCCCGAACTTCGTCGTGCACTGCGGCGACCTCGTCGACACGGGCGGGAACAAGACCGACTGGACCGACACGTTCTTCCCGAACATGCGCCCGCTGCTGGAGCACGCGCCGCTCGTGCCCGTACTCGGGAACCACGAGCAGGACGCGCGGCTCTACTACGACTACATGTCGCTTCCGGAGCCCGAGAAGTGGTACTCGCTCCGGTACGGCTGCGCGGAGTTCTTCCTGATCGACGGCAACCGGTCGCTCGCCGAGAGGTCGGAGCAGCTCGCCTGGCTGGACGGCGCGCTGCAGGCGTCGACGGCGCGGTGGCGGTTCGCGGTGCTGCACCAGCCGCCCTACACGAGCGACTCGAACGACTACGGCGACACGGCCGAGGGCCCGTCGACGCGCGGCGACATGAACGTGCGGAACATCGTGGCGCTGCTGGAGCGGTACGGCGTCGACGTGTGCTTCTCCGGGCACGTGCACGACTACGAGCGGACGTTCCCGATCAAGGGCGGCGCGGTCGTGCCCCACGCCGAGGGCGGCGTCGTCTACGTCACGTCAGCCGGCGGCGGCGGACCGCTGGAGGACTTCGACGGGACGAACACGACGTTCGGGCACAAGAAGGCCCGCCGGCATCACTTCGTCCAGGTCGCGATCCACGCCGACGTGCTGGAGATGCACACCGTCGACGAGCAGGGACGGGTCATCGACGTGATGACGCTCCGGGACCGGTAGCGCGCTACGGGAGCAGCGGGTTCGCGTCCGCGTTCGCCGCGGTGTCGACGATGCCCTTGAGTTCCGGCTCGGTGATCCCGAGCGCCACAGCGGTCGGCCAGCGCAGCGGGATCGCGAGGCTGTCCGTCCCGCGTGCGGTCACGTAGCGGGCCATCGACACCGAGAACACGGCGACCTGCGCCTCGCGGTCGATCGGCAGCTCGCCGCGGCCGTCCGCGAAGGCGTGGGCCGCGCTCTCGATCGAGGCGGACAGCGACCACGCGCGCACGAGCGCGACGCCGAGCGCCGGGCCGATGCGGTTCGAGACCTCGCGCCGCATGCGCGACGGCAGGAGCTCGTCCGTCTTGTCCTCGACGCGGCGGATGAGCTGATGCGCGAGGGGCGGGCCGACGCACAGGATGAGACCCGCGAGGATCGACGCCCGGCTGCGGCCGAGCTTGGCCGACGACAGGCGATGCGAGATCGCGCCGGCGAGCCTCGCGATGCTCCACATCCGAGCGCCGCCGAGCACCTGTCCGAGGACGGGCCCGAAGACCTTGAGCCGCGCGACGTCGATGACCGCGATCTCCCACAGCGCGCGCATCCCGATGCGCTGCGCCGCGACCGCGGTGCTCTCGATGTAGCTCTCGGCCGCGTAGACGGCAGAATTCGCCATACGCATGACCTGCTCGCGGAGCTTGTCGTCCCGCTCGAGGACGCTCCCGACGATCTCGGCGTCGTACTCGCCGCTGACGGCGAGCTCCGCGAGTTCCAGCGCAGCGGGACTGAGCTCGGGGAGCCCGCGCTCCGCGATCTCCAGTTCCTCCGCGAGAGCGTCGCACCACTGCGGGGTGAGTCCGATCGGCAGGCGGACGTCGTCGAGAAGCTTCATGCCTTCTCCCCGTTCGGCGTCTGCAAGGCCGCGACTCCATGCATTCCCGTAGTTCTGCGGAACCGTGTACCGTCCCCCCCATGATCCACCGCATCGCCGCTGCCGTCGCAGTCGCAGTTTCGATCACCTTCGCGCGGCCCGCTCCGTCGACGAAGCCCGGCGCGGTCGTCGCGGTCGGCGGCGGCGGCACGCCGGACGTCGCCGTCCGCGAGGTGATGCGGCTCGCTGGCGACGGTGCGACCGTCGCGGTCGTCCCGTTCGCGTCCAGCCGCGAGGACCGCGGCGTCGGCTCGGTCGAGATGTGGAACGAGGCCGGAGCGCGCGCCGTCCTCGTCGACGAGGACGCGACCAGCGCGCGCGCGGCGCTCGGCTCCGCCGACGTGATCTGGATGGGCGGCGGGAACCAGGACCGCCTGCTCGACGCGCTGGAGGAGCTCGACCTCGTCGACCTGATCCGCGTGCGCCACGCGAGCGGCGCCGTCGTCGGTGGGACGAGCGCGGGCGCCGCGGTGCTCGGCCGGATCTCGATCGCGGGACGCCCCGATCCCGACGCGTACGTCCGCGGCGCCATGGAGGGCCGCCCGGCGCTCGATCTGGTGCCCGACACGATCGTCGACCAGCACTTCCGTGAGCGCACGCGGGAGGGACGGCTCCTGACCGCGGTGCTCGACGCAGGCGGCGTGCTCGGCCTGGGCATCTCCGAGCGTACGGCCGCCGTCGTCGAGGGCGGATCGATGCGCGTTCTGGGCGACGGCGTCGTCGTGGCCTTCGATGCGCGCGCGGCCGAATTGGCGGCGAAGGAGGGAGCGGACCCTCGCTACCAGGTGCGCGGGATCGCCACGTCGATCTTGCCGCCGGGCGCCGCGTGGAACCTCGCCGCGGGCCGCGGGAAGTGACCGCGGGCCGTATCCTCACACTCGTCATGACGCTGATCCCCACGCTGTCCCTCGTCGCGCTCGCGTCGTCCGCCGCCGCCGCCAGCGCGGTGCAGGCGGAGCGCATCCCCGTGCTCGTCGTGTCGGGAGCGAACAACCACGACTGGGAGTGGACCACGCCCTCGCTCGCCTCGATCCTGGAGGAGTCCGGGCGCTTCGAGGTCGAGGTGACCTACGAGCCGGCGAAGGACCTCGCCGACCGCGCTCGCCTCGACGCGCTGGAGGCCGTCGTCCTCGACTACAACGGCGGCTCCTGGGGCGACGCGGCGCAGGAGACCTTCCTCGCGGCCGTGAAGGACGGCCTCGGTGTCGTCGTCATCCACGCCGCGAACAACAGCGGCAACGACTGGCCGGAGTACGAGCGCCTCGTCGGCGACCTGTGGCGCCAGGGCACCGGGCACGGCAGCTTCCACGCGTTCGACGTCAAGGTCGTCGACCGCGACCACCCGGTCACGAGCACGCTGCCGACGATCCTCAAGCACCCGGACGAGCTCTACCACAACCTCGTCAACGTCCACGGCGTGGAGCGGCGCGTCCTCGCGACCGCGTTCTCGGCCGAGGAGACCGGCGGCACCGGCGAGGACGAGCCGATGATCCTCGTCCGGGACTACTGGAAGGGTCGCGTGTTCCACACGCCGCTCGGGCACGTCTGGAAGAACGTACCGACGTCGCAGGCCTCGCACCGCGACCCGCAGTTCCGCGGTCTCGTGGTACGCGGGACCGAGTGGGCGGCCCGCGGGACCGTCGCGGACGGGTACCTCGACGTGACGAACGGCATGGAGGATGCCCTGGAAGGCTGGACGGCGCTGACCGACCCCGCGCTGTGGACGGCGTTCGACGGGGGCGAGCTCCCGAAGGGCTGGCGCTTCGACGGCGACCTGATCGTCCGCGAGGCGAGGGCGGGAGACATCGTCACGCGCAAGCTCTACGACGACTTCGAGCTCGCGTTCGAGTGGAAGGCGACCGTCGCCGGGAACTCCGGCATCAAGTACCGGATTCCCGAAGACGCGAAGCGCGCCATCGGGCCCGAGTACCAGCTCCTCGACGACGCGGCGCCGACCGATAACACCGAGCACCGCGCAGGTGCGCTGTACGACGTCGTCCCCGCCGGGATCTCCTCCGCGCTCCCGTGGAGCTACTTCCACTCCTCGCGGATCGTGGTGCAGGGCTCCCGCATCGAGCACTGGCTCGACGGAGTCATGGTCGCGAGCGCCGACACGTCCTCTCCCGAGTGGGAGAAGGCGATCGCGGACAGCAAGTTCGCGGACGTCGCCGGCTTCGCGGCCGCCGCACCCGGCCGGATCCTGATCCAGGACCACGGCGACGAGGTCTGGATCCGCCGCCTGAGGGTGCGCGAGCTGAAGAGCGACGACGCGTCCGTCGACGAGGACTTCGAGTTCGTCTTCCCCACCGAGGACCTGTCCGACTGGTCCAACGTCGGCGACGCCGTGTACGCGGTCGAGAGCGGCACGCTGATCGGACGCGCGGGCCCGAAGCAGCAGCAGAGCTTCCTCGTGTCGAACGAGACCTTCGGCGACTTCGAGCTGGCGGTCGACGTCCGCATCGCGGTCGAAGGGAACTCGGGCATCCAGCTGCGCAGCCACGTGAACGACAAGGGGCGGCTCTACGGCTACCAGGCCGAGATCGACCCGACGGACCGCGCGTGGTCCGCGGGGATCTTCGACGAGGGTCGGCGCGGATGGCTCAACGACCTGAGCGCGAACGAACCCGCGCGCAAGGCCTTCGACCGCGAGGGCTGGAACCGCTACCGGATCGTGTGCGACGGTCCGCGAATCCGGACGTGGCTGAACGGCGTGCCGGCCGCGGACCTCGTCGACGGCGCGGACCTCACCGGGCGCCTCGGCTTCCAGATCCACGGCGGCGACGACGACATCGAGATCCAGTGGCGGGACCCCTGGGTGCGTCGCCAGGGGCGGCACGCCTGGGTCGACTACGACGTGGATACGCGCACGTTCGACATGTCGCAGTCGCGCGGCGTGCGTATGGACGTCGAGGGCAACATCCTCGTCGAGGTGTGGCTGGAGGACGCCGAGTTGGAGGTCGTGCTCGTCGTCCCGATCTCGACGCACGATCGCTGGAACGACGACTCCAAGAACCGCACGACCCTGCTCTGGGCCGACGACCGGGTCGTCGTGCAGATCGGCGACCGGACGACGCACGACGTGACCGCGCCGGGCGCTGTATGGGCCACCCTCTTCCAGCCGCTGGCGTCCCCGGTCGTGACCGGACGACAGCGGTGCCTCCGCGTGGACGCCGGACCCGACCGACGCCGATGACGAAGAACGACGACTCGGACGACTCCGAGGAAACGAGCGAGGACCTCCTCACCGCGTCGCAGAACGGCGACGGGGTCGCCCTGGAGACGCTCGTGGTCCGACACTACCCGATGCTGCGCGCGTACCTGCGGCTCAACGCGGGGCCTGCCGTGCGTCGCCGGGAGTCGGTGTCCGACCTCGCGCAGTCCGTGTGCCGCGAGGTGCTCCGCAACGCGGATCGCTTCGAGTACATGGGCGAGGCGGCGTTCCGCGCATGGCTGTGCGAGGCGGCCTTGATGAAGATCAAGAACAAGCACGCATTCCACAACGCCGACAAGCGTGACGCCGGGCGCGAGGTCGAGCGCGAGGACGGAGTCCCGAACGCGCATGAGCTCGCGGTGATCTACGGCACCTCGCTCGGGCCCGAGGGCAACGCGATCCGCGCGGAGACGATCGAGCTCATCGAGGCGGCG
>JBCDGE010000030.1:0-70529 GCA_038757895.1 Planctomycetota bacterium | reverse complement strand
CCGCCGGCGAGGCCGAGGCCCAGCGCGAGGTCGCGCCGCCCGCCGGTCGCGAGCCGACCCGCGCCGCGCTGCGGGCCGAGGCGGGCCGCGTGCTCGACGACTGGCACGACGCCGCGGCGGTGGGGGACCGCAACCGCTACGTCGACCACTTCTCGCCCGACGCGGTGTTCCTCGGGACCGACGCGACCGAGCGATGGGACCTCGCGACCTTCACCGCCTACGTCGACGAGCACTTCCGGCCCGGCGCCGGGTGGGCCTACACGCCGTCCGATCGGCACGTGATCCTCGGCCCCGACGAGAAGATCGCGTGGTTCGACGAGAAGCTCACCAGCAACAAGTACGGCGAGCTCCGCGGCACCGGTGCCCTGCGGCGCGACGGTGACACCTGGCGCATCGCGCACTACAGCATGACGTTCACGGTCCCCAACGACGTCGGGTCGCAGGTGGTCCAGCTCGTGCGCGCGTACTTCGAGTCGAAGGAGGGCGAGTAGCTACTCGCCTTCGTCCTTCCCTCGGAAGAACTGCACCCACTGCTGGGCGCGCCGCGTGCGCTGGTCCTCCTCGCCGAAGACCTCGACGCTGGAGCGGTGCGTGACGAGCGCTTCGCGGATCGCGTCGCCGTAGAGCTCCGCCTCGCCGTACAGCAGCGCGAGGTCGCCGTGGAAGCGGATGCCCGACATGCTCGCGGCGCCGTAGAAGTCGTCGATCATCCCGGTCGCCTCGACCTGCGCGTCGATCGCCTCGTCGATCAGTTCGAGCGCGGCGAGGGTCTCGGCGAGGCGGCAGAGCGACTCGGCGACGGCGGGGTGTCGGTCGTCGCCGGCCATCTCGCGCGCGAGGTCGGTCGTCGGCTCGACCAGCTCCAGCGCCTCCTCCGGGCGCCCCGAGCGCGTGAGGACGCCGGACAGCATCCAGCGGATCGCGAGATTCGCCTCGCGGTTCTCGGGCGGATCCTCGGGGTAGACCGCGAGCGCTTCGCGCAGCAGCGGCTCGGCCCGGTCGAAGTCCCCGAGGTTGAAGCGCGCCGTCCCGAGCAGGTACTGCAGTCGACCCCGGTAGCGCGGCTCGAGGTCGTCGCGCGACGCCAGCTCCTCCGCGACCCGCCGGGCCGCCTCCGGAATCCTGTTCAGCCCGTTGAGCGACTCCACGACCACCTGGAGCGGGTGGACGTCGTTCACGACGACCATCTCGCCGAGCTGGCGCTCGAGCTCCAGCGCGCGCTCGGCGAGCTGCAGCGACTCGCGGAACATCGCGCGCGACCAGCAGGCCTGCGCGAGGCCGAGCGAGAGCCGGGCCTCCATGCGGGGCGAGTCCGCGATCCCCTCGAGCCGGGGCAGGGCCGCGAACCCGACCCGCAGGAGGTCCGAGACGGTCTCGAACTCGTTGTTCGTCGAGTACGGGTCGCTAGCGAAGAGCAGCCCCTCGGCGAAGGTCTGGGCCATGCGCGACTCGCGTAGCGCCAGGCGCTCGGCAGCGAGCGCCTCCTTCTCCTTCGCGAGCGCGGCCCCGAGGTCCGCGGAGTATGTCCTCTCGCGCCACAGCAGGACCGAAGGCGCGACGACGAAGAGCGCGATGCCCGCGAGGATCGCCACGGCGAGCGTCGGGTTGCGCTGCGCCCAGCGCCTCGCGCGGAGCAGCGGGCCGGGAGGGCGCGCCTGCACCGGCCGCCGCTCCAGCACGCGCCGCAGCTCGTCCTCCAGCTCGTGCGCCGTCGCGTAGCGCCGCGTCCGGTCGAGCTCCATCGCCTTGGCCGTCACGCGCTCCAGCTCGACCGACACGCGCCGATTCAGCGTCCGCAGCGGCGCCGGGCGGCCCTGCAGGATCCGCGCCTCGACCGCCGAGCGCGTGTCGTCGACGAAGGGCGAGCGGAGGGCGAGCAGCTCGTAGAGCGTCACCCCGAGCGCGTAGATGTCGCTGCGCGCGTCGAGCTCCCGGTCGCCGAGGATCTGCTCGGGCGACATGTAGTGCAGCGTGCCGAGCTGTCCGCCGGTCCGCGTCAGCCGGTCGACGCCGCTCGTCGCGGCGAGGCCGAAGTCGAAGAGCTGCACGCGCCCGTCGCGCGTCAGCGCGATGTTCGACGGCTTCACGTCGCGATGCACGATCCCGGCGCCGTGCGCGTGCGCGAGCGCGGCGGCGACCTGGCGCGCCATCTCGACGCACGCGTCCGTCCAGCTCATCCCGAATAGGGCGCCCTCGCTGCCGCCGACCGCGCGCGCGAGGTCGCGGCCGGAGAGGCTCGTGGGCGAGCGGTCCGCCAGCACGCGGAGCACCTCGGCGAGCGTGCGCCCGTCGATCCGCTCCATCGCGAAGTACGGGACGCCCTCCTCCTCGCCGTACGCGTGCACCTTGACGATCGACGGGTGCTCCAGCCGCGCGATCGCCTCGACCTCGCGTCGGAACCGCTCGTGCGCGTCGGGGAAGTACGTCCCCTCGGGCCGCATGAGCTTGAGCGCGACCTCGCGCCCCAGCGAGACCTGCTCGGCGAGGTAGACGATCCCCATCCCGCCGCCGCCGAGCGGCTCCAGGATCAGGAAGTCGCCCAGGCGGTCCGGGACGTCGCCCGCAGCCGTCGACGGGACCATCGCGTCCAGGCCGGCCGCCCGCAGGGCGCTCCAGCGCGACCGCAGCTCGTTCGCGAGCGCCGGGTGGGCCTCGCAGGCCTCCTCGACGGCCGCCCCGCGACGCGCCACCGGGCGGAGCAGGCAGTCCGCGAGCAGCGCCTCGACGGGGTCTTCGGTCGAGTCGAGGGGGTCGTTCATCCGGCGCTGGAAGGCCTCCCGGCCCGGATCGTAACGACGAACGCCGCCGCTCAGCTCCCAGCAGCGCGCGCAGCGGCCCTGCTTCGCATCCAGAGCCACCCCGTCTGGGTCAGCCCGGCGATCACGAAGCTGACCAGGGCCCACGCGAGCCCCACGGCGCCGAACTCCTCCGCGCGGGCGACCCCGAGCTGCAGCAGCGCCCACGCGATCAGGAAGTAGAGGAGCACGGCCTCGGTGATCGGACGCGTCGTCTCGGCGTGGACGAGGAGCCCCTGGAACCAGCTCTGCGCCACCTGGTAGGCCGGCATGAGCACGCACAGACCCGCTCCCAGCGTCGCCAGCGGCACGATCTCGCCCGGGATCTCCTGGACCCACCCGAACCAGAGCGCCGCGAGCGGCGTGCTCCAGACGAGCAGCAGCGCGAGGGAGGTGGCCGCCGCGAGCCCGATCCCGAACCGCCGCAGCGCCGTCGGTCCGCCGCGCAGGGCGACCAGAGTCACGACGACCTCGTTGAACGCCATCCCGACGCTGCGCGCCGTGAACACGAGCGCGTGCACCGGGCCCCAGGCCGCGACCGAATCGAGCGCACGAGGCATGCGGTTCATCGCAGCCGCGCCGATCGGCTGGATGAAGAGCGTGACGAGCGGCGTCACCGCGAGCGGCGTGTAGAAGCGCGTGAAGCGGCCGAGCGTGAGCCGCTCGCCCTCGGGCTGCGCGCGGAGGTCGCCGTAGACCTGCCGGACCTTCCAGCCCGCGTAGATCGCCTCGGCCGTGACGCCGGTGGCGACGCCGAGGCCCGCGACCGCGACGCCCGAGAGACCGGTGAGCGCTCCGACCGAGAAGAGCACCGCCGCGGTCGCGACGAGCCGCACCAGCGTGCCCGTGCCGACGGCGCCGCTGCGCTCGAAGCGGATCAGGAGGCCCTGCTGCGTCCGCCGGTACCCGATCGCGTACGTCCACGGCAGCATGATCTGCAGCCCGAGGCGTCCCGGCTCGACCACCCTCGGATCGGAGCCGAGCAGGTCGATCGCGACGACGTCGTACAGCGGCGTGAACGCGATGAGCGCGTGCAGCGCCGTGAGGATCGCGCTCAGGATCGAACCGTACCGCAGCACGGTCCGATACCTGTTCCACGACGTCGACAGGCGCGTCGACGCCGCGAGCATCATGATGATCGGCCCCTCGACGACGAGGCTCACCGGGAACACGACCGAGCTCCACGCCGCGAGGTTGATCTTCGGGTCGGCCAGGCGCGACACCGCCGCGATGACGAGCGTCGGCTCCAGCGCCATCAGCCCCCAGCTCGCCGCCAGCGGCAGCCACAGGCGCAGCACGCGGCGGACGTCGACGGAGTTCTCGCCCGGATCGGAAGGAGTGGGGGAGTCGTCCGCGCGCAAGGGCGGAAGAGCGTGCCCGCGCGCCGCGCAGCGCGCAACCGACGCGCGCGAAGGGCCCGTCAAAAGAGCCCGTCAAAAAGGTCACCCGACCACGCCGACGATTTGCTCGCCGACCCGATCGGGCTCAGGGGTGACCGCGTTTGCCGCGGCCAGGTTCCGATTGTCGGGCGCCGTGCGGGCCGGACTGGAGCCCGACTGCGCGGCGCACGCAGCGCTTACTCGCCGCCGTCCTCTTTCGGGGGACCGTCCTCCTTCGGGGGAGTCGCGTCGTCGCCCCCGCCCGAGCCGCCCGAGCCGTCGGCGGGCGGCGGGGTGTCGGTCGCGGCGTCCTCTTCCGGGACTTCTTCCGGTTGGGGCTCCGGCTCGGGGGCGTCCTCCAGCAGGTCGTCGACGGCCGGACGGAACGAGCGCGTCTTCCACGAGGGGAGCGCGTACGCCCAGTCGCTCGTCGCTGCGGAGAGCTCGTCGGCCTCGGCCTGGAGCTCGGCGGTCGTCGGCCCCTCGGGGGCGTCGTCGCCGGCCTCGGCCGTCTCACCCTCTGCGGCGTCCTCCGCGCCGTCCTCCTGCGGCGGCTCCGGCCCCATGGCCTCCTCGGCCTCGGGGAGCGCCGGAGCGCGCTCGGGGTCGACCTCGAAGCGGAAGCGGGCCCATGTGACCTTCTGGTCGGGGTCGCCCTCCTTCGGGAGCTCGATGGACTCGCACACGACGACGAGGCCGTGCTCGGTGAAGTACTCGGTCGTTGTGAGCGGGTTGGTCGCCCACTCGAGGTCGCTCTCCTGCTGGACGTCGTCGAAGCGCAGGCGCGCGAGGGCGCCGGGGAACGACGCGGTGCTCGACGCCTTCTGGACCTTGCCCTCGGGCACGTCGAGGACGGTCATCTCGTTCGCGTCCATGTCGGGCCGGACCGCCTCCAGCACGACGCCGTCGGGGTGCGCGACCCGGACCGCGCGGATGCGGTCCATGCCGACGTCGAGGAACTGCTGCTCCAGCCAGCCGATCGCGCGACCGTCGACGCGGAGGCTGCCGGCGGTGAGGTACGACGGGCCGCCCTCCTCGGGGAGCACGTAGTACTGCTCGTCCGGGCGGTCGCCGCCGGGCCGGGCGGCCATCCCGCCCTTGCCGAAGCGGCGGTTGCCGACGAGGACCGAGGCGATCGTCTCGCCGCCCTCGTCCTTCAGCGTGATCCGCTTGGACTGCGACTCGTCGGCGTCCGGCGCGTCGAGGCCGAGGCGGCCGAGGCGGGCCGGGTCCGCGGTCTTCTCCTCCAGCCTGCGCGCGTCGCGCAGCGCGAGGAGGAGCTCGCGCGCCCGCGTGTCGTTCGCCGGGTAGCCGCTCTTCTCCTGGAGGGCCCACCCGGCCGCGCCGCCGGTCAGGGTGATCGAGCCCTCCTGGCCCTCGATCACGATGGAGCGCACGTCGTTGACGCGCTTCTCCAGCGCGGGAACGAGCGGCTTGTCGGTCGAGCTGGCTGCCGTGTTGCTGTCACGGAGCGAGTTGAACAGGATCGCGCCGAGGATCGCGACGCCCGTCGCAATGCTCAGGGTCTTGACGGTCTTCTCGTTCACGACGCTGCGCCTCCGCTCTGGGGAGAACTCGTGCGGGGGGGACTCGTGCGTACGGACCTGGATCCGGTCCTCGCGAGGCGGATCGAGGCCACCGCCGTCGCGATGATCGCCGGGATCAGGAGGACGTTCAGGAGCTTCAGGCGCAGCCCGAGCGCGTCGATCTCGGCGCGCAGGTTGCGCTTGACCTTGCGGAGCTCGCTCCGCGTCCTGACCTGCTCCTCGCGGAGATTCTCGATCGCGTCCTCCTGCTCGGGGGAGAGGATGAGCGCGTTGGCCGGGTCCTTCTCCTTCTGCAGGTCGTTCAGGCGCTGCTGGGCCTCGGCGAGCTTCGCCTCCAGCTCCATCTCCTCCGCGCGGAAGCGCTCCTGCGCGAGCCGCGTGAGCTCGTCCTTGCGGGTGAACGGCCGGTTGTAGGCCGCGCGACTGCGGAGGCTGATCAGGTCGTCGCTGCCCTTGAGGTTCTCCAGCGCGCTGACGAGCAGCGCCGCGTTGTCGACCTGGGGGATGTAGTTGATGTTCCCGAACAGGTCGCGCATCGGCTGCGCCCAGACGGAGTCGTGGAGCATGTCCGCGTCCGCGATCACGAGCGCGTTGAACGGGGCCGCCGACTCGGTCAGGTGGTCGCCGCCGGTCTCCTCGTCCCCGGATCCGTCTTCGGACTCGCCCTCTTGGGCCTCCTCCGGAGCATCGTCCGCCTTCGAAGGCGGCCCGTCGGGGAACGCGGTGCGGACGTTGCCGCTCACGCGCACCGCGAGCGGCGCGGACGGCGCGTTCGCCAGGAACGCGTCCGCGATCGCCCGCGGATCGAGCCCGCCGAGGAGGGTCATCGTGTCGACGAAGCCGCTGCCGGCCTCGCTCGCGCTCGCGAGCACCTCGACGTTCACGCCCTCGGGCGCGTCGTCGGAGCGGCGCACCGAGCCGGGCATGAAGTAGCGGCACTCCCGCAGCCCCGACGCGAGGATGTCGTCGTCCGACATCGTGTCGGCCGTGACCGTGAAGACGACCGGGATCTCGACCTGCGCTCCGTCGCCGGCGCGCACGCCCAGGCCATTCTCGGAGTCGCCGACGATCTTGCCGGGCTCCATCGCGACGCCCCAGGCGAGCAGCAGCGGGTCGATGCCCGAGTCGGTCCCCGCTTCGAGCTGGGCCATCGGGTCGTTCGACTGCCGCTTGGGATCGAAGAAGCAGTAGGGATCGACGAACGCGACGACCTTGCCGCCGCGGAGGCAGAACTGGTCGATCGCGTACGTCCCGTCGGGCGTCAGGCCCTGGGGGTGGACGAGGAGCAGGAGGTCGATGTCCTCGGGGATCTCGGTGAGCGACGCGGGCGCGAGATCGCGGATCTCGTAGCGGCGCTCGACGAGGCTGAGGATCGGCCAGGGCGGCGTCTGCTGGGGCTGCTGTCCCGGCTGGGCCGCGGGCTGCATCCCGCCGCGTAGCGGCAGAGACGTGATGAGGCCGACGACCGGCAGCTCGGGGTTCTCGAGCCGGTCGATCATCTCGGTGATCTCGTACTCCAGGTAGCTCTCGCGGCGCGGGTCGAGGACGGGGAGGACCTCCTCGTCATCGACCGAGTTCGTGCCGACGAGGCCGAGGTAGAGCCGGTCCCCCTCGTTGTTGACGGGCTCGCCCTGGACGCCGAAGTCCACCGCGAGCTCCTCGGCGACCGAGAACGGCTCGGGGTCGATGACCTCCAGGTCGAGGTTCCCGCCCGCTGCAGCGACGTACTCCTCCAGCATCTCCTGGACCCGCTCCGCGTACGCCACCAGCGGCGTCGCGGAGACGTCCTTGGCGACGGCTTCCGAGAAGAACAGGCGCAGCCGGATCGGCTCTTCCAGGCGGCCGAGGATGTTCCGCGTGCCCTCGGAGAGTGTGTAGAGCTTCTGCTCCGTCAGGTCGGCGCGCACGCCGCGCATCGTGGGCGCGGCGAGCAGGTTGATCGCGAGGAAGAGCGCGATCGACAGGCCGAGTGCGGCCAGTGCAATCCGTGAGTTCATCGCAGGTCAGTCCGCTTTCTTGAGGTCCACCGTGACGACGCACGCGAAGAGGAACAGCGCGATCACCGACAGGAAGTAGAGGGCGTCGCGTGCGTCGACGACGCCGCGGGTGATCGCGTCGAAGTGGTCGAGGAACGAGAGGTTCCGGACCGAGTCGACGAGCCACTCGGGCGCGAACCCGACGGCGTCCGTGACCGCCGGGAAGCCGGCGAGCACGAAGAGGAGGGAGACGGAGAACGTCAGCACGAAGGCGCTGACCTGGTTCTTGGTGAGCGCCGACAGCGCAGAACCCACCGCGAGGAACGCGCCGGCCATCAGGAAGCTCCCGATGTAGCTGGCGACGATCACGCCGTTGTCCGGCTCGCCGAGGTAGTTCACCGTCCACCAGTTCGTCATCGTCAGCGCGAGCGCGACGCCGGTGAACGCCCACGCGGCGAGGAACTTGCCGACGACGGCGCCGCCCGTGGAGATGGGCAGCGTCATCAGGAACTCGACCGTCCCCGAGCGGCGCTCCTCGGCCCACAGGCGCATCGAGAGCGCCGGGATCAGGGCGAGGTACAGCCAGGGGTGGAAGGTGAAGAAGCCGCGCAGGTCGGCCTGGCCGGCGTCGTAGTACCGGCCGATCTGCCAGGTGAACACGCCCGCGAGGACGAGGAAGATCACCAGGAACACGTACGCGACCGGCGTCGCGAAGTACGACGCGAGCTCGCGCCGGAAGACGGGCATGGTCCCGCGCATGTCAGGCACCTCCTCCGTGACTGGTCGTCACCTCTCGGAAGACGTCGTCCATCCGGCCGCGGTCGACAGAGAGGCTCGTGAAGCGCCAGGACGCGTCCGCGGCGACGCGCTGGACGTCGTCGAGGAGCCCGCTGGCACCGGCGGTCTCGTCGTTCCCGTGGGGGAACAGCACGAAGCGCGTCTCGACCCCCACCTCGGCGATCTCACCGAGCGAGGCCACGGTCGCGAGCGCGCGGAGCGCCGCCTGGGCGGCCTCGGCGTGCTCGCGCACGACCGCGACCTCGATCGCGCCCGCGAAGCGCGAGCGGCCGCGCAGTTCGCCCGGCGTGCCGTCGAACTGGATGCGTCCGCTCGACACGATGATGGCTCGCGTGCACACCGCCTCGACCTCCTCCAGGATGTGCGTCGAGAGCACGATCACCTTGCCCTTCGCCATCGAGCGGATCAGCTCGCGCACGTCGTGCTTCTGGTTCGGGTCGAGGCCGTCCGTCGGCTCGTCGAGGACGAGGACCTCGGGGTCGTGCAGGATCGCGAGCGCGAGCCCGACGCGACGCTTGAAGCCCTTGGACAGCGTCTCGATGCGCTGGTCGAGCACCGACTCCAGCGAGACGAGGCCCGTCACGACCTCCATCCGCTCCCGGATCCGCGAGCGCGACATCCCGCGCGCGTCCCCGACGAACCGCATCATCTTGCGCGGCGTCATGTCGGGGTAGAGCGGGGCGCCCTCGGGGAGGTAGCCGATGCGGGCCTGCGCCGCAGCCGCGTCGTCGAGGACGTCGAGGCCGCACACGGAGATCTCTCCGGCCGTGGGGGGGAGGAAGCCCGTGACCATCTTCATGGTCGTGGACTTGCCGGCACCGTTGGGGCCCAGGAAGCCGAGGACCTCTCCGGGTTCGACCCGGAAGCTGAGGTCATCGACCGCGACGATGGGCCCGAAACGCTTCGTGAGATTCCGGATCTCGATCATGGGGACGAGGAGAACGCGGGGGCTGTCGGGGGGGGCGAGGGGTCGTGGCGCCGCGCTACGTGCCACGCCCGGGCGCGTTGGTGGGGCACCGGAGCGGAAACGGGGAGGAAATCGTTTCCGTATCGCTCCGGTGACCGCGCCCAGGGACGCACGCGGGGGCGAATGGGATAGCGAAGGTCGCCCCGGTCGGCAAGGGGCCTCCCGCGAGTCGCATTGGGGTTCATTCCGAGCCCGGGCCGGACCGATATGCCCCTCCATGGCCTCTCCGCCCCTCGTCGCGGTCTCGGTCCCCGCCCTTCCCGAGGTCTCCCCCGGTCAAGTGACCGAGGTCTGGCACGCCGTCGACGGCGTCCGGGTGGGCGTCGCGTTCGCGCGCCGGGACGCTCCCGTGCTCCCGGTCGGGCGCGCGGGGGAGCTGGCGTTCTTCCGCAGCGACATCGCGCGCTTCGTCACAGCCCTCGGGAAGGTGGCCTACCGGGCCGAGGGCGACGATCAGCGCATCTACCACTTCCTCTTCGGGGAGAAGACCCGCCAGAGCCTGGCGCCGCTCCTGGAGCCCCGCAGGGCGCACCGGGTGCACCCGGACCCGGACTTCCCGATCGAGGTCTCCCTGCCGCTGGGCGGCAACGACAGCGACGTGATGGGCCAGGCGCGGGACATCTCGACCACCGGCGTCGGGATCGAGGTCCCCTGGGAGCACGAGGCGAGCCTGTCCAAGCGGGACGTGGTCGTCCTCCGCGTCCGCCTCCCAGGCAGCACGACCGAGCTCGAGTTCGCCACCAAGATCCGCAACCGGAGCCTCGGCCAGGGCGCGATCGTCTACGGGTTCGAATTCGACCTGACCGGCGTGGCCGTCGACGATCCCCGCCAGGTCGCCATCCGCTCGTACGTCTCGCTCCGCACCGCCGAGCTCGAGCGGGCGCAGGAGCGCGGGCGCCGCAGCGCGTGAGCTCTCTTCCCGTGACACGAGACTCGTGAGACGAGTCTCGTGAGCCGACTTCACGTCGGGCTTGAATCGCCCCCCCCGACGTTGGCACTGTCCTGCCATCGCTAGGACGCCGTCCAGGGAGGGGGGGCATGTTCGGTCGAGCCACGAAGGATCAGGCGCTCATCAGGGAGCGCGAGCAGTCGGACAGGAACACCGAGGCGCTCGTCTCGGAGATCGGCGCGCAGCGGGAGGCGCAGCGCGATCTCCTCGAGCGCTTCGAGGAAGAGGCGCGGGTCGCGACCAACGCCGTCAAGGCGGCGAGCCTCGCCCGGGAGGAGCGCGACGAATACCGCCGCGTCCTCGCGGCCGCGATCGCCAACGAGCGCCGTCAGGCCGAGCAGGTCGAGGCGCTGGAGACGCGCCGCCGCGAGCTCGAGGACCACGCGCTCCAGGTCGTCCGCGACACGGGGAAGGCCGAGGCCGAGCGCGACGGACTCCGCGATCGGCTCACCGCGCTGGAGGATCAGCTCGGCTCCCAGGCGACCCGGCACGAGCAGGAGCGGGCCGACGCAGCGGACCGCGCCTGGGCCGAGCGCGAGGCCGCGCGGAGTGAGGTCGTCCAGCTCGTGACCCGCTCGCGCGAGGAGGCCGCGGTTCTCGCGGACGAGGTCCGCTCGGCGCTGAAGAAGCTCGAGGAGCAGGCCGAGGGCCCGCCGCCGCCCGACGACCCGTCGGCTTCGGCGCGTCGGCTGCGCGGCCGGCTGCTGGTCGCGCTCGCGATCGGGGCGATGCTGGTCGGTGTCGCGCTGACGCCGGCGGCGTTCCTGTCTGCGATCGACGCAGAGCGGGCTGCGTTCGTGCACCTCGCGAGCGGCGCGTCGCCCTGGCAGCTGATCATCGCGACCGTGCTGTGCTTCGCCGCGGCGGTCTTCCTGCTCGGTGGCGCCAGGCGCGACCTGGGCGCGCCCGCGACCGACTGAGCCGGGCCGGCCGGGCCCGGCGGGCTGAACGCGACCGATACCCGGGCGGTGAGACCGCCCGCGTTCGGGCGTCTACAGTGGGGTGATGCTGACCGTCGCCCTCTCCCTCGCGTGCCTCCAGGCCGCGTCCGACGACGCGGCCGCGAGTGCTGCGAACGTTCTCCCGATCGAGCGGGAGGCCCACGAGGCCTCGCGCGGAGCCGGCCCCTGGCCGCTGACCGTCGCCGAGGCGTCGTCCTTCAAGCGCAGCTCGCGCCTCGACGAGGTGGAGGCGTTCCTCGACGCGCTCGACGCGCTGCCCGCGGCGGACCGGTTCTACCGGGAGGTCTTCGGGCGTACGACCGAGGGCGGTGACGTCATCGCCGTGACGGCGTCCGCGGGCAAGGACGAGCGCGGCGAGCCGGATCGCTCGGGCCGCGCGAACGTGATCGTCAACGCGAACATCCACGGCGGCGAGATCGAGGGGAAGGTCGCGGTGCAGATCCTCCTGCGCGAGCTGGCGCTCGGCTACCACGCGGACCTCCTGGAGGAGCTCTGCATCACGTTCGTCCCGGTGTTCAACGTCGACGGGAACGACCGGATCGCGCGCACGAACCGCGTCAGCCAGAACGGCCCCGACGGCGGCGTCGGCGAGCGCGCGAACGGGATGGGGCTCGACCTGAACCGGGACTTCGTGAAGCTGGAGACGCCCGAGGTCCAGGCGCTGACCTGGCTCGTCGGCCGCCTCGACCCGATCGCGTTCTTCGACCTGCACACCACGAACGGCTCGTCCCACGGCTACGACCTGACGTACTCGCCGAGCCTGTCGCCGAACGCCGCGCCGCAGATGGACGCGTACGCGCGCGGGAGCTTCTTCCCCGGCATCCGCGCACGGCTCGCCGAGCGGGCCGAGGTGTACGTCTACGACTACGGGAACTTCCGCTACCCGCCCCGCGACCGCGGCTCGCGCGGCCAGCGCGGCGACCCGATCGCCTGGGCGACCTACGACTCGCGCCCGCGCTTCGGCACCAACCTCGTCGGCCTGCGGGACACGCTGTCGATCCTGAGCGAGGCCTACAGCTACCTGCCGTACGACCGCCGCGTCGACGCGACGTACGCGTTCGTCCTGGAGTGCCTGCGCACGATCGCACGTGAGCGCGGCGAGATCGAGCGCAGGATCGCCGACGCGCGCGCCTCGCGGGTCGACGCGTCGGGCGACCCGACGTGGATGCTCGGCGTCGACTGCGAGCTCGTGCCCGGCGAGAGCGTGCCGATCCGCGTCGGCGAGGTGTCGACGGTCGAGATCGACCTCGAACCGCGCGAGGAGGGATTCCAGGCCGGCCGCCGCCGCGTCGCCGCCGGCCCGGACGCCGTGCGCCTCGTCGAGATGCAGGCCCGCGTCGCGTTCGCGCCGACCCGCAACGTCGAGGTCGGCCGCGAGTTCGTGGTGGTCGCGCCCAGCGAGGTCACGCTGCGCGCGCTCCAGATCCACCTGGGCCGCGTCCCGCGCGTGCTGAAGGAGTCGCGGACGCTGGAGCTCCGCGTCTTCGACGTGGCCGAGGCCAAGCGCAACCAGCGCCCCTTCCAGGGCCACCGCGAGGTGAGCGTCGAGGGCGCGTGGCGCACCGCGACGATCGACGTGCCCGCCGGGTCGCTGGTCGTGCCCTGCACGCCGCTCACCGCGCACCTGCTGCACCCGGAGAGCGACGACTCACTGACGACCTGGAACTACTTCGACGAGGCGCTGTTTCCCGAAGGTGGCGGCGCCTCCGAGGCGCAGATCGTCCACCCCGCGGCGATCGCCGCGGTCGCGATCGACGAACAGAGCGCGGGCCGCTGAACGCCGCCGCCCGTCATCGAGCGCGGAGCCTCAGGACCACGTCGACGGTGCCATCGTCGGGCACCTCGACGGTCGCGCGGCCGGAGACGGTCCCGGCTTCGGTCGTCGCGCTCAGGCGGACCGACCACCTGCCCGGCTGCAGGAAGTTGGCGGTGAACGCGCGGTCCTCGACCGCCGCCGCGCGGCGGCCGGTCGCCCACCGGCCCGGGTTGCGGACCGCAGCTGGGTCCGCGGTTCGGGGCGGCGAGAGCTGCACGGCGACGCCCTCCGGCAGCTCTCCGTCGAACTCGATCCGGCCGCGCAGCGTCGCGTGACCCTTCGGCTGCAGGTCGAGCCCGACGTCTGGCACGGATCCAATCTCGACGAGCTGCAGCAAGTCGCTCCCCAGCTGCACGCCCGCGTGCTCGAGGTCCACGCTGACGTGGTACAGGGACGGCACGAGTCCCTCGACGGCGTACGCGCCGTCGTCACCGGTCGTGGCCTGCAGCCGGAGGCCCTGACCCGGAAGCTCGAGCGCGACGGCGCGGACGGTCACGCCGGCGCGCCCGACGCCGTGGCCGTCGAGGACCTTCCCGTGCAGCCTGACCCCGGAGCCGACCTCGATCGTCCGCTCGATCGTCGTCGCGCCCGCCTCGACGACGAAGGGCCCGTCCATCGTGAGCGGGACGTCGTCGCCCTCCGCCATCAGGTAGATCGACCCGACGACCTGGTCGTCCAGGGAGAAGCGGCCGTCCGCGTCGGTCTCGGCGACCGCGCGCTCGTCCGGGACGAACCTCCTCAGGCTCTCCGGGGGCGCAGCCTCGCAGCGCTGCACGCGGACGCCCGGGATCGGCCGACCCGTCGCGGAGTCGACGACGACGCCGATCACGCGCGTGCCGGCGAACATCTCGGTGACGATCGCGTCCGGCGCCGGTCTCCTCTCCGCGACGGCGCGTCGGAACCGCGTCGGCGCGTAGCCGGGCGCGCTGATTTCGATGCCTGTCACGGCCCCGACCGCCGGGGTCTCGGTCCCCGAGTGCCAGTAGCCCGACGTGCCGACGAAGGAGCAGCCGAGCCGACCCCACTCGGCGCCGTAGCCACGGAGTCGACGCTCGCCTTCGCCAAGCTCCGGCTCGATGAAGCGCACGACGAACGTCTCCAGCGGCGCGCCCGTGCGTCCGTCGACGACGCGGCCGGCGAGCCGCCCCGCCCGCTCGACGCGCAGGACGAGGTCCTCCGTGCCGGCGACGACGCGCTGCTCCAGCTTCGCGCAGCCTTCGGCCCACACGGTGATGGTGAATCGCTTCTTGCGCAGCGACGTGAGCTCGAAGTAGCCGTCCTCGTCGGTCCGTACGTCCGGCCCCAGGTACACGGGATACGGGCCCCGGAACCCCGCTCCGCCCGCGCGAACGTCCGCCCACGCGACGGGCGCTCCGTCCTCGTCGACGACCCTGCCCGCGAGGCGGCGCTCCTCCCTCAGGACGAGGGTCACGTCCGCCAGCTCCTCGCCGTCGCCGGGGAGAGTCACGCGCTCCTCGGCGGCGGCGTAGCCCGCCTGCACGGCCCACAGCGACGTGCGGCCCGCAGGCGCGGTCTCGAGCAGGAACGTCCCGCTCGCGTCGGCTCGCGCCGACGGTCCGCCCACGCCCGGGCTCGATCCGACCCAGACCGTGGCGCCCGGGACGGGCGCGCCGTCCCGCGTGACGACGCGGCCGGTCACGCGGCAGCCGGCGCCGAGCACGATCTCCACGTCGTCCTCCGTCGACGCCGTGTCGATCGTCAGGGAGCCGTCCAAGAAGCCCTCCCGACTGGCCGTCAGCCACGTGCGCTCCTTCGCGGGGTCGATGCGGCCGAGCCGGAACCGTCCGGCTCCGTCGGTGGTCGTGTGGACGAGCCGGCGCGGGTGCGCCGTCACCGTCGCGCCCACGACCGGGTCGCCGTTCGCGTCGACGACGTGGCCCGTGACCTCGACCGCGCGGCGCAGCACGAGGTCGGGCGCCAGCAACGTCGCGCGGTCGAGCGTACCGATGCCGAGCGATGCGCACGCGAACCCGTCCGCGCCCGCGCGCAGGGTCGGCGACGGGTAGGCCGAGTCCATCGGGAGCTCGTACCCGCCGTCCGGTCCCGTGGTCGTCCCGCTCAGGTGCGACTCGACCTCGGCGCCCGGGATCGGGGCTCCATCCTCGTCGAGTACCCGGCCCACCACGCGCGCGTCCAGCGCGTACGCGTACGGCTGGAGGTCCTTCGGAGCGGCGTCGCCCGCATGGATCACTCGCGTCGCAGCGCCGACCTTGTGGTCGTCGAGCCGCGGCACGACCTCGACCAGGACCGTCTGCTCCGGCCGCTCTCCCCGCCACTCGAAGGCGCCGCGATCATCCGCGACGAGGTCGACCTCGTGGAAGGGGGCCTGCGTGACCTCGGCACCGAAATGCAGCCGGAGCGAGAGCGGAGCGCGCGGGAACGACCCGTAGGACCCTCGGCGGACCCGACCGCGCACGATCCATACGTCCGTGGCGGAATCCGCAGCCGGAGGTGCCGACTCCGACTCGACCGCCTCGCGACCCGTCGACGGGACCGCGGGAGCGTTCGGCGCGGCGTCCGCCGTGACGCTCGCCGGCGGCGTCGACGGAAGCGGGCGTGCGTGGACGGCAGGGGCGGGTGCCCCGGACGTCGCCGTCCAGACCAGCGCGAGCAGGCCGAGCAGCCCGAGCGTGACGGCGATCAGCGATCCAAGGCGGCGGGCGGTGCGCTCCATGGTGCTGGGGATCGGCCCCCCTGGCCCGCGACTTGAGCGGGCGCAAGGGGACGGAGTCTGCGCCGGGCTGGCACGCCCGCCAGGACTCGAACCTGGGACCGCCGGATTAGAAATCCGGTGCTCTATCCAGCTGAGCTACGGGCGCTTCGGCGTGGGAGGATACCCGGCCGGGGACGGCGCCGGGGGCAGCCCGGGTGCTCCCGATCGGCACCCGGGCCGCCGCGGCGGTCACTCGCTCTCGGCGGCGTCGCGCTTCGCGAGCTCCTCCTCCGTCGGCTCGTAGTCGGCCGTGACCGTCGTCACGACCGGCGTGAGGAATCCAGGTGAAGGGCGGGAAGCCGTACCAGTAGTTCTCCGACGAGGACTGGATCACACGGACCCTGTCACCGTTCTCGTTGGCGATGTCCTCGGTCAGATCGTCGATCAGGCCCGCCATGTCGGTGTCGCCGAAGAGCTTGACCAGGATGAACAGGTTGAGACCGACGTTGGTCGAGCTGCGGACGAAGACGGGCTCTCCGTTCGCGCCGACGCGTTCGTTCCAGCTCCGGGCGCGACCTCGCGCCCGCGAAGGCGCACACCCGATCCACGCCGGCTCCGGCACTCTCCTCGCCCGACTGCGCGGGCTCCCCCGGACGCATCGCGCCAGGATGGTCGGGGTGACTGGACTCGAACCAGCGACTCGTAGCACCCAAAGCTACGCCTCTACCAACTGAGGTACACCCCGCCCCGGGCAGAAGCGCACCCCTGCCCGAGGCAAGGGTAGCCCATGGGCGCGCGTCGGAGGAGGGGGGGCGTGGCGGCTCCTTCCGGGGCACCTCGTCGCCGCCTTCGCGGCCTCGAGAGCGGCGCGTCCGGGCGCCCTCGGCTACCATCCTGCGGCTCGGCTCGTCCGCACACGCCTGCTTCCGCACCGCGGCCACGCGCGCATGCCCTCCCCCGAAGATTCCATCAAGGTCCTCGTCATCGGCTCCGGGGGGCGCGAGCACGCGCTCTGCTGGAAGATCGCTCAGTCGCCCCTCGTCGACGAGGTGATCTGTGCCCCGGGGAACGCAGGGATCTCGGGCGTCGCGCGCCTCGCGCGGGTCGACCCGAACGACGCCGACGCCGTGCTCGCGCTCGCGCGCGCGGAGGCGCCCGGTCTCGTCGTCATCGGGCCCGAGGACCCGCTCGCCGCGGGGCTCGCGGACCGGCTGCGCGACGCGGGCTTCGACGTGTTCGGGCCCGGCGCCGAGGGCGCGCAGCTCGAGGCGTCCAAGTCGTTCACCAAGGACCTGCTGCGCACCCATCGGATCCCGACCGCGACCGCCCGCAGCTTCGACCGCTCGGGCCAGGCCAAGGGCTACCTGGAGGGCTGCACCGCCTGGCCGCAGGTCGTGAAGGCCGACGGCCTCGCCGCCGGCAAGGGCGTCTACATCTGCCACGACCTCGCCGAGGCCAAGGCCGCGGTCGACGCGGTCATGGAGGAGGGCCGCCACGGCGACGCGGGCACGACGATCCTGGTCGAGGAATTCCTCGTCGGCGAGGAGGCGAGCGTCTTCGCGATCACCGACGGCGCGTCCGTGCTCGTCCTGGAGCCCGTCCAGGACCACAAGCAGGTCGGCGACGGCGACGTCGGCCCGAACACCGGCGGCATGGGCGTGTACTCGCCCGTCCCGGAGCTCGGCAAGCGCATCTACAAGCAGATCGAGCAGCACGTCCTGCTGCCGTCGATCCACATGCTGCGCCGCGAGCAGATCCCGTTCCGCGGCGTGCTCTTCATCGGCCTGATGCTGACCGAGGGCGGGCCGCGCGTCATCGAGTACAACGTCCGCTTCGGCGATCCCGAGTGCCAGGCGCTGATGCGCCGCCTCAAGAGCGACGTCGTTCCGATCCTGCGCGCGACCGCGCGCGGAGAGCTGGAGAGCATCGAGACGCCCGAGTGGGACGCCAGCACCTGCGTCGGCGTCGTCGCCGCGGCGGAGGGCTACCCCGGGAGTCCCCGCAAGGGCGATCGGATCACCGGGCTGGAGGCCGCGGACGCGGTCGAGGGCGCGGTGGTGTTCCACGCGGGCACCCGGCGATCCCGCAGCCTCGACGGTGACGAGGACGTCGTCACGAGCGGCGGTCGCGTCCTGACGGTCACCGCGATGGGCGACAGCGCCGAGGAGGCCCGCGCGCGCGCCTACGAGGCATACGAGCACATCGCGTTCGACGGCAAGTTCTGCCGCACCGACATCGGCCGTCGCCGCGAGGCCCGCAAGCAGGCGACGACCGGCGCGTGAGCGCCCCGGCGTCCCCGCCCGACGAGCCCGCGCGCGAGGCGCCCCTCCGCGGGGATCCACTCCGATTGGGCGTCGGTATCTGCGCGCTGAACGAGGCCGAGACGCTCCCCCGGCTGCTCGCGCGGCTCCTCGACCCGAGCGACGGAACGGACCGCGCCGACCTCGTCGTCGTGGCCGACGGGGGCTCGACCGACGGCACGCCCGACCTCGTCCGCGCGCGCGGCGCGGTCTGCCTCCCGACGGGACGCGGCCGCGGTCTCCAGCTCCGAGCGGCGGCCGAGCGGCTCCTGGAGGAGGGCGCGGAGGTGCTCCTCTTCCTGCACGCCGACAGCCTCCCGAGGCTCGGCGCGCTCCGGTCGATCCGCGCGGCCCTCGGACCGGACGGTGATCGATCTTGCGACGCAGTCGCAATGGCCCAGGTGATCGACGCTCCCGACCGCGTCTACCGCTGGATCGAGCGCGCCGCCGACGCGCGCGCGAACCGGGGGATGGTGTACGGCGATTCGGGGCTCGCCGTCCGCGCCAGCCTGTACCGCGATGCGGGTGGATTCCGGGACCTCCCGCTCTTCGAGGACGTCGATCTCTCCAAGCGACTGAGGCGCATGACCCGGATCCAGGTCCTGGAGGACGCCGAGCTCGTGATCTCCGCGCGCCGCTGGCAGGAGGAGGGAGTCTTGCGATGCACCACAAGAAACTGGATCCTCAGGGGGCTATTCGAGTGTGGTGTCCCGCCTGCGGCACTCGAGCGGCTCTACAGGCCAGGATCAGGACGGCGCGCACCCTGACCCGGCTCCGCCCCGACCCGCGAGGACACGTACGGCGAGAGACCTGCCACCGATGGCGAGCGACCAAGCGAGTTTGGACCACAGCAAGATCGAGCAGCGCTTCGAGGAGTTCCTCAGGCAGCAGAACCTGAAGATGACGCCTCAGCGTCGGCGCATCTTCGACAAGGCGTTCGAGGTGCACGAGCACTTCAGCGTCGAGCGGATGTACGAGTGGCTCAAGGCCGAGGAAGGGCCGGCGGTCTCGCGCGCCACCGTCTATCGCACCCTGGAGGTGCTGGAGCGCGGCGGCTTCATCGAGGCCGTCGAGACCGGCCGCGGCGAGGTCGTCTACGAGCACGTGCTCGGCCACGAGCACCACGACCACATGGTGTGCCGCGTCTGCGGCAAGATCGCCGAGTTCCAGGACAAGGAGATCGAGGCGCTCCAGCGCCAGAACGCGGCGCGCCTCGGGTTCATCATGACCGGGCACATGCTCCGGCTGTCGGGCGTCTGCTCGGACTGCACCGCGCGGCTGCGCGATGAGGGGCGCCTGGAAGAGGTGCTGCGCGAGCTCGGCTCGTGAGCGCGCCCGCCCCGGCCCCGGAAGAAGGAGTTCAGCGCTCGATCTCGCGGCCGATCCGGTCGAGCACCGACCGGGCCAGCTCGGGCGCGTCCTTGCCGTAGCGGCGCGCCTTCATGTAGATCCGCGACCGGCCCGGTCGCGTCTCGCCGACCTCCGCACGGATCGAGCCCTCGTCCACCGTCGCGTAGGCGCTCCGCGTCGCCTCGTCGAAGCGGGGGACACGCGTCGAGAGGTGCGCGAGCGTCTCCTTGACCCGCGCCCAGACCGTCTCGATGTCGCGGTCGTGGTCCGAGGTGAACGCGGACTCGCGGTCCTTGTCGGAGAACGCGCCGCGCCCGCCGCTCGACGAGAACGAGCTGCAGGACGTCGCGGCCAGCGCGAGGCAGCACGCGGCCAGGGCGGCGCAGAGTTGGAGGGTGGGGGTCCGCATGAGCGCGAGCATCCTACCGCCGGGCCGCGTGGCGACCGCATGACGTCGCTGTGAGCCCGGCGCCATCCTGCACCGCCCGCTCCGTTCCATGGTGGGGTCAGCTCAGGTCGCGGACGATCCCGTCCCGCACGCTCGCGGCGACCTCGTCGCTGTAGACGAGGTAGCGCTTCGCGGCGACGCGGATCTGGGTCTGGCCCACGTCGTAGGTCTGGACCTGGACGGTCACCTCGGCGCCGTCCACGTACGTCGTGATCGTCCGCAGGTCGGAGTCGACGTCGAGCAGGTCCGTCGTCATGTGCGACAGCGTGCTCTTGGCCGCCGCCCAGACGTACTCGACGTCGTACGGGACGAGCACCGACTGGCTGTTGTCGACGAACTCGTCATTGACGAGGACCGCCGCGCCGGCGGCTGCGGGCACCGCGCACGACGACGAAAGCGTCGCGCCCGGAAGGACGACGGCGAGGGCCAGCGCCGCTCGCAGGTGGGTGCGCCTCATGGTGAGGTCGACTCTAGGAATCGCCCATCGCCGATTCCACCAGCGCGCGATAGAAGGCGAGGCCCTCTCCCTCGGTCCGCTTCCCGCCCAGCCGCGTCCACTGCGGGTGGTTCCACGGGTCCAGGTTGCGCTCGGGGTGGGGCATGAGGCCCACGACACGGCCGGTGGGATCGCAGATCCCCGCGACGTCGCCCGCGGAGCCGTTCGGGTTCGCCGGGTAGCCCGCCGGCTCGCCCGGAGCGCCGTCCTCGTTCACGTAGGTCAGGACGATCTGCCCGTTCGTGCGCAGCCGCTCCAGCGCGGCGTCGTCCCGTACGGCGAGTCGTCCCTCGCCGTGCGCGACGGGGCACGGCATCCGCTCACCGGCCTTCAGCCAGGTGCAGCGGCTCTCCTGGGCCTCCAGCGTCACCCAGCGGCACTCGTAGTGGTTCGAGGCGTTCGCGAAGAGCGACACGCTGCGCTCGTCGGCGGCGGTGTCCGGCTCGAACAGCCCCGACTCGACGAGCACCTGGAACCCGTTGCAGACGCCCAGGATCCGACCGCCGCGATCGACGTGGGCCCGGAGCGCCGCACCGAGGCGGGTGCGCAGATCGGCGCCCCAGACCCGCCCCGCGGCCAGGTCGTCGCCGTAGCTGAACCCGCCCGCGAAGACGAGCACGGCGTGGCCGTCCAGCCGGCTCGGCTCGCGGGCCGCGACGTCGCTCCGCAGGAGGTCGGCCTCGGCCCCTCCGAGCCGCAGGGCGCGCAGGGTCTCGTCTTCGCAGTTGGTGCCCGGTCCGCGCAGGACCAGTGCTTTCGGGCGGGTGGCCGTCGACGTCATGGTGGGCGGGAGGCGGGTCGCCTCGCGCCGCGATTCTGCGAAGTCCGGCCGCCCGGCGCGAGCCCGTCAGCGGAGGAGGATCCGGTCCGCGGCGGCCTGCAGGTCGTCGTAGGCCTCGACCGTGCGGCCGGCGGCGAGGGCCCGCCGCTCCTCGTCCGCGCCCTTGCCCGTGCGGACCAGCAGGCCGAGCGCGCCGGCGCGCTCGCCGGCGTCGACGTCGCGCAGCGCATCGCCGACGCACCACGAGTGCTCCAGCGAGATCCCCAGGCGCGCGGCGGCCTCCACGAGCATCCCCGGCCGCGGCTTGCGGCACCACGAGTCCGCCCGGTACGCCGGCCGGCCCTCGTTCGGGTGGTAGGGGCAGTAGCCGATCCAGTCGAGGGTCACGCCCTCCTCCGCGAGGAGGGCCCTGAGGCGCCCGTGGATCTCCGCGAGGCGCGCCTCGTCGAACATCCCGCGGGCGACGCCGCTCTGGTTCGTGACGACGCACAGGAGGTAGCCCGCGGACTGGAGCGCGCGCAGCGCTTCGGTCACGCCCGGGAGCAGCTCGAGCCGATCGGGGTCGTCGAGGTCGTCGACCTCCCGGTTCAGCGTGCCGTCGCGGTCGAGGAAGACGGCGGGGCGGTCGCTCACGGGGTCCGGAACGCCGCTTCCTGCGCCTCGGGTCCGCGCGCCGCGCGCGTGCGCGAGAACCGGATGTGGATGCGCGAGGGGAACTCGCCGTCGTCGACCTTGATCGGGAAGAAGAAGTCCTTCGCGCTCAGGAAGAGCGGGAACGGCCAGGTCGTGATGTTCGTGAACCCGTCGAGGTAGTAGACGACGGTCGAGCGGTCGCCGATCACGACCTGGCGGACCTCGGTCTTGTAGCCCTCCAGCCGGAACTCGAACGTCCGCGCCTTGTTCGGAAGCTGGATCTGGCAGGGCGTCGCGTGCCCGGAGCTGGCGCCGTCGATGAAGACCTCGGCGCCCGGGGGGGTCGAGTCGAGCACGACCGGGCGGCGGGCCGCGATGCAGCCCGTCGACAGCGCGAGGGCCAGGAGGGCGGCGGCGAGGCGTGCGGGGCGGCCGGGGCGATGGGGCGAGCTGCGGGCCATGGTGGGATTCTGGGCGTCGGGGCGGCGTCTCGCCACCCGGGATCTCTCTCGGCCGCCGGGGCCCGCGGCTGGAGCCGGAAGTGGGCCCCCGGCTGGAGCCGGAACTGGACCCGACGGAAGTTGCTCTGGAACGAGGCGCCCCCGACGCGATCATGGGGGCCTGCCATGGCCCGCCCGACCGCTCTCGAATCGACGCACTCCGCCGCGGCGTCCCCGCGCGGGCGCGACGAGAGCCCCGGTGCGCTCGAGCTCATCCTGTTCGGGCTCGCGCTCGCCCTCGGGCTGCTGCGCTTCGTCCGGCTCGGCCGGTGGAGCCTGTGGTTCGACGAGGTCCTGACGTGGGGCGACGCCCACCGGTCGCTCGGAGGCCTGACGAACGACGTCGGCTACGTGCTGGTCCGCTGGACCGTCGAGGCCCTCGGCGGCGAGCCGACCGAGACGGCGCTCCGGCTCCTGCCGGCCCTCGCCGGGTTCGCCGCGATCCCCCTGACGCACTGGGCGTTCCGCCCTCTCGCAGGCGGGCGCCGCGCCGCGCTGGCGGCGCTCGTCGTCGCCGTGAGCGCGTGGCAGCTCCAGTGGTCGCAGACGGCGCGCTTCTACACGCTCGTCCAGGCGACGTCGCTCGTCGGAGCCGGCGTGACGATCCGTGGGGCCTTCGCGGGCAGCTGGATCCGCGCCGCGCTGGGCATCGCCGTCGCGGGCGTCGGCGTCCTGTTCCACCTGTCCGGGGCGATCGCCGCCGCGGCGCTTGGCGGAGCGCTCCTGTTCTCGCCGCCGGACGGGCACGCCCGAGTCCGGCGCGCGAGCCGCACCGCGTTCCTTCTGTTCGCGGTTCCGGGCGCGCTCGCGATCCCGTTCGTGTGGGGTGTGTGGAGCTCGTACGTGTCCGAGAAGGCGGTCGGCAACCCGCTCTCCGGCGTCGCGCACTTCGCGCTCTCGACGGGCTCCTACGTGACGCCCGCGCTCGGCGCGGTCGCCGTCGCCGCCGCGGTCCTCATGATCGTCCGCCGCGATCGGCCGGGCCTGTTCGCGCTCCTCGTGCCGGTGCTGGGCGGCGCCGCACTCGCGGCCGCCGCTACCCTCGCGACGGTCAGCGCGCAGTACGCGTTCGTGCTGTTCCCGTGGATCGCGCTGGTCGCGGCCTGGCCGATCGGCTTCGACGACCTGGGGCGGACGCGCGCGATCCCGGCGGCGCTTGCGGTGGCGCTCGTGCTGCCGCAGCTCGCCGAGTCGATGCTCTACCTGACGGTCCAGGGCGGGCAGCGCCCGCGCTGGCGCGAGGCGGTTCGACTCGTCGCGCAGCGCCGTGCGCCCGACGACCTCGTCCTGTCGCTGCCGTCGACCGTCACCGAGTTCTACCTCACCGGCGGCCGCGAGACCGACGTCCGCCGGCCCGACAGCGTCGTGCACCTCGACCGCTACCAGGCCCGCGTGTACGAGACCTGGGCGCAGGAGGGGAGGCGCATGTGGTTCGTGCTGAGGACGGACTACCTCAACACGTTCCGCAGCGAGGACCGCGCCCGGCTGCGGCGCTTCCTCGGCGACGAGTGCCGCCTCGTCGAGCGGTTCCCGGTCCTCGTCGAGGGCCGGGACCTCTCGATCGAGGTCTGGCGATTCCCCTGATCCGATTCTCTTGATCAGGGAGTCGTCGTCGGCGCCGGCCCGTTCACGCGGAACGTCGCCGCGATCCCGGGGTCGCGCTGGAGGTCGAACAGCACCGCGTGGGCGTCGCTCTCCAGCGACTCCGGCCATCCGACGTAGCCGCCGCCGGTGAACATGTACCGACCGCTCTCGTCGAGCGAGAGGTTGGTTCCGATCCGGTAGAGCGCTTCGTTCGTGGCGCAGTGGCGCAGGCTCTTCCCGGTCCCGTGAGCGACGAGGTCGACGTGCCACGAGAGCACCCCGCCGGGCGCGCCGATCGCGAGCTCGGGCAGCGAATCGCCGTCCATGTCGGGGATGAACCGCACGTCCTGGCCGTACTCGTGCTGCCAGTGGGAGAACTCCTCGCGCTGCGTCTCGGAGAACGACGAGCCGTTCGGGTGCAGGTCGTGCAGGAGCTTCGGGCCGGCGTCGCCGTCGTCCGAGTAGAGCAGCACCCGACCGTCCGTGTCGACGGCGCCGGGCATGCCGATCGCGACGCGGCGCAGCGTGCCGCTGCCCCATGCCGCCACGCGCAGGCTGGTCGGCTCGGGCTCCTCGAACTCCAGCACGTACGAGCGGGACTCGTTCGTCACCAGGTCGAAGCGCACGCCGACGAGGTACCCCGCGCGCCATCCTGCGACGACGATCTCCAGCGGTGCCGGCTCGCCCGGGTCGGAGCTAACGAAGGTCGCGACGGAGTCGTCAGCCGACGGCGTCGGGACGTCGTGCACGTTGCGCACGGCGCCGGTCGAGTTGAGGGCGACGGCGCGCACGCCGCGACCCGTCCGGACCAGGAGGTCGATCCCGTCGTCGCGGATGCGCGCGTCCTCCAGTCCGCGGCAGTCCTCCAGCGTGTAGACGGTCGTGCCGGTCTCCAGCTTGATGAGCTTCAGGCGCCGGCCGACCTGGTCGTGGGCGACGACGAAGAGCTCGTCGTCGAGCTCCAAAACGCGCCAGGGCGGTCGGACTCGCCACGTCGAGCCGCTGAACAGGCCGAAGGGCAGGTCGAGCGTGGAGGCGGTCTCCTCCAGCGGTACGGCCGTCTCGGCGGAGACGCCGCTTCGCATCGGCATCTCGTGTACGCGGATGCGGCTCGCGCCGATGCCGCGGTGCTCGGAGGTCGCGAAGCGCACGAGACCGCGCGAGGCGCGCGAGTGGGGCTCGATCTCCAGGAGCTGGACATGGCGCAGCGCTCCGGCCGCGACGATGCCTGCGGGCTTCGCGGGCGCTGCGGCCTCGCGCGCTGCCACGCGTCGTGGACTTGCTGGCGTGCTCGTGTTTCCGCGCGTCGTCCCGGTCGAACCGACGACGCGACCGACCCGGAGCGGCTGCACGCGCGTCGGTCGGGTGTCGAAGTGATCGCGGGACTGTTCGGCCAGGGACGGACCGAAGCTGACGCAGCTGGTGGAGACTGCGGCCACACCGGCGAGCGTGCACGTGACGGCGAGTCGAAGGCGCGTCGGGGCCTTCATGGAGCGCCGTTCGTTCCCCCGGCGCGGGGTGCGTTCGATCGATTGCATCGGAAGACGCCAGGCGGACTGGTCGGGATCCGCGCCGAGCGGGCTCATCGGCACGGGGATGGAACGTTCGCAGAGTAACTCGCTCTCCACGATCTCGCCGGCGTCCAGTGGGCGCGCGACCCACTCCGGGTCGCGTGTCAGCGCGGCGTCGCGCGTCCGTCGTCGTCTTGAGACACCGTGCCGCCGACGGGAGTCATCGCTGCGTCCGTCGGCCCCATGAGTGCGAGGAGCTGCGCGTCGTTCGTCCGCTTCACCGAAGCGGCACCGGACTTGGTTCATCAGCCGCCCGTGGAGGGACAGCCAGCGGTGAGGGCGGCCACGGTCGCGAGGACCGCGGTCAGGGCGAGGCGTGAGGCTCTGGATGTGGCGTGCATCGGTTCGGGATGGGTTCTTCGATCTTGGGACGGATCGGTGACGGTCTCTAGTATGAGGTCGTGAGTCGCACTCAGCTCGTCGGGCTGCTCCTGTGGCGCGCAGGACTCCTGCTCGCCGGGTCCTACACGGCGTTTCGCCTGGCGCGGCTCGCGTGGGAGCACCTCGACCTGCCGGCCCAGCTCGACTGGGGGCTCGGGCTCGTCGCCACCGGCGTGCTCATGGTGGGGGGCTCGTTCGTGGCGGAGCGGCTCGCGGACCGGCGCGTCGAGGGGGTGCTCGGCGAATGATCCGCCTCGTCCGCATCACCGGATTCCTGTTCATCGGGGTCGGCGCGCTGCTGATCCTGACGTGGCTCATCGAGCCTCTGCAGGAGCTCTGGGTCTACCTCCTCGAGCTCCCACTCCCGATCCGGATCGGCCTGTCGATGGCCGGGATCGGACTCCTCATCCTGCTCGGCTCCCTGCTCTGGGAGCGCTACGAGGACCGCGAGAACGATCGCTCGCTCCTCGACGAACCCTGATCACTGCGCGTCAGACCATGATCGTGACCACGACGGATTTCGTTCCCGGAAGGGAGATCGGTGAGGCTCTGGACATCGTCCGCGGCAGCACGATCCGCGCGAAGCATGTCGGCAAGGACATCCTCGCGGGGCTGCGCACGCTCGTCGGCGGCGAGATCAAGGAGTACACCGAGATGATCACCGAGTCGCGCACGGAAGCGCAGCGGCGGATGATCGCTCAGGCGGAGCGGGTCGGTGCCGATGCGGTGATCAACGTGAGGTATGTCACGTCGCAGGTGATGTCGGGGGCGGCGGAGCTGCTGGCGTATGGGACTGCGGTGAAGTTGCGCTAGCTGCATCCGCGTCAGCGGATGCGCCAGAGACATCAACGTCCGCGTAAGCGGACCGGCCCGGACGGCCGCGCCCCCGCAGGCGATCGCATTCAGGCCCGCGACACGAACTCGCCAGTGTCGGTATTGACTTTCACCTTGTCCCCCGCGTTCACGTGCAGCGGGACCCGGATCTTGAACCCGGTCTCCAGCACCGCGTCCTTCTTGATGTTGGTCGCGGAGTTGCCCTTCACCGCCTGTTCGGCCTCGGTGACCTCCAGGACGACCTGCGTCGGTAGCGCGATCGACACCGGCGTCGTCTCGTGCCAGGTGATCTCGATCTCCTCGGACTCCTTGACGAAGGGCATCTTGTCCTCGCCGAGCTCCTTGGAGATGTTGAACTGGTCGTAGGTCTCCGCGTCCATGAAGACGTAGTCGCCGGTCGCCTCCTGGTAGAGGTACTGCGCCTTCTTCTTGTCGAGGAATGCGACCTCGAACTGCTCGCCCGCCGACGGCCGGAACGACCCGGTACCACCCGACTGCAGGTCGCGCGTCTTGACCTGGATGATCGCCCGCCAGTTGCCCGGCGTGCTGTGGCTGTAGTCGGTGATGAGGAGGAGCTTGCCGTCCTTGAGCAGCACCTGCCCCTTGCGCAGTTCGGTCGCCTTGACGTTCATCTGGATCGCGGTGGGTCGGGCGCGGCGGGAGCGTCCGCGCCGCGTTCGGAGCCGGACAGGATACCCGCCGCGGGCCCCTCCGAGGACCCGTCTAGTACGTCCGCCGCTGCGTCGAGGAGGGGATCCCGAGCGCCTTGCGGTACTTCGTCACCGTCCGGCGGGCGATCTTGATCCCGTCGGTTTCCTCCAGCGCCTTGGCGATCCCCTCGTCGGAGAGGGGCTTCGCCGAGTCCTCGGCGGCGACGATCTTCTTGATCCGCTCCTTGATCGAGACCTGGCTGGTCTCCTCGCCCGAGGACTTGGTGGTGCCGCCCGTGAAGAAGAACTTCAGGGGGAAGATCCCGCGCGGCGTCTGCGCGTACTTGCCCGCGACCGCCCGCGAGACCGTCGAGATGTGGACGCCGACCTCGTCGGCGATCTCCTGCATCCGCAGCGGCTTCAGGGCCTCCTTGCCGCGCTCCAGGAAGGCCCTCTGGCGGCGGAAGAGCGCGTTCGCGATCCGCTCCAGCGTCGACTGGCGCTGGGCGAGCGCGTCGATGAACCAGCTCGCGGCCTCCAGCCGCTTCTTGGCCCACTCGCGCTCGTCCTTGTCGCCCTCCTTCAGCATCTTGCGGAAGGCGGTGGTCTGGTACATCGGGCTCAGGCGGAGCTGCGGCGTCCGCTCGCGGTCGAGCCGCACGACGAACTCGTCCTCGTCGAGCTCGACGATCACCTCGGGGTGGATGACCTCCGCCGACGCATCGCCGAATCCCGCGCCGGGGGCGGGGTCGAGGCCCTGGATGAGCTCGATGGCCGCCTTGACGTCCTCGATGTCCCGCCCGGTCGCCCGGACGATCTGCGGCAGCCGATTCGCGCGGATGTCGTCGAGGTGGTCCTCGATGAGCTGCCGCATGAACGGATCCCACAGGCCGGCGCCGGGGAGCTGGAGCAGGAGGCACTCGCGCAGGTCGAGCGCGCCGAGGCCGGGGTGGATGGTCTCCCGCAGTCGCTCCAGCGCGTCGCGCACCTCGTCCTCCGTGACGACCATGTCCTCGTCGGAGAGGTCGTCCTCGTGGTCGTCGGG
The DNA here is from genome assembly GCA_038757895.1 of Planctomycetota bacterium. Taxonomy (GTDB): domain Bacteria; phylum Planctomycetota; class UBA1135; order UBA1135; genus Saltatorellus. Next base: position 42,093 of record JBCDGE010000030.1, on the reverse strand, counting down.
AGCGATCGCGCCGTTCGACGGCGGGGGGCCGTCCGTCGGCTCCGCGGGTGAGGCCACGGGCGGCGTGTCCTCGGTCGCGATCGCCTCCACGGCCGATCCGTTGTCGATCGCCGCGGCCGGCACGGCGCCGAGCGTCCGCTGGACCTCGCGCGTCAGCTCCTCGGCCAGGGTCGCGGGCGTTTCGGTCAGGTAGCCGCGCTCGTCCATCGACCAGACGACGTACTCCAGCACCGTGCGTTCCCGCTCACTCAGCTCCAGCGTCCCGAGCTGGTCGAGGACCGCGTCGGCGAAGGACTGGGAGCCCTCCGGCGCGTTGAGCATCGCCTCGTACTTGCGATCGCCCTCATCGCCGGCCTGGGCGACGCGGGACGACTGCGTACCGTCGCCGAAGTCTCGGTCGATCCGCTCGAGCAGGTCGAGCATCGCCTCCGCGCCGGTCTCGGAACCCGCGTCCGCTCCGTCGGAGCCCGAGGATTCGCTGGATCCGGCGCTCTCGCCGTCCGGCTCGACGACCTCCAGGAACGGGTTCTCCGTCAGCTCCTGCTCGATGCGCTCCGACAGGTCCAGCAGCGGGAGCTGCAGGATCTGCATGGCCTGGATCATCTGCGGCGACTGGATCAGTCGCTGCTCCAGGCGAGCGGATTGGTGGAGGCCGAGCTTCAAGGTGTCTTCGTCGGGCCGGCAGGAGGCCCGATGCACCTCAGCCTAACCCTTCGGGCACTACCTTCGGAGCGTCGTCCGGTCACCGAGGCGATTCCGGGGCGCTGTCGTCCCGGCGCGCCACCTCGATGCCCTCCGCGGGCTGCACGGTCTCGCCGGCGCGGACACGAAGCGGGAACCTCGAATCCGTCTGGACGGGAAGCTGGATGCGACCGATGTCCGCCGGCGACACCGCCTGCACGACCTCGATCTCGGTCGTCCGTCGCATCCCGCGCCCGACGAGGACGCCGCCCTGCAGCACCGCCTCGACCACGACTCCGGACGACGCGACGCGCGAGATCGGGTCGCTCAAGGCGGCGACGCTCGCGACCTGCGGGTCGTAGTCGGCGACGTAGCTGGTTTCGACGACGCTGGCCACGCGCAGGAGCGCTCCTTCCGACGCGCGGAACATCGCGCGCACTCCGTCGAGCCGGACCGCGACGCCGGGCGACGGCTCCCTGGGATCGAGGCCCTCGGAGAGGGTGCGCATGCGGTTCGCCGACGCGACGGCGGGCGCGTCGAACACGACGATCGCCTCTCCGAGCACCGGGCGCGGACCCTGGCTCCGCCCGCCGCTCGCGAAGAAGAGCTGCGTGAGGCTGGAGGGCGTCGGCCCGGTCGTGATCTGCAGTCCGCGCCCCTCGCCGAACATCGCGTGCGGCCGGGTGAGGCGCCCGCGCCACAGGCCTCGGCCCAGGTCGACGATCCGCGCCGCGTCCGTCGTGGCGTCGGAAGGGACGACGCGGATCGTGAGGGAGCGATCGGACCATTCGCTGGCGAGCCCCCCGAGCTGGACGCTCAGCAGCCCTCGCTCGTCGACCGGCCCCGCGAAGAGCACCTGGACCGACGCGACCTTCGGCTGGGTGATCGGCCCGAGCTCGAAGACGTCGGGGTCGAACGTCGACGTCTCCGTGACCCGCGCGACGTCGAGCAGTCCCTGGACGAACGGCCGCCGCGCGCCGGTCTCGTCGAGGAACGAGGAGACCCAGAGGTGCAGCGTCTCGCCCTCCAGGATCGACCCGACGACGGGGTCGGCGATCGCCATCTCGTTCGCCACCTCGACGTCGAAGTCGGCCAGGAACGAGCGGGTCGAGCGCTTGCCGAACGACGCCGAGGCGCCCGAGCGGACGCGGCGCGATTCGTCGAAGACGGGCTCGCGGACGTCGCCCGTCTCGTCCGACGCTTGGAGCGCCGCGCGGACGTCGAAGTGCAGCGCGTCGAGGTCCGCGCCGAGCTCCTTCAGCGCGGCAGCGCCGGCCTCGCGGGCCTCCAGGGGGCCGCGGATCAGGAGCGAGTTCCCGAGCGCGTCGACGGTCGCCGAGGTCTGCTCGGCGCCCTGGATCGCGCGCCAGACGATCTCCTCGGCGGCGCGCGAGGGGACGAGCGGCCCGAGGGTGGTCTCCAGCTCGCTCGGTCCGCGGTCCAGGTAGAGGTGCCGGCCGTCGAGGAGGGCGGGCGTCCCGGCGCTCCCCGCGTCACCGAGGTCGGCGGGCAGCGGCAGGACGACCCAGTCGTCGTCCTGGGCCGCCGCGGCGGAGGCGAGTGCGGCGGAGAGCGCGACGGCGGCGGCGCGAGCGAGCGGGGCCCGGAGGGCGAGGGAGCGGATCATGACGTCCCTAGCCTGCCACGCCAGGGGAGTCACCGCGCCGCGCAGCGGTGCTAAGGCACGCCCCGGGCCCTTTTCGCCCGTCTCGGAAGGACCCATCGAGTATCACCTGCGCCATGAGCGACCCGAAGCTGGAGATCACCACCGGCGACAGGACGATCGTCACCCCCCTGCGGCCCGGCCTGACGCGCATCGGCGCGCCGGGCAGCCGGGGCGTCCACGTCGAGATCGAGGGCGCCGCCGGCGAGCTGCACGTGTGGGACGAGCCCCCGAAGGTCGTCCGGGTCCGCGGCGACGACGCACTGATCGTCGACGGCGACATGGTCGAGGAGGGCGACCTCGCCGGCGGCACCGTGTTCGCCTGGTGCGGCGCGAAGTTCCGCTTCGAGGCGCCCGCGGCGGTGCTCGAGGAGATCGTCGAGGAGGCGCCCGCGCCGCGGCCCCAGGTTGCGGTCGCCTCGCGCCCCGCGCCGGTCGCGCTGCCCTCGTCTGCTCCGCCGCCGCCCGCGCCGCCGGCCCCCTCCGGCCCGACCGAGGCCGTCCACGGCGACCGCGTCCAGCTCGACGGCGCCGAGCTCGTGGCCTGGCGCCGCATGGCGGCCGGGATGCTCGTCGAGCTCAACCTCGCCGAGAAGCGCGCGACGAAGCGCTGGCAGTCGGCGGTGATGGAGCGCGAGTGGGACCCGGACGCCGCGGCCCGCGACATTCTCACGTCCTCGGGCGACGCGACCTCCGACCCCCGCTTCCTGGAGCGGGCCGGGCGTCTGGAGCGCGACCTCCTGATGGCGTCGTTCCAGCGCGGCGTCAAGGGCGCGTCGCGGCGAGCCCGCGGCGCCGCGCGCAACACGACGGCGTTCCTCGTCGCGAACGTCATCGCGATCGCCTGCTACAGCGCGATCATCCTCGCGCTGCTGATTCTCGCCCGCGTAAAGTACGACTGGAGCCTCGACGGGATCATCGACCGGATGGTCGACGCCGTCACTCCGGGCCTCCTGGCGGCGCCGACCTCTCTCCTGACGGCACTCCTCGACCTGCTCCCCGCGCTGCGATGAGCGACCAGCACGTAGACAAGAGCCTCTTCTCCCTCGCGCAGATCCAGCATCTGATGCGCGTCGAGTTCAACCGCGCGCAGCGGTACGGCTATCCCATTTCGTGCGTCATGCTCGCCGTCGACCGCCTCGGTCACCTGCGCGACATGTACGGCTACGACGCCAAGGAAGAGATCATCGACGTCGTCGTGGGGCTGCTCAAGGGCGCCACGCGCGGCTCGGACTTCCTCGGTCGGATGGCCGACGACCGCCTGCTCGCGGTCGTCCCGCACACCGACCACGCGGGTCTGGAGAGCATGTGCGAGCGCCTCGCGAGCGCCGCGCGCCAGCTCGACTTCGCGAGCGACAGCCGCAAGATCCAGATCACGATGTCCGTCGGCGGCGCCTACGACGGGGGAGCCGAGCGCAGCCTCTTCTTCGACGCGCTGCTGGAGGCCGCGGACGAAGCGCTCCAGGACGCGGTCGCTGCGGGCGGCGACCGGATCGTCCTGACGGGACCCGACGACGGGCCCGGGGACGGCGCCGGCTCCGCGGACGCCGGCGCCTCCGGCGTCGCCGATCGGCGGCGGGGTTGATGCGGGTCCTCCTCGCCGAGGACGAGGTCACGATCTTCGTGACCCTCAGGGACGCGCTGGAGGACGCCGGGCACGAGGTGCTCGGCGCCACCGACACGAAGAGTGCGCTCGACGCGCTGGAGGTCGACCCCGCGCCCGAGGCGGTCGTGACGGACGTCCGGATGCCGGGCGCCGGCGGCATGGCGGTGCTGGAGCGCGCGATCGAGCTCGACGCGGACCGACCGGTGCTACTCATGACCGGCTACGCGACCGTCGACGACGCGGTCGAGGCGATGAAGCGCGGCGCCGTCGACTACATCCAGAAGCCGTTCCGCAACGAGGCCGTCGTCCGGCGCCTCGCGACCTTCTCGCGCGTCACCGCGCTGGAGGAGGAGAACCGCGCGCTGCGCGAGCAGCTCGACGCCGCCGTCCCGCAGGGCTTCGAGGGGATCGTCGGCGCGTCCGACGCGATGCACAAGGTGTTCGAGCGTGTGCGGACGGTCGCGCAGACCGAGGCCACCGTCCAGATCGAGGGCGAGAGCGGCACCGGCAAGGAGCGCATCGCGCAGGCGATCCACAACCTCAGCTCGCGCCGCGACGGCCCGTTCGTCGCGCTCGGCTGCGGCGCGCTCCCGCTGAACCTCCTGGAGGCCGAGCTGTTCGGCCACGAGAAGGGCGCGTTCACCGACGCGAAGCAGGCGCGGCGCGGCCGCATCGAGCTCGCGGACGGCGGCACGCTCTTCCTGGACGACATCGACGACATGCCGATGCCGCTCCAGGTCAAGCTGCTGCGCGTGCTGCAGGAGCACCAGTTCGAGCGCGTCGGCGGCGAGGTCACGCTGAGCTCCGACTTCCGCGTCGTCGTAGCGACGAAGGTCCCGCTGCGCAAGCTCGTCAAGGAGGGCGGGTTCCGCGAGGACCTCTTCTATCGCGTGCACGTCGTGCCGGTCGACCTGCCGCCGCTGCGCGACCGCCGCGGCGACGTCCCGCTGCTCGTCCAGGCGATGATCGAGCGCTACGGCGAGGGCCGCCCGTTCGAGGTCACGCGGTCGACGATGAAGATGCTGGAGCGCTACGCCTGGCCGGGCAACGTGCGCGAGCTGGAGAACGCCGTGCAGCGAGCGATCGCGCTCGCGGGCGAGCAGCGCCGCCTGGAGGCCGAGGACCTGCTGCCGCAGGACGGCCGCTGGCGCGCGACCGCCGAGGTCCAGGTCGAGGTGCGCCCGCTGCGCGAGGTCCTGCGCGAGTCCGAGGTCGACCACATCCGTGCCGCGCTCGTGGCGACGGGCGGCCACCGCTCGCAGACCGCCGAGCTGCTGGGGATCTCGCGCAAGGTCCTGTGGGAGAAGCTGCGCGACTTCGGCATCGACGCGGACGAGCCGGACGCGGAGGGCTGAGGTGGGGGCGTCCGCGCCGCCCGCCGAGGACGCGCTGCCCGACGGCGCGATCCCCACCGACCGCGTGACGCTCGGCGAGGGGACGCTGGTGATCACCGACCTTCACCTGGCGCCGCTCGGCGACGAGCGCACGGAGTCGTTCGTGCGCTGGTGCGACGCGGTCGAGGGCGCGCCCGCGGTCGTGTGCCTCGGCGACCTCTTCGACGCGTGGGTCGGGCGGCGACAGGCGCGGGTCGAGGGTTCGCGCGACGTGCTCGCGGCGCTGTGTCGGCTCGTCGAGCGTGGGATCGCCGTCCACCTGGTGCCGGGCAACCGGGACCTGGTGCTCGACGAGGCGTTCGACGCCGTGACCGGCGGCACGCTGCACGCGGAGGGATTCATCGGTGAGCTCGACGGCGGCACGTCGATCGCGCTCGTGCACGGCGACGCGCTCTGCACCCTCGACGTCGACTACCAGCGGCTGCGACGCCTGTGGCTCTGGGGCCCGCTGCGCTTCGCGTCCCGCCACGCGCCGCTGTGGTTCGCGCGCTGGATCGGTCGTCGCATGCGCCGCCTGTCGGAGACGCGCAAGCCGCTCAAGCTGCCGGACGAGAAGTCGATCCGCCCCGCCGCCGTGCGCCGGACGGCGGCCGAGACGGGCGCGGCGGTCGTCGTCTGCGGGCACGCGCACGAGGCGCGGGACGAGGCGCTGCCGGCGGGCGACGGCGGCCCCGCGGTCCGCTGGATCGTGGTCGGCGCATGGGGGTGGGAGCGGGACCTGCTAGAGGTCGGCCCCGGCGGTGTGCTCGAGCTCGTCGCGACCTCGGCGACCGGCTCAGGGGCGTAGCGTCACAGCTATCGCGTCGGAGGTCCGAAACCCCTGCGGCGCCGGATTCCGGAACACTGCCTGGAACCACCACGTGCGTCGGGCCACGAGCGGCAAGCCCGGGACGTCGACGCGCAGCTCCATCGTTCCGAAGTCGTGCGTGGTTCCAACCGGTAGGCGCCCGAAGCCGTCGACAATCGTCCTCTCGGGCGCGGTCGCGAAGCGGCGTCTCGCTACCTGCCTCGTGCGCTGCGACTCCCCGCACGAGTTCCTGGCGCGCCGCCAGCGCTCGACGACTGACGGTTCTTCTGCGTCGCCTGCTCGTCACCGGCGAGATCTACGACTCGCTCCGAAACAGCGGCGCGGAAGCCGCCCGACCGACCAGTGCCACGCTGAGGCAAGACCACAGCCCTCTCTTCGACAACCCGTTCGGTCGGGCACGGCAAACGTAGTCCTGGCTCCTTCCGAGCCGACTTGGACGAGAGCAGCGCTAAGAAAGCAGCGCCGACTGGACGGACCTACTCCCGCACCGGATGTCTAAGCCAAGTTGGCGCAATCCAGAGCGCGAACAGACACCTGCGGGCGTCGTGGAACGGGCACGTCGTACCTCAGGTCGACCAGGCGCGGGCTAAGAGCCGCTTTGGCAGTCTGAAGAACACGCCCCCGAGCGCTCGACTCCAAGGGCATTCTCACCGACGAATCCGTACCGTTCTCGATCTGGAGCATCGTCCCGCTAGTGGGACGGTGTTTCGCGTGTCGGAGCCGCGAGTGGGATGGACCCCCAGGCGGTGTCGAAAACCTCCGATTGGTGTGAAGGCCCCTCGGACGTCGCCCGTTCGCGCCTGCGTGGAGGGACTCCGATCGAAATGCGTGGACTCGCTCAGACGGCCATGTCGGCCTTGGGTTGCAGCCGGCGAGCGGGAGGGACTGGCGACTTGCACGAATCACGACGAGCGCAGCTGCGGGAGCGTGGTGGCCGACGGTCGGAAAGGTGTCCGGTCGCGCAGCCCGATCAGTCTGATTCGCTCGACGTCAGCTTCGAATGCCGCACGACGGCTGCCACGGATCCCGTCGGGCACGTTTCCCATCGATCTGCGCGAACTCCCGAGGGGCAGTCCCCCGCCCACACAGGACTGAGATCGTCGACGTCTATCGATGACTACATATTCCCTCCCCTACTTCCAGCTCCAGCAAAGCTCTGAACTATGAGCCTCCGAACACACCGTATCTCGTCTGCCTTTCTTATTTGTTGCGCGTTTGTCTTCACCTCCTGTAGCTTCCTCCCCCGCGAGGCAGTGGGAGAGACGTTCGTGGATGGGGATCCGAGCATCGTGATCCCCCGAATGCCTGCCGATACCCCTCGGGTCTCGATCTATGTCATGCCGCCGGAAGTGACTCTGACCGGCGAGGGCGAATCGAAGATCGATGACGCCAAGGATCAGTTCAACGAGCTCGATGGGGGGGAGGCTCGGCCGGAGGACGCAAGTAATCGGAGTGCGAAGCAGGACATGGTGCAGATCCAGAGCGAGATCAGAGACGCGGTAACGACTCGGCTCGTGAGAGGTTTGCGAGATTGCCCGACGTTTCGGCCGAGAACCAACGAGTCGCGGCCAGCGGTGTATGAGTGCGAGAGCCGCGTTCAGGTCACCGGGCTGTCCTTCGTCAACACTGGAAGTGCATGGAACGGATTCCTGAGTCAGTTCGGGCTGAACGCGTCGAGCGATACTCTTGGGCTGAAGATCAGCGTGACAGCGTACGTAGCCCTCGAGTCGAGAGATGAATGGGGAGAGACGGCTCAAGGTTCGACGGACTACGCAAAGGTGGTGGCTGTGAAAGAGACCGCGAGTGGGAGCATCTGGAAGGGCAAGGAGCGTCAAGACGGAGAAATCGATATTTCATCGGCCGTTACGAACGAGTTCTCGCGCAGTGAGATCATACGCGCAGCGAACCGAGCGGCTGACGTCGCGGTTCTCGAAGCCACCGCCGAGTTGGCAGCTCGGTTGTCTCGCTCCATCGAGGTTGCTGAAGAGGAACAGGCTGTCGAAGAGGAAGCGGAATAGGTAGCGCGCTCGGACTCAGACGATGATGAAGAGCGATGAGGTGGGTTGAGTAAATCGCGATATGTGGAGATCTTCGTTCCTCTCGATCGAGCCGGCCTCTTCGCCTGGAGGTTCGTCGGGGGCGAGTGTCCGTGTGCGAGCTGCGCTTGGCCGCCGCTCGAGTCGACCGGTGACCGACGATGTCCGCCGGCCGCGCTCGCTCGTGCCAACGACCATCCGATCCCGGGCACCCGCGATCGAGGGCGCCGACGAACTTCGACACTATGGAGACGAGGGCGCCGATCGGTGGTTGGCGCCCGCGTCGGCTCCGCTCTGCAGGAGTGGCCCGTCCGAGATCGGCCTACCGGTGAGCTCCTGCGCAGCGTCGATGGCGGCGAGGAGTTGGAGTCCCCAGAGGCGCTCCTCGATCACGTGATCGAGGCTGCCTTCGGTCTAGGTCGACCACCTCGCCCGGGGCCGCATGGACCACACGTTTGCCGGCACCGAGTCGTTGCTCTACCGGGCGCCGTCGGAATCCCTACGTGTGAGCGACGTGCCGCTTCGAAGGACGGAGAGCGGGGTGTTGACGGACACGTTCGGGATCACCCCGACCGACCGCAGGCCACGCCCGCTAGACTCGATGTCGGTGACTGCGCCAAACGTCACCACGAGCCCGTCGCGGCCTTCGACTGCGATGGTAGCGGCCTCCGCACCCGCTGTGGGAGTCCCGACCACGACTACGCCCGCTGCGCGCTGGAGACGGCGTGCAAGATCCTCGGCGGCGGTCGCCGTCTGGTGATCGACGAGGACCACGAGTTCCCTGCGCAAGCGCTCGTCGGGCGGTCGTGACCTGTCCCCATTCCCTGGACCGCCAAAGCGTGTCGATCCTCAGGGGTTGGATACGGATCTGACGCCCGGAACCGGATCGCAACGGCGCGGTCCAGCCCGTCCATGCGCGGCGGATTCGGGGGTTGGTCGAAACTCCGTCCGGCGAAGCGAACGCTGCTGGAGCCGAGGCGCAGTGTGCGCCCGCGCGTGTCGACCTCGGAGGGACCGGAGGTGGCACGGCGTCCGAAAGCTCCTTCCACGCGATCCAACGATCATGCTCGCATCACGCTTTCTGCTCCGTTCCATCCCACGCTCCGCGTTCGCCCTGGCCGGGGCGCTGGCTCTCTCGAGTGCTGCGTCGGCCCAGGTGCCGCAGACGATCTGCGTCAACCCGCCGGCCGGCACGATGAACTGCGGTCCGACGGCCACCGACATCAACTTCGCACTGGCCATCGCGATGCCCGGCGACACGATCCTGGTCTGGCCAGGCACGTACCTGCCCTTCGCCGTTCCGAACGGGCTGGACGACATCCGCATCCAGGCGGTCAACAGCGGCGGCCAGGCGGTCATCGACGCGTCGACCGCACCCTTCCTGACCGACGGCCGCTGCATCGTCGTCGGTGACTTCTGCCCCGTCGGATCGCCGGGCCTGCGGCAGGTCATCAAGGGCTTCCGACTCGTGAACGGCCAGGCCATGAACGGGACGGTCACGGGGTCGTCCGACGGCGGAGCCATCCTCATCCGCAACAGCGACGTCAGGATCGAGGACTGCACCGTGGTCAGCGCGACGGCGCCCGAGGACGGCGGAGGCATCGCGATCGAAGGGGTCGCCGTCACCGGGGACTCGCCGACGCTGTTCCAGGTGGACATCGACGGCTGCACGGCCGACGACCGAGGCGGTGCCATCGCCGTCGAGGGATCCAACCCGCTCATCGCCAGCTCGACGCTGACCTGTAACACGGCCGAGAACGGCGGCGCGCTCAGCTTCGACGGAGGGCAGATCAGCGTCCGGGCGTGCATCGTCGACGGAGTCAACCGCGCGATCGGCAGCTCCCAGCTCGGCCGCGGGGGTGCTGCGCACTGCACCGGCGCGTCCGTCGAGTTCGATGGCTGCACGATCAGCGACAACATCGCCGGTGACGGCGGCGGGATCTTCGCGAACAGCGTCGGGTCCACGGAGGCACCCCAGATCCGGCTGCCTCTACGTGAACAGCACGTTCGCGGACAACCAGGTCGCCATCACGCTCCCGGGCTCGGGTGGCGGGGTCGTCATTCTCAACCAGGGCTTCGAGGACGTCGCGGACGAGTTCATCAACTGTCTCTTCGTGCGGAACACGGGTGCGTTCACGGGCGGCGGCGCATGGGTCGAGGCCTCGGCACCCACGTTCCAGACCTGCACGTTCTTCGGGAACGAGCCGGACTTCCAGGGCGGCGGGATCTACAACAGCGCGGACGCGGCGACGGGCCTCTTCGTCAACTCCTGCATCCTGGAGGGCAACATCGGCGGCTCGGGCGGCAGCGCTCAGATCGCGGATGCGTCGTTCGCCAGCTCGAACGTGTCGTTCAGCAACTGGCGGGGGAGTGGCTCTCCGGGCGTTGCCTGCCCGACGTGCATCGATCAGCCGTCGGGTTTCGCCACGGGGCCGGGCGTGCTCCCGTTCCAGGACGAGCTGGGCTTCTATCTGGATCAGAGTCCGACTCCCTCTCCGTGCATCGACGTGGGGGATCCGGCCCTGAGCAGCGACCTCGCGCTCGCACCCTACGCGACCGCGACGACCGACGGAGTCGCGGGCCTCGCCGACGGCAGCCTGGGCGATGTGGTCGACATGGGGTTCCACTACGGCGGTGCCGAGCTCCCGCCCGAGCGATCGGTGCTCACGTGGGACCTGCCGGTGGACCCGGCGTCTGGCGTGGCCCAGCTGTCGATCAGTGCGACGAGCACGCCCATGACCGCGGCGACGCTGACGCTGACCGCGCCGCCGGCTGCGCCTACCGCGGGGACCACGACCTGGGTCATCTCGGGCTCCATCGCCGGGACGAGCCCCGGCACGCCGTTCGGCAGTATCGTCGTCCCGATCAACTTCGACAGCTACTCGAACCTGCTGCTGACGGGGAACGGCATCTTCGACACGCCGGGCGCGCCGATCGCTCCGTTCGACGCGGGCACCAACTCGGTCTCGGTCCAGTTCGGAAGCGCGTTCGCCTCGTCTGGCGCCCTCACTCCCCTGGTCGGGATCTCGTTCTGGCACGCCGCCCTGGTCATCGACGACCTGGGACTCGCGTCGGCGGTCACGCGCGGCGTGAGCCTGCCGCTCGAGTTCGTCCTCGTTCCCTGAACCGGACCGAGTGAAGCGCAGCCTGCGCGGGAGTCATCGGTGCTCTCGCGCAGGCTCCACGCGGCCGACTCCCCCGACGCAGGAGCGGGATTGCCGAGCGCCGACCCGACCTCTGCGGTGGTGTCGATGACCGTCGCATCATCGACGCGGCGGCGGGCTCCCGCCTCGAGGACCTCACCCAGCGGCGACGCCGGATCCCGGAACACGGCCTGAAGCCACCACGTGCGCCCGTCGCCCTCGGTCCTTCGACCCCGGAGCTCGATGGACTCGGCGAATCGACGACGGAGCTGGCCTTTCTTCAACCCGATTCCCTCCAGCAGCATCGCGAGGTCGCTGCGCGACACGCGCGCGGTCCCGTGATCAGGCCCGCGGACTCCTTGCGGTCAAGGGCGGCCGTGTGTTCGGCGCAGGCACGACGGACGAGCTGTATCCCCGAGGTCGTCTGGATCCCGCCCGGATCGTCCGGGTGGGGGGGGCAGGTGGCGGTGACGGCTGTACGGAGCGCGTTCTGCCGCTGCGGTCTCTCGGGGATGCGCATCAGACGAGTCGCAGGGTTCGAGGTGCGTATACACCCACGCTCAGCGAATCGCGATCGCGCTTCGCTCCGAACGCCCCGTTGGCTCCGCGCTGGCAACCGACATGCGTTCGCTCGTGACCCTTCTTGCATTCGCTGCCCTGGCGACGTGCGTTCTTCTTCTCCTCTCCGGCGAGACCGGGGAGACGGTCGAGGTGAAGCGCGAGTCCGTCGATGCGCCTGGGAACCCGACCGCGTCGGTCGACCGTGATTTCGACGCACCGCCGGCGCTCGAGCGAATCCCGAGCAGGCGTACGCTCGCACGACAGAGTGAGCCATCGTCAGTTGCAGCGACACGAACCGATCCGCGCACGCTCGCTGTCCGCGTCGTCCGAGCAGGGGACGGATCTCGCGGAGTCTCTGCCACGGTCTACTGGAGCACGCCGCAGAAGGAGTCGCTCTCGACGGCATCGGGCACTTTCCTGGAACGAGTTCGCGAGCGGGGTGAGCGGGGCGAGACGGACGAGTCCGGAGAGCTGGTGATCGACCTCCCGTGGAACAACTTCCGCGGCTGCGCGGTCACGGCCGACGGCTGGTACGGCGAGTGCATCGAGCCCGCCGGGTTCAAACGCCTCCCCGACGCTGGACCGGTCGTGATCACGGTCGAGCCCCCTGCCGACCTCCGCGTCGTGATCCAGGACGAGAGCGGCGCGCCCGTCCCCTTTGCGGGCCTCTGCGTCTTCGAGGACGGGAGCTCGTATCCGCGCCGCCAGGTTCGCGCGGACCAGCGCGGCATCGCCGTCGCTCCCGGGATCCAATCGCTCATTGGCGGTGAGTCCTTCGACATCCGCGCCGTGGCGTACGGCGGCGCAGGGGAGCAGCGGCGCGTCTCGATGACGGAGATCCGCGAGGCGACGGAGCCCATTCCCCTGACGCTTGGCGCGTGTGGCGAGGTCGAGGTCCGGGTGTCTCCCGCAGACGCCCAGCAGCTCGGGCGTCGCGTGACCGAGTTCGCTCCGCAGCTGCGCTCGACTGCCCGTGAGCGGGACGGCGTTCGGCTCTTCAATCCCGCGGGACCTGCTCCCCTCGCCACCTACGACTCCAGCGGAGTCGCGCGGATCCGGCCTGTCGCGATCCCTGACGGCAACGCAGCGCGCTTCGTGGTCAAGGCGGGCTTCGGCAATCTGGAGCGAGAGGCGGACGGTCCCTCTGCGCCGGGCGAGATCCGACGGATCGAGCTGACGGCCGACTGGGGCGCGAGCGCGGTGGCGATCTGTCGAGTCACGAGAGACGGCGGCGAGGCTGCGGGCAACATCAAGGCGACCGTCCGGGTGCAGCGCGGAGACGGGCGAGAGAATCGCGAGTCCTTCTACGGCCTTCCGTTCGACGGCAGCGGCGAAGCGCGCTGGGTCCTCGGTCCGGGGGAGGCCATTCCGGCCACGATCTCGATCGAGGCCAAGCTCGACGGCATTCCATACGGCGGCTCCGCCGGTCCCGTCTCCGGGCTTGTCGCCGGCCCGGACGGCGCGGCGGCAGGCGTACTCGACTTCGGATCGATCGACCTGTCCCCCGGCGACGTGATCCTGCGCGGACGCGTCGTCGACGACTCGGGCGCCCCCATTCTGGATCGTGTCGACCTCGAGCTGGAAGTGAAGCGCCCGGACGGGCCGGACATGGCGCGCACGCGCGTATTCGCCGCGGCGTTCGGAGATGACGCCGACTGGGGCTCCCTCGGGACCACGTATCGGTGGAGCGAAGGGCAGTTCACGTTCTACGGCGATCCGAACGAGTCGAGGGATCTCCGCGTGAGGGCATCCGAACCGCTCGTACTTCGCGGCGATCTTGACCGCGGTCAGAGCGTCCGTATCGGCGACGACGTCACGCTGACCGCCGGGTTCGGTGGGATCCTCCGGGGGTGCTTCGCGATCGATGCGGACTCGACGCCGTGGGAGGGCGTCGCGTTCCAGATCGTTCGGGTAGCGGACGCGGGCAGCGCCGCAGAGGACCCACCCCGCATCGTCACCGGGGAAGCGAAGCGCACCGGCAGCGGCACATCGGCGCGATGCGAGGTTGTCTGGGAAGGACTCTCCCAGGGACGCTACGCCGCTCGGATCTGTGGCTCGCAGGCCGAACCGCTTCTGGAGTTCGGCGAGGTCGACGTTCCTGGCACCGGCGTCCCCACGCAGCTCTCGGACGAGCCGATCGATCTCCGCGGCGTCCTCCGCGCGCTCAGCGTCACCCTGCAGAGTCCTGGCGGCGAGGCGGTGAACGCGGGGACCGCGTTCAGTCGTCGCAGTGGAACGACCGGCTCGTTCCTCTTGCTCACGGGCGGGATCCGCTCGATTCCGTTCGTTGAGCCGCTGGACCTGCGCATCCCGGTCGAAGGCTACGAAGACGTCTTCCTGAGAGGCGTCGACGCGGATGTGAGCGTCACCCTCGTCCCTTACGCGACCATCGACGTCGAGTGTGAGAATCCGTCGCCAGGAACGCGGCTGAGGGTGACCTCGGAGGGCACGCCCTTCACCTCTGGCGGCTTCCACTTCCGGCGTCTCTTCGGCGTGATGGAACTCGACACCGAGCGAGCCGACCGCGTCGAGATCGAGATCGATCTGAACCCGCCCGCCGACGGTGGCTCAGCTGCCGCGCGCGCCCAGGTCCGCCTACCGGCGAGCGGTCTTCCGTTCAGGATCGAGTCCTTGGACCCCGCACGCGCGATCGTGAACTCGGGATCGCTGACGTTGATCCCGACGGACCGCAGCTGGCGCGTCCGCCTCGCCGAGGAACGATAGGGAGCCGTCCATGGCACTGATCCTTCCGCTCCTAGCCCTCGCCGCATCCCTTCCGGCGCCCTTGTACTGTCAGGCGAAGAAGCCCTTCGCGATCCCCGCGGAGCGCGCGGGTGCGTCTGGGCCGGTCGACATTCTCGTCGCTCGCACGACGTTCGCGGACAGCGATGATCCAGGCGTCTCGCGACACACTGAAGAGGATGTTCGCAAGATGCTCACCGGCCTCGACGCATTCCTCGAGTGGCAGTCGTACGGATCGGTCGGCCTCGGGAAGGTCGAGTTCGCCGAGACGGTCAGGCTCAGGGACTGCGAGGAGTACGGGATCGTCGAGAACGAGCGAACCGGGAAGACGAAGCGAGGCCGCAACATCGCAGGTGACACGGTGGCTGCGCTCCGCGAGTCACGCGACGCCGACCCGCTGGAGGAGTTCGATTCGGTCTTCGTTCTGATCGAGGAGAAGACGGGTGACGTACGCCTGAGCTCTGGCGCGGCGGCGGTCTCGGTGCTCGACGGTCGCGGGGTCACGTTCTTCGGCAAGAAGCCAGGCTGGCGCATCGCAGCGCACGAGTTCGGCCACAACATGGGGTACGCGCACGCGCGTTCGATTCTCGACCTGAGCGGGAATTCCGTCGTTCCCACGCCCGGGAACGCTCGCTACGTCATCTATGGCGACCCCTTCAGTCCGATGGGGCACGGGAAGCACTCGTACAACCTCGTCGAGAAGGTGCGCAAGGGCTGGATCGCGCTCGACGACGACGCTCCGAGGCATGTGACCAAGGCGGTCGAGGGAGTGCACCGCATCACTGCGTACGACCGGATCGATGCGACGGGCGTCCTGGGGCTCTTCGCTGATCTCCGCCTCGGGCTCCGGACGCCTGACGAGAAGAAGCGCCGACGACGCGGAAAGGTCGTCGAGATCCCGAACGACCTCGGGACGCAGCGAGCGTGGATCTCGATCCTCTCCTCGAGTCCATTCAACGGAGAAGCGCCCGAGTTCGGGGTCGAGCCGCGACTCCTCATTCACGTGAGTGGAATCGAAGGTCCGGAGCGCCGGCTCGGGGTCCACGGGCTCCTCGACACCACGCCCGGTCCGGGCAAGCTCGCCGCTGACGCCCGCGGTCGCGAACGGCGTGAGCGGATCGCGGACACCGGGCTTCGTGTTCGGCAGCAGGTCGCGCTACAGGTCGAATCAGGACCGGACTTCGTGATCGAGTTCTCGTCGTTCGACCGCAAGACCGGCGTCGCGCGCGTCCGGATCACGCGGTAGACCGCGGACTCGCCACGCATCCGAAGATCGTGTCGTCGCGAACGCCGTGCCAGGAGCGCGTGACATGGTGCACGTGCAACGCGCGCAAGGCAGGGATGATGCGAAGAACACACAGGGACGCCCGACCGCTGCTGCGCTGCGCAGCCTTCGTGCTGCTGCCCACGATCGCTGTCACCGGACCTCGAGAGCTCGCCGACCTGGAGGAGCTTCGCCGGAACGGAGGGTCCGCCGGAGCGGACGCTGGATCGCTCGGCGCCCACGAGGGGCGACTTCCAGCCGGGGCAACGGCCCCTCTGGACGACGTGGCATTTCCACCATTCATCCCCCGTCCTGACCACGTGACCCGCCTCGTGGCGAACGGCGACGGCTCCTACTCGGCAGTGGACCGCGAGCTGCCTCGAAGGGAATCGAGCAGCGAACCACCGCCCAGTGACGCTGCGGTTGGGCAGGGGCTCGCGGTTCTACGCCGTTCTGCATCGTTCCTGACTGCACAGAGGTCGCTCCGGTTCCGGCTGCGCTACCACATCGACGAAGAGGGGAGCATGGGATTCGTCGGCGCCGACACGGTGCAGGCGATCGCGCTCGCGCGCCCCGACCGCTTCTCGGTCCGCCCGGCTCCCGGCGGCCCGGGCAACAGCGGGGTGGTCCTCGTTGGGAACGGCGATCACGTGCTCCGGTACAGCCGGGGGCGCGTCTTCGCAGAGGCGTCGCCGGGCACGTTGAAGGACATCACTCAGCTCAGCGCGCTCCAGCGCTATGACGGCTGGGGTCTGGAGGTCGACCGGGTGCTGTCGCTGCTCGACGGTGACGCGCTCGAATCGCTGATCGCGCAGGCCAACGTCGTTCACGGGGGCACCCGGCAGTTCGGTGGCGTCACCGTCGATCGAGTCGTTCTGCGCGACCGGAACCAAGAGCTGCACTGGAACCGCATCGGATGGGAGGTCTTCATCGCGCGCGGTGGACGGCCGGTTCCACTGGCGATCCGCCTGGATCAGGACGACACGCTGTCCTACCTCGCCGACCGCGTTCGGTTCAGCGACTCCTGGATCCACTTCGAAGACTGGACGTTCAACGATGTGGACGAATCCACGGCGTTCACCGAAGACCTCACCGACGTCGAGGTCGTTGACGATCCAAGGGCGCTGTTCGCAGGCGAGCCCACGGAGCTCAACCCGATGGTGGGGCGGGCGCTTCCCGGCTTCACGGCTCGCGATCTGAGCGGAGCACCGCGATCCTCAGCCGAAGTGTTCGCAGAACGCCCCGGTGTCCTTCTGCTCTCCGACGATCGGTGTCACCTCGTGGGCGCATGGTGGGAAGGGATCGCCGAGCTCGCGCAGCGCTACGAGGGCCGTGCGGACCTGACGGTCCTGCACGTCGGATCCGCGTCGAAAGAGGCCGCTCTGGCGGAGCTCGGGCGATGGGACGCGAAGCCAGACCTGTGGCTGGACTGCTCGTCCCCCGGGGCATTCGCGCCGATGATGTTCAAGGTGACCTGGACGGGCGAGCGCGTACCGGCGCGAGTCGGCGAGCGGATCGCGTTCCTCGTCATCGGCACGGACGGCAGGGTTCACCAGGTCGTCGAAACGGGGACCGGCTGCTTCGAACGCATAGCCGAACAGCTCGACGGCCTCCTGGACGGCCGCGACATGGTGGCCGTGAACCGCGCAAGCATGGCGGACGAGATCCGACGCAAGGCCTCGCAGATCGAGGAGCTGCGCGCCTCCTTCGGACCCCGATCCACGCGGCCAGACTGAACGGCGGCGCGCGCCCCGATCGCGCGCTCCGTGTTCGAGCGAAGGGAGGATGGACGTGATGGAGACTCCTCGTTGGAAACAGATCTCGGCCGGCTCGCTCGTGGTGGTGCTGGGACTCGTATGGGCGATCCGTGCTAGCGAACGCGGCAGCGCGTCCTCCGAGCGTGAACTCGTAGCACGCTCCGAACCCATCGCCGACGCGAACGTGGCGGCGACCGCGGTGGCGCCGGTCGTGGCTCGTCAGCGCGAGCAAGGAGCCCTCGAGATCGCTGACGAGAGGGTCGAGGCCGAGAACGAGGAGTCGGCACTCCTTTCTCCGAGCCCGATTCGCGTGATCGTGGTGACATCGGCGGGGGAAGAGCTCGACGCGCTCGACGGGACCCTTCAGGCGATTCTGCGATGGAGTCGGGAAGGGGCCGCGATAGCGCCGCCAGCGCAGGAGATCGAGCTGCGCGTCGTCGGCGGGTGGACTCAGATCGGCTCTCGATTCGCTCGCCGGCCACCTCGGACTCTCGAGGTGCAGGGGGGCATCATGGACGGCCGTGCCGTGACGACGGACGGGAACACGATCGACATGCTCGACGTGGAGGGGAGCACGACCTCCATTCGCGTGCTCCAGCGACTGAGGGCGCGACTTCGCGTCGTCGACGCTCGAACAGGGTCGGATCTCGCCGGCGTCGTGATCGCGAACGGTGAGAACGTGGCCATGGGCCGCAGCTTTCCTGGCCCGAGTCCGGACGTGATTCTCGAAGAGGGCGTGTCTCCGATCGATCTGGAGGTGGACGGCTGGGAGCGGTTCAACCCGAGCGTCCGAGTCTGGGCGCCTGGCTATGCGTGGGCGGCGCATCGACTCTCCCCGAGCGAAGGCATGGAGCAGCGCATCGCGCTCGAGCCCGGGGCTGTCCTGTCGATTCGGGCGAATGACCCCGGAGGTGTCGCACGGGTCGCAGGCGCTTCTGTCACGGTGTCGAAGTACGCGGAGGATACCGGCGAGTTCCTGTATCGAGCCCCGCTCGTGAGCGTGACGCGGTCCATGGTGCAGTTGAAAGGGCTCCCGCCAGGGCGCTACTTCGTCTCGGCCTCCGTCGTCGACACGGAATCGCGCTATCCGTGGTCATGGACGCCCATGGTCCTCGAGCCCGTCGACCTCGCCGCGGGTGTCGACGTCACCGCGGTCCTGGACGTCCCGGAGACCGCGGCTCGTCCTTCGAGGAAGACGAAGGCCCGTGTGCGAGTCGTGGGCGCCGATCTCTGGCCCGAGGAGCGTGTCGAGGCGCTCCTGCAGCCGCGCGTGGGCTCGCATCCGGACAGCAGAGTCCAGGAGTTCGACGTGGCGACGGACGGGTCCTGGACGGTCCTGGAGTCGATTGCGTGCGGTGAGTATCGCCTCACCTGCCGGGCCCTCGGCTACAGCGCCAGGGTCACGGTCGAGGAGGGAGCCTCTTTCGAGATCGAGCCGCCCGAAGCAGCCGTCGTCGTGCTCAGCGTCGAAGGAAGAACGGACGTCGACCTCTCGGGTTTCTTCGTCCGCTGCGGTGGGCGCCTGATCGGCAGGCCACGACCCATCGTGGCCGAGCGCGGGCGCTACGAGATCTACACGACACCCGGTCGCCTGACCGCACGAGGTCAGGACGCGCAGGGCCGCTACTACTCGGCCGATGTCGACGTGGCTCCTGGGCGCAACGACGTACGCCTCCAGCCGGGTGCAATCGTCGACCTCCTGCTTCGCAGCGGCGGGGCACCGATCCCGTTCACCTCCGGAGGGCATCGTCCAGCGGTCGAAGTCGTCTCTGGCCCTGGCCGCATCGTCACTACGAACGTCTCGCGGCTCGTGCGGACGGATCGCCTGAGTCTCTACCTGTCCGTTCCCGGCACGTACGAGTTCGACGTCACGCTTCCCCCCGGCCTCAGGGCCGCAAGCGCGACGATCACGATGGTGGCTCGGCATGACGTACGAGAGGAACGAGAGCTCGACGCCATTCCGGAGTAGTGCGAGGGCGCGGACCGCGGACCGTGTCGTGGGCGGGCGAACCGCATCTGCGGCTCGGGGCGCAGGGCCCGGGGATCGGCGGTGAGTCTCCCGCGATCGCGGAGAACGCGCTCGATCCGGCGCACGGTGTCGCGCTGGACGAGGGCGCGTTCGTTGTGTGTCAGCGGGAATGCCGGGTGGAAGAGCGGACGACTGGCAGGATCGTCGAGCTCAGTCGCCGATCCGCCGGTAGACCTGGAAGTTGCGGAACGGCTGGCCCTCTGGATCACGACCCGTCTGCACCACGGCGAGTAGCTGGCCGTTGGCCGAAGCACGACGCTGTGCCCAGGCCACTTGCTGGCCGTCCACGTAGACCGCTGAGTCGAGGGTGCCTTCGTCGACGT
Organism: Planctomycetota bacterium; assembly: GCA_038757895.1. Classification (GTDB taxonomy): domain Bacteria; phylum Planctomycetota; class UBA1135; order UBA1135; genus Saltatorellus. Next base: position 22,086 of record JBCDGE010000030.1, on the reverse strand, counting down.
GAGTCATCGTCAGCTTCGGACTTCCCGGACCTTCGATCGGGATCTCACTTCCGTCGATCGGACCGCTGTAGCGGGCGGAACCGCTCTCGCCCTGGCCGTCGATCCAGTCGATCTCGACCGCGACGCCTTCGCCGCTGGCCTCGAGCACGTAGTTGCCCTGACGCGGAGCGTCTCCGGACTCGTAGAGAGACAGTTCCGGCACCAGCTCCCATCGGCCCAGGTAGCGGCAGCGGCAGCGGCAGAGGCGGGCGCGCTTCTTCATCTGCGGTCCTCCTCCAGAGCCACGCCCGCAGGATACCGCCCGTCAGCCGGCCTTCTCCGGCCGATCCACATGCACGTGCTGACAAGAGCGGTGCACGTAGACCTCGCGCTGCCGCTCGAGGCGCACGCGTGGCAGCCAGCGGATCAGCGAGCCGTGCGAGACACCGCTCTCCTCGGCGAGCTCGGCGTGGGTGAGCCACACGGACTCCTTACGGCGGAGGAGAGCCGTGGAATCGGCGCGGGGACGACGGACGGGCTGCATTCCCGAAATCGTCCCGATTCCGCGCGCGCCTGGAGGCTCTCCGGCGGGCCCGGGCCGATGCGGGCTCGCGTTCGGATTTGGCCCCTCGGAACACTAGGATCGCGCCGTCCCGCCCCCTCCCCGGGGATCGAAGCGCCGCCATGACCACCCGCACCCTCGCACTCCTGGGCCGGCTCGCCGGCTGTGGCCTCGCCGCCCTCGCGCTCTCCGCCTGCAGCTCGTCCCGCGTCGACCCGAGCTCGGCCGGGTTCGGCCCCGACTTCGGCGACGACGACGAGCCGCCGTCGCGCTGGCGGGACTCGAACGCCGCGCTCGCGGTGGAGGACCCCGACGTCGCGCGCGTGCTGGAGGAGACGTTCGGCGGCACGCCGGTGCCCGGCGCGGTCGCCGCGATCGGCGACCGTCGCGGGAACGTCCGCGTCGCCGCGTACGGCCTCCGCCGCGCCGGCGCGGGCGCCGAGATGACCGTCGACGACATGCTGCACATCGGGTCGGACACGAAGGCGATGACCGCCGTCGTCGTCGCGCGGCTCGTCGACCGGCGGCTGCTCTCGTGGGACTCGACGATCGAGGACGTGCTGCCTGCGCTCGCGAAGAAGATCCACCCGGACTACCGGGCGGTGACCGTGCTGCAGCTGCTGCACCACTCCAGCGGCGCGCCCGCGAACGCGCGCGACTGGACGGCCTACGACGACCTCGACGTGCGCGAGCGCCGGATGCGGATCGCGATCGACGCCCTCCAGGCGCCGCCGAGCGCGCCTCCGGGGATGGAGTTCGAGTACTCGAACCTCGGCTACGTCGTGGCCGGGATGATGACCGAGGAGATCGGCGACACGACCTGGGAGTCGATGGTCGTGCGCGAGGTGTTCATCCCGCTCGGCATCGACTCGTACGGCTTCGGGATTCCGGGCGAGGAGGGCTCGCTCGACCAGCCGTGGGGGCACGTCGTCGAGGCGAGCGGGCGGGCGCGCCCGGTACAGATCGACAACGACCGCGCGCTCGGGCCGGCCGGCACCGTGCATCTCTCGATCGAGGACTGGGCGCGGTTCGCGCTGGAGTTCACCGACGACGCCGCGGACGAGCGCGGGTTCCTGAGCGACGAGGCCCGCGAGACGCTCGTCGAGCGGGGCGTCGAGGACTACGCGTGCGGCTGGACGATGATCGACCGCGCGTGGGCCGACGGGACGGCGATGACGCACAGCGGCTCGAACACGACGTGGTTCGCGACCGCCTGGGTCGCGCCGCGCAAGAACCTCGTCTTCCTCGTCGCGGCCAACGCCGCCGGGTACAGCGTGCCCGAGACCGTGGACCTGGCGGTCGGCGGCCTCCTCCGGGCGGCCGAGACGTCGTTCAGCGGCGCGCCGCGGACCGACGACAGGGTCCCCAGGACCCGTCCCGAGCGCCCGGCCGCGAGCCCGTCGGGCGGCCGGTGATCGTCGCGATCGATGGCCCGGCGGCCTCGGGGAAGAGCACCGCGGCCCGCGCCCTCGCGCAGCGGCTCGGGCTGACGTTCCTCGATACCGGCGCCATGTATCGGGCGGTGACGCTGGTCGTCCTTCGCGAGGGGACCGACCCCGCCGACGCCGAGGCGTGCACGGCGGTGGCCGAGCGGGCGCGGCTCCGCTTCGACGCCGAGGGCAAGATCGTCGTCGACGACCAGCCCGGCGAGCCCGAGATCCGCGGCGCCGAGGTGACCCGCCGCGTCTCCGAGGTCTCCGCGCACCCCGGCGTGCGCCGGGCGCTCGTCCGCGAGCAGCAGGCGATCGCCCGGGCCGCCGTCGAGGCCGGCGGGGGGGTCGTGGCCGAGGGGCGGGACATGACCTCGGTGGTCTTCCCGGACGCTGACGTGCGGGTGTTCCTGGTCGCGAGCCCGGCCGAGCGGGCCCGACGGCGCGCGCTGGAGGAGGGCGCGCCCGAGCGGGCGGCTGCGTACGAGGAGGACCTCAAGAGGCGGGACGCCTACGACAGCGGGCGGGAGGACTCGCCGCTCGTCGAGGTCGAGGGCGCGGTCCGGGTCGACACGGACCGGATGACCGCGGACGAGGTCGTCGACCGGATCGCGGGGCTGGCGGAGGACGCGAAAGGGGGCTGAGCCGCTCTTCAGGGAGGCGGCTCGACCGCCGATTCACCCCCTGAGGGTCGCGTCCAGGGCCCTCAGCGCGTACAACCTTTCGCTCGCTGTCGGCCCTCCTGGGCCCGTCAGCAGCCCCGCCCGCGGGGGCGCGCCCCGCACATCACGTCCCGAAGGCCCAGGTCTCGACCCCACCCGAATCCCCGCGCCCGCACGCTCGAGGCGCTCCCGCCGGCAGCCCATTCCGCGCCGGCCCGGGTCCGAGTCCGCATCGCATACCGGTTCTTTCCATGGCCGTCGCTTCACGCCGCGTCCGCAAGTACGAGCTCGACCCCGAGGAGCTCGAGAAGAGGGTCGCCGAATCGTTCGGCACCAAGACGCTCGAAGACCTCGAAGAGAGTCTCAACGAGTCCATCGTCGACATCCGTCCCGGCCAGATCGTCGAGGCGAAGGTCGACTCGGTCGACGAGCGCACCGGGCTCGTCATCATGGACGTCGGCGGAAAGGCCGAGGGACAGATCTCGCTGAACGAGTTCGGCGATGAGCTGCCGACCAAGGGACAGTCGTTCGAGGTCTACTTCGAGGGCCTGGACGAGAACGACATGTCGGTGCTCTCGAAGCGCCGCGCCGATCGCCTCCGCGCCTGGGAGCACGTCTCCCAGAAGTACGAGGAAGGCGACGAGGTCCAGGGTGTCGTCCAGCGCAAGATCAAGGGTGGTCTGCTCGTCGACGTCGAAGGCGTCAACGTCTTCCTGCCCGCGAGCCAGGTCGCGCTGCGCCGCACGCACGACATCTCCGACTTCATCGACGAGCCCGTCCGCGCGCGCATCATCAAGATCGACGCGGAGCGCATGAACATCGTCGTGTCGCGCCGGAAGCTCCTCGAGGAGGAGCGCCAGAAGCAGAAGGAGACGCTCCTCAAGGACATCCAGGAGGGCCAGATCCGCACCGGTACGGTCAAGAACATCGCCGACTTCGGCGTGTTCGTCGACCTCGGCGGCATCGACGGCCTGCTGCACATCACGGACATGTCGTGGGGCCGGATCAACCACCCCTCGGAGATGGTCCAGCTGGAGCAGGAGCTCGAGGTGCAGGTCCTGCGCGTCGACTTCGACCGCGAGCGGATCGCGCTCGGCCTCAAGCAGAAGACCGCGTCGCCGTGGGACGGCGTCGAGGCGCGCTACCCGATCAACAGCAAGCACAAGGGCGAGGTGGTCAACATCATGTCCTACGGTGCGTTCGTGAAGCTCGAGGAGGGCATCGAGGGCCTCGTCCACATCTCCGAGATGTCGTGGACGCGGCGCGTCAACCACCCGAGCGAGCTCGTCAAGATCGGCGATCCGGTCGAGGTCGTCGTCCTCGAGTTCAACCACCAGAAGCAGGAGATCTCGCTCGGCATGAAGCAGGCCGAGACGAACCCCTGGGACCTGGTCGAGGAGCACTACCCGATCGGTACCGTCATCGAGGGCACGGTGCGCAACCTCACGAGCTATGGCGCCTTCGTCGAGATCGAGGAGGGCATCGACGGCCTCCTGCACGTCTCCGACATGTCGTGGACGAAGAAGGTCAGCCACCCCTCCGAGATGGTCAAGAAGGGCGACAGCATGCAGTGCGTCGTCCTCTCGGTGGACAAGGAGAAGAAGCGGATCGCGCTGGGCCGCAAGCAGCTCACGCCCGACCCGTGGATGGAGCAGATCCCGAGCAACTACCACGTCGGCGACCTGCTCTCGGGCTACGTCACGAAGATCACCAACTTCGGCGTGTTCGTGAAGCTCGACGACGACCTGGAGGGCCTGCTCCACATCTCGGAGCTCACCGACGACCGTGAGGCGAAGCCGGAGGACATCCTCCAGCCGGGCCAGAAGGTCGAGGTCCGGATCATCCGCGTCGACATCGACGAGCGGAAGATCGGCCTGTCCTTCGTCCACGCGGACTTCGACGAGAACGAGAACCTCCCGCCGGAGGCCGTCGCGCCGCCCATCATCGAGGACGACGAGTCGACCGACGAGGCGCCGCCGGCCGCGGAGGCCCCGGCTGCGGAAGCTCCCGCTGCCGAGGCTCCGGCCGCCGAAGCCCCCGCCGAGGAGGCTCCCGCTGCCGAGACTCCGGCGGCGGAGGGCGAGGCTCCTGCCGAGGAGAAGCCCGCCGAGTAGCGGGCGTTCCCACCACCTCCGAGCCGCTTCGGCGGCTTGGTGACCGACCGGGGCGAGGAAAGGCGTAGCCTTCCCTCGCCCCGGTCGCTTGAGGGGGAAAGGCGTTGCCCTCCCTCTCCCCGGTCGAACCATGCCGCCCCGTTCCGCCCCCCTGCTCCTCGCCGCTCTGCTGGCTGCCGGCTGCGCCACGCGAAGCGCCGCGCCGCCCCGGCCCGTCGAGCTCGATCGCGAGCCCGGGAGCGCGAACGTCCCGCTCACCGTCCACCCCGCGTACACGGCGTCGTTCGAGGCGATCCGCCTGGCGCTGGAGGTGAACGACCTCGCGGTCGCCCGCGGCGCGCTGCGTCAGCTCCGGGCCCGCCTCGCCGCCGATCGGGTCAACGCGCCGACGCTGGCCCAGGCCAGGGAGCGCGACGACGACATCGCCCTCCGGACCCTGGCGGGAGAGCTCCCGAGCCGCGAGAGCGTCGACGCCGCCGTGAAGATGGCCGACGGGTTCGAGAAGATCGTGGAGGGCCGGCTGCGACTCGAGGCGGTGCAGCTTCGCATCGACGTCGTGCGCAGCGAGACGGAGGAGCAGCAGGCCGATGTCGTCCTCTACGGCCGCTCCGACTGGAACGGCGACCTCAGGATCCAGCCGAGCGCGGCCTCGCTCGTCGTCGAGCGCACCTCGCTGGAGCCGCGGACCGGCCAGGAGCGGCGCGCGTCCACGACGGTCGGGCTCGACGAGGCGCCCATCCTCCAGATCCCCGCGCACGGCGAGGCGCGCGTCGTGATCGGGTCGCTCCCGATCGAGGTCCCGGTCGGCTCCATCGCGACCCGCATGCGCGTCGACGTCCGCTGCAACGGCGGGACGATCTCGGAGGACGACGAGGACTACCCCGCGCGCGACATCGCCGTCCGCTACGGCGAGCGCACCGACATCCCGGGCTGGATCCCGTCGACCGTCGTGGCACCGGTCGAGCTGGTCGAGCTCGTCGAGCGCGGCAACACGCCCCTGGCGCTGATGCTGGAGTGCGCGGTCCGGATCGCCCCCGGGCGGCGGGACGAGGCGCTCGACCGGGTCGGCGTCGCGATCCAGACCCTCCCGATGCAGTCGATGCGCACCCTGGTCCCGGCGGTGCGCTGGCTCGCGGGGACGGACCAGTTCGGCCGCGACGAGCGCGCCTGGCGCACCTGGCTGATCGAGCGCGTCGAGGAGCGCAAGCGCGAGGGCCGCGCGATCGGCGTCTGAGGCGGGGCTCCCGGCGGGCCACCGCGCGCGGTAGCATCCGCGCCCATGGACACGCACGATCCCGAGGTCGACCGCCAGCTCGCCGCCTTCCAGCGCGGCGCGACCGACCTGATCGAGGAGAAGCAGCTGCGCGGCATGATCGCCGCGTCCCTGCGCGAGAGCCGCCCGCTGCGAATGAAGTTCGGGATGGACCCCTCGTCCCCCGACCTGCACCTCGGCCACGCGGTGCAGCTGCGCAAGCTCCGCGACGTCCAGGAGCTCGGGCACCAGGTCGTGCTGATCGTCGGCGACGCGACGGCGATGGTGGGGGATCCGAGCGGGCGCAACAAGCTGCGCCCGGTCCTGACGCGCGAGGAGGTCGAGGCGAACCTCGTCACCTACACCGACCAGGCCGCGCAGGTGCTCGACATGGAGCGCACCGAGGTCCGGCGGAACTCGGAGTGGTTCGACGAGATGGGCTTCGAGGAGCTCCTGAAGCTCACGACGCGCATGACCGTCGCGCAGATGCTGGAGCGCGACACGTTCCAGACGCGGATGGAGGCGGAGGAGCCGATCGGGATCAACGAGTTCCTCTATCCGCTCATGCAGGGCTGGGACTCGGTGAAGGTCGAGGCGGACATCGAGCTCGGCGGGACCGACCAGCTCTTCAACCTGCTCGTCGGCCGGCGCATGCAGGAGCAGGTGGGCCAGCGCCCGCAGATCGTCCTGACCCAGCCGCTCATCAACGGCCTCGACGGCCGCAAGATGAGCAAGTCGTACGACAACTCGATCGGCCTGACCGCGCCCGCGAAGGAGATGACCTTCCGCGTGATGCAGGTCGACGACGAGGTCATGGCGACCTGGTTCCTGCACCTGACGCGGATGGCGCCGGCGGACATCGACGCCGCGCTCGCCGCGCACCCGCGCGAGGCCAAGGCGCGCCTCGCCGCCGAGATCACGACCTTCTACCACTCCGCCGAGGCCGCCGCGGAGGCCGCGGCCCAGTTCGACCGCGAGGTGCGCGACAAGGTCCTGCCCGACGACCTGCCCGAGGTGGCGTGGGACGCGGGCTGGGGCGAGTCGCTGCCGCTGCCGAACCTGCTCAAGGAGATGGGCCTGTGCCAGTCGACGTCGGAGGCGCGCCGCGCGGTCCAGCAGGGCGGCGTGCGGATCGACGGCGAGGTGACGAAGGACGCGAAGGAGATGGTCGCGGCGCCGTCGAGCCCGCGGCTCGTGCAGGTCGGCAAGAAGCGCGCGGCGCGGGTGCTGCCGGGCTAGTCGGCTGGGAGGACCAGGTCGACCCGGCGGCCCGGCGTCGACGTGTAGAGCGGCTCCACCGCGCGTGCGACGCGACCCTCCGGATCCGTCGCCACGAACTCGAAGCGGCCTGCCGGAAGCTCGATCGTGGATCGCCAGGCGTCCTTCCGGATGTCGCGCACGACGTCGCGCGCGGCCTCGCTGTCGTCGTCGAGTCTGCGCACCGTCACTCGGACCGCCCCGGACGGCGCGCTCCCGTCCGCGTACCGCACCGCGATCTCGTGCTCGCACGTCTCGCGCAGGTCGATGTCGATCGACGTGGTCCCGCCCGGGAGGATCTCGAACTCGAGCGTTCGCTGGGGCCCGGGGGTCACCTCGGTCTGGAGCGTGTACGTGCCTGGCGCGAGCCGCAGGCTCTCGGGGAACCAGCCTCGGAACGACAGGACGGTGACGTTCACGTCACGTCGCTCCAGCAGATAGCGGGCGTCGCCCATGGGCTCGGGGGCGCCCCAGAGTGAGCGCGACTCGAGGGTGCCGGGGGCCGGTGCAGCGAGGACGCCGAGGTCGAGGTCCTCGGACGTGTCCAGGTCGAACTCCGCGAGGCGGTGCCAGCCGAAGGGCGGGCCGACGAGGACGATCTCGTAGCGCCCGCGCGGTAGGCGGTCGACGGTGACGTTCCCGCGCACGTCCGGCTCGAGGCGCACGCCCGGGCTCGCCGTCAGCCTCGATCGATCGGGCCGCGTCGCGATCCTGAGGCGAAGGGGGAGGTCGGTCGCGCGAGCTCCGTCGTCCCGCGTGATTCGGGCGCGAACGCGCGCCGATCCCGCCGCGTCGGCGACGACGACGATGTCGAGCGAACCGGGAGCGACTCCGTCGACGACACCGTGGGGGAGATCGACGTCCGCGCTCGGACGGGCCTCGACACGGAGGGCCGCTTCGCGATCTCCGAAGACCTCGAACCCGCCATCGTCGTCGGTCGTCGCGTCGACGCGCCAGCCCGGCCAGGTGTCGTCGTTCGCGCGCACCATCCAGCCGGCCTGGGGAAGTCCGCGCCCGTCGACGACGCGCCCGGTGAGCATCGGTGCTTCGTCGAGCGTCGGGGACCAGTCGACGACCTCGCCCTGCTCGCCGCGCACACGCGCCTCCGCCGATCTGCCGGACGGGTCGAATACCGTCACCTTGCCCGGATCGACCGGACCCAGCCGGTAGCGACCGCTCTCGTCGGTGACCACGCTCGGTTCCCCCGAGCCCCGTCGGACCACGGCGCCGATCACGGCGCTGCCGCGCTCGTCGGTGACGCGTCCGGTGACGGTGATCCCGCTCTGGAGCGTCACTTCGATCGACGGCGTCGTCCCGAGCTCCAGGGTCGTGAAGACCGTCGTCGCGGCGAAGCCGTCGGCGTCGACGCGCACGCGCAGCCACCCCGGCCGAAGCCCGATGAAGCGCGCCACGCCGGCTTCGTCCGCGGTCTCGAGCGCCCACGGCGCCGTGCGCGCGGTCGCCCCGCTCGGGAGTCGATAGTCGACCTCCTCCTCGCGCCCCGCACGCACCTGGGCACTCGCGACCGCACCTCCATCCTCACGCGTGACGCGGACCTCGAGTGGGACGCCGCGCAGCGCGAGCTGCACCGTCAGCGTGGCACCGTCCGCGGCGGGGACCGGGAAGAGCGGCGAGCGCGCCCAGGTGCCCCCGCCTGCTGCCACCCAACGTGGCTCGGTCGTTCGTTCCACCGCCAGGCGACCCTCCTCGTCGGTGACACCCACGCGACGCATCGAGTCGGGACCGCCCCCGGCGAGGACGTGCGCGCGTGGGATGGGGGAGTCGTCGAGGTCGACGACGCGGACGAAGAAGGAAGGCTCGGCCGTCGTCGCAGCCGTGACTCCCTCGGACCCGGGGGCCAGTGGGGAACGCGCGGCAGACGCAGCCGATGCCAGCACCGGCGCGGGGGGAGCGTCCGCTTCGATGGGGCTCGCGACGACGGCCGCATCGGCAGGCTCTGTCGCGGCCCCCTTCCCGCCGAACTCGACGACGAGGACTCCGATCGTCGCCAGCAACAGGACCGTGAGCAGGAGAACGGCGTGCTTGGACTTCATCGCGGCGACTCCGAGGACGTGGACCAGAGGGGCGGGAGCTGCAGCGGGGCCGACCGCGGCCGGGCCGGCGAGCGCGACGAGCGGAGCGCGCCAGTCCGAGGGATCCGCGCCGCGTGACGCGTCCAGCTCGGCCCGCACGCGTTCGAGTCCGCGCCGCGTCCGGCTCCGGACGGTGTCCACGGGGACGTCGAGACGGGCCGCGACGTCGCGGGGCGGGAGCCCCTCCCAGAAGCGAAGCAGCAGCGTCTCGCGGAACGGCTCGGGGAGGTCCGACACGACCGTCGCGACGCGGCGGACGATCTCCGCCTGCGCGACGACGGTGTCCGTCGCGGGCAACGCTTCGTGGCGGGCCACCACGCTCTCTCGCCCTCGGCGCCGCGCGGCGCCTCGCTGGGCGCGGGCGGCCATCCTGCGCGTGACGTCGACCAGCCAGCCGCCTGGGTTGCGCGGGGGAGCGGCGCCGAGAGCTTCGACCCAGGCGTCCTGGACCGCGTCCTCGGCCTGGGCCTCGTCTGCCAGGAGGGCGCGCGCCATGCGACGCAGGAACCGGCCGTGCTCGGCGATCCACTCCTCGTTCCCCAGGATGTCCGTCATACCGCGGGCGTCGGTCGCCCGGACGACTGTGCCCGCCGCGGGGGAATCCGATCCCGGGAATCGTCGATTCGCTGCGGCCGTGTCCCTGGGATCGACTCTATCGGTCCTCGTCGTCGCGCTCGAGCAGGCCCATCTCTCCGAGCCAGGCCGCGCACAGCTTCGGCCATCCGTGGACGGGGCGTCCGGTGTCGCGCATGCCGTAGCCGTGTCCGCCGCGGGTGAACACGTGCAGCTCGCACTCGACGCCGAGCCGCTGCAGCTCGATGAGCACGCGCGCCGCGTCGGCTCCCCGAGTACGGTCGTCGAGGGTGACGGTCATGAACGTCGGCGGCGTCTCCCTCGTGAGTCGGATCTCGGGTGCGAGCTTCGCGGGATCGCCGCGGTCCGCGAGATAGGCGGCGTAGATCGGCACGAGGAAGTCGGGGCGCGCGCTGAGGTCGTCGGCGTCGTCGACGCGCTCGTAGGTGGCCTCGCCCGAGTGCGTCCCAGTGACCATCGTCAGGTGCCCGCCGGCCGAGAACCCGAGCATCCCCACGCGCTCGGGATCGACGCCCCACGCGGCGGCGTTCTGGCGCGTGAGGCGGATCGCGCGCTGTGCGTCCTGGAGCGGCCACGCGTGCGGCTGCGTCGGATCGCGGCGGGGGACGCGGTACTCCAGCAGCACGGCGGTGACGCCGATCGAGCCCAGCCACGCGGCGACCTCGGTGCCCTCGTGGTTCCACGCGAGGATGTTGTAGCCGCCGCCGGGCGCGACGACGACGCAGCACCCGTTCGCCGTCTCCGCGGGCGCGCGATACACGGTGACCGTCGGCGCGTCGACGTAGCGGATCCGCACGATCCCGTCCGCGCCGGTCTCGGCGGGGCGGGCGCGCTCGGTGATGCCGGCGGGCTCGTCGGGCGCGCCGTTGGGCCAGAGCGGGATGCGCGGAGGCTCCTGCGGCGCGACGAGTGCAGAGGCGGCGAGTCCGAGCGTCAGCGTGAATTCGAGCGCCATCGCACCATCGTACGACGCCGGGGGCGCGCGCTCACTCCACCGCCCATGCCATCGAACTCGTGAAGTTGGTCCCCGACGGAGGTCCGGGCTCCCGGAACCACGCCTGGAAGCGCCAGGTCTCTCCCGGCAGCGCAGCGACCGTCGCGCCCGCTTCAGGGAGCGCGTTCACGTCGATGCGCAGGCGCGCTTCGCCACCCGGGCCGGCGAGGAACACCTCGCCAGGAGCGGTGAAGCGGCCGATCGCGCCGCCGAGGCAGAGCGTGCCCTGGCTGGCGCCCGGGTCGGTGACCAGGCCCGGGGTCCGGCTGCAGAGGAACGTGCCGACGGCGCCCTCGGGCAGTCGCTGCGCGACGAGCGTCACGTCGTTCGCCGCGGCCTCGGCGGAGCCGACGGCGATCAGGCGCGCCGAGAATCCCGAGCTCGTCGGCGGCCCGCCCGTGCACTCCGCGCGACCGATCGCAAACGTCGGTGTCTCGAGGTAGGCGACGTAGGCCACGTCCCGTCCGGGCGTGTCGAGCGGCTCGGCGACGCCGACGATCGCGTTGCCGTCGTCCGAGATCCCCAGCGCGCTGAGGAGCCGGTAGTCCGCGAGGCCGTCCGCTCCGAGCGCGACGAGGTGGTCGCGCAGCAGGACCGTTCCGAGCGCCGGCGTCCAGAGGGTGGCTCGGAAGGCGGAGCTCCCCGAGGGTCCTTCTCTGCCGACGACCGTCGATCCGTCGGCGCTGATCCCTCCCGCGAACGCCCTCCAGCTCGAGGTCGCTCCGGGTCCGAGGGGGAGGAGCTCCGACGGCCCGAGATCGACCCAGCGGACGAGCCGCCGCGCCGAGCTGTAGCTCGCCTCGCCGAGGAGGAAGCGTCCGTCGGGCGAGCACGCCCGGACCTCGGTTCGAAAGGCCGGCGGCATGAGCACAGGGTCCAGCAGCGTGACTCCCTGATTCGCGTCCCACGAAGCGGCGCCTAGCCCCGCATTCGTCGGAACGCCGCTCGCGGCGCCGAAGACGTGCCGTCCGTCGTCGGTCACGGCGAGGATGGTGAACATCGCCGGAACGTGCGTACGCCTGGTGCTCGCGGTCCACACGTACGAGTCGTCCCAGTCCGTGCCGACGACGACTGCACCGTTCGCGGACGCGTCGCTCGCCGTGACCGAGAGGAACGCGACGTCCGGATCGACGCCGAGGTCGACGGCCGCGCTCTCTCCGTTCGGCCACGCGACGGAGGTCGCGACGACCGTCGGGGAGACGCCCCAGCCGACCGCCGTTTGGCCGTCGCTCGACACGCCCATCACGCACCCGCTCAGTCCGCCCTGGATCGGACCGAGCTGAACGGTGCCGCGCTCCACGTCCCAGCGCATGGGCTGGAACAGGTTCGCGACGACGGCGCAACCGACGACGGTGGAGCCGTCCGCGCTGCAGGCGGTCGCGCGCGACTCCGTTCCGCCCGGGGGCAGCGGGATCGGGAAGAACGAGGCCTGTGCCGCTGCTCGCGGGGCGACGACGAGCGCGGAGAGGGCGGCGAGCGGAGCGAGGCGAGTCATCGCGAAACCCGGGGGGAAGTGGCCTGGAGCATCCTACCAGTGACCGCGGCGCTCCCGTCGGCGCTGGAGCTCATCCGTGACAGGCAGGGCTGGAGACGTGGGCCGAGGAGATCCGGCGACTTTCACGATGGCCGATGTCGCTCGAGGGACCCACGCGGGCATGGGCGGATCTTCATGTCGGCGTCCCGGAGTGCCCCGCAGGAAGGGGGAGAGGCTGCTCGTCCTGGCGAGGGTAAGCCTACACCGGTGACCACCTTGCGGGCTCGCGCACCCCGACTAGGGTGCGACCGGCGCGCTGCTCTCGCGCCCACCGCTTCACTCCTGCCCCCGGACCTCTCCCCGATGCGACTCCTGCTCTCCGCGCTCTGCCTCTCCACTCTCACGTCCTTCGCCGCAGCGGCGGAGATCGACGCCTGGTCCCGCACGACCGCGACCGGCGTCGAGGTCGTCATTCGCGTCGAGGGACCGGCCGGCGCGCCCTTCGCGATCTGGTCCTCGCCCGACGCGGACGCCGCGTTCGACCTCGCCGTCGCGACGCCCCTCGTCGCGGGACGCTTCGACGGTCTCGGTGACGCCGAGGTCGTGCTCCCCACCAGCCGTTCGAGCCTGCCCGGCAACTTCGGGGTCCAGCTCCACCTCGTCGTGCGCGACGCGATCACGGGATTCAACGCGGCCGGGACGTGGCTCCCGCTCGCGGGGTCGGGCGGGACGCTCTGTCAGTCGTTCGATCCGAACTTCAAGATCGGGGACGACGAGCCCGTCGCCGGTGAGATCCTCACCGACCAGTGGCAGCTCGTGAACATGACGATCTCCGGCATCGGGAACGGCAGCGGCGAGGACGCCGTCATCGTGTTCGACTCCGCGAACCCGACCGGGAACGACACCGACCTCGCGACGCCCGGGCCTGGCGTCGGGAACAGCGACCCGCTGGGGAACGTGCTGATCCTGCCCGGTGATCTGATCGACTCGAACGGTGACGGCCTCGTCGACGTCCCCTGCGACAACCCCGATGGGGGCGTCATGCGGTTCGACTTCGCCGCGCCGTACCGCATGTGCTCGGCGACGATCGTCGACATCGACGAGGGCAGCAACTCCGAGCTGCGGTTCTACGTCGGCGACGCGATGACGCTGGAGACGATCCCGCTCGCGGACCTCGGCGACAACTCCGTCCAGGTCCTGACGTTCGACCGGCGCGACGTCCGGCGCTTCGAGCTGTTCCTGGAGGGTTCCGGGGCGCTCGCGCGCCTGGAGATGGTGCCCTGCCCGCTCCTGATCAACCTCGACGAGACGCCCTTCGGCGCGCCGCGCGCCGAGCAGGCCGGCACGGTCGTGACCGACCAGTACCAGGACATCGGGATCACCATCGAGGCCTTCAACGACACGCCGGGCAACCCGGACGCGTGCGTGCTCTTCGACTCCGAGAACCCCACGGGCGGCGACTTCGACCTCATGACCCCGGGCCCGGGCGTCGGCAACACCGAGCCGCTCGGGCTCGTGCTCGTGATCGCGGAGAACGACATCGACGCCAACATGGACGGGCTGATCGACGACCCGGACGACGAGGCCGGCGGCGGTCAGATCCGCTTCGACTTCGACGAGGACGTCATCTTCTTCAGCGCGCGGGTCCTCGACGTCGACGGCGTCGAGCGCGACGTCTTCACCTTCTTCGACGAGTTCGGCGCCACGATCCAGGTCCTCGAGATCAACGCGCTCGGCGACAACTCCGTCCAGACGGTCGAGGACGTCGCTCCGATCGAGGGCGTGCGGACGATCCAGGTGAACGTCGAGGGGTCGGGTGCTGTGACGCGCCTTCGCTTCTGCCCCAGCAGCAACTTCGAGCCGGGCGGCGCCGGCGTCAACTGAGCGGTCGCGAGGGCCCGATCCGTCGCCTGGCGCGCTGGATCGGGCTCCTCAGAACCCCACCTGCGCCTGCAGCTTGATGTAGCCCTGCGTGCTGTCGTCGCTCGGGAAGATGCCGAGCGAACCGGACGGGTTGACGGCGACGATACCGCCGCCGACGCCGCTCTTCGCAGGCAGGCCGGTCCGCCACGGCTACTTGCCCGAGTCGTCGTAGAGACCCGCGGTGGCTATCACTGCCAGGACGTAGGGCACGTTCTCTGGCGACAACAAGCGCTCCTGCGTGACCGGGTTCGTGCCTCCGTTCGCGAGGGTCGCGCCCATGACGGCGAGGTCGCGGGCGTTCACCGCCACCGAGCACTGCTCCGGATAGACGTCCGCGGCCTGCTGGTAGTCCCCCTCGATGTCGTCATGGGCGAACATCAGCGCCGCGAAGGCCGCGTACCGCCCCTCACAATGCTCGTCGCAGCGATCGCGCCGGGGTTGACCATGGCGTTCATCTCCGGTCCGCCCTGGACGCACTTGGCGAGCTCGATCGAGATGATCGAGTTGAGATTCATCCCCGTCGCGTCGACCCCGATCACGCCGAAGCTGGCGTCCGGGCCGGATTCTTCGATGGCCTTGGCCATCGTGAACGGCTTCGAGATCGACTGGATCGAGACCTGGGTCTCGATGTCACCGTCCGTGAAGACCTTCCCCTCGGCGGTGACCAGCGCAAGTCCGTACAGCGTCGGGTCGACCGCCGCGAGCGCGGGCATGTAGTCCGCGTTGGCACCCTCGTCGAGGTCCGCGTAGCCGGCGAGGGTGGAGTCGAGGGCGGCCTGGATCTAGCGCTCCGCCTGCGCCGAAACAGTCGTGGCGAGGGGGCGTGGGCGGCGGATTCGGGGCGGGGCGGAGTACCTGACGAGGAACGTTGCGAGCAGGGTGGGGAGCATGGCGGTGATACGGTTTGGTCCGTGAGAACGCCCCTGGGGCGCTTGGCTTCAAGTGCCTCCTCGCGGACCGCACCGTATCACTGAAACTGGAGGGTCAGTCCATCGCTGAAGTTCGACGTCGGCTGACCGCCGACCGCGTCCCGGAACCACGCCTGGAAGTTCCACGTCGAGCCCGCGACGATCGCGGTGCCGCCCGTCGGCGACGGCACGTTCGTCAGGTCGACCGGGATCGAGATCTCACCCGTCGTGCCCGAGAACTGCACCAGGGCGTCGAAGCGGCCGACCGATCCTCCGAGGCAGAGGTTCCCCGCGCTCCCGCCGGCGCCGACGACGAAGCCCTGCGTCTCGCTCAGGAGGAAGTAGCCGGCCGAGTTCGTCGGCAGCGACGACGCCGTGAGCATCAGCGAGTTGTCCGCGGCGACTGCGCTTCCGGTCGCCGACATCACCGCGCTCGCGCCGCTGCTGTTCGCCACAGCCGGGCCGCAGTAGTTCGTGCCGAGGGTCGGCGGGTCGAACTCGACGATGAGCATCGGTCGGATGATCGGGAAGTTCTCGCGCGAGCCGTAGCGCCGCGCCTGCCCCGGGATCTCGGCGTCGTCCTTCATGAGCCAGCCGTGGTTCGGCAGCGCGCCATCGAGCCAGGCCTGCACATCGACCGCGAGCCCGGGGGACACGAATTCGTACGGGTCCGCAGGTCCGATCGTCATCGTCGCGCTCGGGGCCGCGTCGAAGTCGCCGCCGGGCGTCGCCCAGAGCGAACCGGGGAAGAACGTGTGGATCCACGTCGCGTCGTCGGGCGTCGACGGTGCGCCCATGCCTCCGGCGCCGCCCGCGATGGACGTCCCCTCGCCCCACGCCGTGAGGGCGCGGTGCAGCGAGTGCTGAACTGGCGACGCGCCGATCGGAGCGCGCGTGCACTCGACCGCGAGCCGCGCGCTCGTGATCGTCGACCCGGCGGGGATCGCCCCGGCGACGTCGAAGCGCATCACCGCGCGCCGTAGGCCGTCGCTGATCGTGTTGCCGACGAAGAGGCTGTTCCCCGCCCCGTTGCTGAGGCTCCCCGCCGGGTTCTCGTAGAGCGTGTTGTCCGCGACCGGGTTGAGGAGGACCTCGTCGGCGAGGGCGGCGGGAGCGAGGAGGAGGACGAGCGCGGCGCGAAGGGAGAGGTTCATCGGTCGGACGCGGTTGGAGAGTCGCGAGGGGCGTGCCACGACATTGCGCGGGCGATGTGACGTGGACGCAAGCCCCCCGGTCCTCCCCGGAGCGATCCTCTAGTGGTCGGATCCTCTAGAGCTGGGATCCGGGCGCGCGCTCCAGCTGCGCCCGCACCGTCGCCGAGATCCGCGTCGCCTCGACCGGATCGAGCGTCGGCGCGGCCTCGCGCGCCCGCTCGTCCTGCTGTTCCGGCGGGACCGGCCTGCGCGTGTCGAGGGCGCCGCGCTCGATCAGGTACGTGCGCAGCGGCTCGACCTTGTTGGCGCGGAAGCCGCGCAGGCGCTCGTCGCGCTGGGCGCCCGACTTCTCCAGCTCCTCGACCAGCGCGGCCGCGTTCCCGCCGACCGACTCCAGGTAGTCGCACATCCGATCCAGGAACGCGCCCACCGCGCCCGACGCCTCCAGCTCGGCGCGCCCGACCGGGTAGCCGCGGCTCTCGTGCCACGCCTCGACCACCGCGCGCGCCGCGGCGCAGCGCGCGATCAGTGCCTCCGCGAGCGCGTCGTCGCCGAGCGCACGCGCCGCTCCTCCGCGCTCCGCGAGCCCCTCCCAGCGCCCGAGCGTCGTGATGCGCTGGCGCGCCAGGCGCGCCAGCGCGTGCAGGTCGTCGCGCAAGAGGTGGAACAGGTGCAGCGCGCCCGCGTCGTCGTGTGGCGCGAGCAGCCCGACGCCGATCGCCGTGCCGAATTCCTCGGCGCTCATCCCCGAAGGATCCGGGACCTCGACCTCGCCGATCGCCGCCAGGTCGGCCGCGTGCCGGACGCCGCGCGCCGCGGCCTCGATCCCCTCCATGCGCACGACCCGCGGCACGGGGTGCCCGGCAGCTTCAGCGATCGCTCGCCAGACCGCTTCGAGCGCGGGGTCCGCGCCCAGGTAGAGCACCTGCCGCCCCGACGCCGCGAGGTCGCCCAGCGCCTCGATCACCGCGCGCGCGCGGGCGGGGTCGGACATCGTCAGCACCTCGTCCAGCGCGACCGGCACGGTCTCGCCTCGCTCGCCCTGCTCGGCGAACGCGATGCGAAGCGCGAGCAGGAGCTGCATCCGCGTGCCGTCCGACAGCTCCTCCAGGTCGCGCAGGTCACCGTCGTCCTTGTCGTGGGCGGCGAAGCGCGCCTCCGAAGCGCGCCCCTCGGAGGTCGCGACGAGCGCGTAGCGCTGGTGCGTGAACGACGCGAAGAGCCTCGTCGCGTGCTCCAGCACCTCGGGCCTGGCGGTGCGCTCGAACTCCTCCTCGACGTCGTCGAGCAGCGCCTCGACCGCGAGGGAGTCCAGCCGATCTTCGAATGCGCTGACCAGCGCGCCCTCCGCTTCCTCGCGCGCGGCGAACGCGTCCTCCCACGCATCGCGCTCACGCTCCAGCTGCGCCTTGGTCTCGATCTCGGTGATCGACGCCGCGAGGCCGTCGCGCAGCTCGGCGGTCGCGCCGAGCTGGTCCAGCTCGGCCGCCAAGCGCTCGCGGACCTCGGCGTGCGGATCGTCCGGCTCGACCCCGAGGCCCTCCGCCGCGCGCGTCGCGACGACGCGCGCCTCGTCCCTGTCGCGCACGGCGCGCGCGCGCAGCGCCCGCTGCTGTTCGGCGTCCTTCGCGAGGTCCGCGAGGGCCTGCGCACGCGCCGCCGCGCGGTCGAAGCGTGCCTGGAGGTCGGCGAGCTCGTCGACGTCGTCGCTCTCGATCCCGAGCGCGTCGCGCACGCTCGCCGCGCGGCGGGCGCGCGCAGCTTCCGCCTCGTGCAGCTCACCGCGCGCTCCCGCCAGGGCGCCCTCGGCGTCCGCGAGGGCGTTCACCTGCCGCGCCAGTTCGATGAGCGCGATCCCGTCCTCGCTCGGGTCGAGCCCGAGCTGCTCGCGCTCGGCGGCGAGCTCCTCGACTCGCCTCTCCATCGTCTCCGTCGCGTCGTCCAGGTCGCTCTCCAGCCGCTCGCGGTCGCGGTCGTCCCGCTCGCGTCGCGCGGCGCCTTCCCGGGCGTCGCGCAGCGCGCGGAGCCGCTCGTCGACGGCGTGCGCCTCCCAGTCCGCGGGGCCCTCGACGCCGTGTCTCTCGGCGCCGTGTCTCTCCACGCCGGGTCGGTCGAATGCGTCCTCGACGGTCTCCCGGACATGGCCGGACAGGTCCGGCCTCCGCTGCGCGACGATCAGCACCGCGAGCGCCCCAGCGCTGATCCCGGCCGCAGCGACGAGCGCGATGGCCGCCGCAGCCGGCGCCGTCGCGGGGAGAAGACCCGCGCCGAGCGCGCACGCGATCGCGGAGAGGGCGAGAGCGATCGGCACCCAGGGGGCGACGTCCCGCTCGGGCCGCGGTGCGTTGGAGAGCCAGCGCTCGAGGTCGGCCATGGCCTCGTCGAGGCGTCGGGACCCGGCGGCCTCGTCCTCGCTCCGCGGCGATCCCGCAGCGCGGACGAGCTGTGCGATCGAGCGCTTGATCGCGGCGACCGTCTCGCGCGCTTCCTCGCGCCGCGTCCACGCGGTCTCCAGCGCGCGGAGCCCCGGGAGCCCCGGCCGCTCGACGCTCGACCCGTCGACGCCCGACAGCGCGAGGCGCGCCGTCTCCAGCTCGCCTCGGGCGCCCGCCTCCGTCCGCCGCGCGGCCGCGACGTCGGACTCGGCCGTCTGCAGCGCGCGGAGCGCCTCGCGCGCGCGCTCGAGGTCGATAGTCTCCGGCGCGCCGCCGTCCGCTCGCAGGGCGCTGATCTCGCCGTCGATGCGCTGCAGCTCGAGCGTCGCCTCGTCGACCTCCCTCGCCCGCGGACCGATCGTCCCCTGCGCGGCCTCCAGAGCGTCCAGCCAGCCTTCGAGCCGACGGCGGCGCTCCCCGTCCCGCTCGCTGGCCGCCTTCCGCGTCTCCAGATCACCGAGCGTCTCCTCGCGCGCGGCGAGTGCGTCGAGCTTGCCCTCGACGTCGCGCAGCTCCCTCGTCCTCTGCTGGACCGCCGACGCGAGGTTGCTCCCGAACCGTCTGCCGCTCGTCCCGTCGACGAGCCCGGCGCGCGCGGCCGCGAGGTCGTACCCGCCCGCCATCTCACGCCGCACGGTGGCGGCGAAGTCGCGCTCGGGCGCGCCCGCGTCGAGCAGGTCGCGCGCGCCGACCGCGTAGCAGCCCGAGCGCGTCGCGGCCGGGAGCGGCGGCGGCTGGATCGACCGGCCGTCGCGCGTCCAGCGGATCGTGCCGTCGCGCTGCTCGACGCGCAGGAGACCGGGCGTCTCGCCCGCGGCTCGCTCGAACGTCGCGACGATGCGCGCGTGCGCGAGGTCCTCGTGCGTCCCGAAGAGCAGCCTCTCGACGCAGCGCCGCGCCGTGCTCTTGCCCGAACCGTTCGGGCCGAGGATCAGCGCGACGTCTGCGCCGAGGTCCTCGAACTCCTGGTTCCGGCGGGCGTGGCCCGGGACCTCGATCAGGTGCAGACCGACGAGCTTCAACCCGAGGTCTCCTCGCGCTGCGCGGCGAGCGCCTCCAGCGTTCGACGCGCGCTGCGCGCCAGCCGTTCGTAGAGCTCGTCGTCCGTCACGTCGTTCGCCTGCGCGGGGAGCTCGCGCCACGCGGTGCGGTCGGCGAGGTCCCGCTCGACGCGCGCGCGCGCCCTCGCG
The DNA here is from genome assembly GCA_038757895.1 of Planctomycetota bacterium. GTDB lineage: Bacteria > Planctomycetota > UBA1135 > UBA1135 > Saltatorellus. The sequence continues at coordinate 2,065 of JBCDGE010000030.1, read as the reverse complement.
AGCACCCGCGCCGCGGCGGGGCCGCGCGCCTCCAGCGCGACCAGCCGGCGCGCGATCAGCCCGGGGAAGCTGTCGTCCGCCGCGAGCGCCTCGACGTCCAGCGCGGGGCGGGTCGCGTCGACGATCGACTCGGCGAACGTCCGCGGCCGGTCGACCTTCAGGCGCTGGCCGGTCACCTGGGCGGCGGCCTCGCGCAGCGCCGCCGCGTGGGCGGTCTCGCCGACGAGGCTCACGCGGAGCGCCAGGGCGTCGGTGCGAGCCAGCTCGCCACCGCGGTCCTCGATCCACGCCGCCGCTTCGCGGTCGATGCGGATCGCGAGTGCGTCACCCTCGATCGCGGTCGCGTCGAGGTCCGACACGTCGACGGTGAGCGCGTCGTAGCGCAGCGGCGCGAGCGGGACCTGCTCGAAGGCGAGCGTCCCGTCGCGCGCCGCGTCGATCGCCCATGGACCGTGGGCGCCGGGCTCGCCCGGGTTCGTGCCCGCGACCGACCCCAGGTAGCCGATGGGGGACGCGGGTCCGAGCGCGTGGGGGGCGTGGACGTGGCCGAGCAGCCAGGCGTCGAGGCCGGCGCCGACGAGCTCGGCGCGCTTGACCGGGGCGTACTTCGTCTCGCTCCCGTCGAGGTCGGCGTGCAGCAGGCCGATCGTCGCCGCCGCGCCCGGGCGGCGGGGCGCAGCGGGGAAGGCGCGCAGCGGCGTGTCGGCCTCGATCTTGTTCTTGAAGGACCACCCCCACACGTCGAGCACCACGCCGTCGTCTCCCTCGACGCGCGCGCACTCCCAGCGCTCCGCGCCGCGGCCGAGCAGCTCGACGTCGGGAATCCTCTCGGCGAGCAGGGGCAGAGCTTCGACGTCGTGGTTCCCGACGACCGCGAGCACCCGAACGCCGCTCTCACGGAGCCGCTGGACGCCGTCGACGAGCACGCCGAACGCGTGGAAGCGGTCCTCCTCGCGGTGGATGACGTCGCCCGCGAGGAGCACCGCGTGGACGCGGCGCGCCAGGGCCTCGTCGACCGAGCGCCGCCACGCGACCGCCGGGCCGAGGTCCTCCGCGCGCACGCCGAGCTCCTCGGGCACGCGCGTCGGGCGCTTGCCGAGGTGGATGTCGCCGACGCAGAGCAGACGGACCGTCATGGCCCGAGGGTACCGTCCCGACAGTCTCCGATCATGGGCCCCGATCATGGGCCCCGATCATGGGAGCCGGATCGACGGCCGTGAGTTCGCCTTCAGGCCTCGAGCACGCGACCGCTCAGGCGGATGCGCAGCTCGGTGCCGTCCGCGCTGTCGCGGGTCCCGCCGATGGGCTCGTCGAGCTCGAACACGATGTCGCCGGTCAGGAACCCGGGCGGGCACCCGGGCGCCACGCGGACCGTGACGTGCCACTCCTTCGCGCGACCGTCGTCGTCCGGCGTGACGGGCTCCACCTCGACCTCGATGCCGTCGAAGCCGGCGTCCTCGATCCGCGTGCCGAGCACGCGCATCTTCGCGCCGGGCACCAGCGCGTTGAGGCGCGACTCGAAGACCGTCCCCTCGTTGGCCTTGAACGCGCCGAGAGCCGCGAGCGGCTTCTCCATCACCACGTCGGCCACGACCTGGGCGATCAGCGGGAGCGAGAGCCGCCCCTCGTCACCCTCGCCCAGGGAGTCGGTCGTCCGCAGGACGACGGCGCCTCGGATCACGCCGAGCGGCGTCAGCGGCGGGACGCGGATGTCGATGTACCAGACGAACTCGCCGGCGAAGGTCTCCTCGACCAGACCGACCTCCAGGCCCTCCGGCGCGCTCTCGATCCCGAGCACGCGACCGGGGTCGCCCGGGCTCTCGACGAGCACCTTGACCCGCGCCTCCTTGCCGTGGCTCGTCGGGACGTTCAGGAGCTTCGCCTCGGTCGGAGCGAAGATGAACGGGCGCTTGGGGAGGAAGCTGACCTCGAGGGTCGTGTACGGCTCCAGGTCACTGTCCGTCGACAGCCGGAAGAGCGCGAGCTTGCGCTGGTTCGGCGTCGTGAACTGGCTGAGGACGAGGACGTTGAGCTCCAGCTCGCCGCCGACCGGCACGGTCGTGAT
>JBCDGE010000029.1:0-70591 GCA_038757895.1 Planctomycetota bacterium | reverse complement strand
GACGTGCTCGCGATGACCGTCGAGGAGGCGGTCGAGCTCTTCGCCGATCACCCGCTGCTCGCGCGGCCGCTGTCGCTGATGGTCGACGTCGGGCTCGGGTACCTGACGCTGGGCCAGCCGTCGCCGACGCTCTCGGGCGGCGAGGCGCAGCGCATCAAGCTGGTCACGCACCTCGCCAGGCGACCGAGCGGACACACGCTGTTCCTGCTGGACGAGCCGACGACCGGCCTCCACATGGAGGACGTCGGCCGCCTCGTCGGTGCGCTGCAGCGGCTCGTCGACAAGGGGCACTCGGTGCTCGTCATCGAGCACAACCTGGAGCTCGTCCAGGCCGCCGACCACCTGATCGACCTCGGGCCCGCGGGCGGCGAGGGAGGCGGACAGGTGCTCGCGTTCGGCACCCCCGAGGAGGTCGCGGAGACGGACTGCCCGACGGGGGAGGCGCTGCGGACGATCGGCGACCGGCGCCGCGTGCGGACGCGGCCGCTTCCGCGGTCGAAGGGGGTCGTGCGCCCGGACGCGCTCACGGTCACCGACGCCAAGACGCACAACCTCAAGGGCGTCGACGTCTCGATCCCGCGTGGGTCGCTGACGGTCGTCACCGGCCCCTCGGGCTCGGGCAAGTCATCGCTGGCGCTCGACACGATCTACACCGAGGGCCGCCGCCGCTTCGTCGAGTCCTTGTCGACGTACGCGCGCCAGTTCCTCGGGACCAAGGACAAGCCGCCCGTCGAGCGGATCGAGGGCCTCGGCCCGTCGGTTGCCGTCGAGGCGTCCACGGTCCGCGGTCACCCGCGCTCGACCGTCGCGACCACGACCGAGATCCACGACCAGCTGCGGGTGCTGTTCGCCCGCGCCGGCGAGCCGCGCTGTCCGTACCACGGCGAGGTGCTCGAGCCCGCCGACCCGAGCAAGGTCACCCGCAAGATCCTGAAGGCGACGGGGGAGCTGGAGGGGAAGCCGAAGGGCTGGATCCTCGCGCCGATCCACGGGCGTTCGGTCCAGCTCGTGCGCACGAAGGGCGAGGACGGCGAGACGCTCGGCGAGCGCCTGCGCGCGCTCCTGCCGAGCTGGACCGCCGCCGGCTTCGTCCGCCTGATGATCGACGGCACCGAGCACCGCCTCGACGCCGACGACCTGCCGCTCGACGACGCCGAGACGATCGACCTCGTCGTCGACCGCGTCGCGTTCGGCACGGCGACGCGCGCGCGGATCGCCGAGGCCGTCGAGCAGGCCGCGACGGCGGCGCACGGGCGCGTCTCGATCCTCGTCAAGGGCGGCCCACGCCTGGAGTACAGCACCCACGGCGCGTGCACCCAGTGCGGGTTCCAGCTCTCCGCGCCCTTGGAGCCGCGCCACTTCTCGTTCAACACGCACGTCGGCGCGTGCAAGACGTGCGACGGCATCGGATCGATCTTCCGAGCCGACCCGGCGAAGCTCATCACCGATCCGACGCGTCCGCTCACCGACGGCGCGATCGGCGGCAAGCTCGGCCGTTACCTCGTGAAGGGCAAGGGGTACTACGAGATGCTCCTGCGCACCGTTGCGAAGGCGCACCGGATCAACCTCGACAAGCCGCTCGGCAAGCTGACCGAGAAGCAGCACGCGCTGCTCCTCCGCGGCGACGGCGCGCGCGAGAAGTACGACGTGCGCGTGTCGAAGCAGATGCGGAACTTCGACTTCGACCAGGAGTACTCGTCGGAGTGGAACGGCCTCTGCGGGCACATCGACGCCTGGCACGCCAAGACGGACGACCCCGAGTGGGCCGGGATCCTGGAGCGCGTCATGACGCGGCAGACGTGCCCCGACTGCCACGGCGAGCGCCTGGAGCCCGCGTACCGGCACGTCTTCGTCGGGCGCAAGCGGATCCCGGAGGTGCTGTCGATGACCGTCGACGAGAGCCTCGGGTGGATCGGCACGCTGCGGCTGCGCAAGGCCGTCGCCGAGGCGATGGAACAAGTCACGGGCGAGCTCCGTTCGCGCCTGTCGCTGCTGGAGCGCGTCGGGCTCGGGTACCTGACGCTCGACCGCGCGACCGCGACGCTCTCGGGCGGCGAGGCGCGCCGCGTGCGGCTCTCCGCCAGCCTCGGCTCCGAGCTCGTCGGCGTGTGCTACGTGCTCGACGAGCCCACGGTCGGGCTCCACCCGCGCGACATCGACCGCCTCGCGGGCGCTCTGGAGGCGCTGCGCGACGCCGGGAACACCGTGCTCGTCGTCGAGCACGACGCCGAGCTCATGGGGCGGGCCGACCACATCGTCGACATGGGCCCAGGCGCCGGCGTGCGCGGCGGCGAGGTCGTCGCCAGCGGCGCGCCCGACGAGGTCCTCGCGCACCCGACGTCGGGCACCGCGCGCTACCTGCGCGGCGAGATCGACCTGGCCGGGGTCCTCGCGGCGGACGCGGACGCCGCGGACCAGGAGGTCGAGGAGCAGCGAGCCGCGGTGCTCGCCGAGGCGTACGAGGGTGCGGGCGACGTCGTGCGCCTGGAGGGCGCGACGGCGAACAACCTGAAGAAGATCGACCTGGAGGTCCGGTTCGGCGAGCTCCTCGGCGTCTGCGGCCCGTCGGGCAGCGGCAAGTCCACGCTCGTCCTCGACTCGCTCGTTCCCGCGATCGAGGGGCGCGACGCCGCCGGGCGCTGGAAGCGCGCGGTCGTGCCGGAGGGAACGCGGCTGGCCGTCGTCGACGCGTCGCCGATCGGTCGGACGCCGCACAGCGTGCCGGCGACCTACGTCGAGCTGATGCCGCACTTCCGCGACCTCTTCGCGCGGACGCCCGAGGCGCGCATGCGCGGCTACACCTCGTCGCACTTCTCGTTCAACTCGACGAAAGGGCGCTGCCTCGCCTGCGACGGGCGCGGCGCGACGCTCGTCGAGATGCAGTTCCTGTCGGACCTCTGGCTCACGTGCGAGGAGTGCGACGGGACGCGCTACCAGCCCGAGGTGCTGGAGGTGAAGTACAACGGCCGCTCGATCGCCGACGTGCTCGCGATGAGCGTCGAGGAGGCGCTGGAGTTCTTCGAGGCCCAGCCGAAGATCCGGCGGATCCTGCAGACGCTCGCGGACGTCGGGCTCGGCTACATGTCGCTCGGACAGTAGTCCACGACGCTGTCGGGCGGCGAGGCGCAGCGCATCAAGCTCGCGTCCGAGCTGTGGCGCGCCGAGACGGACGGAGCGGCGCCGCAGCGGAGCGTGCTCGTGCTCGACGAGCCCAGCACGGGCCTCGCGGCGACCGACGTCGAGCACCTCGCGCGGTGCCTCGGCCGGCTCGCGCGCCGCGGCAACGCGGTCGTCGTGATCGAGCACCACACCGAGCTCCTGGAGATCTGCGACCGGCTCGTCGAACTCGGCCCCGAGGGTGGCGAGAAGGGCGGCCAGATCGTGTCGGCAGGCACGCCGCGCGAGCTGGCGCACGAGAAGGGTTCGATCACCGGCCCGTGGCTCTTCCGTGCGCCGGGCGAGGCGCCCGGAAGCGGAGCCCAGGTGAAGCCGAAGGCGCCCCGGCGCAAGAAGCCCGCCGCGAAGAAGAAGGCGACCGCCACGAAGAAGAAAGCAGCGTCCCGCAAGGCCGCCGCTTCGAGGAGGGCCGCGCGATGACGACCCAGATCCCGAGCACGGACGCGGCGGCGTTCCCGCCGCCGCTGCCGACGAACCCGCTCGTCGTACAGAGCGACCGGACGCTGATGCTCCACACCGTCCGTGCGAAGGTCGACGACGCCGGCCGCCCGGTGCGCGACGAGGACGGCAACCCGGCGACGGAGGAGCACCCGCTCTTCCCGGACGCGCGGGACGCGCTGTCGAAGTTCGCCGAGCTGGAGAAGAGCCCCGACTACCTGCACACGTACCGCATCACGCCGGTGTCGGTGTGGAACGCCGCGGCGGTGGGGGTGACGGCCGATGAGGTCGCGCGGACGCTGCACGAGTTCTCCTGCGTCCCGGTGCCCGCCGGCCTCTTGCAAGAGGTCCAGGATTGGATCGGGCGCTACGGCTTGCTTCGCATCGAGCGCGCGACGGACGGGCCGCGCGAGTTCGAGCTGATCGGCGGGGACGACGAGGTGCTCGACGAGGTGCTCGCGCACAAGACGGTCGCGTCGCTGTGCGAGATCGACCGATCGGGCGACGCGACGCGCGCCTTCGTCGACGACCTCGCGCGCGGCGAGGTCAAGCAGCACCTGATCCGCATCGGCTACCCGGTCGACGACCGCGGCGGCTACGTCGACGGCGACCCGTTCTCGATCGCGCTGCGCGACGAGACGCTCGGCGGCTCGCCGTTCGGGCTGCGGCCGTACCAGGAGGGCGCGGCGGCGGCGTTCCACGCCGGCGGCACCGCGCTCGGTGGCAGCGGCGTCATCGTCCTGCCCTGCGGCGCCGGCAAGACCGTGACCGGCATGGCCGTGATGAGCCTCGTCGGCGCGAAGACGCTCGTCCTGACGACGAACACCGTCGCGGTGCGCCAGTGGCGGGACGAGCTGCTCGACAAGACCGAGCTGACCGAGGACGACGTCGGCGAGTACACCGGCGAGACCAAGGACCTCAAGCCGATCACGATCAGCACGTACCAGATGCTCACGTGGCGGCGGACGAAGTCGAGCGAGTTCGAGCACTTCGAGGTCTTCCGCCGCGAGAACTGGGGCCTCGTCGTCTACGACGAGGTGCACCTGCTTCCCGCGCCGATCTTCCGCGTGACCGCCGAGCTCCAGGCGCGTCGCCGCCTCGGCCTGACCGCGACGCTCGTGCGCGAGGACGGCAAGGAGGACGAGGTGTTCTGCCTCATCGGGCCCAAGCGGTACGACGTGCCGTGGAAGGTCCTGGAGGGACAGGGCTTCATCGCCGAGGCGCGTTGCGTCGAGGTGCGGGTCCCGTTCCCCGACGACGAGCGCCGCCGCTACGCCGCCGCGCCGTCCCGCCAGCAGTTCCGGATCGCCTCCGAGAACCCGGCCAAGGCGCCGATCGTCGAGGACCTCGTCCAGCGCCACGCGGGCGAACGGATCCTCGTGATCGGCCAGTACCTCGACCAGCTCCGCGGGCTCGCGAAGCTGCTCGACGCGCCGCTCCTCACCGGGCGGACTCCCAACGCCGAGCGGGAGCGGCTCTACGGGGCCTTCCGCGACGGCGAGATCGAGCTCCTGATCCTGTCGAAGGTCGGCAACTTCGCCGTCGACCTCCCCGACGCCACCGTCGCCATCCAGGTCTCCGGGACCTTTGGCTCGCGCCAGGAGGAGGCGCAGCGCCTCGGCCGGGTGCTGCGTCCGAAGTCCGACGGGAGCGGCGCGACGTTCTACTCGGTCGTCACCCTGGGCTCTCGGGACCAGGAGTTCGCCGAGAAGCGCCAGCTCTTCCTCACGGAGCAGGGCTACGCCTACGACATCGTCCACGCGGACGACGACGACCCGTCGTCGGACCGACAAACCGCTTCGACCGCCAACGACGCCGAAGGAGGAACAGAGTGACGCCGACGTCTCCTGATCCTGACAAGCGCAAGAAGTCCGTCCGTCGCAAGACGGTGCGCTCCGACCGCCCCACGCCCTCGAAGATCGCGGGCAAGAGCCCCGGTCGCGGCGACCTCTCCGTCGCTGCCGCCCTCAAACGCCTGCGCAAGGCCGACCTCAAGGCGCCGTTCCTGTTCTGGGCGGACGACGACAGCGTGGCGTTCCCCGCGCGCGTCGGCGATGCCCGCGAGCAGCTCGCGTCGTGGATGACCGACCCCGTGCGGGTCGCCGCGCGCGCGCAGCGCCTGAGCGAGGACGAGCGATCGGTCCTGGAGGTGCTCGTCTCCGCGCCGAAGCACCGGCGCACGGAGAGCGACCTCGCCGACGCGGTCGACGGCTCGTCCGGCGACGAGGTGGTCGACGCGCTCACGCGCACCGCGATGGTGATCCGCGACGAGGAGCCCGACGGCGACGAGGCCGCCTACGTCGTCCCGTCCGAGGTCGCCGACACGCTCCTCGTCCAGGCGATCGCCGAGAGCGCCCGCGCGACGTACGCGACGCTGACGCTCAAGGGGCACCTCGACCGGCGCTACGCCGGGCCCGAGGCCGCGCGCCCGATGTCGCCCTCGCGCCTGCGCGAGATGTTCAAGATGTACGCCAACGAGGCGGCCGCCGTGGCGCGGATCGAGCGGCTCCCCGAGGGCCTGCGCGACCTCGTCGGCAAGACCGTCCTGGAGTTCGGCGGGCTCTTGCCGCGCCGCTTCTTCGAGCGCATGGAGACCGAGCTGCCGCACTGGAACCAGCGGCGGTGGGCGAAGATCCTCCAGGAGTCGCTCGTCGGCACCGCCGAGCGACTCGAGCTGGAGCGCTACGGCATCCAGCACGACGACGACACGCTGATCGTGTTCAACGAGGTGACGCTGGCGTGGTTCAAGCGCGTCGCCGTCCCGTCCGACCCGGACGCGCCGCACGACGACGCGTCGCTGGGCGTCGACCTCGTCGCGAACATCTCGCGCTTCCTCGCCTACATCATCGACCACGCGGTGCGCTTCACCGTGAAGGGCGAGATCTTCAAGACGACCGAGAAGCGGATCCTCACCGAGCTGATCCCGAACCCCGGCCGCGAGCTGGAGCGCGCCGAGGTGCTCCAGTTCATCTTCCGCTTCGCGCGGGCCGGCGGCCTGATCGAGGTGACGGGCGAGCGCACGTTCAAGCTGACGTCCGCGGGCCGCGACTGGGAGAGCCAGGACCTGGACGCGAAGCTCCAGGCGCTCTTCGAGCACGTGACCTTCGACCTGGACGAGGCCCACGAGTCGATCCACCACCCCGCGCTGCGCCGCATCCTCGTCAAGATGATGAAGCGCCTGGAGGTGGGTGTCTGGTACGACGTGATGTACCTCCCGTTCCTGGCGCGAAACGCCTACGTCTCGCAGCTCGACAGCCTGCACGTCGACGAGCAGGTCGCCGCGCGCGGCGCCGCCGGCCCGGGTGCGTCGGAGGACCTGCAGCGCCTCGCGTGGAATCTCGTCGGGTGGGTGCGCAAGCGCCTCTACCTGCTGGGCATCGTCGACCTCGGCTACGACGTCCAGGGGCACCCGGTCGCGATGCGCCTGACGCGCATCGGCGCGCGCGTGCTCGGCATGGACGAGCCGGAGCGCGAGACCGCCGGCCTCGGTCGCCTCGTCGTGACGCCGGACTTCGAGGTCGTGCTGTTCTCCGACGAGGACGACGCCGACCTGACCCACGACCTGGACCGGTTCGCGGACCGCGTCAAGGACGGCGCGCTGCGCCAGTTCCGACTCTCCGATCGTTCGGTGCACCGCGGGCTGGTCGAGGGCATGACGCTTGCACGGATGCGCGAGGTCCTGACGGCCAACGCGCGCACGCCGGTGCCGCGGAACGTGCTGCAGTCGATCCGCGACTGGGCGTTCCAGGCGGGCCTGATGCTGCTCGGCGAGGACCACGTGGTCCGCGCCCAGGACGCGGGTCTCCTCTCGGGCTTCGTCCGCGACGCGGGCGTCCGGCCGTTCATCAAGTCGACGCTCGACGACACGTCCGTGCAGCTCAAGACGAAGACGAGCCGCGCGCGGTACCGGACGCTGTTCCGGGACCTCGGGTACCTGGTCGAGCTGGAGGCCTGATGCCGGGAGCGCTCCCGCCGCCCTTCCTCGCGATCACGCCCGGCGTGCTGGAGCGGGACGCGGGCGGCGGGTTCACGCAGACGCACGACGCGATGCTCCGCGCGGCGCGCGCGGCGATCGCCGGGGGCGTGCGCGGTCTGCTGGTGCGCGAGCCGTCGCTGGCGGACGGGGACGTGCTGCGGCTGGCTCGAGCGCTGCGCGAGGCGCTCGACGAGGTCGACGAGCCCACGTGGCTCGGCCTGCACGACCGCGTGCACCTCGCGTCGGCGGCGGGCGCGCAAGCGGCGCACGTGGGCGGGCGTTCGCTGCCGGCTGCCGAAGCGCGACGCGTGCTGGACGCGGGCCTCACGCTCGGAGTCTCGACCCACGACGGCGACGATCGCGGGGCATGGGAGGGCGCGGACTACGCGCTCCACGCGCCGGTGTTCACGCCCGTCTCGAAGCACGCGAGCGGAGCGGCCCTGGGACACGACGGTCTCGCGCGGTTCGTCGAGCGCTGCGGCCTCCCGGTGTGGGCGGTTGGCGGCATCACCTCCGAGCGGATCGGAGAGCTTGCGAGCACAGGCGCGCGCGGCGCCGCGGCGATAGGCGCGGTGTGGGGGATCGACGCCACCCCGATTCGCGGCGCGGAGGGACCGATCACGGACGCCGTCGGCATCGAGACTCGCGCGGCGGCGCTGGTCGAGGCCGCGGGCCACGTCTTCAGCGAGGTGCCGCAGTGAGAGCCTCGCAGGCAGTCCTCCTCCGCAGGATCCGTCGCCTCACGGTCCTGCTCGCGGTGGCCGGCGTCGCCTACCTCGTGATGCGATTCGACATCGTCGGACTGCCGGAGGATCGATGCTGTCCGCTGACGCGCTTCGAGCCCGGCGACCGGCTGATCGTGGACGGCAGCCCGACGACTCTGTCGCCGGCCGACGCCGTACTCGTGCGCACCGCCGACGGCTCGCTGCACTTGACGCGCATCTCCGCGGTCCGCTCCAAAGACGGAGCGATCTGGTGCGAGACCGACGCGCCGGACTGCCCGGGCCTCTCGTCGGAGGACGTCGGCTGGATCGACCCCCGCGCGGTCGACGGGCGCGTGCTCATGTCCTGGGAGTTCTGACGATGTTGGGCGGGTGGAGCGAGGACCGGTTGCACCGCTGGTTCGCGGGGCAGTTGTGGCCGCGCCCGTAGGGTCCCAACGGTCGGCCGATGCCCTCACGAGCCGGAGGGCCGAGGTCATTCCCGGATGCTGACCGACTGTCCGCCGCTCAGAGCTCTCCTCTTGACCACAATCGGCCGGGTCAGCCGCGAGCAGCAGCGGCAGATCGACTACCTCGTGGAGGGGAACCCGGTGCTGAAGGAGCAGCTCGGCGGCCGGCGCCTTCGCCCGACCGACGATCAGCGCCGAGGCCTCGCGGCCAATGGCAAGTTTCTCGGGCGCCCGTTGCTGGTGAGGCTCCCGGGTGCTTCAAGTTCAGCGCGGACCGCGCTCCACGGCGCTGCGCGAGGTCCAGGCCCACTAACACCTGGGCGGCCTCCTAGCTCACTACGGGCCCTCGGCCACGTGATGGGACAGACGCGGGGGCTCCAACGACCGTCACCGACGATTCAGCAAGAGCACCAGGAAGGACCGGCACCGGAATGCTGTAGGTTCCACCGATATCAGTCCGACAGGAGCACGGTCCCCTCGTCGTCGACTATCCGGACTGATGGATCGCCCCCTGGTACCCGATAGCCTCGTAGCTCTAGCCGTTTGTCACCTCGATCGCCAACGATCTGAATCAGGGGTGCTTGTGGACTTCGACCGAGACGAAACTCGATCAGAGCGTCTCCTTCATCCGCCGGGTCCTTCATGCGAACGACCGTCCCACCGAGCCGGCTTGCAGTGATCTCAATCGACCACCCCCGATTGTCGGAAACGAAACTCCTATCCTTCAATCTGATCGAAGGCACCCCGCCCTTGTCCTCCAGGACCATCGAGATGGCCGACTCACTGCTCCCAATCTCGAGCCGACGACACCGGACGACGTCGGGATCCTGCAGGCCGAACAATGCCGTGACAGACGAGGCAAGTATCAGCCCAAGTCCAAGACAGGGGAGGACAAGGCTACCAGTGTTCATCATTGGGTCAATTGGGTCGAGGCTATTGATTGAATGGAACTAGAGAGGAGCCAGACTCAAGCGTATGGCGTTGGATGCATGTTGGGCCAGAAATCGGAGGAACCGGCGTAGTCGGCCCCCAGGGGCGAGGCGTGAATGAATTACAGCTACTGCAACTGAGAAAGAGTGTAAACCTCAGTGTTGCCTGGCGGCCACCTCTCGGCGGGCCGTTCACCATCAGGGATATCATCGTCTCGTCTCCACAGTCGACGGTGGTGCTGATGTCGACAGAGTGCTGCGAAGTACCCGTACCGTAGCCACCGTATGGCCCAGGGGGCAGCGTGATCCCGGGTGAGTCATCAGTGTCCCAGTGAGGGTATTTTCCCGGCTCGTGCCAAAGATCGAAGAAGGGAGAACCTTCCTTGTCCTTATCGATGGGCCAGCTGCCGATTGGTTCGATATTCAACACGAGGTTGAAGCTAAATGTACAGGGCGTTGCGGTGCTCTGCGTGCACGTCCCGTTTTGGGATTGATCTTGACGCGGCGCTGCGAATAGGTACGAGTTTGTGTTTGACGAGCTCGCCCAGCCAACTGTGCCCTGGCACCCCGCCCCAGTCGGCGGTAGCGGGAAGTCGACATATCCAGGCCCCGTATCTCCATAGTCAAACGGGGGGCCGACCGGCCAGAGCTTTGTGCATAGCCCGGCTCTATCCGTGTATCTGAGCGAATTGTTGCGATTGATGGTGTACAGGTTAGGGCCATCCACAAACTCCATCTGGTCCCGGCTTGACCAGCGGCTAACCGATTCGAGCGCAGCGCGATGCACGGCGAGTGAAAGTTGCTGGCTACGCCGGAGGGATTGTGCTCCGAGGCTAGATCTGTCGCTTGTTAGCTCGCCCATCCCTCCGGCAATTCCCGTGAGATGCGCTGCGAAGTCGTTGATGTCGACATCGCCATCCAAGTCTAGATCTCCGCGCACATCGTAGATGGAAAACGCCCACCAAATGTTGACGTTCCCACCATCCGTCGCGTCGCTGTCCGCATCGGCATCCGTGTCGCCCCACGGGAGGAGGTACGGCACTCCATCGAGTCCGTAAAAGAGGCGCTCGACCTGCTTGCCATTTCCGTCGCCCCAGTTGCCGTAGATCGACCCAGTTCGGTCGACGAACAGCACCGTCGTTCTGTCCTTCGTCCCGTCCATGTCGTCGTCTCGCTTCTCAATGATGCCTGGGGAGTAGAAGCTCCCCGCCGGCGAGGTTGCGAAGTCCCCGAGCCACAGTCGCTCGACGAGCGCGTCCGCGTCCGATCCGTCGAAGCTCGCCAGCAGTCCGCCGTCTGATGGCCGAGGCACCATATACTCCCAGGAGTCGTTCGAGTCGACGTCGCCGTCCGGCTCCCGATCGAGTTGCTCCCCGATCAGGTAGTCCTGGGCGCTCCGCCGATACCTGCCAATCACGCTCCCGTTGCCATCCTTGACCTGGACCATCCGGCCCCAGGCGTCATAGACAAACTGCCGGTCGTCTCCGTCGTCCGTCAGCGCCCCCGCGCCCGACCACGTCAGCGAGTTCGAGTCGATGTCCGTGATCTCGTTGACGTCATTCGTCGTGAAGGACTCGTCGTACTCGTCCGTCCCGGCGTAGACGTCGTCGGCATTCCAGTCGAGCGTCCGGCTTTTCACGTTCCCGATGAGGTCCAGCACCCGGTTCTGGTCCATCGTTTCGTTGGTGATCGTTTCGCCGGCGCCGCTCAGCGTGCCGCGCTGCAGGCCCGTGATCCGGTTCAGGTCATCGAGCGTGACCAGCGTGTCCATCACGTAGGTGCCCGATCCGTTCTTCTCGATCCGATCGTAGATCCCGGTGATGAACCCGCCCTCGTCGAGGTTGTAGTCGCGGTGGAGGAAGGTCTTGTTGCTGCCTCCAGGATCCACGACCCACTCGTCCGACGTGACGCGGTTGAAGTCGTCCCAGTCGTCGTAGCTGCCGCTCGAGGAGCCGGAGTAGTCCATCACGAAATCGAACTCTTCGACCGTCACGCTCGACACCCGGCGGCTGCCGACGAACTCGAACGTTGCGACCGCCGTTCCACGGTGCGTGACTGAATTCGTTCGTCCAGCCTCCCTGTGGTACCCAGTCGCCTCCTGGACGAACGAGTAGCCGTGCCCGGTGGGCATGGTGATGTCTTCCGGCACCACAGCTCTTGATCCACTCCGGGTCGTGGGCGCCGAACCGGCCCATGTGAGGTCGTAGTCGATCGATGTCGTGTACGAAGCGATGCCCCCCGCAGCGCCGACCACCGAGTCCACATCGAGGGCAAAGGCCGTCATGCGGCCCCACTCCCCGTGAGTGTGCTCTACCTGATCCACCACGCTTCCAGAGGTCGTGGCGTCGTACTGCGTCGCCGTGTTCATGCGCCCGAGGCCATCGTAGGCGAACTCCTTACGACGCACGTCACCGTTGATTCCCGTGCCCAGGGTCGAAGCGACTTCCTTTGCCTTCCGCCCTGCGTCGTCGTACGACGTGTCGATGACCGTCCCATCCTGATCCTTGCGGTAGATCTCTTGGGACATGGCGTTGTAGGCGTAGCTCATCCGATCGCTGGCTCCCGTGGAGTCGGGGTAGGCAATCTGATGGAGCAGGTGCCCCGTTGCGATGTCGGAGTCGCCCGTCGCGCCCCCGCCGTCGGTGCCGTAGTAGTACGTCGTCACCTGGTCGGTCGAGCCCGTCGGCAGATCCGCCGTGTAGGTCGTCCGGAGTCCGTCGGTGTAGGCGTACCGGACGATCTGGTCCCTGTCGGGCTCGGCCGACTCCGGGACTTCGTCCTCGTAGTTCCTCGCCGTCCACACCTGGCGTCCGAGGTCGTCGAAGCCCCAACGGTCCTCGATGTCCTTCGGATCGGTCACCGAGAAACGGCTGCCGTCGTCGTCGTAGTCGTAGGTCGTTCGTAGGGCCGTCGCGGACCGCGCTGGCACGGTGAGGCCGTCACGATCGAAGGTCGCCCCGCCGTTCGTGCCGTACTCGACGCTGTCCTCGACACGGCCGACCTGGTCGTACCACATCGCCGTGATCTGGATGCGACCCTTGATGTCGGCGGCCGTGTACTTGAGATCATCCGCGTCCGCGTTCGTATCGAGCGCACCAGTGGTGGGGGACGTCGTGTGGTCGTCGTGGAACCGCTCGATCGTCGCGGCCATCAGGACGTCGTCGCTGCCGTTGGACGCGTACACCGTTTGAGTCTCGACGAGCACCGTATCGCCTGCGACGTCGTCCGCTGCCGCATACGTCCGCGCGTCATTGTCCGTCGCGAGGATAAAGCTGTGCGTCTGGCGTCCCAGGCGGTCGTAGGAGCTCTTTACGAGCTGCGCTCCCTCGACCTTGATCTGGCGACCTGCCGCGTCGTACCAGTAGTCCGTCCTGAGGCTCCCATCGTTGCTGCCGTCGACGGGGTCGATGTTGTAGACGTAGCTCTGCGTCACGCGGCCCCGCTCGTCGTAGTTGGTGCTCGTGAGCGCCATACGGTTCGTCGCCAGTGACTCAGGGTCGGCGGTCGAGCTCGGGGCGGTGCCCTTGTACATCCCCGAGGCAACGACGCGGCCGAGGTTGTCGTACTTCGTCAACGTGTGCGGGGCCTCTGGCGCGTCCGTCAGAATCCGGTTGCCCCGGGCGTCGTAGGTGTAGTCGGTCACCCGCTCGCCGGTGCTCGTCGACGTGGTCCGCATCGTGCGCCTGGTCAGATGCCCGTTGCCGCCATCGCTGCCACCGTCGTACTGGAGCAGCTCAGTCGTCACCATGTTGTCGCTGCCGGTCCCCGAGTCGTTCGTCCCGATCCCACGCTCGGTCACTTGCCCACGGACGTCGTACGTCGTCGCGTAGATCGTCCCGTGGGGCTCTTCGCGGCGGTTCTGGCGCCCGATGGAGTCGTACCCCAGTAGCACCTTGTCGTAGTGCGTCCCGTCGATCCCCACGCCCGAACTCGGGATGTCGAAGTAGGCCCACTGCTCCTGTGCCTCCCGTCCACTGCTGTCGAAGGTCGTGCGGCGATACCTGCTCGGGGTCCCCAGGTCGAGCGCGAGCAACGGGTCGGAGTCCGCCTCGTCTACGTGTGTGCTCGTTGCGGTGGCCGTGGTGTTGCCGGACAGCGAGACCTGCCCCGCGGCCTCCGTTCGACCGGCCTGGTTCGTCACCGAGAACTGGACGGGGCCGTGGAAGGTGGAGCCCGCCTTGTGGGGGTAGCTCAGGGTGACGAGCCGCCGGTCGGCGAGCACCGATCGATACTGCGCCGGTGAGAGCTCGTCACCGTCGGTCGCGCCGGTGTTGAACCCGAGGAAGTAGCTGCGCGTTCCCTCGCGCTGCACGGCCCCAGTGTCGCTGCTCCATCCAACCGGAATCGGATCTGCCTCGAAGTAGTCACCGACGCCGGTGAGCGACGTGTCCGCGTCACGCACCATCGCCGTTGGCTGTCCGCCTGAGTACTCCGTGAAGTTGATCACGCCGTCCTCGGCCTCCGACCAGGTGATCCGCCCGACCAAGTCGAATGCTTGCTTGCTCGAAGTCGTCGCGTCCGACCCGTTGTTTGCGGTGCTAACGGCCGGATGTGTGGATGCCACACCACTCACCATGAGCGTGCTCGAGTACCACGTGATGGAGCGCTGCGTGAGATTGGAGCCGCTGGTCCCGCTCGTGATTGCAGTCGGGTACTCGCGCGTGTCCTGGGTGACCGGCCGATAGACCGTGGTAGCGCCCGCGGAGAGGGCCCCTGTCGCGAACGTCCGGCTCCACTCGAAGTACCGAGAGCCATCGAGGTCGCGGTTGTACTTCTGCTCGGTCGCGAATCCCTTCGTCGCGCCACTGGTCGCGAGCGTCCAGAAGCGCATCAGGCCAGCGGCGTCTGACGTCGCGATGGCTCCGGTCCCGTGGCTGTAGCTCGTCACGCTCGCCGGCGTTCCGAGCTCCGTCACGACCCCATCCCCGTTTCGCGTCACGGCTGTCGCCCACGTGTCGGGGCTGCCGGTCGAGGGATCGCCGTCGGTGAGTACGTGCCCGAGGGTCTGGCCCACCTCGTCGAAGTACTGAGTCACGAAGCTCCCGTCCGCGCGTTCGACGACCGTCCGCGAGTGCCAGGCCGTGTCGTAGCCGCTCGTTCCCGAGAAGCTCCCATTCGTGCCGTACGTGAACTGGCTGTCACCGTAGCTCGATCCACCGCAGCTTCCGCAGCCGGCGCCCGCGGAGGCCTGCGTGACGGCCTTGGAGGCGTCGTACTCGAACGAGGCCATCGCATAGACCTCGAGCGCCCCGTCGCTGGCCGTCAGGTGGTCCTGGTCGAAGTTGCTGTCGCCCGCCCAGTCGAAGCGGCGCACGCCCTCGAAGTCGTAAATGACGCGGAGTGAGTGAGGCTCTCCCCGGTTCGACGTGGCGTTGTACGTGCCTTCCCAGTAGCGGTAGTACTTCTCCTGGACCAGCCTGTTCCCGTCGGCATTCACAGGGCGCGAGATCGTGACCGTCTTCAGGTCGCCCGGGTCCCCGTTGGTCTCGGAGCTGTAGTACGCGTAGTCCACCTCGCCAATGTTCTCGACGCCAGTGGGGGACGACCAAGTGCCACCGCTCTTCGACTCGATCTTGACCTCGGTCAGGCGCGCTGTGCTATGAAGAGTGGTATAGGAGAACGTAAAACGCCGGTCCTCTGAGTCGTAGGCGGTGGCGAGTTTTCCGCTGTCGTATCCGAGGGTCAGCGGGTCGTTCTGGAGGTCTGTGTCACCTGCGAACGCAACCTCTCCCGACGGCGCTACGATTTTCCAAAGCTGTCCTTCCGCCGCAGATGCGTCGGCGTCGAAGCCGAAGAAATGGAATTCGTAGCTCCATTGGTCCGTGTAGACCCAGGTGTCGGCGCGGATGGAGGATTCAGAGTTGTTCGTGTAATGCACGAACGCTCCTGCAGCGCCATTCGTGGCTTTGTAGGTGCTGCTGGAGGCACTCGTCCGTTTGAACTCGATGAACCGGTCCGCGCCATAGACGAGGTAGAGCGTGTCCTCTGCGTCGAGGGTGCCGTGCTCCGCGAGGACGATCTCCGGCTGAGCAACTTGGAACCAGTTCTTGCCCTGCCAACCGTTGCTCACGGTAGAGCCGCCGTTCTGCCGGCCGTTGAACGACCGCCCAATGACCCACGTCGGCCCGTCCGCTGGAAGTGCCAGATCGACCTCGTGCTGGGTGACGGCCCCTGAGGAGAGATCGACCCCACCGACGCTCCTCGTCCCGGAAGCGGGACTCCCGAACGGATTGCCCGCCAGGTGCATTCCGAGCGCCGACGGCGCGCGGAGCGACCCGT
The DNA here is from genome assembly GCA_038757895.1 of Planctomycetota bacterium. Classification (GTDB taxonomy): domain Bacteria; phylum Planctomycetota; class UBA1135; order UBA1135; genus Saltatorellus. The sequence continues at coordinate 54,621 of JBCDGE010000029.1, read as the reverse complement.
CGATGTTGACCCCTCGGAACTCCGGGCCTGGAAGGACCCCCTGGCCGGCGGTGGCTGCGGCTTGGTAGTCCGTGAGCGTCCACTCACTGATCTCCAGGATCGGATCGCCCACGACGGTTGGCGCAAGTGTCGGCGAGGGCGAGGCTGCCTCGGAGCGCTCCCCCGGAAAGAACGCCATTGCAACAACGGCAACCAGGAACAATCCGAGCGGGACCGAGAGGCGGATCTTCTGCGTCGAAGTCATCGCAGCTAGTGGGTTGGGGCAGCAAGTAGGAGATTGCTAACCGCCTGAGCGAGCGCCGGCTGGAGGTGCGAGTGCCGGCAACGCACGAAACGTTTCACGCGTCGCTCCAACCAGCAATATCCCATGATTGGGAATCAGCGAATACGACCGAGGTCGTTGGCTCTAAATCACTAGATTGAAGTGCGTTAGGGAGTGGAGCAGGTCGGCGCATCCGTTGCGTCGATAATGGTGCGTCATTGGCGCGGAAATGGGGCGAAGGATCGACGCACACAACGACGCGCCGACGGCCTAACATCAGAGTTGTTCGCTTACTCGCTGTCGCATAAAGGAGGACAGCCATGATCAAGCTCGTTGCGTTCGCTTCCGCCGCCGCAATCGCCGTCACGGGGGCACTTCGGTCCTCACTCTCCTCGAGCCCGGCGTTCGTGACGCCAGTGGCCCCGATGCTCGCACCGTCCCTCGAGCCCGACCTCGTACTGCGGGGCGCGCTGGCCCGTGCGGGCCTTGGCCCCGAGGAACTCTGCGCGGCTGGGGTTGCGCCCGGCGAGGTGGCTGCCCTCATCTCGCGGGCTGCAGGGCACGATGTTGTCGCCCAGGATCGCCTTCCCGCCGCTGACACCGCGCTCGGTGAGGCGCGTCGGTCCGTCCGCGATCTCGAAGCCGCGATCCGCGGCGGCGACCGGGAGCCGGCGACGCTCCAAGCCCTCGACCAGGCTCGCCAGAGCAGCGCGGCGGCCGAAGACGCCGTGAACGCGCACTTGCAGGCGCTCTTCGCCGAGGCCACCGGCAGTCTCGAGGCGTCGGTGGCGTCCTGCCTCGACTGCTTCCGCGAGAACCGCGCACATCGCCGGCTCCCACTCGAGTTCCTCGTCCATACGCGGACGCCCGCCGAGTGGGCGGACATCCGCGATTGCCTGACGCACGAGCGAGTTTGCACGCGTCGCGGCGACCCGACCGATCCTGACATCATGTCCGCCCTCGCCGCCGCGCGAGCGGACGAGCGCGTTGCGGGTGCTCGGGCACGACTCGAGGCGAACCGCAGTGCCGTCGAGTCCGCGTGGATGGCGGCGTCGACGGTGCAGTAGTTCGCTCCCCGGCGCCATGCATGTGATGCACTGGGCTGCGGGGCTCACCCTTCTTGGGTTGGTGGGCCCTGCTCTGAGCGCTTCGATGGCCCAGGAGCGCGATGTTCGACTCCATGTTTCGTCGGCGCAGATTCCGATCCGCACGGCGATCGTCGAGCTCGCTCGCATCGAAGGTCTCGCGCTCGACCTCGGAGGCCGACCCGTGGAAGGCGTCATCGAGATCGCCTCCGACGAAGGGGTTCGTAGCGCCGAGGTCTGGCGCATCGTCAACGAGCAACTCGCTCAGCGGGGCGTCGCCCTCGTTCGGCGGCCGACCCAGGACACCCTGACTCTCGTCACTCTCGCCGAGGCACCGACACTCGCCCGCCTCGAGCCCCGCGGCCTGGAGACGGCGCACGCCGGCTTCGTCCGCATCCTCTACCGAGCGTCGTCCGTCGCGCCGGGTGCTCTTGCGGACGCTCTTCGCAGCCTGCTCCCCGAAGCGCGCACGAAGTTCACCGCGCTCGACGATGCGGGACACCTCGCCATCGCAGGTCTACGCGCCGATGTCGAGCAGGCCCTCGTCGTCCTGGAGTTGATCGACTCTGGACTCGAGCCTCCCGTCTCCACCGAGGTTCGGATCCGCAATCGATCGACCGTGACCATCGGGGCCCGGCTGGAGCAGATCGTCCAGAAGCGCGCGAGTTCGGGTCAGCGGCTCCAGGGGTGGCATGTCCCCCTCCCCGAGGCGTCCTCCATCCTCATCGTCGCCCCCGAGGAGGAGGTTTCCGAGTGGACGCGGCTCATCGCCCAGCTCGACGACGACGGCGGCATCGAGACCCGCCACTACGTACCCACTCGGTTCGGTGTCTCGGAGACTGCGGCGCTGATCCGTGAAGTCGTCGAGGCCGGGGCCGGCGACGTGCCCGGGTGGCGGCTCGTCGAGGACGAGCTGACCGGAACGCTCATCGTCACGGCCTCCGTCGCGGTGCACGAGCGCGTGGAGGGCATCATCGAGCGACTGGAGGGCTCGGAGGCCGGTGCGCGAAGGCGTCTCGGCTCGTTCGAGGTCCGCCATCGCGACGCGGAGTCCATTGTCGAGCTCCTGGAGCGCCTCCTGGATCCCGATGCTGCCTTCGAGAGAACGGCGGCCGAACCCGCGGCAGTCCAGCCGACGGAGGCTCGGCCCGCCCGATCGACGACCGAGCCGGAACCCGATCGCGACGTGCAACTCACCGTGGACACCGCGACGAACCGGATCCTCGTGTTCGCGGACCCACCGGTCCTCCGGCAGATCGAACAGCTCCTCGCCCAGCTCGACACGGTCGAGCCGCAGGTGCTCATCGAAGCGACGGTCGTGAGTCTCACGGACAGCGAAGTGAACTCGCTCGGCGTGGAGCTGCGCGCCGCCGGCAGCGTCGGAAGCTCGATGGGGGAGGTCGGCTCGTTCTTCGGGCTCGGGGTTCCGGAGTTGAGCGCAGCGTCCGCGATGACGCCGGGGCTCGCCGGCGGCGTGGGCGTCATCCTCAATCCCGGTGACTTCGCCGCCGTGGTCCAGGCGCTTCGGACCGTCAACGATGGCCGGAGCCTGACGCGGCCTCGTGTCGTGACCAGGAATCACGCCACGGCCGACCTGAACTCGGTGGTCGAGAGTCCCTTCGCCGCCGTCGTCGCGACCCAGGTCGTCGCCACGACGACATTCGGTGGATCTTCGGAGGCGGGGACGATCATCTCCGTCACGCCACACCTCACGAGCGGCGATCGGATCCGACTGGAGTACGGCATCACGCTCTCCGCGTTCGTGGGCGAGCCTGCGGACCCGGCCCTGCCGCCGCCGCGCCAGCAGACCGTGCTCAGCAGCGAAGCCGTGCTCCCCGACGGGCACACGGTCGTGCTCGGTGGGCTCGAGCTGGACTCGACCGGGACCTCCGAGAGCTCGGTTCCGTGGCTCGGAAGGATTCCACTGCTGGGGTGGGCCTTCCGCGACAGGAGCACCAGCCAGCAGACGACGCGCTTCTACGTGTTCCTGCGCTGCGAGGTGCTGCGGGGCGAGTCGTTTCGCGCCTTGCGTGAGATCACCGTGCCGTCCATCCGTGCCGCGGGCATCGCGGACGATGTCCCCAGTCTTGAACCCAGGTGGATGCGATGAAGGCCATCTGCGCCCTCCTGGCGGCCTGCTTGGCAGCCTGCGCGACGCCAGCGCGGCAGGGGCCGTACGGTGAACGCGCTGGCGTCGTTCGCAACGAGCTGCGAGCGGCGAAGCTCGTCGAGGAGGCAACTGCCGTGGCCGTCTCCGACCCCGCTCGATCGGAAGAGCTGCTGCGCGACGCGCTCGACGCGGACCTCTTCAATGCAAAGGCCCACAACAACCTCGGGGTGCTCCTGCTCCAGCGGGGGGAGCTCTACCTCGCGGCCACCGAGTTCGAGTGGGCGAGGAAGCTGCTGCCAGGACACCCCGAGCCGCGCGTCAACCTCGCGCTCACGTTGGAGCGCGCGGGTCAGCACGAGTCAGCGCGGCAGAGCTACCTGTCGGCGCTCGAGGTCTACCCCGGCTACATCGCGGCGACGCAGGGGGCGGCGCGCATGGCGGTGATCGACGGTGATTCCACTCCAGAGCTCGAGTCGTGGCTCGCGCAGATCGCCGTCGAGGGCGAGACCGAGGTCTGGCGTGCTTGGGCGGCCAAGGAGCTTGCTCGGACCAGGATGGGTGAGGACTGATCCAACGACTCGACTCGGTTCGCGTCCCAGTCGATGCGGCGATCTCCTGGCTTCCTCGGGGGGGCAACGTGCCGTTCAAGAGTGGGAGCGTAGTCGTCGCTGTCGGCTCAGCGGTGGACGGGGCGACGCGTGTGGACGAGGATGAGGGTTGGGGCCGACGGTCCTCTCCATGTTGCGCACCTTCGACTCCCACGACCCCGAGGCGACCGTGGCCCGCGCGGCCGCGCTCGGGCGAAAGCTCCTGTCCTGGGAGTTCTGATGATGGCCGGCGGGTGGAGCGAGGACAGGCTGCACCGCTGGCTCGCGGAGCAGCCGTGGCCGCGCCGACTCGTCGGCTCCCGTGGGCACGACGCGGCGGTCCTCCTCTCGCCCGGCGAGCGTCTGGCCACCTGCGTCGACCAGTGCATCGAGGGCGTGCACTTCGTTCCGGAGGCCGATCCCGCGCGTGCGGGTGGCAAGGCCGTGCTCCGCACGCTCTCGGATCTCGCGGCGACCGCCGCGCGCCCGGTGGCGGTGACGCTCGCCGTGCGTGCACCGGCGGAGCGGGACGAGTCGTGGCTGCGCGAGGCGATCGAGGGCGCGCAGGACGCCGCGGCGCGCTTCGACGCCGAGCTTGTGGCGGGCGACCTCGCGGCGGCACCCGGTCCCGCGGCCCTGGTCGTGTCCGCACTCGGTGGCGTCGACGTCGACCGCGAGCCCGTCGGCAGGGACCGCGCCGTCCCCGGCCAGTCCGTGTTCGTGACGGGGCCCCTCGGCGGCAGTCTCGCGAGCGGGCGGCACCTCGAGCCCATGCCGCGGATCGACGAGGGGCAAGCGCTCGCTCGCGCTGGAGCGTCCGCGCTGATGGACGTGAGCGATGGCCTCGCCCTCGACCTCTCCCGAGTCGCGCGGGCGTCGGGTGTGCGGATCGAGATCGACGCGGCGCTCGTGCCGATCCACGACGATGCACAGAACGCCGCAGCGGGCTCCGGTCGCGAGCCGCTCGACCACGCGCTGCACGACGGTGAGGACCACGAGCTGATCGCGACCGGCCCGACGTCGCTCGCAGGGCGAGGCAGGGCGATCCTGATCGGGCGCGTCGTCGAGGGCGAGGGCCTCGCTCTCGCGCACCGCGACGAGATCAGGGAGTGGAGCCCGAGCGGCGGCGGCTGGCGGCACGGCGGAGCGATCGATCACGCCGGGCGTGGGTGAGCCAGGGCCCTCGCGGCTCTCCCCCTGAGACGTTCTCGGGACGAGCGTCACGACCGCCCATTGCGGTGAATCGAGCCGGGACGCGTGGCCGATGAGGCGGAACGGAGCGGCGATCCCGCGTCGCTCCTCCCACCTCGTCCCCGAGGGTCCCCATGATCATCGCCTGCCTCGTGGCGGCCGCCGTAGCGGCCGTCCCGCCCCTCTCGTCGTCCGACGTTGTCGCGTCCCATCTGGCTGCAGCGCGCGGCTTCGGCGGCATCGGAGCCGTCACGGGAACCCCCGACGGCCGTTTCCTGTTCACCGCCGAGGGCGCCGCGATCGCGATCCTCGAGCCGGGGCGAGGGAACGCTCCGGACCGGAACTTCGACAAGCCGCTGAAGAAGTTCGAGCTCGGCTCCATGCGGCCCCACGTCGTGCGCATGGCCCTCGATCCCGAGGCCAGCCTCGGCGACGGCTCGTCGCTCGGGAAGACGGGACATCCGGAGTACCGGAACTACCTGTTCCTCGCGGCGGGGCACAACGGCCTCTGGGTCGTCGACGCCGACGTCGAGCCGCGTCGGCCGAACCGCATCGCCCGCGTCGACGACTCCGGCGACGTTCCGATGTTCCAGACGAACGCGCGCCACTGCAACGACGTCGACGTGGCGACGTTCGGTGGAGAGACGTTCGTCGTCGCGACGTTCGCCGCCGCGGGCGACAGCCTGCTGCGCTTCTATCCGATCGATGACGTGCGAGCGATCCTCGGCGCTTCGGCCCAGGGCGCGGAGGAGACCGGGAGGGAGATCGTTCCGGCGCTCTCCGTCCCGCTCGGGCGCTACATGGAGGGCACGCCGTTCTCGGCGCTCTCCGTCGGTCCGAACCAGATCTCGAGGAGTTTCGCGAGCGACCTGGTCGTCGACCAGGGCGCACCGAACGACGAGGAGCTCTACGTGTACGTGGCGATGCGGACCGACGGCGTCGCGCGCGTCCGCGTCCGCAGGACCGACATCGTCCGCGGGCGGATCGCGCCCGACGCGGTCGTCTGGGGCCCGCGCTTCGGCGACTCCAGCGCCTACGCGACGCTCGCGCCGGGCGGCGGCGCGACCGACAACCGCTCGGTGTACGACGACGTCCGGTGGATCAACCAGCAGTTCGCGCCCGCGCGCCTCGAGCGCTCCGATCCGCCGTACGTGACGTCGCTGGCCGTCTACCGCAGCCCGGCGACTCCCGGCGGGGGGACGCTCCACAAGCTGTACGTCGGCGTGGACGCGCTCGGGATCGTGGTCTTCGACCTCGCGAACCCGAGCAGCTGGGGCCAGACGATGCCCATCGACCACCACGAGGGAGAGCCGTTCGACCTCCAGGGCAGCGCACAGCTCGAGAATCCGGGCGCCTGGCCCGAGCGCATCGTCGGGACGCGACCGGTGCTCGGCGCGACCTCGGCCCGCGACCTCATCGGGTACGTGCGCGACATGGCCGTCGTCGAGACGGGCCGCGGGCCGCGGCTGCTCGCGTCGTACACCGGGCTTCCCTCCTTCGGGGACAGTCCGCTGTTCATGGAGGGCTTCGCGTACGAGGACCAGTTCCAGTACGGAGCCGTGACCTACTTGACGCCGATGCGCGGTTCTCGGCGCGCCTTCACGCGCGTCTACGACGTCCGTGCCTTCCCCGTGCGTTCCGCCGAAATCCGCCTGACTCCGCACCTTGAGTTCGACGTCGGAGGGCGCGCGCTCTACGTCCCGACCGAGCAGTCCAACCAGCTCGGCGCGCCGACGCCCGGGAACCGCATCGAGTTCGCGCACGTCAACCTCGCGTCGCTCGGCATGCGCTCCGTCGCGCTCGTTCCGGACCGCGGGACGAAGGTCGTGGAGGTGCTCCGCGAACGCGCGCGCATCCCGGGCAGGCGCACCTTCGGGCTCCAGCAGTCCCTCGTCGACCCGGACCTGATCATGACGAGCGACAACGACGGCCACCCGCGTGAAGGGCTCCTCTACCTCACCGGTCGGCCCGGGGCTCGCTCGCTCGCCGTGGACTACGACCAGCGCGCCGCGGGAGGGAACGACCAGCGCCTCTCGACCGGCGTGATCATGGGGCGCCAGAGCCAGTGGCTGGACGAACGCCTCGGCTCCGACCAGCAGGCGATCCTCGGCGGCGGACGGCCGCGGCCCGCCGGTGGCGGCGTGCCCGGGCAGCCGGCGACTCACACCGTCGCCATCCAGACGATCCCGCGCTCGATCGGCGGCGCACCGCGCGTCGACGAGTTCAAGGTCAACCTGATCCAGATGCCGGACCGGTGGAACCGCACAGGGCGCGCGTTCTACCTGGGCGGGATGGTCGACACGCGCTACGACGCGTGGGTCCAGGCGAACGTCCCGGGGCTCGAGGCCGCGGAGTACTTATTCCTCTTCCGCCAGGAGACGCCCGACGGGATCGTCTTCGGCCGTCGCGATGCGCTGATGGACCTCGTGACGGGCGGCAAGGTGCAGGACGGTGACTTCGTGACGCCGAACGCACTGCGCGCGTCGGGCGTCGGGCTGCGCGTCCTCAACACCCACCCCGAGTTCGACGGCTTTCCGTACGACCCCGGCCAGGACGGGTACCGCGCCGCCGCCGCCTGGTTCGGCCAGGTGACGTCGCCGCATCCGTACCGGCAGCGCGTCAAGACGTGGGATCCGGAGATGATCCGCGTGCGGCCCGGCAAGGGGTCGGACCTGGACGCGGGCTGGATCCTGGCAGTCCCCTGCGGCGTCGGTGTCCTGGGCTCGTCCGAGAACCCGAACGTGGCCGCGGTGTCGATGGTCGGCAACGAGTACCGGAAGCTCGACGAGGTGTCGGTGCCCGACGGCAGCGGCGGGACCGTGGTCGGAGACCTCGCGTGGCTGCCCGAGGCGGGGAGCGAGGCGGACCAGGGCGTGAACCGCGGCCTCGTGCAGTTCTGGGACTTCTCGGACCCGAGCCGCATCCCGATCGCGTCCGGCAAGCCGGACGGGTCCTCGACGCTTCCTCCCGTCTACCTGCCGATCGCCGCCGACGAGACGCCCGATCCCACGGACGTCGGCCGCTCCAGCTTCGCCTGGCACCTGGAAGGGCTCGAGGTCGAGCGCAAGGGCCAGAGCTTCAGCTACGTGGTCATCGGTGACTTCATCGGCGGCGTCCACGCGTACGACGTGTCGAGCATCCTCCTCGGCGAGCGGCCGAAGCTCGCCGCGTCGTGGTACCCGCCGCTGAGCCTCCAGGACTCGCTGACCAACAACGTCCGCGACGTCATCGTCGACCGCGAGGCCGAGGTGCCGCACGTCTACGTGGCGATCCAGCGCGTCGGTGTCGTCGTGCTGCGCGCGGACATCGACGGCGCGGGCCGCATGGCGTTCGAAGAGGTCGGCCGCATCGACGACATCAAGGAGCCCCTGACGATGCACCTGCGCGTCGTGCCGGAGTCCGGCGAGCGGCTGCTCTACGTGTGCGACCACCGACAGTCGATGCGCGTCTACACCTCGCGCCCCGGGGCCGCGGGCCGCGTCCTCGCGCAGGACGGCGGCCGAGGGCCGGCGGCGAAGACGCTGCCGACGAGCCTCACCGTTCAGCCGAAGAAGGAGCGGACCCGCAGGTCGCGCCGCGCCAGGGCCAGGGGTCGATCGAAGTAGGTCCGGCGCCTGCGGGATCGGCCGGCCAGCCCGGCCGGTCCCGCAGCGTCCGGGGGTGGGATCGTTCGCACGACGGCCGGGCCGGCAGTGGACCGATCGACGCGGGTGGACCAGGATGAGGGTTGGGCCCGAGCGGTCCTCGCCATGCAGCGCACCTTCGAATCCCACGATCCTGACGCGACCGTGGCCCTCGCGGCCGCGCTCGGGCGGGTGCTTCCTGCGGGCGTGACGGTCGCGCTGGACGGCGACCTCGGGGCCGGGAAAACGACGTTCGTCCGGGGGCTCGCCGCGGGCTTGGGGGTCGACGAGGGGGTCGCCAGTCCGACCTATACCCTGATGCAGTCCCACGCCGGCGGCCGGCTCCCGCTCTACCACTTCGACGCCTGGATGGAGGGGCGCGAGAAGGCGCTGCTCGCCGACGGCGCCGACGAGTTCCTCGGGCGCTACGGCGTCGCCGTCGTCGAGTGGGCCGATCGAGTGGGGGAGTGGCTTCCGCGGCCGCGACTCTCGGTCCGCCTCGGGCACCTGGACGAGGAGCGACGCCTGATCCGGATCGAGGTCGTGGGAGCCGAAAACGAGGCTGCAGAGGGGCACGGGGACGCGCTGGAGGCCCTCCTGGCCGCCCTGGAGACCGCCGAAGGGCTCGTCGAGGTCGTCCAGGAGGGCCCGGGGACCGAGGAAACCGTGAACCGAGGGGCCGAGGGGCCGTTGGACAGGCGTTGAAGGAGGCCTGGGACGGAGAGAGAGACCCCCTGGCGGCCCTGCGGGGCGGCAGGTCCGGTCCGTTCGAGGCCTTCGTCGAAGCCGAAGCACGCACCTTCCTGAGCTACTTCGCGCGCCTCGGGGCCACCCGCTCCGAGGCCGAGGACCTCACTCAGGAGACCTTCCTCAAGTTGTACTCCTCCTCCGCCCTGCCCGCCCAAGCCGCCCCCGACGGGTCCCTGCGCTACGAGTCGCGCGGACAGTTCTCGGGGTACGCGTTCCGCGTCGCGCGGAACGTGTGGATCGACCGCGTCCGGAAGAGCTCCGGCGAGCGCGCGATCCTGGAGTCGGACGGCCCGCAGGGCATGTCGGACCAGCGCGAGGACCCGGGTGCGCCGCACCCCGAGGCGGGCGCCATCCGGCGCGAGTCGAGCGAGCGGATCCGCCGCGCGGTCAGCTCGCTCTCGGAATCGCACCGCGAGGTGTTCGAGCTGGCCGTCGTCGAGGAGCTGCCGTACGCGGCGATCTCCGAGGCGCTCGACATCCCCGTCGGGACCGTCAAGTCGAGGATGCACAACGCCGTCCGCCGCGTCCGCGCGGCGCTCGAGGACGCCGACCGCGTGCGCGAAGCCGTGCGTGACCGCGAGGCGAGCCGCGCGAGCGGAGGGAGGAACCGATGAGCGAACGACCGTACGAGAGCCACGCCGAGTTCGATCCGCGCGCCATCGACGCCGTGTTCGACGTCGCGCAGCGCGGTGACGAGCCCACCGACGGCTTCGGCGACGATCTCGACGCCCTGCGCTCCTTCCGCGAGGAGGTGCGTGAGGCGCTCGTCCACGAGCCGTCCCGCGGAGAGGACGCCGCCGCCGAGCGCGCGTCCGAGACGCTCCGCGCCCAGCGCGTCACGCGCCGCGTTCTCGCCCGCTCGACGCGGGAGGACCTCGGCCGCCGCGGCGACGTTGGGCTCGTCGTCGAGTTCGTCGGCGCCCGCCTGCGCGAGTCCGCGGTGCTCCGCATCGCCGCCGCGATGCTGCTGGTCCAGCTCACGCTCGTGCCGCTCGTCGCATGGCACGTGCTCCGGACGCCCGAGCCCAAGGCGTTCGAGATGAAGATCGAGCCGCGGCCCGAGGCCCTGATCGACGACGCGCCGGAGGAGCGCCTCGGCGGCGTCCCCCGCGCCGGCGGTCCGGCCGAGCTGGAGGAGGCCCTCGGCGGTCTCCGCCTGGTCGAGAGCTTCGCACGGTCGCGCGAGCTCCTCCGCACGGTCGCCGCCACGGCGGCCGAGGCGGCGGCGCCCCGGACGCGGCTGGACCGGACGCTCGCCGCCCTTGGCGGTCTGGAGGCCGGGGACGAGGCCCTCGCGGCCGACGGCGGCGTGGATGCCCTCGAGGACGCCCTCGGCGCCACGGTCGCCGACGTCGAGCTGCGGCTCCAGCGGTTCGACGACCGCGGCGCCTGGCGCGGCCTCGCGGAGGCCCTGGAGGCCCTCGCCGTGCAGGCGCGCTCGACCGAGGCGTCCTCGCGCGGTGTCGAACTCGTGCGGCGTGCGTTCGCGCACGCGCAGCTCCTGGGCGTCGCCACGCCGGAGCTGCCTCGGGGCGAGACCGCCCCGGACGTGGCCGAGGAGCTCGATCCGGTGCGCTGGATCAACCGCCTGGCCTCGGAGATCGAGGCCGAGGTCGCCGACCAGGGCGAGCAGGGCACCTTCACGGCCGCCTGGATCGCGGCGGTACGAGATCTGTAGGACCCCCGGCGGTCCGGGGACGTGCGCGCGTCGGCCGACCGGCGCGGCGCGGAGATCGAAGGTGACTGCGAAGGTGCAGTGCGGCCACACGAAGGCCGTGAGCCCGCCGTTATCTTCTCTCCCGCCATGCTTCAGTGTGTCACCGTCGTCCTCGCGTCCGCCGTCGCCGTGCCCATGCTCACGGGCCCTTCCGCCGCAGGTCCCGCCGCCCCGGCCGTTGGGCAGCAGGAGCCCGTGGGGCAGGACTCGTCCGTGCTCGAGCGGGACGAGGTGAACGAGCGCCCCGGGTTCGGGTCCTCCGCCGCCGCGGATGACGAGCTCTCCACCGGCCTGACGCGCCCGATCTCCCTCACCGACGCGCTGGCGCTGGCGCTCTCCAACAACCTCGGGCTGGAGCTCGCAGCGATCGAGACCGAGGCCGCCCGATACGACACCCTGTCGTCGTGGGGCGCGTTCGACTGGGTCTTCGATGCGAGCGGAACGCTCACGGACGCGCAGCAGGAGACGGGATCGGCCCTCGGCGGTGGCCGAGTCGTCACCAACCGCGACACGCGGGCCGACTTCGACCTGACCCGGCCCCTGACCACGGGCGGCCGCTTCGACTTCCACTTCGACACGACCTTCAGCGAGACCGACAACGAGTTCGCCAACGCCCCCGAGCTCTTCCAGACCGGGCTGCGGCTCACCTACGTCCAGCCCCTGCTCCGCGGCGCGTGGAAGGAGTACGCGACGGCCAACATGCGGGAGCTGGAGATCGCCGAGCGTCGCCGGTTCGAGGAGCGCCGGGAGGCCCGCCAGTTCCTCATCCACGACGTGGAGGTCGCGTACTGGGAGCTCGTGGCCGCCGTCGAGCAGCGTGACGTGGACCAGGCCGCCCTCGAGCTCGGGAACGACCAGGTCGACCGGGAGAACGCGCGCCTGCGGGCGGGCGATGGCACGGAAGTTGACGTTCTCCAGGCGCAGACCGAGGTGGCGACCCGCACCGAGACGCTGCTGCAGAGCGAGAACGACGTGGCCCAGCGCAGTGACGACCTGAAGCAGCTCATCGTGAGGGACAAGACCTCCGACCTGTGGTCGCGGCGCCTGCGGACGACCACGCCGCTGCCGGTCGACAACATCGACGAGCTCCAGGTCCCCGACTGGAACGACGCGTATCAGATCGCGCTGGGTCGGCGTTCGGACCTGCGTACGTCGCGCCTCGACGTCGACGCCGCCCGCGTGCGGATGATGCGCGCCAAGTCCGAACGCCTCTATGGCCTCGACCTCCAGCTCCAGGTCGGATCGGGTTCGTTCGACGAGGACCTCGCCGAGGCCATCAGCCGGACGACGGAGCTTCGCTTCCCGACCTACTCGGCGCTGCTCTCGTACAACATGCCGCTCCAGAACATCACCGCGTCGAACGCCGAGCGTGCGACGCGCGAGAGACTGCGCGGCTCGCAGGTGACGCTGGAGCAGGCCGAGGTCACCGCGCTGGCCGACATCCGCCGCGCGATCCGCGATGTTCGGTTCCGCGCCCAGGCCGTGCGCGCCGCGGAGCAGAGCTTCGTCCTGGCGCGCCGCCAGCTCGAGGCGGAGCAGCAGCGCTTCGAGGCGGACCTCACGACCACGTTCGAGGTGCTGCAGTTCCAGCAGACGCTCATCGCCTCCGCGTCGAGCCGTACCCGCGCGCGGGTCGAGTACGCCAAGGCACTCGTCGGGCTCCAGCGCGCCCAGGGGCTGATCGGCGAGGCCCCCGACCCGAACCGGAACTGAGCCGCTCCTGAGCGGCGCCGTCCATGAAGATCTCCCGTCTCCCCGAGCCCCGACGCGACCAGAGCGGTCGCACGGGCATCATCGTCGCCGTCTCGCTCCTCGCGGTGGTCTTCTACTTCGCCTGGCGGAGCTCGCGCGGGCCGGAGACGGTCGGCGGGATGACGCTGGAGGAGCGCTACGAGATCGACGACCGGCTGCGTCCGCTGCTCGCGGACTGCTCGTTCGGGGCCGCGTTCGAGGCGGATACGACCGACCTCGTCCAGATCATGGTCTCGAAGCTCGACGCGGGCGCGCAGCTCGAGCCGCAGCGGCGCGCCAAGGCGGACCTCGCGGTCGCCGGCGAGCGCGCGCAGGAGCCGCTGATGCGGCTCTTCCAGTCCGCGTCGAAGGACAAGTGGCGCGGCGGCGTCGCGAAGAACGTCCTGAACGTGTGCGCGAACGCGGACGGCGACTGGGGCATCCCCATCGCGCTGGAGGCGCTGCGGAGCCCGAAGGGCGACATCCGCGCGGACGGCGCGATCGCGATCATGCGCCACCCGGCGCCGGATCTGTACGACTCGGTGCGCGACGCCCTGCTCGGCTTCTCGCTGCCCGCGAACCTCTCGCGCGCGCTGCGGGCGCTGCACGCCTGCGATCCGGTCCGGTTCGCGAAGGAGGTCCCGGACTGGATCGAGGCCGCGGACGAGATCGAGGGCTACATCCAGTCCACGGTGCTCGACACCGCGGCGCCTCTCGTCGCCTCGCTCGACGACGCGGAGGCCGCGCAGGTCCTGCGCGAGGCCTCGGATGCCGCGGGCGGGCTCCTCATCCGCCACCGCGCGTACCTGCTGGCTCCGTCCGCCCGCCAGGGCGACGAGGAGGCGCTGCAGCAGCTCCGCGACCTGCTTGCGCACGAGCTGCGCAAGCCGCGCCACCACGGCAGTGAAGCGCTGAAGGCGGCGGGCCTCGTCGACGAGACGTACGTCCTCTCGGTGACCGCGGAGGATCCGCTCGAGCGACAGCAGACGCTCGCGCGGATCCTCGACATCGCGGAGGACGAGCGGCGCACGCCCGAGCGACGCGCCGAAGTGATCCAGTGGGGACGCAAGGCGCTGGCCGACGAGGCGCCCGAGGTGCGGGAGGTCGCGATCCACGGGCTGCTCGCGCGCAAGGACGAGGAGGGCCGTGCGGCGCTCATGGCCGCTCTGCGCGGCGGCGTCCCGGAGCGCGGCATGGCGATGCGCGCCATGCGCGGAACGCTGGACGACTGGCCGGAGGTGGCCGACCAGGCGCGGACGATCCTGATCCGGGCCTGGGAGGAGGAACTCGCCGGTTCCCGACGCGGCGTCGAGCTGACGACGATCCTCCAGACGCTCGGGGCGGTCCCCGGTCGGGCGACGGGCGACTTCCTCCTCGACGCCGGCGACCTCGTCGGGCAGAACCCGATCCGCGGCATCTCCGGCTACCGCTGGTGCGCTGGCCAGGCGTTCAACGCGGGACCGGAGGCCCACTCGGCAATCCGCGCGCGGATGGAGGTCGAGGAGGACCCGTTCAAGCGTCTCGACCTGATCTCGTTCGTGTGGCAGGACTTCGCGCCCGAGTCGCTCGACTCTCTGCTGAAGGTGATCGACGACGAGGCGCGCTCGCCGTACGAGCGGCTCTACGCCGCGGATCGCGCGATCCGGATGGGCGATTCCGAGCGCGTCGTGCCGGTGCTCAAGCGGATCTACCGCGGCGACCCGGCGCCCGCGCTCAAGGGCGGCCTGCACTGCATCCTCTGGATCTGGTTCGGGCCGCCGATGACCTGATCCCGCGCGCGGACGCGCGCGCGTCGCGCCCCTTCGGTGGGATAGACTGGCTGCGATGCGCTGCCCCGAGATCGGCCGGACCGTCGCCGCGTTGTTCCTCGCCGCGGCCGCTTCCGGCTGCGGAGGGGATGCGCCGTCGGCTCCCGACGGAGACGCTGCCGGCGTTGGCGGGGCAGGCGGCGCAGCGCCGACGAGGAACGAGCGCAGCGACGCGCGGCCCGCGCCGGTGACCCGGGCGAGCGCCCAGGAGCAGGTCCGCGTATTCGCGCCGCAGGCGCCGCCTCGGCGGCCGGACTTCGACGCGATCGCGGCGGGCGTCGACCCGTCCCACCCCGCCGACCCGTGGCCCGGCGAGCTCCTCGCGGGCGCCGCGGAGCGGCAGCTGGAGACGCTGGCGAGGCACCTCGCGAGCGGGCGCGCCGTCGACGGGATCCGCGGTGCGTTCACGCGTACGCTGCAGGGGACCCTGCCGCCGGACGATGCCGGTGCGGACGCGGCGCCCGTCGAGGTCGACGGCGCGGCGCTGCTGACCGCGCTCGCCGAGCGGCTCGCGCTGCCCGGGCACGCCGACGAGGCGATCGCGGTCGAGGTCGACGTCGTACGCGTCGACGCGCCGCCGCTCGGACCGGGTGACGACGCGGCGGGGCCGAAGACCGGACGCACCCGCGCGCGGATGCTCGTCGGGACGGCGCCCGAGGCGTCCCCGCCCGGCGGGGAGCGCCAGCAGGTCGTCCTGGTCCTCGACGTCGAGTGGCGGCTCGCGCGGCGCTCGCGCATCGCGCGCGTCGACGTCGTCTCCGCGAGCCGGACCGTCCTCGCGCCGCCCTTCCGCGACGTGACGCGCGACGTCCTCGAGGGGGAAGCACTGGATGAGGCGATCGGCCTCGGCGCGCTGGAGGCCGGCGGCCGCACCGATCGGCTCGCCGCGGTGTCCGACATCCAGATCGCCATGCACGGCGCGGCCGTGGGGGACCTCGACGGGAACGGCTGGGAGGACCTCGTCGTCGGGCGCGGCGCCGGACAGCCGAACCTCCTGTTCATGAACGACGGCGGTGTGCTCCGCGAGGAGGGCGCGGCGCGCGGGCTCGATCACCTCGACGATACCGGCGGCGTGCTCGTGGTCGACCTCGACGGCGACGGCGCGCGCGACGTCGCGATGGGCATGGGCCCGCGCGTCGTGATCGCGTGGACCGACGGCGCGGGACGCTTCGACTCCGTCGACGTCCTTCCGTCGGCCGAGAGCGACCGCGTGTACTCGATCGCCGCGGCGGACGTCGACGGCGACGGAGACCTCGACCTCTACGACACGCGCTACTTCAAGAGCGGCGGCTACGGCGCGCAGGCACCGCTGCCGTACCACGACGCCACGAACGGCGCGCCGAACGTCTTCTGGCGCAACCTGCTCGTCGACGGCGGTGGTGATCGACCGCGCACGTTCCGCGACGACACGGCGGCCGTGGGACTCGACGCCGACAACGACCGCTTCAGCCTCGTCGCGACGTACGACGACCTCGACGCGGACGGCGACCTCGACCTGTACGTCGCGAACGACTTCGGCCGCAACAACCTCTATCTCTGGGAGGGTGATCGCTTCGTGCCCGCCGCGGAGAGCGCGGGCCTCTCGGACAAGGCCGCAGGGATGGGCATCAGCGTCGCGGACGCCGACCTCGACGGGCTGCCGGACGTGCTCGTGAGCAACATGCACTCGGCCGCGGGCATGCGCGTGACGCGCGACGCGCGGTTCCAGCCGGGCTTCGACGCCGCGACGCGCGAGGAGTTCATGCGCCACGCGCGCGGCAACTCGATCTTCCGCGGCACGGGGCCGGGGACGTACGAGGACGCGACCGAGCGCACGGGTGCCGCGCCCGGCGGGTGGGCCTGGGGCGCGCGCTTCGTCGACTGGGACCGCGATGGGCTCGTCGACGTGGTGGTGCCGAACGGCTTCCTCTCCGGCCGCAGGGGGCCGGACCTGCAGAGCTTCTTCTGGCGCCGCGTCGTCGGTTCCTCGCCCGCGTCGGCCGCCGCGCCCGCGGGCGCCGTCGACGTCTACCTCGGCACGTGGTCGGTGATCTCGTACCTCTCGCAGTTCGAGCGTCAGGACTGGAACGCGCGCGAGCGGACGTTCGGCTACGCGAACCGCGGCGGGCTCGCGTTCGACGACGTGACGCTCGCGTCCGGGCTGGGCTTCGTCGACGACGGCCGGTCGCTCGTCACCTGTGACCTCGACCAGGACGGCCGCCTGGATCTGGTGTTCCGCAACCGCACCTCACCGATCCTGCGCGTGCTGCAGGGGACGGTGAGCGGCGGCGCATGGGCGTCGTTCCGGCTGGCCCAGGAGGGCCCGAACGCGGACGCGATCGGCGCGCTCCTGACCGTCACGGCGGACGGAGTGCCGCGACGAGCGCGCGTCACCGCGGGCGACGGATTCCTCGGCGGCGCGTCACTGGAGGCGTTCTTCGGTCTCGGTGACGCGGAGACGCTCGAGGCGATCGAGGTGCGCTGGCCCGACGGCGAGGTCGAGTCGTTCCGCACGACCGACGCCGGCGGCCGCGCCAGAGTCGGGGCCGCGTGGACGCTCCGGCGAGGATCGGGCGCGCCCGAGCTCCGTCACCGGGGACACCAGCCCACTCCCGCGCTGGACGCCGAGGTCGCGACGACGCGCCCGAGTGGCCGGCCGGGCCCGCCGCGTGCGCGCGTGCCGCTGTTCGCCGAGTTCCCGCTGGGCGCGTGGCGCCTGCCTTCGTTCGAGGGCGAGGTCGAGCGCCTCGATGCGCTCGCCGGCGAGAACGGAATGGCGGTCGTGCTCTGGGCCTCGACGATCCCCGGGTCGGTCGACGCGCTGCGGCGCGTCGAGGCGCAGCGCGCGATCTTCGACGGGGCCGGGCTCGCGTTGCACGCGCTGTCGCTCGACGGAGTCCGCGCCTCGGACGCGGCCCGCGCCGCGGCGCGCGACGCGGGATTCACGGGTGGCTCGGGGCGCGCAGATCGCGCGACGCGAACGATCGTCGACCTCGTCCTCGGGCGAACGCTGGGGCCGTTCGACGATCTCCCGCTCCCGCTCGTCCTCCTGTGCGACGCGAGCGGCGATCTGGCCTGCCTTCACGTCGGCGAGCTCGACCCGACGACGATCGCGAACGACGCCCGGGCGCTGGCGGCCCGGAGCGACGGCACGGAGACGGTCTGCCTGACGGGGGGACGCTGGGCGACGGGAGTCCCGCGGCGCACCTTCGACGACCTTTCGAAGGGCCTCGCCATGCGAGGCTTCGACGAGTTCGCGGCTCACCTCCGCGAACGCGACGAGGCGCGCTGAACGCTCAGTCCGCGGCGGCCTCGGCCTCGCGCGGACCGCGAATAGGCACCCAGCCCTCGTCGGCGAGGTCTGCCGTCGCGAGCTCCTGCTCGCCGGCCGACCAGAGCCCGCCGTTCGCGTGGCCCCACATGGCGCCGTCGCCGGTCAGCGCATACGCGACATCGCCCGTCACGCCGAAGCGGTCCGGCCAGGCGACGAGCGCCGTGCGGCGCTCCACACCGGCGATGACGTACCCGGTGTCGATCCGGTAGCCGTGGTGGAGGAGCTGCACGCCGGCGGTGGTCGCCGCGGCGACCGGCCGGGCGTCGGGGAATCTGTGCCGGAGGCTCGCGCTCGCGGCGATCACCTGCGGGAGCGTCTGCGCGACGCGCTCGTCCGCTTCCGGCGCGAAGACCGCGGCACCGAGGAGGTCGAGGGCGATACGGGCGTCCTTGCGGTTCGCGTGGATCGCGTGGGCGCGGAAGCGCGGCATCGACACCAGGACCACCAGGACGGCGATCGTTCCGATCAGGATCGACGCCGGGACCCCGCGCGCTCCCACGCGGGCTTCCGCCTGCGCGGCTCCGCTCTCTCCCGCCAGTGCAACGTCGACGCTCTCAGCCACCAGGGGAAGTCTGGCGACGGCGGACGTACGATTCAAACCCGATGAGCGGTGGCTTCGAGGCGAACGGGCGCGAGCTCCTGGAGGGCATCCCGCCCGCCTGGCGTGAACCGGCGACCGAGGTTGCGCGCACGCTCGCGGCCGCGGGCCACCGGGCGTGGATCGTGGGAGGCTGCGTCCGCGACCTCGTCCTGGAGCGGCCCCTGAAGGACCTCGACATCGCCTCGGCGGCCCGCCCGGAGGAGGTCGAGGCCCTCTTCGACCGCACGGTGGCGGTCGGGCGGTCCTTCGGGATCGTGGTCGTCGTTCTGGGCGGCGTCGAGCTGGAGGTCGCCACGTTCCGCAAGGAGCGCGGGTACTCCGACCGCCGCCGACCGGACGAGATCGAGTACGCGGACTCGCCGGAGGTCGACGCCGAGCGGCGGGACTTCACCTGCAACGCGCTCTTCCTGGACCCGCTCGACGGGTCGCTCTCCGACCCGACCGGGGGCCTCGACGACCTCCGCGCCGGCGTCCTCCGCGCGGTGGGGGATCCGCGCGCGCGGTTCCGCGAGGACGGGCTGCGGATCCTGCGAATGGCGCGCTTCCTCGCCTCGCTGGGCCTGTCGCCGGCGCCCGGGCTGCTCGACGCGGCGCGCGCGGAGGGCGACTCGCTCGACGGGGTCAGCGCCGAGCGCGTGCTCGACGAGCTGGGCAAGGTGCTGCGCGGCCCCGCGCCCTGGGTGGCGCTCCGGACGCTGCACGACGGTGGGCACGCCGCGCGCTGCGTGCAGGGCTGGTCCGAGGGCGACGCCGTCGCGGCGCTGCGGCCCGACGTGCTGGAGCGCCTCGGCAATGCGCCGGGCCTGGGACTGGGGCTCGCGGCGCTCCTGGAGCCGGCGCCGCTCGGTCCGCTCGACCCCGACGCGCGCATCGAGGGAACGCTGGAGGCCGCCGCGGAGCTGCGGGCGTCGCGGACCGATGCGCGCGCTGCCGCGGGGATCGTCGGCCTCCGCGCGGAGCTCGAGCGAGCGGCAGAGGCGCCGCCTCCGGAGGGCGCGGAGGAGAGTGGCGCGCGGGTCGCACTGTGGCGCGCGCCGGGTCGTGCCGATGCCCTTCGACTCGCGCTCGCGTGGGCGGAAGTGGGCGGCGATGCGGCGCGGGGGCGGCGGCTCGACGCGCTGGCATCGGCCTGCGATGCGCTCGACGCGGCTGCGCCATCGGACCCGGTCGAGCTGACCGCGGCGGAGCTGATCGACCTCGGCGTGGAGCGCGGACCTGCGCTTGGGGCGCTCCTGCAGCGCGCGCGTCACGCGGCACTCGGGGGCGCGTTCACCGCCCGCGAGGGCGCGCTCGCGTGGGTCCGCGCGGCGCTCAGGTGAGCGGGAAGAGGCGCCGGAGCGCCGCGGACAGGCGCGCGCCGCCGAGGGCCACGAGGAGCGCCACGATCGCGACGGGCCCGAGGAACACGCCGGACGCGGCGATCGAAGCGGGCAGGAGCGGGAGCCGACGCAGGCAGAGCCCCGTGGCCGCGCCGACGCCGCCGCGGGTCCATCCGTCCGACTCGCCGTGCGCGAGCGCGCGGAACAGCCCGCTCGCGTGCCACGCTGCGATGCCCGCGGACGCGAGCAGCCCCGCGGCGACGGCGCTCTCGCCGCTGGTGGCGATCCGGTCGAAGCCGTACGAGGTCGCCGCCGCGACCGGGATGGCGAGCGTCGCGAGCGCGGCGCCGCGGAGCGCGGCGCTCGGCCGGGCCCCGAGCGCGCCCTCGTCCTCGTCGTCCTCCAGTCGGCCGAGCCTTCCGATGAAGACGACGTGCAGGCCATAGGCCGCCGCGAGGCCGAGGAACCCGAGCGGCGCCTGGTCGGTCGCGCCGACGAGCCACGGCGACATCAGGCCTGCGCCGAGGTTGCCGGCGCGGCACAGCCCGAGCAGCAGCGGTCCGCGCCACGGGCCCCGACCCGCGACGTCGTAGGTGATCGCCAGCAGCGCGACGACGCCCATCCAGAGGCCTGCGCGCGGGCCAGCGGCGAAGGCCCACATCAGCCCGCCGAGGATCAGCATCGCCGCAGTGGCGAGCGCGAGTCCGGCGGGGATCGCGCCCGAGGGGATCGGCCGCTCGGGGCGCGTCCGCGCGTCGTCGGCGCGGTCGGCCCAGTCGTTCAGCGCCATCGCGCCGTGGTACACGCCGAGGCTCGCGGGGATGAGCAGCCACGGGAGGATGTCGCCCGGCCACAGCGACGCGTGCCCGATCGCGACGCCGACGAAGACGTCCGAGATCGCCGACGGCGCCAGCGCGATCCGCAGGAGGCGCCCGAACGCCAGCACCGGGCTCTGGCCCTGCGCGTCGTCGGTGGAGGTCACGGCCGGTCGATGAACCAGCGGACGATGTCCTGGTACGTCACGTACACCATCAGGGACATGATCATCACGAGCCCAACGACCTGGCTGTAGCCGAACGTGCGCTCGGACACCGGTGACCCCTTGACGCCCTCGATGAGCAGGAACAAGAGGTGTCCGCCGTCGAGGATCGGGATCGGCAGCAGGTTGATGATCGCGAGGTTGATGCTGAGGACCGCGAGCAGGAAGAAGAGCCGCGCCCAGCCCTGGCTCGCCGCGTCGGCGGAGATCACGCTGATCGAGATGATCCCGCCGAGGTTCTTGGTCGAGATCTCGCTGCTGAAGAGCATCTTCTTGAGCTGCAGCCAGACGTCGACGAGGTAGCGCCACGTGGCGCCGACGCCCATCGCGACGGCGCCGCCCAGCGAGTCCGCGCGGAGCACCGTGGTCGCCGGCGCGAGCCCGAAGCCGTAGTCGGGGACCTGCGCGGCCTCGGCGACGATCGTCAGGTCGAGCTCCTGCATCGGCGCTCCGTCCTCGACTGCGTCGCGCCACACCTCCAGCTCGATCGAGCGGCCGAGGCCGACCTCGCGCTGGATCGACTCCAGGATCGACTCCCAGCCGTCGATGGTCTGCCCGTTCACGGAGACCACCTGGTCGCCGTCGAGCATGCCGACACGCTCGGCGGGCGAGTCGGGGGTGACGGTCACCCGGGACAGCGACTCCGCGATCGTGAGCGCGATGTCGTCGAGGAGCCGCACGGCGGGCACGCCGTCCGGGAGGTCGGCGGCGAGATCGACGATCCGGCCCTCGCGGCGCACCTGCAGCGCGAGCGGCTCTCCGGGCGGCGACTCCAGCAGCGCGTCGCGGATCCCGTCGGGGTTCCACACGGTGCGCCCGGCAACGGTGACGAGGTCGTCGTCCTCCTGAAGGCCGAGCGCCGCGACGAGCGCGGCGGCCGGGCCGGTCGAGCGGACGCCGGCGACGCGCGTGCCGACCGCGCCGACGCCGATCCGCTCGACGTCGAGGGTCGTCATGCCCGGCACGATCTCGACCGTCCGGCGGCCGCTCTCGTCGCCCTCGACCGTCACCCGGATGGGCTCGCGGGACGCGAAGGCCCGCTGGAGCTGGTCGTAGAGGTCGAGCTCGGGGCGCGCGCCCTCGATCGCGATCAGGCGGTCGTCGGTCGCGAGCCCGGCCTTCGCGGCCGGCGAGTCCTCCGCGACGACGATCGAGCGATCGGCGGCGAGGCCAGCGGGCAGGCCGAGGCGGTAGAAGCCGACGCGCTCGTCGAACTTCGGCTCCAGCTCGTACGTCCGCGGTCCTTCGGCGCCCGGCGCGAGGACCTCGATCCGAGCGGTCTTCTTGCCGTTGAGCGCCGCGGCGGTCACCAGGTGCTCGAAGTCGACGATGTCCGTGTCGTTGACGGCGAGGACCCGACTGCCGCCGGGGATCCCTGCGCTCCACGCCGGCATGCCGGGCGTGGGCGGACCGATGACGGGCTCCATCGCCGGCAGCCCCGCGAACATCACGAACGGCAGCACGACGAGCGCGAAGATCACGTTCATCACCACGCCGCCGGAGTAGTAGAGGAAGCGCTGCGGAACGCTGAGCGTGCCGAGCGAGCCAGGTTCGGGCTCGCGGTTCGGCCCCTCCATGTACTCGCCGGCGACCTTCACGTAGCCGCCGAGCGGAACGACGGCGACCTGGAAGAGCGTGTCGCCGCGGCGCCAGCCGAACAGGCGGGGGCCGAAGCCGAGCGAGAACACCTCGACGCGTGCGCCGCACCAGCGGGCCGCGAGGTAGTGCCCCGCCTCGTGGACGAAGATCACCAGGCCGATCCCGAAGACGACCTGGAACACGGTGAAGAGCTGCATCAAGCCCATGGATCAGGTCTCCGTTGCGGTGGGGCCCGCGGCGGGGGCTCCGGAGGGCGCGGTCCGGCCCTCGATGTGCGTGCGGGCGAAGTCGCGCGCCCAGCGGTCGGCGCCCAGGTAGCCCTCGAGGGTCGGCTCGGCCGGCGGCCGCGCGTCGAGCGCGGCGCCGCTCGTTCCGACGACGCCGCCGAGGTCGAGACCGCCTGCGAGGAACGCCTCGACGGCGACCTCGTCGGCGGCGTTGAGCACGGCGCCGGAGCTGCCTCCCTCCGCCACGCAGCGGAAGCCGAGGTCGAGGGCGGGGAAGCGCTCGCGGTCGGGCTCCTCGAAGGTGAGCGAGCCGAAGACGTCGAACGAGAACCCTTCCAGCGCGGCGGGCGCGCGGTCGGGGTGATGGATGGCGTAGTGGATCGGACCTCGCATGTCCGGCGGGCCGAGCTGGGCGACGACCGAGCCGTCGACGAACTCGACCATCGAGTGCACGACGCTCTGCGGATGCACGACGACGTGGATGCGATCGGCGTCGAGCCCGAACAGATGATGGAGCTCGATGACCTCCAGCGCCTTGTTCATCAGCGTCGCCGAGCCGATCGTGACGCGCGGGCCCATGTCCCAGTTGGGGTGCGCGAGCGCTTCGTCGGGCGTGGCGGCCGCGATCCGGTCGGCGGGTGTCGTGCGGAACGGGCCGCCGCTCGCGGTCAGGTGTACGCGGCGGACGCGATCGAGCCGCTCGCCGCGCAGGCACTGGAAGACGGCGGAGTGCTCGGAGTCGACGGGCACGATCTCGGCGCCGTGCTCGCGGGCGAGGTCGGTCAGGAGCGCGCCGGCGACGACGAGCGACTCCTTGTTGGCCAGCCCGAGCGTCCGGCCGCGACGCAGGACCTCGACCGACGGCGCGAGGCCGGCCGCTCCCACGATCCCGTGGATCACGACGTCGAAGTCGGCGACGCGGATGAGCTCCAGCACGCTCTCCGGGCCCTCCAGGATGGCGGTCCCGGGGCCAACGCGTGCCCTGAGCTCGGCGGCTGCACTCGGATCGGCGACGCTGACGAACGGAGGGCGGAACTCCTCGACCTGCCGCAGCACGTCCTCCCACGACGAGCGGGCGGCGAGGCCCGCGACCGCCAGGCCGGCGGAATCCGACCCGGCGGCCCCGTCCGCCCGGACGAGGTCGAGGGTCTGGCACCCGATCGAGCCGGTGCTGCCAAGGACGAGGAGGCGCTTGGACAAGGGGTTGGGCGGGAGCCGGTGGGGGAGGCGATGGGGGCCGCTGGGGGGGCCGCTTGGGGGGTCGTGCAGGGGCCGCCTGGCGGCTCCGCCCCCCTCTCTTCGTCCCAGATCGGCGTCCGGGCGAGATCTGCTCCGATCTGGACGGGGTTTTTGCCCCGCTGCGGCGGCTGCCGGTGCGGCTTCCGGCGGGGGAGTCTAACGGCCCAGGGGCCCGATCCTCGCCTCCGGGCGGTCCCGTTGTAGGTCGGCGGCCCCACCGGGACTATCGTGGTCGCTCGATCCTCCCCTCCGAGAGCGACCCACCGAGCACGTGACCGACCCCTCACCGATCACCTACAAGGACGCCGGCGTCGACATCGCCGCCCAGGACGAGGCCCTCGCCGCGGCGAAGGACGCCGTCCGGTCCACCTTCACCCCCGGCGTCCTGTCGGACATGGGGCTCTTCGGGGGCCTCTTCGACCTCGACCGGGTCGGCGCGGGCGGCCACGTCCTCGTCGCGAGCGCGGACGGCGTCGGGACGAAGCTGGAGGTCGCCAAGCTCTGCGGGATCCACGACACCGTCGGGCGCGACCTGGTCCAGCACTGCGTCAACGACATCCTCGTCCAGGGCGCGCGGCCGCTGTTCTTCATGGACTACGTCGGCACCGGTCGCCTGGAGCCCGAGGTCGTCGCCGCGCTCGTCCGGGGCTGCGCGGACGCCTGCCGCGACGGCGGCATGGCGCTGCTGGGCGGCGAGACGGCCGAGATGCCCGGGCTGTACGGCGACGGCGACTTCGACCTCGTCGGATTCATCGTCGGCTCGGTCGCGCGGGACAAGATCCTCGACGGCTCGCGGGTCCGACCGGGCCAGACGCTGATCGGCCTGCGCTCCAGCGGGCTGCACACGAACGGGTACTCGCTCGCGCGGAAAGTGCTGTTCGAGCGCCTCGGGCTGACGGTCGACGACCGCCCCGAAGCGCTCGGCGGGGTGTCGGTCGGCGAGGCGCTGCTCGCGCCGCACCGCAGCTACCTCGAGCTGCTGTGGCCGCTCCTGGAGCAGGACCGTATCGCCGCGCTCGCGCACATCACGGGCGGCGGGCTCGTCGACAACGTGCCCCGGATCCTCGGCGCGCACGACGTGGTGATCGACCCCTCGACCTGGGAGGTCCCGCCGCTCTTCCGGATGATCGTCGACGCCGCGCGGATCGACCGGGACGAGGCATACCAGGCCCTGAACATGGGGATCGGCATGGTCGTGCTCGTGGACGACGAGCACCTCGGCGCGGTCGAGGCGCACCTCGCCGGCGCCGGCGAGGACGCGATTCGCATCGGCCGCACCGAGACCGCGCAGGGCCAGGAGGGGGTCGTGCGCTGGGCATGAGCGGGCTCCGCCTCGGACTCACGCTCGCGGCCGTCTGCGTCGCGCTGGCCACGACGTTCGCCGCGGTGCCGCAGGCGGACGAGGGCGCCGCGCGGGCGGACCGTACTGCCGCTCGTCTGGAGGCCCTCGAGGGCGCGACCGAGCAGCCGAGCGCGGACGACGAGCTCCAGCTCCTCACCGAGGCGTACCAGTCGTTCCTCGATCGCATCGAGGTCTGCGACGGTCCCCGCTCGGTTCGACTCGCACGTGCGATGCACGCCCGGGCCGGGGCCGTGTGGAGCGCGTTCTGCCTGGACGGGTCGCTGCGGCGCGCGTCGCCCGCGGACCCCGGCTCCGAGGCTGCTCGCGCTGCGTACGCCGAGGCCGACGCGGCGCTCGTCCGCCTGATCGAGAGCCCCGAGACGTCGGCCGTGGACCGGCTCGCGGTCGTCCAGCGCCGCGCGATCCTCGCCGGCGGGTTCGGCGATCGGACGGGCGAGCACGAGATGCTCGGACGGGCCCTCGCCGCGGGCGGGATCGACGGCAAGCAGATCACCGGCCTCGCCGCGCTGCAGCGCGGCGACGCGGGCGCCGCAGCGCGGCTGTTCGGCGCCCTGCTCGACGCCGACCACGCGCCCGAGGTCCTGCCCTGGGCCGCGCGCGGACACGGCCTCGGCGCGCTGGAGATGCTCCGCACGGGCGGGCCTCGCTGACCGAGCGGGCCGAATCCCGGGCCGCCTCCCCTCGGACGGCGGCCGGCGAGGCACACTCTTCCCCCGAACCTTCCATCCGTCTCCCTACCTTCGAGATCCAGCGGCCACGGCTTCGGCCCGGACGCACCGAACGACACTCGCTCACCATGCGCTCGATCCACATCCTTCGCACCGGCCTCCGCACAGGGCTCCTGGGCACTGCGCTCGCGGTGATCGCCGTCGCCACGCCGCTCGTGAGCCTGACGGGCGATCGAGTCCTCAACGACAAGGACATCAAGAAGCTGTCGAACGAGCTCGCCAGCTGGTTCGAGGCGCTCGACGCCCGCAAGGGCAAGCTCGACGCCGAGGAGGGCGTGCGCGAGGAGCTGGAGAAGCTCAACAAGAAGAAGGGCAAGCAGCTCAAGGCCGGCAACCTGCTCGCGCAGCCGGAGGACCTCGGCGCGGTCATCTACATGGCCAACAGGTACGACAAGAAGTTCCCCAAGCGCGGCGCGGGGAAGGTCGTGTCGAAGACCGCCGATGGTGGCCGGGGAACGGTCGAGTACGCCGTCTGGTCGCCCCAGAAGTACAAGCCGAAGAGCGGCCCGTACCCGCTTCTCCTGACGATCCCCGACGAGGGCGAGAACCCGGAGAAGCACATCATGAACCGGTGGAACGACGGGACGCTCCGGGAGACCATGCTCATCGCGTCGCCGAAGATGCCGGGCGACTCGAAGAAGTGGACGGAGAACGACGGCCTCGCCGCCGTGCTCCTGACGCTCCGCGAGGTGTCGAACATCTACGCGATCGACTTCGACCGCGTGTACATCGGCGGCCGCGGTCGCGGCGGCGAGACGGCGCTCAAGATCGCCAACATGTTCCCCAGCCGCTGGGCGGGCGCGTTCGCCTGGGGCTCGGACGCCGGCGAGGGCATCCCGCCTGAGAACATGCGCCACATCCCGATCCTGATCTGCGGCGGCGGCTCGAAGTCGACGGCCTTCGCCGACGCCGCGAAGGAGGCAGGGATCGAGTCGGTCAAGCTGGACTCCGGCGGCGGCCAGACCGAGATCATGGCGTGGATGAACGACGTCAAGCGCACGAAGTACCCCGAGGAGATCACGCTGATCCCGGGCGAGCGCTTCCCGACCGGCGCGTACTGGCTGCAGATCCAGCCCGTCCCGGACCCGACGGGAGTGCGCCTCGACGTGTCCGCGAACCGTGAGTCCAACACGATCACGATCAACTCGAAGGGCATCACCGAGGCGACGATCTACCTCTCCGACGAGATCGTCGACCTCGACAAGCCCGTGACGGTCATCGCGAACGGCGTCGAGAAGGTCCAGCAGTTCGAGCGGAGCTTCCGCCTCGTCCTGCAGCTCCTCGAGTCCGGCAAGGTGGACCCGGGTCGCGTCTTCGTCGCGGCCGACACGTTCCACATCCCGTCGGCCGGCGAGTCGGACGACGGCGCGGGCGAGTCGGACGGCTGAGCATGACCTCGGATCGCCCGGACCCGCCCGCGGAGGGCGGGCGTCTCGCGCCGGGCGCGCTCCTCGTCGTCGTCGCGCTGGCGGGCGCGGCGACGATGGTCGTCGAGCTCGGCGCCGTCCGCCTGCTGTCGCCGTGGTTCGGCACGTCGAGCAGCGTCTGGACGAACGTGATCGGCGTCGTGCTGGCGGCGCTCGCCCTCGGCTACGCGCTCGGAGCACGGCTCGCGTCGGGGCGCGATCCGCTGCGGACGCTCGGCGCGACCCTGCTGGTCGGCGCGCTCTTCGCCGCCTGGCTGCCGCGGCTCGCGCCGCTCGTGGGGGAGGCGTTCATGCCGACGGGCGTGACGCTCGACGCGGCCGCGTCGCTGCTCGTCTGGGGGAGCCTGGCTGCGGCTGCGACGCTGTTCCTGCCCGCGGCGACGGCGCTCGGCTGCGCCGGGCCGCTGGCGGTCGAGGTGCTCCAGCGGACGCGCGGCGGTGCGGCGGGCCGCGCTGGCGGGCACGTCCTCGCGGCTTCGACGCTCGGCAGCCTCGCGGGCACGTTCGGCACGACGCACGTGTTCGTGCCGTCGCTCGGGATCACGCGGACGTTCGTGCTCGCGTCGGTCGTGCTCGGACTGTGCGCCGCCGCGCTGCTGGCCCCTGCGCTCCGTGGCGGATCCGGTCGACGCGTGGCCGGTCTCCTCGTGGTCGCAGCGGGACTCGGCGCGGTGCTCTCCGAGGCCGGTCCACGCGGCCGCCAGCCGGCGGAGTCGTTCGGCCGCGAGCTCGCCTCGATGGAGTCGGCCCTGCAGTCGCTGCGCGTCGTCGAGCGCGGCGAAGGGGACGAGCGCATGCGCCTGCTGCAGGTCAACGAGAGCCTCGACTCGTTCCAGTCCGTCTGGCAGCCGGCGACAGGCCTGCTGCCGCCCGGCCACTACTACGACCATTTCGCGCTGCCGTACGCGTGGCAGGCTCGCGAGGACGGGGGCCCGCCCGCGCGCTGGGACGTGCTCGTGCTCGGCCTCGGCGCGGGGACCGCGGTCCGCGTGCTGGAGGGCGTCGTCGCGAAGGAGACCGATCTAGTCACCGTCGGCATCGAGATCGACCCCGCGGTGGTCGAGCTCGGCGAGCGCTGGTTCGAGCTGGAGAGCGACGGCGATCGACGCGTGGTCGTCGGCGGCCTCGACGCGCGCTCGGCGCTGCGCATCGGCGACGAGGCGTACCACCAGGTCATCGTCGACGCGTACGCGAACAACATGGAGATCCCGCCGCACCTCTCCAGCGTCGAGGCATACGCGGCCATCCGCGAGCGCCTCGCGGACGGCGGATGGCTCACGGTCAACGTCGGCGGCTTCGGCCCGGACGATCCGGTCGTACGCGCGGTGGCCGCCGCGGCAGCCGTCGGCATGGAATCGGACGTCCACGTCGTGCGCGTCCCGTTCTCCCGCAACCTGACGCTGTTCGCGCGCCGCGGCGGGAGGGTACCGCGCCCTGGCGAGGCGGCCTTCGGTCCACCGGGGGGGCCGTCGTTCGCGGGCGACGTCCGGTCACCCGCGGGAGCCGGGCTCGACGCGCTGCTGCCGCCGCTCGCGATCGACGGCGGGTGGTCGACGGTCGATCCCGAGGACGCGCGCGCCGACGCCGCGACGGACGACACGACCGCGGTCGAGAAGCTCCAGCTCCGCTCGATCCGCTGGGCCCAGGAGCGCCGTGCCATGCTCGCCGCGAGGAAGGACGAGCGCGGAACGGGCGGAGCGCCGGTGGACGGCGCCCGGGACCAGCACTGGCTCGACGAGGCCCGGCGCCTGAGCCGGGAGCGCGACTTCGCAGGCGCGCTGGAGGCCGCAGGGTCGATCGGAGCGCCCGGTCCGCGCGCGGTGGCACGAACCGAGGTCGTCTGGTCCGCGGGCGATCCGTTCCGCGCGCTGGAGACCGCGATCGAGGGCCTCGGTGCGGCGCCCGACGACCTGCCGCTGGCGCGGCTCGCCGTGGACCTCGCGCTGGTCGTCGGCGCGGCACGCACGGCGGACATGCGCCTCGCGGATCTGCGGGCGCGGCTCGACGCGGAAGCGCTCGAGGGCGAGCCCCGCGCCTGGTGGGACCGCGAGATCGAACGCCTCGGCGCGGCCACCGAGGAGGCCGTGACCCGCGCTGACGACCGCGACGCCGCGCTGTCGCGCGCGCGGCTGGTCAGCCTCGTGGCGGCGTTCGCCGCGGCGGCGGCCGCTGCTTGGGCGCTCCGGCAGGCGGTCCCTGCCGCCTGATCAGAGGATGTCGAGCACGCCGCCGCCGACCCGTGGGTCGGTCAGGGTCGGGGGCGCGGCGCTCCACGTCACGTCGAGCGCGAGGCGGGTGTTCCACGGCAGGGCCGAGCGACCGCAGAGCGTCCCGAGCGCCGTGATCGCGAACGCCCGGCTCGTGTCGTCGATGCTGCGCGAGCCCATTCGCTTCTCGACGACCATGAAGATCAGCGCGTCGATCGCCTTCGGGTCGTCGCACCACGCCATCGCCGACAGCGCGGCGACGCGGTCCGGCATGAAGCGCGCGAAGGCGAGCTTGTTCACGAGTAGATCGGCGAGGCCGGGCGCGCCGAAGAGCGCGAGCGCCGTCGCGACGTCGCGCAGCAGGTACGGCCGATAGGCCCGCTCCATCGCGATGATCTCCAGCACGGGGATGTACTCCCGGGCGTCGAGGAACGCGAGCGAGAGCGCGCGCAGGCCCCGGACGTAGAAGTCGCCGTTGCGCAGCCTCTCGGAGATCTTCGGTGCGGTGTCCACCGCGCCGGAGAGCCCGAGCGCGATGGCGGCGGCCGCCTTCTCCTGGGGTGCCGGCGCCTC
Source organism: Planctomycetota bacterium (assembly GCA_038757895.1). GTDB lineage: Bacteria > Planctomycetota > UBA1135 > UBA1135 > Saltatorellus. The sequence goes on along the minus strand of JBCDGE010000029.1, from coordinate 24,122 downwards.
CGTCAGACGAAGCTCGACGAGCGCGCGCGTGCCGAGGGCGGGCGCGCCGCCGCCGGCCAGCGCGCGGTCCTCGGCGATGCCCGTGCCGAGGAGCGCCCACGGCCGACGGATCGGGCTGCCCTCGGCCGCGATCCTGCCGACCTTGCTGCGCAGCTCGGCCGCGCGCGGGCCGCGCTTCACGATCCCGCGACCGACGATGCGCGAGATGGCGACGATGGAGAGACCGCCCTCCAGGTCCTGGCCGTCGTCCGCGATGCGCACGAGCCCGTCGATGGCGGACCGGTCGGGCTCCCGCTCGTCGTCCTTCACGAGCAGGCCCAGCGCCTGGACGCAGCCCTCGCGGACGAACGTGCTCTTCTCGCCGCCGCGGTCCGCGATCGCCTCGGTGAAGCGGCGGACGGCGCGGACGCGCTGCTCCTCCTGGCGGCGGAGGTTGTCGGCGACCTCGTCGGCGTCGATCCCGGTCGTCGGCGCGACGACGAGGCGGGCGATCGCGACCGGGATCTGCGTGCGGGCGCGCTGGTCGGTCCGCGAGTCCTCGAACAGCTCGTGCAGGAGCGCGAGCTGGCGGTCACGGCCCTGGAGCGGGGCGTCCTCGCCCGTCTCGCCCGTGAACGGCAGCGGGTTCCAGCCCAGGCCGATGACGGCGGCGGCCAAGAGGTCGTGGTCCTCGCGCTCCTCGTCGGCGAGCGCGAGGAGGTGATGGACGACGACGGAGCGCTCCCCGCGCCGGCCGGACGTCGTGCCCAGGTGCGCGAGTGCGTAGATGGCGTTGGCCCGGACGCGGCGGTCGAGGCGCCGACCCCGTACGGCCTTGCGTCCCGCCTTCTCGTCGCGCGCGATCGACGCGAGGAGCGGCGCGTGCGCGGGGTCCTCCAGGAGGCCCAGCGCGAGCACGGCGTGGCTACGGACGAAGAGGTTGGACTCACCGAAGCGCTCCAGGATCGCGTCCGCGTACGACGGCAGCCCGTTGGCCTCCGCGAGGTCCGCGGGGGCCTCGCCGATCTTCCCGAGCGCCAGCAGCGAGGCGGACAGGATGTCGAGGTCGCGGGTGGTCCGGAGTCGCTCGAGGATGACGGGCACGACGTCGAGGTGAACCACCTTGTCGCCGGGCCGGACCGGGTTGGTCGCCAGCGGCGGACCGCCGAGCTCGGCCGGCGACACCGGCAGAGAGAGTGGTGAGCGGATACGGGCCAGGTAGGGGTCCCGGTTGAACACCCACCAGCGCGTCCAGGCGGACGTCTCCGCGATCAGGGACTCGTTGCGGGCGCCGGGCCCGCCGCCCACTGCATCGCCCGCTCCAGGCCCCAGGAGGCCCCTGGGCGGCGCCAGGGCGTTCTGCGGAGCGGCGGACGCGATCGCGGCGGCCGCGACGAGGGCGAAGGGGGAGCCGAGGAGGCGCCCGAAGGGGAGGCCTCGGAGGAGACCGAGGAAGGGACGCGGCGAGCGGTGTCGGGCCATGGCACTACCTGTACCCGCGGGCGGGGCGCCCGGCGACCCGGATTCGCGGGCGATCGGGGCCTCGCGCAGGCTTCGAACATGCGCGAGCCCCGCGAACCGCATCTGCGGCCCGCGGGGCTCGGTCCTGGAGCCGGGAGAGGTCAGCCCTCCCGGCGCCCGGCTGGGTCCTGGATCAGAGGATGTCCAGGATGCCCTTGCCGTCGGAGGTCGTCAGCGTCTGGACGTTCACGCGGTAGTTCGTGTTGCGCGCGATCTTCGTGTTCCAGGGAAGGTTTTCCTTGTCGCACGTGATCCCGAGCGCCACCGCCGCGAAGCCGCGGGCCGTGTCGGTGATGCCGGTGTCGCCGAGCATCTCGACGAGCGGCTTGACGGAGTTCGCGTCGCCGATCGTGCCGAGGGCGCTCGCGATCGCGGCCTGGGCCGAGAGGCCCTTCGCCGTGCGAAGCATCTCGACGAGCTCCGGCACCGCCTGCTTGTCGCCAAGAAGGCCGAGGCCGATCGCCGCCTGCTTGAGCAGGTCGGGGCGGAACTTCGACTTCTTGATGATCTCGTTCAGCTTCTCGATGGAGCTGTTCGCCTCCATCAGGCCGAGGCCGACGGCGATGTAGCCGCGCGGCTCGTCCTGCGCGAAGTACTCGAGACGCTCGAGGAGGAGCTCCTCGGACTCGCGGTCCTTCATGAGGCCGAGGGAGACGGCGTACGCGCCGGACTCGTCCGGACGGTCACCCTTACGGCACGCTTCGCGCACCGCAGCGACGACGGCCGGCTCGAGGTCGCCGTCGTTCTCCAGGAGGGCGTTGCCGTACACGCCGATGGCGAGGGCCGCCCACGGCTTCTTCTGACCCTTGCCCTTCGCGAGCGCCGAGAGCAGCTCCTTCTGGCACGCGGTCTGGAGGCCACGACGCTCCGCCTTCGACTCGCCGGGACCCGGGCGGCTGCCCATCTCACCCAGCGCGATGAGCGCGAAGAACTCCGTCTGGTTGTCTGCGGCCGTCTTCGCGATCCGCTTCAGGTTCTCGAAGATCTCCTCGTTGGTCTTGACGACGCCCTCTTGCTTGGAGGCGTTGCCGACCATGCCGAGGGCGATGACCGACGACTGCAGGACCTCGACGCGCTCCTCCTTGGAGTTCTTGTCGGCGATCTCCAGAAGGCGCTCGACGATCTTGTCGCGCGACGCGAGGTGCGCGGCCGGGACCTCGCTCTCGTGCGTCGACACCAGTCGCGCGGCTGCGATGGCGGCGTGCGCACGGACGCGGAAGTCCTTGAAGCCCTCGACGCGCGTGTCCGGGTTCATCCGCGTGTGCAGATAGTCCAGGACCGCGACGCGGTTCGCGGCCGTGGCGGCGTTGCCGGTCGCCTCTTCGGCGGCGGCCTCACCTTCCCAGTCCAGCGGGATCAGGCCGAGCGCGCCGAGCGCACCGAGCTTGATGTCCGGCTGAGCGAAGCGCGGCGCCTCGAGGATGTCGAGCAGGTGCTCGACGATCGTCTGGCGAACGGCGTTGTCGCTCGTTCGGTAGCCGACCAGGCCGAGGCCGTAGGCAGCGAACGCGCGGGTCCGGTAGTTGATCTCCTTGCCGATCAGCTTGCGTCCCTCGGGGTCGTCGCGCATGAGCGAGACGAGCGTCGGGACGGCGCGATCGTCGGCGAGGATGCCGAGCGCGAGGGTCGCGGTCTCCGCGATCTCCTGCTCACCATTGTTGAGGAACTTGCGGAAGATGTCCGCGAACTCCGAGGTGCCGTCGGCGTCCTTGCTCTCGCCGATCTTGGCGAGCGCGATCAGCGCACCGGTGATGATGTCGTTCTGACGCTCCTTCTCGAGGACGCGCTTGAGGGCGGGCACGACCTCGTTGCGGATCATGTCCTCGCTCGGACGGAACGTGTCCTTCGCCTGGTCGGCCTGACCGCGACCGAGGAAGAAGTCGTCACTCGTCGACTGGACGCCGGACGAGCGGACCTTCTGGCGGAGGTTCAGGTACGGCTCCTTGTTGAAGCCCCACCAGAAGTCCCAGATCGACAGGTCGGGGCCGATGTTGCCGCCGCCGCCGGTCGTGGGGCCACTGCTGGACGGACCGGCGCCGGGAGCGCCGGGCGAGCTCGGGCCGGGGGAGGAGGGGCCGGACGGGCCGGGCGCCGACGGGCCGGAGGGACCCGGGGTGCTCGGGCCACCGCCACCGCCGCCGCCGCCACCGCCGCCCGGGGGCACGGTGTCGCCGGGCCCGCGGTAGGTGCCGCCGTGGCCGAACGAGACGTCAGGGAGGCAGAATGCGCCGGCCGCGACGAATGCTCCGAGGAGCAGGTGTTTCTTCATGACTCTGTGAATCGGTGAGTGGGATCTCTCGACCCCCAGCGCCCCCGGTCCCGCGGAAGCGGGGCGAGGAATGGCCGAAGGCATCGGTGGGAGTGCCGAGGGGGGAGGAGACCCACGGCGGTGGAGCGAATCAGGTGCAAGCGGTATGCCAGCACCGGTCCGGGTCGCGACGGGTCCGCCGGACCTCGCCGTTCCGCCATGATAGACGGTGGAATCGCCCCGGACACACCCCTCCGACGGGGACATTACGCAGGACCTCGTGGGGGAAGATCCGTCGGCGGGGGCGACGGGTCGCACCCGATCGGGCCGACGTGTCATGCCGCGTTACGCCGGCGTACCGCGGGTCGACGCGTCTCGGGCCTCCGCGTCTTCCAGAGGATCGCGGGTCCGGCCCCAGGGGCTTCTGGACGGGATCCTTCAATCGGCCTCCTCGACCCGGCAGACTCGCGCCGTGCGGCACCCCTGGCACGCGCTGACCGAGCTCCTCGCCGTCCCACCGGGTCCCCCGGAGGTCGACGAGAGCACGACCTTCCTCCGGAGGGCCCGTGAGGCCTGGACGGAGACGGCCGCCCGGCTCGGACTCGTCCGGCTGGGCTGGGCGCCGATCGGGCGCGAGGGGGGCTTCGATCTCGCCTTCCCGTGCGAGCGGGCGCTCGTGAAGGCGGATGGGCGTCGGGCGCTCCCGCCCGGGGTCGAGGATCGCGCGACGACCGCCCGCGCGGCCGAGCCGGCCGCCGAGGACGAGGCGCGGATCGCTCTCCCCTCGGGCACGCTCGTGGCGGCCGCGCCGCCCGGTGGCCTCCCGACGCGGAGCACGCTCGAGGAGGTCGCCGCGCTCGCCGCCGGTCAGCACGCGCGGCGCGACCTCGCCCGGCGTGCCGCGCAGGCGAACGAGGTCGCCGGTCAGGGCCGGCGCGCGGCGGCCGCCGCACACGACCTTCGCAACGAACTCACGCGCGCGTTACTGCATGCCGCGCGCGGCGAGGACGGCGACGCGTCGGAGGTGGTCGACGCGCTCGCCGCGGCGCGCGAGCTCGCGCAGGGTGCGCTGCACGGCGGCGCCACCTCGACCGACGGGCCCAGCGACCGGCGCAGCGCGATCGCGCGGCCGTCGACCGTTCCGCTCCGGGCGCTGCTCGTCGAAGAGGCGCGCGCCGCGAGCGCGTCGGCCCGCATCCCCGACGATGCGCCCCCGCGCCTGCGCGTGCGCTGCCCGGAGGACCTCGGCGTGCTCGCCGAGCCGGGCGCTCTCGGACGCGCGGTCCGCAACCTGACCACCAACGCGCTGGAGTCGTCGGCCCGCCGGCGAGCTCGCGCGCGCGACGGGGCGCCCGGGACGGTCGAACTCTCCGCCGTCTGCGTGGACCGGACGCGCGCGGGGTTCGACGTCGAGGTGACGGTCACGGACGACGGCGTCGGGCTCGACCGCGACGCTCTCGCTCGACTCCTCGACGACGGCCGCGCGAGCGACGACGACGCCACTGCGCACGCGCACGGTCGCCCCGTCTCGACCGGCCTCGGGACCGCGAGCCTGCGGCTGGCGCTCGAGGCCCTCGCCAGTCCGTTCCGGATGACGAGTCGCCTCGATGGGGGGGCCGCGGCCACGATCGGACTGAGGCCGGCCCAGGTGGGGCGACTCCCCGCCGTCGTGGTGGACGCCGACGTGCGCCGCGGCGCACGGCGGGCCGCTGCGATCGAGTCCGAGGAGGAGCGGCTCGCCTGGGTCGTCGCTCGCGCGGACGCGGCGCGGCACCTCGCGTCGCGTTCGCTCGTCGAGCGGATCGAGTGCATGCCGGCCCTGGCCGACGTCGAGGGGCGCGCGGCGCTGGCACGCGCATGCGACCGCCAGCGCATCGAGCTGCGCTGGCTCGCGCTCGACGCGGCGCCTGCGACGCTGGCCCCTACGCGGTAGTCAGGGCGATCGAGGGCGCGCGCTGGCGCCGCGCGGTCATCCCCGCGCGGTCCATCCGGGCGCCAGCTGCTGGGCGCTAGTTACCGCGCTGCTTGAGCGTCGCGCGCGCGTACTCGCGGTTCATGCGCGCGATGTTCGTGACCGAGATGCCCTTCGGGCAGGCGGCCTCGCACTCGTAGTGGTTCGTGCAGTTGCCGAAGCCCTCGCCGTCCATCGTGTCGACCATCGCGACGACGCGGCGCTCGCGCTCGGGTTGTCCCTGGGGCAGCAGGGTGAACTGGCTGACCTTCGCGGAGGTGAAGAGCATCGCGGACGCGTTCGGGCACGCCGCGACGCACGCGCCGCACCCGATGCACGCGGCGGCGTCGAACGCCATGTCGGCGTTCTCCTTCTTGACCGGGATCGCGTGGGCGTCCGGCGCCGCGCCGGTGTTGACCGACACGTAGCCGCCGGCGCGCTGGATCCGGTCGAACGCCGAGCGGTCGACCTGGAGGTCCTTCACGACCGGGAACGCGTTCGCGCGCCAGGGCTCGACCCGGATCCGGGCGCCGCCCTCGAACTCGCGCATGTGGAGCTGGCACACGGTCGTCCGCGAGCGGGGGCCGTGCGGCTGGCCGTTGATCGTGAGCGCGCAGGAGCCGCAGATGCCCTCGCGGCAGTCGTGCTCGAACACGACGGGCTCCTTGCCGGCCTCGACGAGCTGCTCGTTGAGCACGTCCAGCATCTCGAGGAAGGACATGTGCTCGTTGGCCATGACCTCGTACTCCTCGAACGCACCCGGAGCGCCCGTCGCGCTCTGTCGCCAGACCTCGAGGACGATGCGCATGTCGCCGTGATTCGCCTTCTGGATCATCGTTCGGTTCCTGCTCTCGGACTCACTTGTAGCTGCGGGTCGTCAGCTTGACCTCTTCGAAGGCCAGCGGCTCGCGGTGTTCGACGGGGAGCTTGCCGGCCTCGGTGTGCTCCCAGGCCGTGACGTGGGCGAAGTGCTCGTCGTCGCGCTTCGCCTCGCCCTCCTCGGTCTGGTGCTCGGCGCGGAAGTGCCCGCCGCACGACTCGTCGCGCACGAGGGCGTCGTTGAACATCGCCTCGGCGAACTCGAAGAAGTCGGCGACGCGGCCGGCCTTCTCCAGGTCCTGGTTCACGGTCGCGGGGTCGCCGAGGACCTTGACGTCCTGCCAGAACTCGTCGCGCAGGGTGCGGATGCGGTCCATACCGCTGCGCAGGCCGTCGGCGTTGCGCTCCATCCCGCAGTCGTTCCAGACGATGTTGCCGAGCTCGCGGTGGAACGCGTCGACGCTGCGGGAGCCGTTGATGGACATCAACTTGTCCGCGTGCGCGCGCGCGCCGGCCTCGGCCTCGGCGAACGCCTCGTGCTCGGTGGTGACCGCTTGGAGGCTTCGGCCGGCGAGGTGGCTCGCGATGGTCGCAGGGATCACGAAGTAGCCGTCGGCGAGGCCCTGCATCAGCGCGCTCGCGCCGAGGCGGTTCGCGCCGTGGTCGGAGAAGTTCGCCTCGCCGAGCACGAACAGGCCCGGGATGGTGCTCTCCAGGTTGTAGTCGACCCACAGGCCGCCCATCGTGTAGTGGACGGCGGGGTAGATGCGCATCGGGACCTCGTACGGGTTGTCGCCCGTGATGCGCTCGTACATCTCGAAGAGATTGCCGTAGCGCGCCTCGATCGCCTTCTTGCCGTCGCGTCGGATCGCGTCGCCGAAGTCGAGATACACGGCCTCGCCGGTCGGGCCGACGCCGAGGCCCTCGTCGCAGACGGTCTTGGCGTTCCGCGACGCCACGTCGCGCGGGACGAGGTTGCCGAAGCTCGGGTACTTGCGCTCCAGGTAGTAGTCGCGCTCGCCCTCGGGGATGTCGCTCGGCGGGCGCTGGTCACCCTTTTGCGCCGGGACCCAGACGCGCCCGTCGTTCCGGAGCGACTCGCTCATCAGCGTGAGCTTCGACTGGTAGTCGCCGGAGCGCGGGATGCAGGTCGGGTGGATCTGCGTGTAGCACGGGTTGGCGAAGAACGCGCCTCGCTTGTGCGCACGCCACGCCGCGGTGACGTTCGAGTTCTTCGCGTTCGTCGACAGGAAGAAGACGTTCCCGTAGCCGCCGGTACACAGGAGCACCGTGTGCGCGGCGTGGCGCTCGTACTCGCCGGTCGTCAGGTTCCGGGTGATGATCCCGCGCGCGACGCCGTCGACCTGAACCAGGTCGACCATCTCGCGCTTGGTGTACATCTCGATCTTCCCGGCCTGGATCATCCGGTTCATCGCTCCGTACGCGCCGAGCAGGAGCTGCTGACCGGTCTGGCCGCGCGCGTAGAACGTTCGCGCGACCTGCGCGCCGCCGAACGAGCGGTTGTCCAGGAGTCCGCCGTACTCGCGCGCGAACGGCACGCCCTGGGCCACGCACTGGTCGATGATGTCGACCGATACCTCGGCGAGCCTGTGGACGTTCGACTCGCGGCTGCGGTAGTCGCCGCCCTTGACGGTGTCGTAGAAGAGCCGGTGGACGCTGTCCCCGTCGCCCTTGTAGTTCTTCGCGGCGTTGATCCCGCCCTGGGCCGCGATCGAGTGCGCGCGGCGCGGGCTGTCGTGGATGCAGAACGCCTTGACATTGTAGCCCATCTCCGCGAGCGTCGCGGCCGCGGCGCCGCCGGCGAGGCCGGTGCCGACGACGATGACGTCGAACTTGCGTCGGTTCGCGGGGTTGACGAGCTTCAGGTCGAACTTGTGCCGCGACCAGCGCTCGTCCATCGGTCCACTGGGGACCTTGGAGTCGAGGCGCGTCGAGGTTCTCGGGGAGTCTGCGATCGTCATGGTGGGTCGGTCGGCTGCGGCGCCGGGACGTGGCGTCGTGCCGCTGGGCTCGGACGGAGAGCTCAGCCGGTGAAGAACAAGTAGAACGGAATCCCGCCGAAACCAGCGACCAGAAGGACGGTGACGAGGCGACCGGTGTTCTTGATCAGCGCGCGGTAGCGCGGATGCGCCACACCCAGCGTCTGGAACGCGCTCTGGAACGCGTGCCACATGTGGAATCCGACCGCGGCGATCGACGCGACGTAGATCGAGAAACCGATCGGCGAGCGCAGTCGCTCGACGACCATCAGCGCGAGGTCGTACTCCTCGACGAGCTCCTTCTTGATGCGGAAGTCCCAGATGTGGATGACGAGGAACACCAGGAGGATCGGTCCCGTGATCCACATCGTCGTGGAGGCGACGGTCTTCGCGCCCATGCCGAGGCGCGACTTGTATTCCTCCTTCCGCGCGGACCGGTTCGCCCGGATGAGGACGATCGCGAGGCCGATGTGCACGACGAAGAGCCCGAGCAGGCCCGCCTCCGCGACCGGGAGCAGCGGGTTGCTCTCCAGCACGTGCGCGTAGTCGTTGAAGGCCTTGTTCCCGGCGTAGAGCGTCAGGTTGCCCGCCATGTGGACGAGCAGGAAACCGGTCAGCGAGAGCCCCGTGATGGCCATCACGTACTTGCGGCCGATCGACGAGGTCAGGAACCGAACGAAGGGATTCATCGTGGGGCGTGCGAGGCCGGGAGCGGCCTCGGGGGGCGCGGTGGGGGATCCGTGGCTCCGCTGGGCGGTCGGCGCGGGGGCTCGTTGGAGGGGGTCTCCTCGGAGGGGCTCGCGGTCGGTCCGTTCCGGCGGACGGCGTCGTGAGACGCGGCGCCCATGTAGCAGCGGCAAGGTTCGCGGCCGCGCTCGAGCGCACGGCCTTGTTGCGCAACCATCTTATCGACCAGGATCGGCTGCTAGGATGCCGCCCGACGCCTTTCCGTTGTTCGCTGCGACCGATCGCGCGTGACCTGGTGTCGCGCGGTGGGCGCCGTGCGCGACCGGTAGGCCGACCCGATTCGCGCGCCGCTCCGATGACCTCGACCCGACTCCTGCTCATCCGTCACGGTGAGGTCCACGAGCGCTGGCGCGGGACCATCTACGGGCGGCTGGACGTCGAGCTCTCCGAGCGCGGGCTGGAGCAGTCCCGCCGGATCGGCGAGGCGTTCCGCGGCGACCCGATCGACCTCGTGGTGACGTCGGGCCTGCAGCGCGCCGAGGCGGCGGCTGCGGCGCTCCGGGAGGGTCTTCCGGGGCTCGAGCGGCACGACGATCCGCGGCTCCTGGAGCTGGACCGCGGCGACTGGGCGGGCCGGGGGCTCGACGAGATCCAGGCGAGTGAGCCGGAGGCGTTTCGGGAGTGGCAGCTTCGGCGCGGTGCCGTCCGGGCGCCGGGTGGCGAGGATCCCGGGGAGGTTCCCGGGCGGGTGGTTCCGGCGATCGCGGACTGGGTGGCGAGGGCGCCGGATGGCGGGATGGTCGCCGTGGTCGCGCACCTCTGGGTCGTGCGGAGCGTCGTGGCGACGGTGCTCGGGATGCCGATGGCCCGGTCGCCGCAGATCGGCTGGCCGCCGGGTGGGGTCTGTGAGATCGAGTGGCCGCGAGCGGTGGGATCGGGGGCGGGTGACGGCGGGGCCGGGGTGGCGGAGCGGCTCGCGCGAACAGTGGCCGGGGCTCGGGTCGTTCGGCTCGGGGTGTAGGGGTGCGAGCGGCTGGCGGTGGCGCCGGTCGGTCGGCGCACTCGGGTCGGGGCCGCGATGGCTCAAGGGCTGAGCGGAATCAGGGGCCGCGTGTCCGGGGGCTCGACGGGACGGGCGCTGGAGGTCTCATTGGCCCGCACGCGGCATCCTTCATCTCTGGTCCATCCTCTAACGAGGATGGCACATAACATACATTATCCGAAGTCCCGCGTCCCATCCACGCCAGCGGATGGACCAAAGACGAAGGACACCGCATTCAGCCCCACCAGCTCCTCCAGGCCGGAACCCCCAGGCACACCGAACCCAGCCACTCCCGGCCCCCGCCACCGGTCTGCCCGTTGTCGGTCCAGCCCCCGACCGATCCAGCCGATCTCCCAGGCGTCATGACCAAGACGCCCGCCCGGCAACGCTCCCTCGCCCTCGCCGCTCTGGCTGCCGCCGCCCTCGCCACGGTCGCCTGCAGCTACCGCGACACCAGCTCCCAGGCCTACGTCGCTCCGTTCGCGGAGCAGCGGACCTTCGTCCCGAGCCTGCGGGTCTCCCACCCGCCGTACGACGAGTTCCACGCGGCGTGGATGCAGCGGCTCGACCAGCCGTACGTGTACGTCGATCACTACGGCAGCTACACGCAGACCGGCGCGCACATCCCGTCGCTACTGCGCGAGATGAAGATCCAGGGCCTCGAGGACGACGGGCCGCCGTTCTGCCTCTTCTACGACGACCCGGCGTCCGTCCCGACCGCGGAGCTCCGCTCGCGTGCCTGCGTCCCGATCCGGTCGGCGCGCTCGCCGCGGACGCCGCTCTCGTACGACGTGCTGCCGAGCACGACCGTCGCCTACGCCTTCGTCTCCGGGCCGTATCCCGACGTGTCGAAGGCCTACCCGCACATGTTCGAGTTCATGGCCGGCCAGAACTGGGTCGCCGCGGGTCCGGTCCGCGAGATCTACTACGTCCCGCCGTCGTCCGTGGACCACCCGTCCGAGGCGCTGACCGAGATCCAGGTCCCGGTTGGCCGGCCGTAGTGGCCTGACGAACGGATCAGCGCGGGGTGAGCGCCGCGGCCTCGGGCGGATAGCAGCGGTACACCAGCGCGTGTCCGTCGAGCTCGACGCGTCCTCGGATCTGGTCGCCCGGACGGAGATGCTCCCGCAGCGCCCCGTCGAAGAGGACCGTCAGTTCGTCCCCCGCCGCGGTGCGCACGCGGTCGCCCGAGGTCTCGAACGACGCCGCGCCCTCCGCGTCGACCGACACGACCTCTAGCCGCTCGCCGACGTCCTCGTCGCCCGTCTCGCGGGCCGCCGGGTCCAGCGCATCGTTCGCGCGCCGAATCCGCGGGAGCGACGTCTCCAGGCCGTCGAGTGCGTCGAGGACCTCGGAGCCGACGTCGACCTCGTGCGCGTCCAGCGCCCAGTCGCAGAACCGGCGCAGCGCGTGCACGAGCGCCACCGCTTCCTCGTCGCTCGTCAGGGTGCCCTTCTCCTGGAGCCAGAAGGTCGCGAACTGCAGCAGGTCGGTGCCGCTGAGCTCCTCGAAGACGCCGATCGGCTTCGCGAACGTCGCGAGGTGCTGCAGCGGTGCGAGTCTCTTCGCGTCGAACGCGGGGTCGGTGGCGCCGAGCTCCCACGCCATCTCGTCGATCATCGCGCCGACGACGCCCGGGAAGTCGGGCGCGGGCCGATCGCCCTCGTCGCCGTCCTCGTCGCCGAGCCCGAGGTCACGCCGGAGCGTGCGGACGAGCTCGCCCGCATCGCCGCCCGCCGCGCGGCCTTCCGCGAACGCGTCCACGGCCTTGCAGCGCGCCGCATCGTCGTCGACGTCGGCCGTGGTCTCCTCGGCCGCCCCGTCCGGACCGTGGCCGGCCGTCGAGACGAGGTCCCACGCGCGGAGCAGCGCCGACCGCGCGGCCTCCAGGTCGACGTCCGTGTCGAACGCGAGCTGCTCCAGGATGGTGCCGAACGCGTCGCCGCCGCCGTGCACGAGCCGCTCCGGGTCGCGGGGCTCGCGGAGCAGTCGCTCCAAGGCAGAGCCCGCGGTGTCGGCGTCCAGGCCGGCGCCGAGCAGCGCCGCGGTCGCGTCCCCCACCGGGTCGGCGCTCGCGTCGGGCTCCGCGACGGCCTCGCCCGTCGCGGGATCCGCGTCGACGGGGTCGGCTGCCGCCTGCGGAGCCGAATCCGTGAGGGACGGGCCCGTACCGGCGCCGAAGAACATGGCCTCCAGCTCGCCCTGGCTCACGCGGATGACGTTCGCCGCGCCCTCGCTGCGCATGCGGTTCAGGTCCGCCTCCAGCGCGCCCGCGATGTTCGCGCCGCGGACGATCGCCACGGCGGGTGAAGCGGTGTTCAGACCCTCGCCGGTCGGGTACAGCCGTCCGACGAGCAGGTCGTGTTCGACGAGCCGGCGGCTCATCGCCGGATCCCCCAGCGCGTAGTTCCCGAGGCCGGTCAGGTCGCGCAGCCAGGCGCCCTCGCCGGCGCGGACCTCCTCGACGTCGAAGATCCCCGTGTGGGAGCGTCGGAGCGAGTCGATCGCCTCCTCCAGCGCGTTCGCGGTCTCGTCGTCCTCCTCGCGCCGGATCGCGTCCACCCGGGCCGCGTAGCGGTCCTCCAGGCGCTCGGCGACGGCGCCGCGGAGGCTGGGGCTGTGGTGCTCGACGAGGAACCACTCCAGGTGCCGGCGGGCCGCCAGGAGCGTCTCCGTGACGTTCTCGCCGCCGCCGGGCGCGGAACCGCGGAAGAAGACCTCGATGCTCGCCTCGAACTCCTTCGCGAGGTTCGCGTCGGACCGCACCTCCCAGGCGAGGATTTCGAGACACCGCTCGATCGACGTGGATTCCAGGGCCATAGGTACGAAGGTAGCATCGTCCCGTCGCCTCTCGACCCCCCTGGACCGGCGATCGGGGGCGACCGCCGGCCTCGATTCCCCTCGAAAACAGGGACGGAGGTCGACGCGGGCTACCGAACCCATCCGCGGGGGCAGACATGTTCTTCGCACTACAGCAATCGATGGCAGAGGAGGGAGCTGGCAACGGCGCCCTCGGACGGATCTTCGGTGAAACGCCTTGGATCGACCTCGTCGGCATGGGCGTCGTCGTCCTCTTCATCGGGCTCGGCATCCGCCGTGGGCTCGTATGGCAGGTCACGCGCCTGATCGGGATGCTCGTCGCCGTGACCCTGGCGAGGAGCCTCTCGCCCGAGTTCGTCCCTCAGTTCGAGGAGGTCCTCCAGCTCCCCACCAAGGCGTGCCAGGGGATCGTGTGGTTCCTCATCTTCATGGGGACCCTCATCGTCACCTCGATCATCGGCATGGTCGGGAGGCGCGCGCTGGAGGCGGTTCACCTCGGCGCGATGGATCGAGCGGGCGGCGGCCTCGCCGGGGCGGTGACCGGAGTCATCGTGCACTGCGTGCTGCTCGTGATGCTCACTGCACTCGGGACACCCGAGTGGGCGGCGCACACGCTGCGCGGCAGCGCCAGCGCGAACATGCTCGACAGCCTCTCGCGGAAGCAGCACCTGCTGCTCGACGCGCAGGCCGCCGAGAAGATCATGGAGCCCTGGGGTCACTCGTACGACCAGGAGCGCCACGAGCGCGTGCAGCGCGAACTCGAAGAAGAGCAGGAGGAGCGCATGGAGCGCGCCAAGGAGCTCAAGCGTCAGTACGAGGAAGAGATGCGGCGCGCCCAGGAGGGCTCGCAGGCGCCGGGGATCCGCTAGCGGATTCGACGGGTTCCACGCCCGATCGCGCGGCCGGTCGCATCAGCGGTCGAGCCGCGCGTCAGCGTTCCAGCCAGGCGTCGGGCAGCCGCCACTCGACCTCTCCCGCGCGCGACTCGATCGTTGCGCCCGGAACGCGTGACGCGATCGCGTCGATTGCATCGGCGGCGAGTTCACCGCTTCCGCCGCTCCTTCCGACGAGCGCACCGTCGTCGCCCCAGCGCCACCGCCACGTCTCGACACCGCAGTGCTCCGATGCGGTGAGCAGCAGCGCCGCCGCCGACCACGGAGCTTGCCAACCGTCGAGCGCCGACGGCGCGACGGAGGGCGGCGCACCCTCGCACGAGACGCGCGCTTCCCCGGACCGCTCCAGAGAGCGGACCGCGAGGCTCCACAGGATCTCGACCGCGCGACGGTTGCGGCGCGCAAGGAGCATGTTCGCACCGTTCGCGGTCGCGAGGACGGCGAGCGCGAAGCCGAGGTCGTCCATCTGCTGGGACGCGCGCGCGAGCTCGTCGGCTCGTTTCGAGAAGAGCTCCTCGCCGCCCGGGAGATCCAGCAGCGCGCGCAGTCCGACGAGAAGCTGCGTGGTGTTGTTCACCTCGTGCACGAGCACGGGGATCAGCGTTCTCGCGACCGGATCGCTCGTCGATGCGCCCTCCATTGCTCGGGAGGGTACACCGTCCCGGAGCGCACTACACTAGACGCATGGCGGGTGAACACCGATTCCCACGGCTGACACGGTTCGGCCGAATGCGCTCCAGGATCGGGACTGCGCTGCTGTTCTTCGGCGCGGCGGCGTGCTCCAACGACTCTCCGCCTCCGAATGTCGTCTTCATCACGGTCGACACGCTGCGCGCGGATCGCACCACGCCGTACGGGCACGAGCGAGACACGACGCCGGCACTCGCGAGGCTCGCGAGCGAGGGCACGCTGTTCGAACGTGCGTATGCGATGTCGTCGTGGACGCTCCCGTCGATGAGCATGCTCATGACGGGCGAGTTCAAGCCGCTCGCAGATCAGGCGATCCTCCCGTCGCACGAGTCCGTCGGCGAGAGCTTCAAGAACGCGGGGTACCGGACGGCCGGGGTCGTCGCCAATCCGCTCCTGAGCGACGAGGTCGGCTACCACCGCGGCCTCGACCACTTCGTCGTGTCGCCGCCCGAGGACGCGATGCACTGGCCGGCGCAGCGCGTCTTCGACGCGGGGCTCCAGTGGCTGGAGGAGTCCGACGAGAGCGGGCTGCCCTTCTTCCTCTGGCTCCATCCCACGGATCCGCACGCACCGTACGCGCCCATCGACGGCCTGGCGTTCGAGGACCCCGTCGACGGCGAGGAGGAGCGCGCGCTCGCCCAGCGCTCGCTCGAGGGACAGTTCGCGGGCGGCGTCGCGCGCGCGAACCCCGCGCTCCTGAGCGAGAAGGTCTGGCGTCGCGTCCGCACGCAGCGCGACCTCTACGACTCGGACGTCCTCCAGTTCGACCGCCAGGTGCAGCGGCTCGTCGACGTCCTGGAGGAGCGCGGCGAGCTCGAGTCGACGATCATCGTCGTGACCTCCGACCACGGCGAGGGCCTCTGGCAGCGGGCTGCCAACCCGGACGAGAAGGACCAGAACATCGTCTTCCCGGGCCTGTACGACAGCCACGGCGCACAGCTCAACGAGGAGCAGATCCGCGTGCCGCTGGTGTTCCGCGGACCCGGTGTCCCGAGCGGCGTGCGGGTGCCCGACCCGGTCGACCTCGTCGACGTGACGCCCTCGATGCTCGCCCTCGCCGACGTCGCCGTCACGCGGACGTACGACGGGACGCCGCTCTTCGACAGGGGGCGCGTGACGGTGCCGGACCAGGACGTCCTGATCTCCGTGTGCTCGCGCCTGCGCACGATCACGCTCGATGGCCGCTGGCGGCTGCACGAACCGCGCGACTACCGGCTCGGCAAGGACCTCGTGGAGGTGCGCCTCTACGACCTCCAGAACGACCCGCTGGAGCTCTCCCCCATCGACGATCCGGAGCGGATCGCTGACCTGCAGGCGCGGCTCGCGGCGTGGCACGAGGAGTACGCGCCCGATGGCATCACGCGCGAGACGATGACCGACGAGCGCATGCGCCTGCTGTTCAGCCTCGGCTACGGCGGCGAGACCGAGCACGTCATCAAGATGCGTGAGAGCCTCGAGCGGCAGGCCGCAACGGAGGGCTCCGCGGTGGAGGACTCTGCGGCGGAAGACCCTGCTGCGGAAGACTCTGCTGCAGAGGGGAACGACGGGTAGTGTCCGCGGCTGAAGAGCTCGCGCTCCTCGTCGACCTGCACCGGGACGGCGCGCGGCAGGGGCCTGGCGGGGACGCGGAGACCCGCCTCGCGATCACGCTCTCCGGACTCCAGGGGCGCACGGGTCTGCGCATCGCGGACGTCGGGTGCGGGGCCGGCGCGTCGGCGCTCGTCCTGGCCGACGTGCTCGACGCCGAGGTGGCGGCGGTCGACCTCGCGGCAGAGTTCCTGACGACCCTCGAGGGCCGGGCGCGCGAGAGATGCCTCGACGGACGGATCACGACACGCCGCGCTTCGATGGACGCGCTCCCGTCCGAGCCGGAGTCCATGGAGCCGAGGCGTGCTACGGCCCGCTGCGCGCGCGCTTCGACGCCTTCCTGGAGCGGCACGGCCGGTCCGAGGCCGCACGGGCGCTCGTCGACGCGGAGCAGTCGGAGACCGCGCTCTAAGAGCGATACCGCCGCCACTTCAGATACGGCTACTTCGTCGCGCAGAGAACGCTCGACTGACGAAGGTCCGGCGTGCGTTACTTCCCGCCCCGCCGCGCCGTCGCTCGCCGGAACCGCTCGAGCTGGTCCGGCCGGAGGATGCCCTCCATCGCGGCGCGGTGGTCCTGCTCGTTCTGGCGCTTCGTGTCGCCGAGCACCGATCCATCGACGCCCTCCGCCCACTGGCGCAGGACCTCCATGTCGCGGTTGCTCTTCTCCAGGAGTTCCTCGCGCACGCGGTCGGCCTGTCCCTGGTCGAGGTCGAGGAAGTCGGTCATCTTCTCGACCCGCTCGTCGATCGAGCTGCGCTCCTTCTCCTGGCTGCGCTCGTACTTCTCGACCGTCTGCTGGAACTGCACGTCGCGAACGGCCTGGGCGAGTTGCTCCTTCGCCTGCGGTGAGCTGAGCGCCGTCGCGACCTGGCCGCCCTGCTGCGAGAGCTCCTCGCGGAGCGCGTCGAGGTCGGCCTGGGTCACGGCGTCCGCCGGAGCGGCGGCGACGCGCGGCGCCTCGGCGGGCGCCAGCTCCAGCGCTGCGATCCGCGCGTCGAGCGCCTCGACCGTCCGCTGCAGGTCCCGTGCGATCGCAGCGAGATCCGCTCCGTCCCGCTCGATGATCGGGGACGCATCGCCCGCTGGCCCGGCGGGCCTCTGGACGAGGGAGACGACGACACCGCCGGCGGTGCCGCCGGCGAGCGCCGCGAGGGCGAGCGGGAGAGCGTTCGGCATGGGGAGATCTTCGACCGTTCGGCGCCCGAACGCTACCCTCGGGGCCGAACGGGCCGGAGTGGCGGAATTGGTAGACGCGACGGATTCAAAATCCGTTTCCCGCAAGGGAGTGTGGGTTCGAGTCCCATCTCCGGTACCAGGCGCCCGCTGGCGCCGACGGGGCACGCAGGCGGTCGCCGGGGGAATCCGGGGTTTCCGCGTGGGACGGGGCGGGGCCGCGACAACTCCCCGCGATGGAACCCCTGGACGAGTCCCCGCCCGCAGCGCGCTCTGAAGCCGAATCGGCGCCGCTCGATCCCGCGCTGGCGCAGGTCGTCGAGCGCTGGCGCGGGCCGCTCGTCGGGCTCGCGAGGGCGTGGCGCGTCGCGCGGCCGGTGGAGCTGGCCCAGGACGCCTTCGCTGAGCTCTGGCTGACACGGGAGCGCTTCGAGGGAGACTGGAACGACGAGCCAGCCGTCGGCGCATGGCTGCGCGGCATCGCGTGGAACCTGGCGGCGGCCGATCGGCGCCGCGCCGCCCGTCGTCCGCGCCCGATCGACGACGCGGAGCCGCCCGCCTCGGACTCCAGTGGCCTGCACGCCGGCCTCGCCCGGGACGAGCGCGCCGCGCTGCTCCGCGCCGCGATCGAGGAGCTCCCGAACGACCAGCGCACGGTGGTCGCGATGGCCGCGCTGGAGCGCACGCCGCTCCGCCGCGTCGCCGCGCTGCTGGGGCTGACCGAGCGCGCCGTCGAGGGGCGCCTGTACCGCGCGCGCAAGGAGCTCGCGCGTCGACTCGAAGGACTGAAGGAGGAGGTGACACCGTGACGACCTCTGGCGACACGCTGCGACCGACCGAGGACGACCTGTTCGAGGCGTACGCGCCGGAGCGCGAGGCGCTGGAGGGCTTCGACGCGGGCGTTGCGGAGCGGCTCGCGGTGGGGCTCGAAGAGGACGGGACCGACGCCGCCGACGCCGAGTCCGTCCCGTCCAGCGCGCCCACCTGGCTGCGGCGTGCGGCGACGATCGCACCGGTGGGTTCGCTCCAGGCGCTCGGGGTGGTCAAGGGCGCCCCGGGCGCGAAGGCGGGGACGGCGATCGCCGGCGCGTCGTGGGCCGCTCCGGTCGCCGCACTCGCGGTCGGGATCGCGGGCCTCCTCGCCGCGACGAAGGGGCTGCGCGCGGACCGCGCCGACGACGAGATCGACGCGTCGGGCCAGCCGTGGGCGGTGCCGCTCGCGACCGTGGTCGTCGGGGCCATGGTCGCCATCGGCGCGCTCGACGCGTTCGTGGGGCTCAGCTGGGCGGGGCCGATCTTCGGGCTGCTGCAGGTGACGGCGCTCGTCGTCATCGTCCGGGTGTTGAGCGCGTTCCGAGCGGCGAGCCGCTCCGTCGTCGCGGGGGTCTGCGCCGTGCTGTTCCTGGAGATCGGGGCACTCCAGCTCGTGATGATGCGCGAGGTCCCGCACCTCGCGCGCACCGCCGCCTCCGGCGTGCTCATGGGCACGGCCGTCGTTCTGTTCCTGATCGCCCGCGCGAACGGGTGGCGCGGACGTTCGGGCAGCGCGTTCTTCGTGCAGGCGTCGATCCTCTTCTTGATCGGAGGTCTCTGCATCGGGTTCATGACGCCTCGGCCGTTCGGGACGACAGGGGCCGAGCTCGTGGACTGGGGCAACCGCGTGGACACCGACGTCGAGAGGCTCAGCCGGTGGGACAACCTGGGGCGTCTCGGCCTCGCGCTCACCGACGAGGAGCTCGAGGGTCTGGACCGCGCGCGGCTCACCGCGGCGGTCCAGGCCGGCGCGCCCGGGAAGAACGGTGACGTGCACCCCGCAGTGCTCGCGGCCGCGTTCCGGCTCGACCTGCTGCAGCAGGTGGACTACGAGCAGTTCTACGGCCCGACGTGGAGGCGCCGCCCGTCGTTCCACGGCTTCACCTTCCTCGGCAGCGCGCTCCTGGAGGTCGCCGACGCGCAGGCGCGCGGTCTCCTCGTGGGCGAGCTCCGGGACGACGCGCGCACGACGCTCCAGGAACGTTGGCCGGAGCTGGACGATTTCCGATCGCTGGAGGACGCCTCGAACGTGCTGGAGATCGCCGAGGCCGCGGGGTTCGACGACCTCGTGGAGCAGTGGACGGTGGAGATCCCGGCGTTGCTCGAGGCCACATGGGTCGGCCGGCGCGCAGGCGCCGGCGCGATCGTGGGATTCGAGGCGCTCGTCCGCATGGAGGGCGACGAACTCCCCGGCCGCGCGTTCGCCTCCAGCACGGACGCGTCGTTTCATGCGACGCGCCTGCTGGTCCGCCTCGCAGCGAGCGACCCGGCGGCAGTCCGGTCGCTGGGCGTCGACCTGCGGACGTTCCTGCGCTATCTCGACGGCGAGCGGGGTCAGGTGTGGTGGATGGACCTGCACCCCTATCGCATCGAGGCCGCGATCGCGCGCCAGATGCTCCTGCGCGGGGTCGAGCTGCCGCCGTTGCGAGCGACCGTCTGGCTGAACTGGCACGCGCTGCCGATCGCGGCGGTGCTCTCGGCGCTCATCGCGCTGGTGGCGACGCTCAGGGCGCCGCGCACCGCGCGGATCTGGGACGGACCCTGACGCGACGAGAAATCTGGACTCCAGTGCTGTCGATCGGCCCGCTGGTGCGTTGATGGCTGCGTGACCGATGCTCTTCAGCCCGACGCCCGGTGGGACCTCCGCCTGGAGCGTGTCCGCCGACTCGCCCTGCAGCTCGTACGGGACGAGTGCGAGGCGGACGACCTGGCCCAGGAGGCGGTGTTCCGCGCGCTCCGCGCGGGGCGCATCGACGCTCCGGCCGGCTGGTGGGCAGGCGTCATGCGCAACGTGCTGCGCGACCGAGGGCGGCGCGCAGGGCAGCGACAGCCCTACGAGTCGCTCGCGGGGCGGCCCCCCACCGCGCCGGCCGCCGACGACGTCGTGGCCGAGGCGGAGCTGCATCGGCGCGTCACCGACGCTCTCCTCGGGCTCGAGGAGCCGTACCGCACCGTCCTGCTGCTCCGCCACGTGCGCGACCTTCCGCCTCGGGCGATCGCGCGCCAGCTCGACCGTCCGGTCGGGACGGTCAAGGTCCAGCTCGAGCGCGGGCGAGCGCTGCTACGCCGCCGCCTGGGTGACGACCTGGCACCCGACGGCTCGCTCGCGGTCGCTCTGCTTCCGCTCTTCCCGGACGGACGTACCGCCGCGCTCGCCGCGGGCGCCGCCGCTCCGATCTCCGCTGCTCTTCCGCTCGCGCTCGGCGCGCTCGTCATGAACATCAAGTGGATCGCGACGGGAGGAGTCCTCGCCCTCGTCGCCGCGTGGGTCGCGGTCGATGCCCGCAGGGACGTCGTTCCGCAACGGACCGTCACTGGCTCTGGAGAGGTCGCTCCCTCCCCGGAGCCCGTCGCGCCGGACGCCGCCGCCGGGGTGCCGGCGGCGATCGACCCGGTCGACACGGGGCGACGGGCGGAGTTCAGCGAGACCGTGCCGTCCGCGACCCCGGACCCGTTCGTCTTCGAGATCGATGAGCGCGATGCCCCGACGGAGATCCAGGGGCGCGCGCTCCTCCTCGACGGAACGCCGATCCCGGGAATGACGGTCTGGGCGCGGGGCGAGTCCAGCGCGTCGACCACGACGGACGAGGAAGGCGGCTTCTTCTTCGGCGGCATGGACGCGGGCACGTACGAGGTCTCGATCGGCTCACTCCTGCCCCCGGAGGCGGCCCTCTCCGGCGTGCTCGCGCCGGCGTCGGGACTCGAGCTGCGGGTCGACGCGGTCCTCGTCGACTTCGTGCTCGCCGTCCCGGTCGACGAGCCCGCGAACCTCTTCCCTTCCTTCACGCTCTTCGGCGCGGAAACCGCCATCGGGGCGTCCCACGGAGGAGCGTCCTTCGACGAGGACGGCGTGATCCGGTATCTCGTCCCCGCCGGATGCGGGTGCCTCTTCCGCGCGGAGGACTCCGACGCCGGGGTCTCGCTCGCCGGCTTCCTCGAGCCAGGGATCCCGTCCAGCAGGGTGCGCGTCGACGTCTCGGAGGAAGCGCCCGGCCTCGGGCAGGTCCGGGTCGAGCTCGTCGGCGGTCCGCTCCAGCGTCCCTCGCGGCTCTCGGTCTGGCTGGATGCGATCGAGCTCGACGCCGGCGGCCCGATGCGAGCGGGCGGAGGCACCGTCACGGTGCGGCATGGAGAGACCTTTGGGCTGGAGAGGAACCTGCTCCCGGGCCGGTACGGGCTGAGGGTTCGGGTGTTCGAATTCCCGCCGCTCCAGCATTGGCTCGCCGCTCCGAGGCAGTCGGAGGTCGACGTGCGCGATGGTGAGGTCGCGGAGGTCACGGTCGACGTGACGCGCGGAGGACGCGTGGGCCTCCGACTGGACGATGTCGCCGCGGACGGTCACGAGCTGCCGGCGCTGGAGCGCTGGGACGGAGAGGCGAAGCGGTGGAGACGACTCTGGGTCGCCTATCTCCCGGACGAGGACTCCATGACGACGACCGTGACGCCGCCGCTCGCCACCGACTGCTGGTCCGAGCACTGTCTGCCGCCCGGACCGGTGAAGATCCGCCTCGTCGGCGACGGCTGGGAGACCGTGGAGGCGACCCTGGAGATCCTCGCGGGCGAGGTCACTCCCTGGCGCCCGAGGCTCCTCCGTACGGACTGACCTGCGGCGCGCCGGCGCTCTTCCTACGAGGCCCCGTCCGGCGCGCGTGCGGGACGCTCGGCGCTCGCAGCCGCGACGTCCGACGGATCGAACGTCCGCACGTGCAGGTCGCGCTGCGGGAACGCGATCTCGATTCCCTTCGCGCGGTAGGCCGCGTCGATCGACGTGTGCAGGTCGTCGAGGATGGCCGGCCAGTTGTCCGCGTTGCTCACGAACATGCGCAGCTCCAGGTCGAGGGAGCTCTCGCCGAAGCTCGCGAACACCACGTGCGGCGCGGGCTCGTCCAGCACGTTCGGGTGCCGGTTGCCGATCTCCAGGAGCGTCTCGCGGGCCGTCTTCATGTCCGTCCCGTACGCGACACCGACGCGCACGATCCGGCGGCTGATCGGGTCGCTCAGCGTCCAGTTGATGACCGTGCTCGTGATGAAGTACTTGTTCGGGATCAGGAACTCGCGCCGGTCCCAGTCCTGCAGCGTCGTCGCCCGCATCCGGAGGCGCGTGATCTTTCCGTCCGTGCCGTCGACGGTCACGACGTCCCCGACGCGCACCGGGCGCTCGACGAGGATGATCAGGCCGGAGACGAAGTTCGCGAAGATCTCCTGGAGGCCGAACGCGAGCCCGAAGGTGAGCGCGGCGGCGAGCCACTGGATCTTGCTCCACCCGAGTCCGAGCGTGGTCAGCGCGATGCTGCCGCCGACGATGATGATCAGGTAGCGCGTGATCGTCGTCGCCGCGTAGCGCGCGCCGGCGTCGAGCGGCAGGCGGCGTAGCAGCGTGAGCTCCAGAAGGCCGGGGACGTTGCGCGTGAGCACCACGGTCACGAGCGCCGCCAGGATCGCGACGACGAGGTCCGCGAGCGTGAGCACGGTCGGCACGTCGCTGGCCTCGTCCGGCGTCGGCGTGGCCGGGAGCGGCGTCATCGTCGGCGTGAGCTGCGGCACCGCGGCTGTTTCCTCGGCGCCCTGGGCCTGCCCGTCGGACGCCTGGGTGGTCGCGACCGGCGCGCCCTCCAGCAATCGCGTCGTACCGCTGCTCGACCCCTGATCCTCGAGCACGGCCGGGTACGGCAGGAGCTGGATGCGGTCGAGCCCCTGGAGCGCGGTGAAGACGCTGGACCAGATCAGGAACAGACCGACGAGGAGACCGATCGTGATCCCGCTGCGGAAGAGCTGCCTGGTCTGCGCATCGACCGCGGGGATGTCGATGTCGCTCTCCTCGACGGCGTCGCCGGACGCGTCCTCGCCCTCCGCGGCGGCGGCGGCGGCGGCACGCGCGCGCGCTCGCTCGCGTGCCTGCTCCAGCGCAAGGCGCCGCCGCAGCACGAAGCGCCAGCGCTGCAGCGTCGCGTTCACGAGCAGGAGCACGAGCGCGAGCGTGTACGAGAACTGCAGCCGCTCCTCCAGGACGCCCGCGGTGTAGACGAACCCGGAGAGCGCCAGCAACCCCAGCGTGATCGGGACCCAGGCGAGGACCTTGAGCCAGAAGCAGAACCGCCGGTCGATGGTCTCCTGCTGCGACCCGGGGATCGACGTGTCGCCGACGTGCTTCCGGAGGGCGAACGTCATCGATGCCAGCAGGCCCATGCCGACGACGAACACGACGCGCCCGATCGAGTCGATCCCGACCGGATTGTCGAGACGGTCCAGGAAGAAGTAGACCGTCGCCAGGACCATCATGACCGTGGAGTACCACGTGAGGTCCCGGCGGATCAGCGCGCAGCGTCGCTCGTTCCACCGGAAGTGCGCCGGCCCGAGGCCGTCCGCGAGGAGCATCTCGCGGGCGAACAGGAGGGCGATCAGCAGCTCCCCGACGCCGCGGAGCGCGCCGGCCATGGCCTGCCTGACGTCGTCGTCCCCCCCGTCGAGGACGAACGCGACCGACAGCATGATCAGTGGAATCGGTAGCGCGAGCAGGAGCGTCAGTCCGATCGCGCGCATCGTGTGCGCGAACTCGTCCGTCCGGAACGAGCGCACGAGCGGCGCGTAGCTCTGGAGCTTCCGACGGATCCTGCGACGGAAGACGGCCAGGGCGATGCCCACCAACATCAGGGCGGTCGGCTCGACCGGGCGCTTC
>JBCDGE010000028.1:0-70686 GCA_038757895.1 Planctomycetota bacterium | reverse complement strand
GTTCATCTCAGATCGAGGCGGTGGGACCGCTTGCGCGAACCGGAGGTGGGACCGCTTGGCCGACCCGAGGCCCCGACCCGCTGTGGGACGTGGGACCGCTTGGCCGAGCTGCGGGTGGGACTGATACCCCGAGCTGTGACAACGATCCTGCGCCACCTGTTCGGCATCGTGAACGCGATCGTGCATCGCGTCAGCAACGCGGGTTCGGAGAGCATCAACAGCCGCGTGCAAGCTTTGAAGCGACAAGCCAACGGGTACCGCAACCGGGCGCGCTTCCGTGACGCGATCCACTTCCACCTAGGAGACCTTGACCTCTACCCCAGACCGCCGCTTCCACTCAAATGCCAGTAGCCCCAAATTCCGTGACATTCCCGTTGGAGTCAACCTGATAACCAATAATGGTACCAGTATTCACCGAAGGACTGGTGTTGGCTGCTGCGGCGGCGGTAAAGGGAATCAGTAGAGCGCCCAATACTGCGCTCTGCACAAGGCGAGTATCCATGAGTAGGTTCTCCTCAACTAGTAGACTTACAGAGAAAGCCCGCAACTTCGAGCTTTCGCCGAGAGGGTGAAGCCCCGTTCTCGACTCCAGGTGCATGTTCCGGGTCCGCAGAAAGTTGCACGTGATTCGCTGCGCTTACAAAAGGGATACGCCCCATCGATGCTTGGGTCGGCGCTGCGGATCGTTGCGAGCCAACAGCCCTCGGAAGCACACCTCGGAGTCCCAAGCCACCTGCCCGACCCCATCAACTCGTCAAGTCTCGCGACCCTTGGATGGTCAGGAGTCTGGGGGCATTGCAAGCCGCGGCCAGTTGCCACGCCGCCGACAGCAGCACGAGTGATCGGTCCCGTGCCGCTCCCGGTCCGATTGCAACGAGGCATCGGGCGATGGCCACGAGGAACGCGCTTCGGTCCTGAGCGGAGATAGGTGGGCGACGCAATGCAAGTACGCGACCGACGGGCGGCTCGAATTCGACAACGGCGCCGCGGAGCGAGCGCTGCGAATGATCGAAGTCCGGCGCAAGCACTGGCTCTGGTCCCAGCGCAGCAGCGGAGGGCGACATTCTCCGCGCAGCTTGCTGGAGACCGCGCGATCGGCGGGCGTCGAGCCGGCGACTGACTTCCACGACGTGCTCGTTTGTATCGACTGGTAGCGGGACTTCACGAAGCTGATACCACTCGCGTGGAAGGAGCAACTCGCGGGCGACGTCGAGCAATGGCGCTAGATGGCGATCGCGTGGATCGGAGCCCGGTTGTCGCCTCGGCGAGCCGCGGGACATCGGGCTCATGCGACGAGGGCCGCCCTCTGTGCCATTCGAGTAGGTCGAGACGACCTTCTCGCCGTCGATCACCGAGCGATTCGCCCACCAGAGCTGATAGCTGACACGACCTCGCTCGTGAGATCCGCGAGGGAATCGTCCCGGGGATGGAGGTTGTGGTGCTCCTTGAGGACTTGTCATCGCGCTGCTGCGCTCGATCTCCTCAGGACGGTCCAGCATTGCCCCGGACCAGATGGAGTCAGGTCACCACCGCACCGAGCCCAGGCACCTGCACCTCGACGCGTGGAACTCGCGTGGGCGCCCGAGAGCGCAAGGAAGAGAGTCTCGGACTGAACGTGTCGCTCCTCCGCCTGCTGGTGCTCGGCCCGCCCGCGTAGCGACGCACGCAGGCGGCCCGAGGCCCACGTCTCCCGCCGTGGGTCCCGGGCCAGACCGGAGTCCGTCTCTCTCGACTCCCGGACTCCGGAGCGCACGGTTCGTCCGTCCGGACCGCGCACCGATCGATGCGCTCAGAGCAGCACGGGGCGCACCGCGTCCTTGGGCCGATCCGTCTTCTGCGGACCGTCGGCGTCCTTGGGCTTGCCCGCGTCCTTCGGGTTGCCGGCGTCCTTGGGGCCGCCCGCGTCGCTGGGTCCGCCGGCATCGCTGGGCGGACCGGCATCCCTGGGCCCGCCGATCTGGATGGGCGGGCCGAGGTCCTTGGGTCCGCCGGCGTCGCTGGGCGGGCCGGCGTCCTTCGGAGCGTTCGGGTCCTGCGGCTCACCGGCGTCCTTGATGCTGCCCTCGGCGAGGGCGCGACGCTGGGCGATCAGCTCGTAGAGCCGCGCGAAGTCGGCGTCGGACACCGTGCCATCGGCGATCCTCGCGCGGAGGAGTTCCAGAGCGTCCTCGGCTTGCCTGTCGAGGAGGTCGCCGCGCAGGACGCTGATCACGTCGGCGGCGTGCTTCGCACCCGCGTGCGCCCGCTCCAGGGCGCCCACGAGGCGCAGGCGGAAGCTCTCGGGGTCCGGCGCGTCGACGTAGTCGCGGCCGCGGGCGATCCAGCCCGCCATCACGTCGTGGAATTCGTCGGCCGACCAGCCGCCAGCGCGGGCGCGGTCCTCGAGGACGTCGATCGCGCGATCGACGCGGGCCTCGGCGAACTGCTGGCGAAGGAGCGCGGCGTCGAGGTGGTCGACCCACACGCGGCGGGCGCGCTCGCTGAGCTCGTCGATGTAGCGCATCATCCGGGCGCGGAGCTGCGCGTTGGACGGCCTGTCGAGGATCACGCGCTTCAGGACCACGAGCTCGGGCTCGATGTCCATGCCGAGCGCGATCAGGTCGTCGAGGCGGTGCAGCGACGCGCTGATGTCCTCCGGCGCGTCGACGGTGACGGGGTCCGGCTCACGGTTCTGCTGGGCGGCAGCAGGGGCCGAGAGGGGAGCGAGGAGCAGCAGGCTGGCGGCGAGGGGATCGATGATCGAACGCTTCATGGCAGTCGGTGGGCCTGGCGGGGTCGTCGGGTGGGCCGTCCCCTCTCGCCCCCGCAGGCAGGAGCGGGAGCAGCGGCGGAGGAGGCGTGACGACCGATCCAGCGGCGGCTCCACGGGCCTGCGAACGCCGGATTCGCCGGAACGGAAACGGCCCGAAAAAGGCCCAGAAAGGTGGTGAACCGGGAGGTCCCGGTCCGTTCTGACCCTTCTCAGCCCCCGATCAACTCGTCCACGAGCGCCGGCACGACCTCGCTCGCGCGGCCCGCCAGGAACTCGTCCCTCGGGTGCAGATTGTCGGGCTCCGCGAGGGCCTGGCAGATCGTCCGCGCGCCGTTCGCCCGCGCGTAGGCGAGGTAGCCGGCCGCTGGATAGACGGCGCCGGACGTGCCGATCGACACGAAGTGCGTCGCACGGGCGACGGCGCGCTCGATCTCCTCCAGGTGGTACGGCATCTCCCCGAACCACACGATGTCCGGCCGCACCGGCTCGTGCCCGCACGCCGGGCAGGCCACGAACGTGTCGACGTCGAGGTGCTCGGAGTCCTCGAAGGCGTTCCCGCACGCCTCGCAGCGCAGCCGCGCGAGCTGGCCGTGCATCGCCAGCACCGTCGAGCCCGCGCGCTGGTGGAGGTCGTCGACGTTCTGGGAGACGAGCGTGAAGCTGTCCCCGCGCGCCTCCAGCTCCTGCTCCAGCCGCGCGAGGGCGAGGTGCGCGGCGTTCGGCTCGACGGTCGACATCTGCGCCCGGCGGAGCTGGTAGAAGCGCCAGACGAGTGTCCGGTCCGCCGCCCAGGCCTCGGGCGTGGCGACCTCCTCGAACCGGTGCCCCTCCCACAGCCCGCCCGCGTCGCGGTATGTGTCGACGCCCGAGTCCGCCGACACGCCGGCCCCGGTCAGCACGACGACGTGCATCTCCCCGCTCACGCCCGCACCTCCGCGCCGGCCACGACGCGCTCGAGGTGGACGAGATCGAGGTTGCCGCCGCAGACGACCGAGCAGTCCACGCGTCCGTCCGCGGGCCGTGCATCCCGCAGACAGACGGCGAGCGCAACCGCCGCCGCGCCCTCGACCATCACGCGCTCCTCGCCCACCGCGCGCCGCAGCGCCGCCGCGATCTCGTCCTCTTCCACGAGCTCCCAGCGGTCGACGTGGTCGATGCAGGGCTGGAGCGTCACCGAGCCCTCCTCCAGCCCGCCGGCCGTCGCGAGCGACAGCGTCGGGTCGTGCGGCGTTTCGACGATCCGGCCGGCCTCGACCGAGGCGTGCATCGGGTGGTCGGCGCGCGGCGAGCACCCGACGAGTTCGACCTCGGGGCGCGCGTCCTTCACGACCGCGGCGATGCCGCCGATCAGTCCCCCGCCGCCGACCGGCACGTAGAGCCGGCCAAGGCGCGGGACCTGCTCGACGAGTTCGACCGCCAGCGTCCCCTGCCCCGCCATGACGAGCGGGTCGTTGTAGGGCGACACGAAGGTCTCGCCGGTCTCGGCCGCGCGGGCCCGCGCGAGCGCCTCGGATTCACCGCACTCCGCGCCGACGCGCTCGACGCTCGCGCCGAGGCCCTCGATCGCGCGGACGCGCTGGTCGGGGGTCGGCTCCGGTACCAGCACGGCCGCGCGGACGCCCGCGAGCCGCGCCGCGTACGCGACCGCCAGCCCGTGGTTGCCCGTCGAAGCCGCGACGATCCCGCGCTCGCGCTCATCGGGCGACAGCGACGCGACGCGGTGCAGCGCGCCGCGGACCTTGAACGACCCGGTCGGCTGCGTCGACTCCAGCTTGAGCACGAGGTCGCCCTCGGGCCGCAGCGCGAGGGCCGGCCGCACCGGCGTCGGCGGGAGCCGGTCCGCGAGAGCCGCGGCGGCGGCGCGGCTCATGGCCGCCTGGTCGCGCGCGCGAGTCTGCGCGCCTCGGTCGGTGGAGGTCACGCGGCCATTGTGCCGAATCGCCGCCCGCCGCAGGCGTCGATGGGGCAATGCGCCGACGCGTCGACGGCCGGTCAGGCCGGGTCGGGCGCGAGCTCGCTCTCGGGCTCCTCGTCGTCCTCGCTCGCGAGCATCGCGCGGAACGGCCGCTTCACGAGTCCGATCATGTCCTCCAGCACCACGTAGGCGACGGGCACCAGCACGAGGATCAGCACCGTCGCGACGGCGAGGCCGAAGAAGATGCTGATCGCCATCGGCTGCAGGAAGCGCGCCTGCCCCGTAGCGAAGAACGTCAGCGGCGCGAGCCCGAGCATCGTCGTCACCGACGTGAGCACGATCGGCCGGAACCGGAGCCGGCCCGACTCCAGGACCGCGGCCATCATCGCCACGCCGCGCCGGCGGCGCTGGCCGACGAAGTCGACGAGGATCAGCGAGTCGTTCACGACGACGCCCGCGAGCGCGAGCAGCCCGATGAGCGACATCAGCGTGATCGAGCGGTCCATCAGCGCATGCCCGAGCACCATGCCGACGCCCGCGAACGGGATGATGAACATGATCACGAACGGCTGCAGGAAGCTCTGGAAGAGCGTCCCGAGCACGAGGTAGATCAGGAGCACCGAGATGATCGCGGCGGCGCCGAGACCGGCCATCGACTTGGCCGTCTCCTCGGCGCGTCCGCGCAGGCGGAACGACTCCCCCGCCGCGAACGACGGGTCGGCGCCCAGCTCCTCGTCGAGCGTGCGCAGGATCCGCGCGGCGTTGCCCTCGGTCTCGTCGACGTCGGCGCTCACGACGACGGCGCGCTGACGGTCCTCGTGTCCGATCGACGACGGGCCGCGGCCCTGGCGCACGTCGGCGATCGAGCGCAGCGGTACGCGACGCTGGGCGGTGTCGTTCGCGCCCGCAGACGGCGGCAGCGCGACCTGCAGCTCCTCCAGGACGCCCGACCGACCGCGGTCCTCCTCGGGGTACTTCAGGACGATGTCGACGTCGTCCTGGCCGCGGCGGATGCTGGCGATCTCGCGCCCCTCGAAGGCGGTGCGGACCTGGGCGGCGAGCTCGGCCTCGCTCAGCCCGAGCAGCCGGCCGCGGTCGTTGGGCACGATCTCCAGCTCTCCCTTGCCGCTCTCCAGGTCGGTCCGGACGTCTCGCGCGCCGGTGAAGCGGCCCAGCCGGTCGACAAGCCCCTCCGCCCGCGCCTGGAGCGCGTCGAGGTCCGAGCCCCGCAGCGCGACCTCGACCGCGCGACCGGCGGGCCCGGTCTGGGGCTGGGCGATCTCGTAGCCCTCGACGATCGGCGGGAGCGCGCGCAGGTCGGAGCGCAGCGCCTCGATGATCGCGGACGTCGTGCGCACGCGGCCCTCGCCCTCGATCAGCTCGACCCACACCTGGCCGAGGTTCGGGCCGACCTCGAAGTTCGCGACGTCGGACGCGGCGACGCCGAGCAGCGTGTGCTTCGACTCGATCTCGACGCCCCCGACCCCGTCGACGATGCTCTCGACCTGCGCGGCGATCGCGTCGGTCTCGTCGATCGACGCGCTCGGGTCCAGGCGCAGGGAGACGTAGAAGAGCTTGCTCTCGAAGTCGTCGAAGAGGACGAAGGGGATCCGCGTCGCGCCGAGCGCCGCGATCACGGCGCCGCCGCCGAGCGCGAACGCGAGCGTCGCGTAGCGCCACCGGAGCGCGCCGCGCAGGACGCCCATGTACGCGTCCTGGAGGGGCGAGTACCAGCGCCGGATCTCGCCGCCGGCCTCGCGCACGCGACCCTGCATGCGGCGCACCGCCCGACGCGACGTCCAGTGCGCCAGGTGCGACGGGAGGATCGTGAACGCCTCGAACAGCGAGACCACGAGGCACGCCGCGACGACGATCGGCAGCGGCCGCAGGAACAGCCCCGTCGAGCCGGGCAGCAGCAGGATCGGCAGGAACGCCGCGATGCTCGTCAGGATCGTCGCGACGACCGCGCGGCCGACCTCGACGGTGCCCTCGACCGCGGCGACGTCGGGCGGCTCGCCCTCCTCCATGCGACGGTAGACGTTCTCGCCGACCACGATCGCGTCGTCGACGATCATCCCCAGCACGACGATGAGCGCGAACATCGCGATCATGTTCATCGTGACGCCCATCGAGCCGGCGAGCAGGATCCCGCCGAGGAACGAGAGCGGGATGCCGAGCGCCGTCACGAGCGCCACGCGCGGGCTCAGGAACAGGAGCAGCGCGAGGATCACGAGCCCCGCGCCGAGCGCTCCCGAGTTCGCCATCGTCCGCAGCCGGTTCTCGACGTAGATCGAGAGGTCGCTGTTCGTGCCGAGCGCGACGCCGGGCGGCATGTCCGCGGCGGCCTCGGCGACGTAGGCGCGCACGAGGCGCGCGATGTCGATCGTGTCGCCGCGCTTGGTCTTGTTGACCTGCAGGTGCACGCACGGCTGGCCGTCGAAGCGCCCGCGGGACGCGCCGCGGCGGCTCGCCTCGGACAGGCGCGCGACGCGCTCCAGCGTCACGGTCCCGCCGGTCGGGGACGACGCGACCGGGACGTCCGCGAGGTCGCGCGCCCACTGGACGTCGCCGCCGACGCGGATCAGCCGCTCCTTGGCGTCGACCTCCAGCGTGCCGAGCGGTACCTCCGCGACCCGGGCCGAGATCGCGGCACCGACCGCGTCGATGGTGAGCCCGTGCCGCTCCAGCTCGTCGGGAACGACCTCGACCCAGATGCGCGGCTCGAGCTGGCCCGTCGAGACGACGGACGCGACGCCCGGTAGCGACTCCATCGCGCGCGCGTGCTCCTCGGCGACGCGCTTCAGGACGAAGTCGTCGGCCCAGCCGTGGACGAACACGGCGATGACGGGGAACTTGTTCTGGACCTCGTAGACGAGCGGGTCCTCCGCGTCGTCGGGGAGCTCGACGTCGCCGCCGCGCACGCGGTCGCGCGCGTCGGCGAGCACGGTCGAGAGCCGCGCCTCGTCCTCCAGCGTGAGCTTGATCCGCGACAGGCCCTCGCGGCTGACGGACCGCATCTCGTCGACGCCGTCGAGTCCGTCGAGGACGTCCTCCAGCGGCGCGGTCACGAGACGCTCGACGTCGATCGGCGAGGCGCCGGGGAAGACCGTGAAGACCTCGACCGCCTCCAGGGAGAAGTTCGGGAACACCTCCCGCGGCATCCCGCGGTACACGACGACGCCGCTCACGATGAGCGCGAGCATCGCGAGGTTCGCGCCGACGGGGCCGCGCACCGCGAGGCGCGCCATCCAGCGGATCATCGCGGCGGCTCCCCGTCCGAGCGGCCGAGGCGGCGTGCGCCGCTCGCCGCGGGCCGCGCCGCCGGGCGCGGCAGGATCGCGGCGCCATCGCCTACGAGTTCGATCGACGACGTGACGACCTCGTCGCCGGCGGAGAGCCCGGAGCGGACGAGCCGCCCGCCGTCGTAGACGCCCGGCGCGAGGTCGAGCGGGCGCGCGACGGCATACGCGGTGCCCTCCGCGTCGCGCTCGTCGACGACGAAGGCGACGGGCTTGCCGGCGCGGAAGCCGATCCAGCGCTCGTCGATCCAGAGGGCGTCCTCCAGCGGAGCGCCCTCCAGCGTGACGCGCGCCGAGGTCCCCGCCGGCAGCCCGGCGGGATCGTCGAAGCGCGCCTCGACCACGACGGACCGCGTGAGCGGATCGACGCGCGCGCCGATCGCCGTGACCTGGCCCTTCAGCGCGGCGTCCGCGCGCGAGATCGGGAGCGCCGACGCGGGAGCGCCGATGCGCAGGGCCGCGACGTCGTCCTCGTGGACCTCGGCGACGAGCCTCAGCGACGAGACGTCGACGAGCAGACCGATCGCCTCGGAGGGCGCGAGCACGCGGCCGACGCTCGGCGCGGGGTCGCCCGGGCGCATCGGGACGAAGCGCCCGGTGAAGGGCGCGACGACGCGGCAGTCCTCGTGGCGCTCCTGCAGGAGAGCGAGGCGGTCCTCGGAGAGCTGGATCTCCAGCCCGGCGATCTGCACCGCGGAGCGCGCCGAGGCGAGCCGCGCGGCGGCGTCCTCCTCGGTCAGGCCGGCGGCCAGGGTCTGGCGGCGGGCGAGGTCGAGCCGGGCCCGCTCGGCGCGGCCGCGCTCGACGAGGTCCTTCCAGCGCGCCTCCTCGCCCTCCAGCACGGCCAGCGTCTCGCGCGCGAGGACCAGGGCGGCCTGGGCGCGGATGACGTCGGTAGAGGCCGCCTCGCGGCGCGCGCGGGCCAGCTCGGACGACGTCCGCTGGGCGTCGATCTCGCGCTCGATCGTCTCGACGTCCGTCGAGAGGACGGTCGCGCCCTCCTCCAGGACCTCGCCGGGCCCGAGGCCCTCGACCACCTTGGCGATGCGGCCCCCGACCTCGGGCGCGAGGACGACCTCGCGCGCGGCGCGGAGGGTCCCCACGAGCCGGACCGGCCGCGGGACCGAGCGGGGCGCGAGGACGAGCGTCTCGACGGGGACCGGCTGCGGGCCGGGGAGGTCGAGCTCGGCGGCGGGCGGCGCGCTGCGGAGGATCCCGAGGGCCGCGAGCCCGCCCAGCCCAAGGAGGAGCAGTGCGAGGAGGCCGTGTGCGAGGAAGCGAGGCATCGAGGGGTGGAGAGCGGGGGTCCGGCCCTCCCTATTAGGTTCCTTCGGCTCCACTGGACGCGGCGAAGCAGGAGGGTTTCAATCTTCGGCTCGCTAGAGCGCGCCAGGGGCGCCGTGGCCTCCCCCGGAGGCCCTTCCCCGCCCCCGCTCGAGGGCCCCCCGAGGGCTCTGATCCGCCCCGTGACGCGACCGCGCGTCGCCCCCCACCGCTGCGCCCCGAGGGCGCCTCCATCGTGCAACTCGAAGTCGACACCTCCGCGCCGGCCGTCGCCAAGGTCTCCCTCACCGTCCCCGCCGACGAGTTCGACCGCGAGGTCAAGAGCGGGCTCCGGCACGTCTCGCAGAACATGCGGATGAAGGGCTTCCGGCCCGGCAAGGTGCCGCTGAAGGTGCTGGAGAAGCAGTTCGGCGAGGGCGTCCGCAACGAGGTCAAGGAGTCGTTCGTCCAGCGGGCCTACGGCCAGGCGATGGAGGAGAACGAGCTCAAGCCGATCGCCCACCCGCGGCTGACCCAGGACGACATGTCGCTCGCCGACGACGGCTCGTTCAAGGTCGAGTTCGAGGTCCCGCTGCGGCCGGACTTCGATCTGCCCGACTACCGCGGCATGAGCGTCACCAGCGAGCTCGAGCCGGTGATGGACGAGCAGATCGACCAGGCGATCGCCGACATCCGCCAGCAGCAGGCGACGCCCGAGCCCGCCGGGGACGACGGGATCGACGAGAACGGATTCGTCGTCGGGGACCTCAAGTTCGAGCGCGAGGGCAACGCGGTGTTCGAGCGCGAGGGCATGCGCCTCAACGCCCAGAGCGTGCCGCCGGGCGTCGAGGCCGAGGCGTTCGAGGAGGCCCTCAAGGGGGCCAAGGACGAGGCGCGGATCGAGCTGGCGATCACGATCCCCGACTTCGTCGAGGACGAGGACGCGCGCGGCCAGGACGGCACCTGCGTGATCGAGGTCGCCCAGGCGATGAACCTCGTCCCGGCGACCGACGAGCAGCTCTTCGAGATGCTCGGCGACGAGGTCGACGACATGGACGGCCTGCGCAAGTTCGTGTCCGAGCGGCTCGCCGAGGCGGCCCAGGAGCGTGAGGAGAACCGGATCGAGGGCGTCCTGCTCGACCAGATCCTCGACCAGTGCAAGTTCGACCTGCCGGAGTCGATGGTCGACCAGCAGACGGAGGCGCGGCTCGCCCAGGTCGAGCAGCAGCTCGCCGGCTCCGGCCAGACCGAGGAGCAGATCGAGGCCGCCAAGGACGAGCAGCGCGAGTCGGCGCGCACCGACGCCGCCAAGGGACTGCGGGCGCTCCTGGTCGTAGAGACGATCGGCGAGAAGGAGGAGCTCCTCGTCACGAACGAGGACATCGACGGCGAGCTGTCCAGGATCGCCGAGCGGAACCAGTCCACGCTCGAGGAGGTCCGGGAGTACTACGGCCAGAACAACCTCGGCCAGCAGCTCGCGATCGAGATCCTGGAGCGGAAGGTCCGCAGGTTCCTGCGCGAGAACGCCGATATCCAGGCGCCGTCGTAGCTCCCGTCGGGGCCGTCCCCAGCGGGGCGCCACCGCCGGCCCCGTCGCGAGTTGCTTGAATCCCCCCGCACGAGCCACTAGGAAGGCGCCATGCAGAACTACTACCCGGTCCCCTTCGTCATCGAGAAGACCGGCCGAGGCGAGCGTCAGTACGACATCTACTCCCGCCTGCTCGAGGACCGGATCATCTTCCTGGGTACCGCGATCGACGACAACGTCGCGAACGCCGTGATGGCTCAGCTCCTGTTCCTCGACAAGACGGGCAGGAACCAGGACATCAAGATGTACATCAACTCGCCGGGCGGCTCGGTCACGGCGGGCCTCGCGATCTACGACACGATGCAGCTCGTCGAGCCCGACATCGCGACGTATTGCCTGGGTCAAGCGGCTTCGATGGGCGCCGTGCTCCTGTCCGGTGGCACGTCGGGCAAGCGCTTCGCGCTCCCGCACAGCCGCGTGATGATCCACCAGCCGCATGGCGGAATGGGCGGAACGGCCCTGGACATGGAGATCCAGGTCCAGGAGATCCTCAAGATGAAGAAGCAGCTGGAGGGCATCCTCGCCCATCACAGCAGCCGCACGCCCGAGGAGCTCTCCGCTGCCTGTGATCGAGACAACTTCATGTCCCCGGAAGAGGCGCAGTCCTTCGGGCTGATCGATCACATCGTGGCTCGCGCCGACGGCGCGCCGCCGCGGAGTGAACTCGAGGGCGACGGCGAGAGCTGAACCATCGCGCGGAACCGAGGGAATCACCTCGGTTCGGCGCTCCCGCTCGGAAGATCTTTCACGGGACGGGAAAGGGATGTCGCAAACGCGTCCCACTTCGAACGACCGCTCGAACGAGACGGGGAACGGGCTGATTTCGCCCGTTTCCCTTTCTCATGTTGGTGCTGCTCACGCACCTGTCGACGAATAGACTGCGCATATGAGCTCGTCCCGAAGAACTGGCCGTCAGGTCGAACGCTGCACGTTCTGCGAGAAGCCGCGCCATCAGGTCGCGTCGCTGATCGCGGGGCCCCCCGGCGTGTACATCTGCAACGAGTGCATCGAGATCTGCAACTCGATCCTCCAGGAGGAGCAGCGCCGCAACCCGGCGAGCGGTGACCTCCGCGGCGACGGCACGAGCAAGCCGCCCCACTCGCGCACCGGATCCGAC
Organism: Planctomycetota bacterium; assembly: GCA_038757895.1. Lineage (GTDB taxonomy): Bacteria > Planctomycetota > UBA1135 > UBA1135 > Saltatorellus. The sequence goes on along the minus strand of JBCDGE010000028.1, from coordinate 58,752 downwards.
TCGCCCCTCGATCGCGACCGGCTGCCGACGCCGATCGAGATCGCGCGCCGGCTCGACGAGTACGTAGTCGGCCAGCACCGGGCCAAGAAGGTCCTCTCGGTGGCGGTCTACAACCACTACAACCGCCTCCGCCAGCAGGGCACGGAGGAGGTCGTCTCCTCGGACATCGAGATCGAGAAGTCGAACGTCCTGCTCGTCGGTCCCACCGGCTCGGGCAAGACGCTCCTCGCGAGGACGCTCGCGAAGATGCTCGACGTGCCGTTCGCGATGGCGGACGCCACGACCCTGACCGAGGCCGGCTACGTCGGCGAGGACGTCGAGAACATCCTGCTGAAGCTCCTGCAGTCGGCCGACTTCGAGGTCGAACGGGCCCAGCAGGGCATCATCTACATCGACGAGATCGACAAGATCGGCCGCACGACCGGCAACGTGTCGATCACCCGGGACGTGTCCGGCGAGGGCGTGCAGCAGGCGCTGCTCAAGATCCTCGAGGGCACCGTCGCGAGCGTCCCGCCCCAGGGCGGCCGCAAGCACCCCGAGCAGTCGTACATCCAGATCGACACCGCGAACATCCTGTTCGTCGTCGGCGGCACCTTCTCGGGCATCGAGGAGATCATCGGACGCCGCGTGGGTCAGGCGGTCATCGGCTTCGGCCGCGATCAACAGGCCGGCGGCGCCCTCGACCGGGCGCGCAAGAAGTCCGGCGTCTCGATCGAGCAGACCGCCCTCCCGGCGTTCGACGAGTACGCGGCGCGCGACGAGTACGTCCGCTACCTGCTCCCGAAGGACCTGATGGAGTTCGGGCTCATCCCCGAGTTCATCGGCCGCCTTCCGGTCATCGCGACGCTGGACACGCTCCGCAAGGAGGAGCTCGTCCGGATCCTCGTCGAGCCGAAGAACGCCCTGGTGCGCCAGTACCAGAAGCACTTCGAGATCAACGGCAAGACGCTGGAGTTCGAGGACAGCGGTCTGGAGGCCATCGCCGAGCTCGCCATCGAGCGCGAGACCGGCGTCCGTGCGCTGCGTTCGATCCTGGAGTCGATGCTGCTCGACCTCCAGTACGAGCTCCCGTCGCGGAAGGACACGGACGTGTTCACGGTCTCCGCCGAGGTCGTGCGCGGCGACGTCCAGCTCGCCCGCGGGATGACCGCGGCCGACGTCGAAGAGGACGAGGAAGAGCCCGAGTCCGGCGAGGAACGCGAGAGCGCCTGACGGCGACCGGGATCCCCCCCACGCGCGGGCGTGCGGCCGACCGGCCGTGCGCCCGCGTTCTTTGGTGCAGTCTCCGGGTGCTCGCCAGGCCCTGCAGAGGAATTGGCGGATCACCGGGCGACGCAGGTGAAGGCGCGCAGTCAGGAGGGCGAGCACCTGCTGCTCTCGCCCCTTCCTCCTGCCCACCCTCGACCGCCATGTTCCGCCCCAACGCCCTCCTCGCCGCCGCCGCCACGACCCTCGTCCTCGCCGCTGCCACCGTCGCCCCCGCCGCCCAGGAGCGCGTACGGAAGAAGGAGGCCAAGGACTTCCCGTCCCTGATCACGACCGCGACCCAGGCGTGGGACGCCAAGTCGTTCGGCGCCTGCCACGACGCCCTCGCGTCCGCGATGACCCTCGTCGCCAAGGAGCGCCGCGCGACGATCCTCGCTGCCTTCCCGCCCGCCCAGGAGGGCTGGACCCTCAAGCCCAAGAAGGTCGACGAGGCCGCCGCCGCGATGTTCTCCGGCATCGCGGGCACCACCGTCGAGGTCGACTACAACGGCCCCTCGAACGAGCGCGTCGGCTTCCAGGCCATGGTCGACTCCCCCATGGTCCAGATGATGTCCATGATGTTCGCCAACCCGAAGGTGCTCGGCGACGACGCCGAGCTGATCATGTACGGCGACCACAAGGCGGTCCTCAAGAAGAACGGCAAGGACCGCTACGAGCTGTCGATCGTCGTCGGGGACGACGTGATCCAGGTCAACTCCCGCGGGATGAGCGACGACGCCCTCCTCGGGATGGTCAGCCAGAAGGTCGTGGACGACCTCGCGGCGGCCATGGCCCGCTGACGCACCGGCCGACCGGATCGTCCGACCCCCGTCCCCACCGCGGGCGCCCATGGCGCCGGCGGTGGGGACGGGCGTAGAATCTCGGCGATGGACGCCGATACGCTGCGGATCCGCTACCACCGCGACTTCGACGGGATGGTCTCGGGCGCTGTCCTCGCGCACGTGCTGCGCGGGCGGGGCGAGAAGCCCGTTCTGATCAGCGTGAACTACGACGAGCGCGCCGGCTGGGACGACTTCGAGTCCGGGCGCCGCTTCGCCGTCGTCGACTTCCACTTCCATCCGCGCGCCGAGTACTGGTTCGACCACCACCCGACGACGTTCCTCTCGCCCGAGCTCCGCGCGCAGTACGAGCCGTCCGATCGCTGGCTGTGGGACGAGTCCGCGCTCTCGTGTCCGCCGCTGATCCTCCGCCACGCGGCCGAGCACTTCGGCTACGAGCCGCCCGAGCGGTTCGTCGAGGCGGCGCACTGGTCGGACATCATCGACGCGGCGCGGTTCGAGAGCGTCGACCAGGCGATCTTCGGCGACGACCCCGCGCTGCGCCTGATGCGCGCTCTCACCGCCGCGCCGAACCCCAAGTGGGTCGACGAGATCGCGGCCGCGCTCGTGGACGACTCGATGTCGGAGGTCGCGCTGCGCCGCGACGTCGAGAAGGTGCACGACCGCGCCTCGCGCAACCGCGACAAGGCGCTGGAGCAGTTCCCTCCCACCGTCGAGTGGATCCGCGACGGCGTCGTGTTCTACGACGCGTCCTCCTCGCGCATCCGCCGAGAGCGCTTCGCGCCGTTCTACCACCACCCCGACGTGAGCTACGCCGTCGGCGTCATCCCGACCCGCGCGGGCTTCCACATCACCTGCGGCGAGAACCCGTGGAACCAGCCCGAGAACGGGCTCCACATCGGCCAGATCATGGAGCGCTACGGCGGCGGCGGACACCGCGCCGTCGGCGGCGCCAACCCGCCGTCGCTCCAGGCCGCCCAGCGCCTCGGCGCCGAGGTCGCCGAGGAGCTCGCCGATCACCTCGGCGCCTGACGTGGCCGCGGACGACCCGGACGGGCCTGCCTCGCTCCTCGCCGCCTCTCCCGACGGGCTGCGTGACCTCGTCGTCGAGTACGGCGGCCGCCCGTTCCACGCGAAGGTCCTCCGGCGCGCCGTGCTGGAGCGCGGCGTCCTCGACTACGACGCGATCACGGACCTGCCGGCGCAATTGCGCGAGCGCCTCGCAGCGGACCTCCCGCTCTTCTCAGGCCGCGAGACGGACCGGAACGTCGCCCGCGACGGGACGACCAAGCTGCTCCTGTCCTTCGAGGGCCAGCGCACCGACCCCGTCTCCGTCGAGACCGTTCACATCCCGCCGCACGAGCGCGCCGCGGACCGGACCGGAGACGCGGGCGACGGGGCGCCGCGCGGCGCCACGCTCTGCGTCTCGACGCAGGCCGGCTGCCCGGTGGGCTGTCCCTTCTGCGCCTCGGGGCTCCTCGGCCTTGCGCGGAACCTCGCGGCGCACGAGATCGTGGAGCAGTTCGTGCGCGGGCGGGAGATCGGGCCGCTGTCGCGCGCCGTGGTCATGGGCATCGGCGAGCCGCTCCTCAACTACGACAACCTCTCCCGCGCGCTGGACGTCGTGCGCGACGAGATCGGCCTCGGCGGGCGCAAGATCACCGTCTCGACCGTCGGCTTCCCCGATCGCCTGCGCCGGATCGCGCCGTCGAAGCCGCGCTACCAGCTCGCGATCTCGCTGCACACGCCGGACCAGGACCAGCGCGACGAGCTCGTCCCGGCCATGCGCGGCGTCCCGATCGAGAGCGTGCTGGAGGCCGGCGACGACTGGTTCGCGACGACCGGGCGCGAGGTCACGTACGAGTACGTGCTGCTCGGCGGCGCGAACGACACGCCCGGCCACGCCGACCGCCTCGTCGAGCGCCTGCGCGGCCGGCGCTGCTCGGTGAACCTGATCCCGTACAACCCGACGCCGGGCCTTCCCCACGAGCGCCCCGCCTCGGGCGCGCCGGAGGCCTTCCGCGACGAGCTCGTCGCCGCCGGCGTCGTGGCGACGATCCGCTGGTCCCGCGGACTCGACGGCGCCGCCGCCTGCGGGCAGCTCAGGCTCCAGCGCTCCTGAGCGCCGCGCGCGCGAGCTTCGTCGCCGCGCCGTCCGCGCTGCGCAGGAACAGCTCGGGCTCGATCAGCTCCAGCTCCATCAGGAGCGGACCGCGCTCCCGATCCTCGACGAGGTCGACGCGCGCGTACGCGAGTCGGTCTCCGCCCGGCACGCCCACCAGCACGTCCCGCGCGGCTGCGAGAGTCGCCGCCGACGGCTCCTCGACGAGCACCGCGCCGCCGAACTCCTCCTGGACCCGGAAGTCGCCAGGGGTCGCCGTCTTGCGCACCGCGTGCGAGTACTCGCCGCCCAGGAAGACGAGCGACCACTCGCCGCTCTCGACGACGGCGTCGACGAACTCCTGGACGAAGTACGCGCCGACGTCCTCGTCGGTCCACTCGATCCCGTCACCCTCGCGCACGACGCGCGTCCGATGCGCCCCCGCGGAGACGACGGGCTTGACCACCGCGCGCCCCGCGTCGACGCGCGCGAGCAGCTCGTCCGCGCGCGCGGGACGTTCGTCCGCGCCCAGCATGGCCGTCCGCGGGATCCGCCCGGCGCCGCGCTCCGCGAGCTCGACGAGGTACCGCTTGTCGTGGTTCCACCGGAGCACCGCGGGCGCGTTCACCACCGGGGCCTCGAGCGCGTCGATCCACCCGAGGAAAGCCTCGGGCCTGAGGAAGTAGTCCCAGGGCGAACGCACGAGCACGAGCTCGAACGCGCCCGCCTCGATCACGGCTCCCCAGGGCACCGGGACGACCTCTCGGTCGAGCCCGCGGAACGCGCGATCGAGCGGCACGTCGTCCGGACGCAGGCCCGGATGCTCCGCGTCGGTGACGACGGCGACCTGACGCATCAGAAGGACCAGGAGAGGGTCACGCGGCCGAAGTCGTCGTTGGTCTGCTCCGTCGCGTACCGCTGCGAGAAGAACGACAGCAGGTAGCTGAGCGCGAAGCTCCCGGCGCGGACCGACGCTCCGGCCGAGAGGAACCCGACCACGGGCTCGCTGTCGACCGAGGGGCTGTCCCGAAAGACCGTGCCGTCGAGAGGCAGGTAGTGGCCGACGAGGAATGCGCCGCCCCCCGCGAACAGGCTGAGCGACGGGGCGGTCTTGCGCGTCGCCGCGATCAGGCCGATCGGGTCGATGCCGTTCCGGAGTGAGATCGCGCCGACGGTGTCCGGGAGGTTCCAGCCGACCTCGGCGTGCGCCGCAAGCCCGCCGCCGGTGAAGTAGTTGCCGACCGACACGCCGGCGGTCGGGATGATGCGCGCGCCCAGGCCGTCGCCGCGCACGAGCGGGATCTCCTGGACGAGGTTGTAGTCGAGGTTGAGGATCGGCTCCGTCGGGAGCTGGGTGTCCCAGCCCTGGGGACGATCGTCGTCGATGATCTCGTGGGCCTTGGTCTGGACCTCCGCCGCCTGCGATTCCGGACCCACCATTCCCACGCGGAGCTTCCACGCGGAGCACTGGTTCGCACCGCGGCCCGCGAACGTGAAGTCCGCGAAGAGCACGCCCGCGTAGGGCTGCTCGGTCGGCGGCGGGTTCGCGACGGTGATGTCCTCGGGCGTGAAGATCTCCTGGCCGATGGCGGCGCCGACGTAGACGTCCCCTCGCTCGCTGTCGATGAAGGGGAGGAACGACCAGGCCTTGCCCCAGCGGCGCGGGAGCGAGTCCGGCGACTCGGACCGGACCGGGCCGGTCATGGCCGCGATGGAGAAGCCGTTCGTGTAGTTGTTGTCCGACCCGGTGAAGACGTCGTTGTCGAACGTCAGCGCGATCGCGGTGCGGCTCTCCAGGCGCGGACCGGGCGCAGGGGCAGGGGCGGTGCAGGCCGCAGCGACGGCGGCCAGCAGGACGGAGAGGGAGAGGCGGGCTCGTGCGCGTGCGTTCATCGTTCCGGCGCCGCTCGCGGGAAGCTCGGCGGCGGCACCCGTGGATGGGAACGCGGGTGCCTCGGGCGCGGTCCCGAGTGTAGCGGTGGGCGCGGGGCTCGCCCGGCACCGGCTCACGGCGGGTCGACGGGGTCTCCAGGACCGAGACACGTCGCCGGGCGGGACGCCCGTTCGGGGACACTCCGCGAATCCGTGTTGCGCGCTCCTGGCCGCGGCTTTCCAGGACCCATGAAGAACGCCCTGCACACGCTCGTCACGGTCCTCGCCCTGTGGCTCGTTCCCGCCGCGTGCAGCAGCGGAGGAGGCGATGGCGGCGGCGGCGGCGGCGTCATCGGGGGCGGTATGGCGCGCGCCTGGGCCATCGAGGACGCCGGCGCAACGGGCGCGGGCACCGACCTGCTCATGGCGGGCGACATGTTCATCGGCGAGCCCGACCTCGCCGCCGCGACCGCCATCGGCGACCGCATCTGGGCCGCGCTGAGCGGGCCGAACACCTGGATCGGCGACACGCCGCTGAACACGTATCAGTTCTACGTCGACACCGACCCGATCACGAACTGGGGGCGCGCCTTCCGCTACACGGGCTTCTCGGTCTACGCAGGACCGATCGTCGGGCCCACCGTGTTCTACGGCACCGGGACGTACGTGACGGCGAACGGACAGTCGTTCGATGCGATGATCGTGCACACGTGGGACGACGTGTACTGGGAGCTCTTCGTGGTCCAGAACGGCAACCTGTTCACGCACGCCGTCCAGAACGTCACGGGGCTGCCGATCATCGAGGACTTCACGGCCAACTGACCGAGCGGCTCAGCCGTCGTCCTCGTCCGCCGAAGCAACGAGATCGGCGATCTTCGCGAGGGCGCGGTGCAGCGTGACGCGCACCGCGCCCTCGGACTTGCCGACCTGCTCGGCGATCTCCGCGCGCGACAGACCGACGATGTGGGCGATGGTGACGATCTCGCGCTCCTGCTCGCTCAGGTGATCGAACGCGGCCTCGACCTTCTCGATCTCGTCCTGGACGATCGCGCGGTGGCTCGGGCTGGTGAAGCTCCGGTAGGCGTCGAACAGGCGCGACTCCCCCACGCCCGCTCCGGACGTCTCGCCGCCCTTCGCGATCGGCGTCTCGCGGAGGACGTCGCGTCGCTCGGCGAGGTAGAAGTCGCGCCGGTTCGACAGCTTTCGCAGCGCGGTCCGGAAGAGCCACTGCTTGAACGCCGCGTCGCTCGGGTGCTGGAAGCGCTCCATGTTCTGGAGCACCTCGCGGCAGACGGACTGGACGATGTCCGAGCTCGACTCCCGCGCGCGCACGAGCGCGCCTGCGCGCAGGCGGACGAAGGCGCGCAGCTCGCCGAGGTGCCGGTCGAGCAGGGCCTCGACGGCCTCCGAGTCGCCGCCCGCGGCAGCCTCGGCGAGGCGCCGCGTCTCGCGCGGGTCGTCCATGCCGCCGAGGCTAGCATGATCGCACCGGTTCGCCCCTCGGTCTGGCGCTCGGCCCGCCGCTCCCGCGCGGCAAGAAGTCGTCCGTAACGCCCCTCCAGCCGCGCGGATGTCCGGGAGCCGGCCTGCCGCCGGAGGACCTGCCATGACGAGAGAAGTGCCCGCGCCCCCGTCCGTTCGCGACCTCGTGTTCGAGTACCTCGAGCGCGTCGAGAGCGAGGGAACGGCCGTTCTGGAGGAGATCTGCGCGCGGGAGCCGCAGCACGAGAAGGCCGTCCGGGCCCGCGTCGCGGTCCTGGAGGGCACTGGCCTTTCGGAGACCTCGGCGGAGACGCGCGCGGTCCCGGAGCGACTCGGTCCCTTCGTGCTCGGCCACCGGATCGGCGGCGGCGGGATGGGCGTCGTCTACGAGGCGCGGGACTCGGTGCTCGCGCGCGACGTCGCCGTGAAGGTGATCCGGCCGAGCGAGCTGCTGTTCCAGGGCGCGCGCGCGCGGTTCCAGCGCGAGGTCGAGGCGGTCGCCAGCCTGTCGCACCCGGGGATCGTCCCCGTGTACTCGGCGGGCGACGAGGCGGGGATCCCGTACTTCGCGATGGAGCGCGTCGAGGGGTGCACGCTCGCGGAGGCCCTGGAGGCCGTCGCGTCCGAGGGGCGCGACCCCGCCGAACTCGCCGGCGGCGACCTCGGCCGCGCCGTCGAGCGCGCGAGCGGCGTCGAGGAGGGACGAGCGGCGGACGTCGCTCTGTTCACGGGCTCGTGGGTCGAGACCTGCGCGCGCGCCGTGCGGGAGGTGGCGCTCGCACTCGAGCATGCTCACGAGCGCGGGATCCTGCATCGCGACGTGAAGCCGTCGAACGTCATGGTCACGCCGGAGGGGCGGATCATGCTGCTCGACTTCGGCCTCTCGTCGTCGGACGACGTCGAGCGCATCACGAAGTCCGGTTCCGCGCTCGGCTCGCTGCCGTACATGAGCCCGGAGCAGATCGACGGTGACTGGGAGCGGCTCGACCGGCGCACCGACGTCTACTCGCTCGGCGTGACGCTCTACGAGCTCCTCACGCTAGCCCTCCCCTACCGCTCCCCCTCGATCGCAGGGCTCCGCGCGATGATCGCCGAGGGACGGCGCGCGCCGGTGCGCCGGGCGAACCCACGCGTCACGTGGGAGATGGAGACGATCCTGGAGGTCGCGATGGAGCCCGACATGACGCGGCGGTACGCGTCGGGCGACGGGCTCGCCGGCGACCTCGAGGCGGCGCTCGATGGACGGCCGATCGAGGCGCGTCGCGCAGGCGCGCTGCGGCGGACGACGCGCGGGGTCCAGCGCCGGCCCGCCGCCGCCGGGCTCGTCGCGCTCAGCGCCGCGGTCGTGGTCGGCGGGCCGCTCGTGTTCGGCCTCCAGCAGCGGCGCGCGCGCCTCGACGCGGAGGCGCAGGGACGCGTGATCGCCGCGCAGCGCGGCGACCTCGCCGACAAGAACGTCGAGCTGGAGCAGACCCTTCTCGCGCTCGGCGAGGCGCTTCAGGACGCGCGCGAGCAGCGCGACGAGGCAGAGGCCCAGGAGGGACGCGCCGAGCGGAACTTCCAGCGCGCGCTCGCCGCGGTCGACGAGCTGCTGACGCGGATCGGCGACCAGACGCTCCGCGACGTTCCGGGACTGCAGCCGCTGCGCCGGGCGATCCTGAGCGACGCGCTCGCGTTCTATCAGTCGCTCCTGGAGGACCAGCGCGACGACCCGCGGCTGCGCTTCGAGACCGCGCGCGCGTGGGTGCGCGTCGGGGACATCCAGGGTCGGCTCGACCGGATCACCGACGCGGAGGCGTCGTTCGTCCAGGCGCGGACGATCCTGGAGGAGCTCCAGGCGACGGATCCGAAGAGCGCGGCGGTCGCGACCGAGCTGGCGGCGGTGCGCGGACAGCTCGCGCAGTGCCGCCGCGCCGGCGGGCGCCTGGGCGCGGCGATCGCAGAGCTGGAGGCGGCCCTCGTGTGGATCGCGTCGCTCGACGTAGGGTCCGCGGAGCGGGCGTCGCTCGACGACATGCGGCGCACGCTCCTCGTCGACCTCGCGGACGCGCAGCGCGACGCCGGACGCCTGGGCGACGTGATCGAGACCCTGGAGCCGCTCATGCCCGAGCTGATCGACACATGGTCGGCCGAGGCGCCGGACCGCGAGGCCGCAGGGCGACTGACGCGCGCCGCGCTGCTGCTGGGCTCCGCGCACACGCTGCGCTCTCCGGTGACGCTCGCATCGCACGAACGCTCGCAGGGTCACCTGGAGCTCGCGGTCGAGGTCGCGGAGGTGACGCTGGAGGAGTTCCCCGAGGACACCCTCCTGCGCTTCCGCTTCGCACGCGGCCTGATCAACCTCGGGAACGTCGTCGCGGTCACCGGGGGCCACGCCGACGGGCGCGAGCTCCTGGAGCGCGGGCTCGACGCCGCGCTCGACCTGCGCGAGGACTTCCCCGACGTGATCGCCTACGCGATCGACGAGGGCACGGCGCGCTCGGCCCTCGGGTCGATCATGGCCCTGACCGGCGACCTCGACGCCGGACTGGAGATGCTGCGGGAGGGCCAGGTGGTGCTGGAGGACCTGGTCGGCGGCACGTCGGTCCAGCGCGACGCGGTCGAGCTCCTCGCGTCGAACCATCTGCAGGAGACGATCCTGCTGTGGCGCCTCGCGAACGACGTCGACGGTGCGCTCGCGGCGCTCGAGCCCGCGGTCGAGATGCACGAGCGCGCGCTCGAGCTCCGCCCTGGCGCACCGGCGCCGAAGCTCGGCCTGGAGCGCTGCCACGAGCACGCGGCGTGGATCCGCTACCGCGCGGGTGACCTCGCGGGCGCCGCCGAGGCCGCGCTCGTGTGGTCGGAGGTCGTGACGATCCCGCAGAACCGAGTCGCGATCGCGATGATCCTCGCGGGCGGCGCACACGCCGCCGAGGAGGCGGGCGCCGCGGACGACGCTGCGCTCTTCGACGAGGTGGCCGCCGAGATGCTCCAGCGCGCGCTCGACGCAGGCTTCGATCCCGACCAGCTGAAGGGCGACGCCGACCTCGACGGACTCAGGGCTCGGCCGAACGCGTGGGCACCGTTCGCCGAGGACCGGTGAGACCGGCGAAGTTTTGTCGAGTCGGGGTCTTGCGGCGACGCCGAACGGCCTCCATTCTCCGCTCACGATGACGCGCCTGTTCTCCAATGCCGCCCCGTGCTGCTGCTGCTGCCCGAGCCCCGCTCCGGCACCCGGCAGGTAGAACGCGTCGTCCCACTCGCGAACACCGCCGAAGGCCCGCCGGAGCACACCGCTCCGGCGGGCCTTCTGCGTTTCCGCGCCTCTCCTCTCGATCCACCCGCATCCGTCACGATGACCCACCACCCATGTCGACCCACTCCCCGACCTCCACCGAACGCCTCACCCTGCGCTTCGTACGCAGCGCGCGCACCGAGCTCGAGGACCGCGCCCGTCGCGGCTACCCGCACGAGGCGTGCGGCCTCCTCGTCGGCCGCCGCGACGCATCGGGCGCCGCCGTCTACGAGGTGACCGAGAGCCGGAACCTGGAGCCGATCCGCGCCCGGGACCGTTACACGCTCGATCCCCTGCACCTGCTCGCCGTCGAGGAGGACGCGCGAACGCGCAGTCTCGACGTCCTCGGCGTCTGGCACACGCACCCCGATCACCCCGCGCACCCGAGCGAGACCGACCGCGCCGCCGCCTGGGAGGGATGGTCCTACGTGATCGCGTCCGTCGAGCGGGGCGAGGTCGCCGACGTGCGCTCGTGGCGGCTGGACGGCGACTCGTTCGTCGAGGAGGAGATCGCGTCATGAGCCTCTCGACTCCCACCTCCGTGCTGCGCGTCCCGACGCCGCTGCGCCGCTTCACGGGCGGCGCGTCCGAGCTTCCGCTCGCCGGCGCCACCCTCCGCGCCGCGCTGGAGAGCCTCCGCGCGAGCCACCCGGACCTCCTGGAGCGCGTCCTCGACGAGGACGGCGAACCGCGCGCCTTCGTGCACCTGTTCGCCGACGGGCGCGACGTCGCGTCGGTCGGCGGCCTGGACACGCCCGTGGACGGCGTGAGTGCCTTCACCGTCCTACCCGCGGTCGCGGGCGGCGCGCTGCCCGGCCGCGAGCGACGGCTCGCGGAGCTGCGGCTGACGATCCCCGAGGTCGAGCCGGACGAGGCGCGGGACCTCGTGGAGGCCGGCGCGACCCTGCTCGACGTGCGCGAGCCGGACGAGGTGGCTGGCGGGAGCCCGACCGGAGCCACGCGCCTGGGCCGCGGCTTCCTGGAGCTTCGCGTCGAGGACGAGATCGAGGACCGGGACGCGCCGCTGCTCGTCCTGTGCCAGGGCGGCGTGCGGTCGCTGTTCGCCGCGGACGGCCTGGCGCGCCTCGGGTACACCGACGTGCGCTCGGTCCGCGGCGGCTTCGCGGCGTGGGAAGCGCTCGGGCTCCCGGTCGAGACACCGCGGACGCTCGACGCCCAGGAGCGCGAGCGCTACGCGCGGCACCTGCTGATGCCGGAGGTCGGCGAGGCGGGCCAGGCGAAGCTCCTGACCTCCCGCGTGCTGCTCGTCGGCGCGGGCGGGCTGGGCTCCCCCGCCGCGTTCTACCTGGCCGCCGCAGGCGTGGGCCGGCTCACGATCATCGACGACGACGTCGTGGACCGGAGCAACCTCCAGCGGCAGATCCTGCACACCGACGAGCGCGTCGGTGAGCCCAAGGTCGAGTCCGCGGCGCGCACGCTCCGCGCGCTCAACCCCGGCGTGGAGATCGATGCCATCCGCGGCCGCCTCGACGCCTCGAACGTCGACGAGCTCGTGCGGGCGCACGACGTCGTCGTGGACGGGACCGACAACTTCAGCACGCGCTACCTCATCGGCGACGCGTGCGTCGCCGCGAACGTCCCGAACGTGCACGGTTCGATCTTCCGATTCGAGGGTCAGGTGACGGTGTTCGCGCCGCACCTCGGCGGGCCGTCGTACCGGGAGCTGTACCCGAGTCCTCCGCCGCCCGACCTCGCGCCGTCGTGTGCGGAGGCGGGGGTCCTTGGTGTCCTCCCGGGTGTCGTGGGCACCCTCGAAGCGATCGAGACGATCAAGCTGCTCCTCGGGATCGGCCAGCCGCTCGTCGGCCGCGTCCTGCACTTCGACGCGCTGGAGACGCGCTTCGACACGTTCGAGGTCGCGGCGCCGCAGCGAACAGCGGAGGTGACGCCGTGACGCGCCGAGCGCGAGACGGATCCACGCCCCTCGTCGAGATCGACCGACTCGATGAACTCCCGGGCGTCGACCCGCCGGACTCGGGAACGCGGCTGCTCGCCAAGCTGGAGAGCGTCCACCCCGGCGGGTCGATCAAGGACCGCCCCGTGCGGCGCATCCTGGAGTCCGCCGTGGCGCGCGGCGACCTGCGTGGGCGGCGCGTCCTCGACTCGTCGTCGGGCAACGCGGGGATCGCGTACGCCTCGATCGGCGCGGCGCTGGGGCTCGACGTGACCCTGGTGGTCCCGGGCAACGCGAGCGCGGAACGCCTGGAGCGGATCCGCGCGCACGGCGCCGAGCTGGTCGTCACCGATCCGTTCGAGGGCTACGACCACGCCGTGCACACGGCGCGCACGATGGCCGCGTCCGAGCCGGAGACCTACTGGCACGCCGATCAGTACGGCAACGACGACAACTGGCGCGCGCACTACGAGGGCACGGGCCTGGAGCTCATCGGGCAGGTCGCGCGCGCGGCCGGCCGGGCACCGGACGCCTTCGTCGCGGGCATCGGGACGGGCGGCACGATCACCGGTGTCGGTCGCCGTCTGCGCGAGGCCAGTCCGTCGACCCTGATCGCGGCGGTCGCGCCGGACGCCTTCCCGGGGATCGAGGGGCTGAAGCCGCTCGGCGGCGACAGCGACCTCGTGCCGCCGATCCTCGATCGATCCCTCGTCGACGCCAGTGTGCCGCTGCACCTGGAGGAGGCGCTGGAGGTCTCGCGCGCGCTCGCGCGCCGCGGCCTGTTCGTCGGGCCATCGTCCGGCGCGAACGTGCTCGCCGCGCTTCGCCTCGCCGCGGGACGCGGCCCGATGCTCCTGACCACCGTCCTCTGCGACACCGGCGAGCGCTACGTCTCGACCGGGATGTGGCGCACCGAAGACTCCGGGCGCCCCGAACACCACGCTCCGCCGCGCGCCGTGCGCACGGCGGTCCCCAGCTGACCTCCCCCGACCGTCATGTCACGCAGCACCAGCCACCACCCATGTCACTCCCGTCCCCCGCCGCGCCGCCGACGGCCGCGCGGCGCGACCCGCGCCAGGTCCTCGCCTGGGCGGCCGAGACCTATGGCGACGACGTCGTGCTGGCGTCCGCCCTCGGCGACGCGAGCCTCGCCGTCCTCGACGTCGCCCGCGACCTCGGCCTCGACCTCCCGGTCGTCTTCCTCGACACCGGCCTCCACTTCCCAGAGACGCTGGAGCATCTCGCGCGCGTCGAGGAGTACTTCGGCATCCAGATCGAACGCCTCGCGCCCAGGAACACCGTGCAGGAGCAGGAGCGCGACGAGGGTCCCGCGCTCTGGGAGCACGACCCCGATCGCTGCTGCGCGCTGAGGAAGGTCGCCCCGCTCGACGCAGCGCTCGCGGGACGGCGCGCGTGGATCAGCGGACTCCTGCGCGCGGCCGAGGGCCAGCGCTCGGGAACGGCCGAGATCGAGTGGGACGTCGCCCGCCGCATGGTCAAGATCAACCCGCTCGCGTCCTGGACGCGAGCCGACGTGGTGGCGCGCCTTCGGGCCCGCGGCGTCCCGCGGAACCCGCTGCGCGACCTCGGCTACGCGAGCGTCGGATGCGCACCGTGCACCCGTCCTGCGTCGCCCGACGACGAGCGCGCCGGACGCTGGGCCGGGTTCGCGAAGACGGAGTGCGGGCTCCACGCGGGACCCGTGCGCAAGGCGGTGGAGGTGGCTTCGTGAGCGTCTCCGACGCCGGATCGCAGGAGCGCGCGAGCCGCGCGGTCATCGCGGGCTCCCCGCGCACGGTCGAACTGGAGCTCGACGCCCTCGACGCCGCGATCGCCCGATTCCGGAGCGGGCGCATCGCCGACGCGGTGTTCACCGAGACGCGCCTGCGCCAGGGGGTGTACGGGCAGCGGCAGGACGGCGTGCACATGATCCGCATCAAGCTCCCGCTCGGGATCGTCGACGCGGACCAGCTCCGCGGCATCGCGGACGTGGCCGAGGTCTACGGCGGCGGCGTCGCGCACCTGACGACGCGTCAGGACGTGCAGTTCCACTTCGTCGCGCTGGAGCGGACGCCGGATCTGCTTCGGGATCTGGCGCGCGTCGACGTCACGGCGCGCGAGGCGTGCGGCAACGTCGTGCGGAACGTGACCGCCGGCGCCCTGTCCGGCGTCTCGCCGACCGAGGCGTTCGACGTGACGTCGCACGGGATCTCGCTCGCGCGGGCGCTGCTGCGGCACCCGCTCGGCCAGGACCTCGGGCGCAAGTTCAAGGTGCGCTTCTCCGGCGAGGCCGACCCCGCGGCGCACGAGGCGCTGTTCCACGACCTCGGGCTCGTCGCGCGCGTCGAGGACGGGCGGCGCGGGTTCACCGCGTACGTCGGCGGCGGGCTCGGCGCGATTCCCTACCGCGCGGAGGTGCTCCACCGGTTCCTGCCCGAGGAAGAAGTCCTGGAGGTCGCGCTCGCGATCCTCACCGTGTTCGGCGAACGAGGTGAGCGGGCGAAGCGCGCGCGCGCTCGACTCAAGTTCCTCGTCGCGGACATGGGCCTCGATGCGTTCCGCGACGAGGTCGAGCGAGTACGACCGAAGGTGAGCGCGTTTCGGGACGAGTGGCTCGACCGGAGCCTCGGCGTCGAGCGAAGGCCGGACGCTCCCGCGTCCGCGTTCCCGGTCGGCGCGGACGACGTCAAGTCCCGCTGGATCGCGTCGAACGTCCACCTGCAACGCCAGCGGGGTTACGCCGCCGTCACGATGCGCGTGCGGCAGGGCGACCTCTCGCCGGAGCAGCTTCGCGGGCTGGCCGCGCTGCTCGACGCGCTCCCGGGCGCCGCTGCTCGCGTCGACGTCGACCAGAACCTCGTGGTGCGCTGGATCCCGTTCGGCCGCCTGCGCGACCTGCGTGAGAGCCTCGTCGCGCTCGGGCTCGGTACCGCGAGTGACCTCGACCCGGTGACGTGCCCCGGCGCGGACACGTGCAAGCTGGGCATCACGTCCCCGCGGTCGATCGCGGCCGACGTCGAGCGCGCGCTCGCGCCCCTGCGCGACGAACCGCGGGTTGCCGCACTTCGCGTGCACGTCAGCGGCTGCCCGAACAGCTGCGCCCGGCACCAGATCGCCGACATCGGGCTGCACGGCGCCGCCCGCACGGTCGGCGGGCACTCCGTGCCGCACTACGCGCTCGTGCTGGGCGGGCGCGCGGGCGGCGAGGCGTTCGGCAGGGTGTACGGCAAGGTGCCGGCCGCCCGCGCCGGGGATGCGATCGGTGCGATCGTCGAGGCCTTCGTCGAGGGCGCGGTCGGCGTCGAGCCGTTCCATGCCTGGCTGGAGCGCGTGGGCCGCGATGGCGTGAAGGAGCTCGTCGGTCCACGCGCCGAGCTACCCCCGATCGAGATCGACCCTGCGGCGTACCGCGAGCCCGGTCGCGACGACGCGTTCGCGGTCCGGCGCGGGACCGGGGAGTGCGCGGGGGAGGTCGTCGACGGCGTCGACCTCCAGGTCGCGCTCGCCGACACGCACGTCGACCGCGCGCTCCACGCCGACGAGGCGGACGACGACGCGACGGCGTCCGCCGCGGCCCGCGACGCGCTGCTCGCCGCCGCCCGCGCACTCCTCCTCGCGGACGCGGAGCGGCCCTCGGACGACGACGACGTCATACGCCGCTTCTCGGCCACGTTCGTGGAGAGTCGACGGGTTCCCGAGAGCGTCGGGCTCGACTTCGTGCGCGCGTTCGAGACCTCTCCGGGGACGGGGCGGCGGGATCGCGAGCGGCTCGTGCAGGAGGCGCGGCTCTTCGTCGAGGAGGCCCACAGCTTCCTGACGAAGGCGCGGGAGGTGAAGCGATGACGCCCACGCCTCCGCTGCTCGTCGGCTGGTCGCTGGAAGGCGCGCTGGCGGTCGTCGTCGGCGCGGGCGCGATCGGCACCGCGCGGGTCGACGCGCTGCTCCGCGTCGGCGCGCGGGTGCGCGTCGTCGCGCCGGAGACGTCGCCGCGCGTGGCCGAGCTCGCCCGCGAGGGGTCGATCGGGCTGCGGCGCCGGAACTACCGACGCGGCGACCTGCGCGGCTGCCGCTTCGCGCTCGCGTGCGTCGACGACCCCGACGTCGGTCGCCGCGTGGCCCGTCACGCGGCGCGGCGCGGCGCGCTGCGGCACGTCGCGGACGTGCCCGAGCTGTGCGACATCGTCTTCCCCGCCGTACACCACGACGGCCCGCTCACCGTCGCGGTGTCGACGTCGGGCGAGGCGCCCGGGCTGGCGGGCAGGCTCCGGGATCACCTCGCCCGGGCGCTGCCGCCGCGAGCGGGCGACGTCGCGGGCCGCATCGGAGCGCTCCGGCGGCGCGTGCGGGAGCTACTCCCGCGTCGCGACCAGTCGGCCGCGCGGATGCGGACCGTCTCGGCGGTCGCGCGGAACCTGGACTGGCCGAGCCTGACGACGCTGGAGCCTGACTCGGCCGAGGCGTGGATCGAGAGCCCCCCGCGGCCGCCTGAGATGCGGACGCCGTCCCTTCAGCGCGAGCAGCGCCGTCGGCCCCGCGCGCACCTCGTCGGCGCAGGGCCGGGCGGCGCGGAGTTCCTGACGGAGCGCGCGCGGACGCTCGTCACAACGGCCGACCTCGTGCTGGCCGATCGCCTCGTCCCGCCGGACGTACTCGCGCTCGTCGCGGGCGAGCTCGTGGTCGCCGACAAGGTCCCCGGCGGCGCCGACGTCGCCCAGCGCTCCCTCGAGGACCGCACGCTCGAGGCAGCGCAGCGCGGACGACGCGTCGTGCGGCTCAAGGCCGGCGACCCGGGGCTATTCGGCCGCGCGGGCGAGGAGATCCGCGCCCTCGAGGACCGCGGCGTCGACGTCGAGGTGGTCCCGGGGATCGCGAGCCCGTTCGCGGCCGCCGCGGCGGCCGGCATCTCGTTGACCGAGCGCGGCGTCGCCGACGAGCTCCTCGTGCTGTCGGGTCAGGGGCGGGGCGGCACCGCGACCGAGCTGCCCCGCTATCGAGCCACGCGAACGCTCGCGCTGCTCATGGGCGTCGGGACGATGGAGCGGACGGCGGCCCGGCTGCGCGAGACCGGGCACCCCGCCGACCTGCCGGTCGCCGTCGTGGCAAGCGCAGGCCGGCGCGAGGAGGTGGTCGTTCGCACGACGCTGGCCGGCGTCGTCGACGCGATCGGCGAGCGCGGCGTCCGGGCGCCGGCGGTCGTCCTCGTCGGGCGGGTCGCCGCGCCACGCACACCGACGTCGACACGCCGTAGGATCCTGCACGGCCTCGAGGCCACTCCTCCACGCTAACCACCGTCCAGCACCCGCCCGTTCGCACGATGCCCCACGAGACCGTCAGCGCCCAGGGCCACCTCATCGATGGCCGCCTCCTGGAGCACGTCTTCGACCAGATCCTCGAGCACGGCGCCTCGTACGAGATCCTGCGCTTCGAGGTCGGCACGACGCACGACGACGAGTCCGAGGTCGAGATCCGGATCACGGCGCCCGACGAGGAGACGCTGCGCTCGACGATCGAGGCGACGCTCTCGTTCGGGTGCGCGGTGCAGTCGGGGAAGGACGCGCGGCTCGCCGAGCTCACCAAGGACGCCTGCGTGCCGGAGGACTTCTACTCGACGACGAACCACCGGACCGAGGTGCGGCTCGGCGGGCGCTGGATCGAAGTCGGCAGGCAGCGTATGGACGCCGTCATCGTCGTCGAGGACGGCGCGCCGCGCTGCGTGAAGCTGCGCGACGTGCGCGCCGGGGATCACGTCGTGTGCGGCGTCGACGGAGTGCGCCTGAACATGGAGGGGACCGAGGGCGGGCGGCAGGCGTTCGCCTTCATGAGCAACGACATCAGCTCGGAGCGCAAGGTCGAGACGAGCGTCCGCCGGGTCGCGGACATGATGCGCGCCACCCGCGAACGCGGCGAGCGCATCGTCGTCGTCGCCGGGCCGGTCGTGATCCACACCGGCGGCATCGACCCGTTCTGCGCGCTCGTCCGCGGCGGCTGGGTGGACGCGCTGCTGTCCGGCAACGCGCTCGCGGTCCACGACATCGAGAACAGCTTCTTCGGGACGTCGCTCGGCGTGAGCCTGGAGACGGGGAAGCCCGTCGAGGAGGGCCACAAGAACCACATGCGTGCGATCAATCGGATCAACCACGCCGGATCGATCGCGGGCGCGGTGCGCGAGGGCGTCCTGGAGGACGGGATCATGCACGCGCTCGTCGAGAGCGACGTGGAGTTCGTCCTCGCCGGCTCCATCCGCGACGACGGCCCGCTGCCGGACACGCTGATGGACCTGATCGAGGCCCAGGACCGCTACGCGGCGGAGCTGGAGGGCGCGGGCCTCGTCCTGATGCTCAGCTCGATGCTGCACTCCATCGGCGTCGGCAACATGCTCCCGTCGTGGGTCAGCGTCGTGTGCGTCGACATCAACCCGGCGGTGGTGACGAAGCTCAGCGACCGTGGATCGTCGCAGACGATCGGGATCGTCACCGACGTCGGACTGTTCCTCGGGCGGCTGGCGGACGAGCTCGCCTGACCCCGTGACGGAGGATCGCTCGAACGAGGCGCGCGCGCTGTTCGCGGCGATCGTGCGCGGGGACGAGGACGCGGCGCGCGGCCTCCTGGCGGAGCGCCCCGATCTCGCCCGCAGCGTCGCGCCGTCGGCGTGGGCGCCGGACGCCGGCCTGAAGGGCGTCGACGACTGGTCGCCGCTGCAGGCGGCGATCGAGCACGGCATGCAGGCGCTGGGGCTCGAGCTGCTCGACGCCGGCGCGGACATGGATCACCGCGCGTCGAACGGGCGCGGTCCCGGGCACGATGCGTTCGAATTCGGCGCGGAGCGCGTGCTGCAGCGCCTGCTGCGCGCCGGCCTGTCGCTCGACGCGGCGCTCGCCGCGGGGCTCGGCGACCTCGATGCGCTGCAGGCCATCGTCGACGCGGACCCTGGCGCGGCCCACGACGACGCGACCGACCTGGAGCCGCTGGGATGGGCCTCGTTCGGCGACCAGCCGGGCGCGATCGAGTTCCTCGTGCGCGCGGGCGCGCGACCGACGTCCGACCACCTGCGCATGGCGGCGAGCTGCGGCCACGTGCGTGCGGCGCGGGTGCTCCTCGATCACGGCGTGGATCCGATGGGACGTGACGCGAGCACCGGCGCGAACGCGCTGCACGTCGCAGCGTCGATGCGGTTCTCGGCGTGCACGCTGCCCGTCGTGGAGCTGCTCCTGGAGCGAGGTGCGGATCCGGCCGGGACGGACGCGAGCGGACGGACACCGTTCGACGTCGTGACGGAGGTCGCGCGCCGCTCGGGACTCGACGACGAGCGCGCGGCAGCCGCCGTCGATCTCTCGGACCGGCTCGCCCGGAGCCGACGTGGAGACCGTGGACCGGACCACGACGATCCCGCGTCGATCTGAGGCTGCCACCAACTCTCTCAGAGAAGGCCAATACGCACAGCAGCCACCAGGGGCATCCCAGGTGCGACTGGAATACACATCAAAAGACATAGAACTCTCTTAGACACCAATAGGCATTACCGATAGAACGAGGCTCCGAGCGGGCGCGCTGCACGCCTCGAACGACTCCACCCGACGCTTCCCATGGCCCTGACACTCCCATGGCCCTGACACAGACCGCCGAATACGCCCTCCGGGCCGTGGTGTGGCTCGCCCAGCATCCTGGCGAGCCGCAGACCAAGACCCAGATCGCCGACGCGACCCAGGTCCCCTCGAGCTACCTCCCGAAGGTGTTCCAGCCGCTCGTACGCGGCGGGCTCATCACCGGGCAACGCGGCCTCGGCGGCGGCTACACGCTCGTCAAGGACCCGGAGGAGATCTCGATGCTCGACGTCGTCAACGAGGTCGATCCGATCCAGCGCATCGAGGCGTGTCCTCTCGATCTCGCCTCGCACGGCACGCGCCTCTGCCCGCTCCACACGGCGCTCAACCAGATCATCGTGCACGAGGAGCGGAAGCTCGGTCAGACGAAGATCTCCGAGATCATGAGCGGCAAGGACCGGCCGACGCCGCTGTGCGAGGTCGCCGAGCGCGTCCAGGCCGAGGTTCAGGCGTCCCGGGACAGCGCGCCGGATGCCGACGAGCATGGCGGCGGCGACCTGAACGGCAGCGCCGCGCCGACGAGCAACCACGGCGGCTCGGACACCGCGCCGTCGGCCGGCGACGGCTGACTCCGCGCCCGCCCCCCACTTTCAACGGCGCCGCGAGACGCGGCACCCCCCTTCCCGGACCGCAGCGGATCCCCCCGCTCGCCAACCAACCAGCAACCGTCACGATGAGTCAGGCCCACGCAGCCATTCCCGACTCCGCAAGCGACAAACCCGCGGTTCCCGTCGACCGCTTCTCGTACGACGACTCGATCGTGCGGATGTTCCTGTGGGCGACCTACGGCTGGGCGATCGTCGCCTTCCTGGTCGGCCTCTACGTCGCGCTCCAGCTCCCGTTCCCGCAGCTCAGCTTCGGTCAGGAGTACCTGACGTTCGGCCGCCTGCGCCCGCTGCACACGAACGCGGCGATCTTCGCCTTCGCGGGGAACGCGATCTTCTGCGCGGTCTACTACTCGACTCCGCGGCTCTGCAAGACGCCGATGTGGTCGAGAGGACTGGGGCGGTTCCACTTCTGGGGGTGGCAGGCGATCATCGTCTCCGCCGCGGTGACGCTGCCGCTCGGGATCACGCAGAGCCGTGAGTACGCCGAGCTGGAGTGGCCGATCGACGTCGCGATCGCCGTCGTCTGGGTGGCCTTCGCCGTCAACTTCTTCATGACGCTGAAGAACCGGCGCGAGCGGCACATGTACGTCGCGCTGTGGTTCTACATCGCGACGATCGTCACGGTCGCGATCCTGCACATCTTCAACAACCTCGTAGTGCCGGCGGGGCTCTTCAAGAGCTACTCGATCTACGCGGGCGTGCAGGACGCGTTCATGCAGTGGTGGTACGGGCACAACGCCGTGGCCTTCTTCCTGACCACGCCGTTCCTCGGGCTGATGTACTACTTCATGCCCAAGGCGGCCGGGCGGCCCGTGTTCTCGTACCGCCTGTCGATCATCCACTTCTGGTCGCTCGTCTTCATCTACATCTGGGCGGGCCCGCACCACCTGCACTACACGGCGCTGCCGCAGTGGGCATCGACGCTCGGCATGATCTTCTCGGTCATGCTCTGGATGCCGAGCTGGGGCGGGATGATCAACGGCCTGCTCACGCTCCGCGGCGCCTGGCACAAGGTCACGACCGACCCGGTGCTCAAGTTCTTCGTCGTGGCCGTGACCTTCTACGGGATGGCCACGTTCGAAGGGCCTCTGCTCTCGATCAAGTCGGTCAACTCGCTGAGCCATTACACCGACTGGACGATCGGCCACGTCCATGCCGGCGCGCTCGGCTGGAACGGCTTCATGGCCTTCGGCCTCGTCTACTGGCTCGCCCCGCGCCTCTTCCAGACGAAGCTGTACTCGGTCAAGCTCGCGACGGCGCACTTCTGGATCGCGACGGTCGGCATCCTGCTCTACGTCGTGTCTATGTACGTCGCCGGCGTCACGCAGGGACTGATGTGGCGCGCGCTCACGCCCGAGGGCCAGCTCGCGCATCCCGACTTCGTCGAGACGACGATGCGGATCATCCCCTTCTACTGGATCCGCGCGATCGGGGGCGTTCTCTTCCTCGGCGGCGCGCTCATCGGCGGCTACAACCTGATCCGCACCTGGCAGTCTCGACCGGAGAAGTACGAGGTCGAGGTCCACGAGGCCCCGCCCCTGGACCGGCTGACGGTCGAGCCGGAGGTGCGCCCCCAGCCGCAGCTCCCCGCGGTCCTCGAGACGGCGAACAAGCTGGAGGTCTTCTCGACGCTCTGGTGGCATCGCAGGTGGGAGCGCCTCCCGTTCCGCTTCACGGTCTGGACGACGATCGCCGTCGCGACGGCCTCGCTCCTCGAGATCATCCCGACGTTCGTCATCCGATCGAACGTGCCGACGATCGCGAGCGTTCAGCCCTACACGCCACTGGAGCTCTGCGGGCGCGACATCTACATCGCAGAGGGCTGCTACAACTGCCACTCGCAGATGATCCGCCCGATGGTGGCCGAGAAGCTGCGCTACGGCGAGTACAGCAAGCCCGGCGAGTTCGTCTACGACCACCCGTTCCAGTGGGGTAGCCGCCGGATCGGCCCGGACCTCGCGCGCGAGGGCGGCAAGCAGTCGACCCAGTGGCACGTCCTGCACTTCCGCGCCCCGGACGAGCTGACGCCGCACTCGATCATGCCGGTGTACGCGCACCTGATGGAGAACGAGCTGGACCTCACGTCGCTGCCCATCCGGATGCGCGCCATGAAGGCGCTGGGGGTCCCCTACTCGGACGAGGACGTGGAGAACTGCGTGGCGAACGCCGAGAAGCAGGCCCGCGAGTTCGCCGAGGAGTTCGTCGTCCAGAACGGTGGAGAGATGTATGCGAACGCCGACGGTGAGCCGGTCGATCTCGCTGATCGAGACGTCATCGCGCTCGTCGCATACCTCCAACGCCTGGGCACGGACCTCTTCGCAGAGCCGCCTGGAGACGGCGAGCCCGTCGTCCAGGCCGAGTCCTCGAGCGGCGAAGCGGTCGCTTCCGGCGAAGGAGGTCAGTGATGGTCAAGGACATCCTGAGCTCTGGTGCACTGACGCACTTCGCCACGATCGGTCTCGTCATCTTCGTCTTCGTCTTCCTCGCGATCACCGCGTGGATCCTCTCGCGCACGAAGCGTGAGGTGGACGACTGGGCGCGGATCCCGCTCTCCAAGGACGACGACCCGCCCATCGACAGCCGCGATGCGCCGTCTGAGCACGGCACATCGAACGGAACGACCTGAGGGACGGCGTCGCCTCCCCAACGCTCGAGACCAAGCACATACGCCGCCCCCCCCCGCCCGGGGGCCCTTCCCTGAACCATGACCGACGCTACGACCGACGCAATCCCCGACTCCGGCGGCGTCCCCACGACGGGGCACGTCTACGACGGGATCCAGGAGTACGACAACCCGCTCCCGGGCTGGTGGACGCTGCTCTTCTACCTGACGGCGATCTACGCCGGCGGCTACCTCTTCGTCTCGTGGGTGCGCCCCGAGTGGACCGATTCGAACCTGCGCTACGAGGCCGCCATGACGAAGCAGCTCCAGAAGCAATTCGCCGAGCTCGGCGAGCTGCAGCCGGACAGCGCGACGATCATGACATTCCTCGACGACCCCGAGCTGGAGAAGTGGCTCCGGCTCGGCGGCGCGATCTTCCAGACGAACTGCGTGTCGTGCCACGGGCGCGACGGCGCCGGGGTCTCCGGCCCGAACCTGACCGACGACAGCTACAAGCTCGTCAAGACGATCGAGGACATCGCGTCCACGATCACCAAGGGGTCCGTGAGCGCCGGCATGCCCGCGTGGAACAACCGCCTCCTCACGAACGAGATCGTGCTCGTATCGGCGTACGTCGCCTCGCTGCGCGGTCAGAACCTCCCGGGCCGCGAGGCCGAGGGAGACGTCATTCCCGCCTGGGGTGCCGCCAACTGAAAGGCCGCGGCACGCGCCGCCACACCACCCGCCCAGCGTCCCTTCCCCGATGTCCGACCCGTCCGCATCCCTGCTCGAACCCGAGAAGCACGTCCTCTCGACGCTCGAGTCCGATGGCAGCCGACGCTGGCTCACGCCGCGTCTGGCGAAGGGACGGTTCTGGAACATGCGCCGCGCGGTGGCCTATGCGCTGCTCCTCGTCTATTCGGGCCTCCCGTGGCTGAAGATCGGAGGGAAGCCGGCCGTCCTCTTCGACCTGCCGAAGCGCGAGTTCACGCTCTTCGGTGCGACGTTCTTGCCGACGGACACGGTGCTCCTCGCGCTGACGATCCTGATCGGCTTCCTCTCGATCTTCTTCTTCACCGCGCTGCTCGGGCGGGTCTGGTGCGGCTGGGCGTGCCCCCAGACCGTTTACATGGAGTTCGTGTTCCGCCCGATCGAGCGCCTCTTCATGGGCCGAGCGGGCGTCGGGGGGAAGCCGCGCAAGGACGTCCCTGGCTGGCGCAAGAGCGCGATGTATCTCGTGTTCTTCGTCGTCGCCCTTCACCTGGCGCAGACCTTCGTCTCGTACTTCGTCGGCGTCGAGAACGTGAAGGCCTGGATGTGGGGATCGCCCACCGACCATCCCGCCGCCTTCGCGATCGTCGTGGTGCTCACGATCCTGATGATGATCGACTTCGCGTACTGGCGCGAACAGCTCTGCATCATCGGGTGCCCCTACGGGCGCCTCCAATCGGTCCTTCTCGATCGCAACTCGCTGATCGTCAACTACGACAGACATCGCGGCGAGCCGCGCGCGCCGCTGCGGAAAAGCTCGCGAAGCGCGGGCGCCGACCCGTTCGCCGACCGCGGATCCTGCATCTCCTGCAACATGTGCGTGCACGTGTGTCCGACCGGCATCGATATTCGCGACGGCCTGCAGATGGAGTGCATCCACTGCACGCAATGCGCCGACGCGTGCGATGCGATCATGGATCGCACGGGCCAACCCCGCGGACTCATCCGGTACGGGTCCCAGGCATCGATGGAGGGGGAGGGCTCGAGGTTCCTTCGTCCGCGCGTCGGGATCTACGCCGTGCTGATCGCGGGCTTGTGCGCCCTTCTCGTCACGCTGCTGGCCACCAAGCCACACGCGGACGTGACGCTGCTACGCAGCCTCGGCCGCCCCTTCTTCGCCACGGAGACGGGCGAGATCGAGAACACGCTGCGGCTCAAGCTGCGCAATCGCACTCCGGAGACGCGGTCCTACTCGATCGACATCGTGTCCCCCGAAGGGCTTCGCCTTCGTGAGATCGGTGACGGCGTTACGATCGACGCGGGCGAAACGGTCACCGAGCCCGTGCACTTCCTCGCCGCTCCTACCGACTTCGTGGCGGGCCGCCTCAATGCACGGATCCGCGTGTCCGACGACGCGGGCTGGAGCACCGAGGAGGACTGGACGCTGCTCGGACCGACCAACACCCGGCGCAAGGCACCGGCAGCCCCCGACCAGGATGCGGGTAACGCCCGCGAGGACCGATGACGATGACCACACGAGAAGAACCCGAGATCTCGACCGGCGCGCGCGTGCGCTGGCCGCTGATCGTCGTCGGCCTCCTGGCGACGCACGTCGCGGCGATGCTCCTCGCCGTCAAGGTCGCGACCGCCGGCGGCGGACACACGATCGTGCCCGACTACTACCAGAAGGCGCTCGCGTGGGACGACATGCGGGAGGAGGCGCGCAACGCCGCCCGCATGGGGTGGACCGCGGCGGTCACGCCGTCGGTGATGACCGACGGCGAGGGCCTCCGCGAGGTCCGGATCCTCCTCCACGACCGCTACGGACAGCCCGTCGAGGGCGCGTCGGTCGAGGCGAACACGTGGCACCGGGCGATCGGGGACGCGCACGTGTTCTCGGCCCGGCCGGCGGACGAGGCCGGCGTGTACGTCGGTCGCGCGCCGATGGGCCGCCCCGGCACGTGGGAGCTCGAGCTCATCGCAACGCGCGGCGAGGAACGGTTCGTCCAGGCGACCGTCCTCGACGTCGCCACGCTCCTGGAGGCGGGCTCCGCGGGGCAGTAGCCGCCGCTCGATCGGTCGAACATGGAGGCCCTCACGCTCTTCGGCGCCGTCGTCGTGGCGAGCCTGCTCGGCTCGCTGCACTGCGCCGGCATGTGCGGGCCGCTGGTCGCGTTCGTCGTCGGGCCGCCGGCCGCGGAGGGCGGCCGCGGCGCCGGCCAGGTCCGGCTCCAGGCCGCCTACCACCTGTCGCGGGGCTTCGGATACGTCGCTCTGGGCCTCGCAGCGGGCGCGGCGGGGCGGCTGGCCGACGTGGCGGGCGTCCTCGCCGGACTCCAGCCTCTCGCCGCGGCGCTCGCGGGCGCGACCCTCGCCGCCGCGGGCCTCGTGATGCTGCTCGGGCACTTCGGCCGCCGCATCCCCGAGATCGGTCTTCCGGGCCCGCTCGCGCGCGCCCTCCGGGGCCTCCAGCAGCGCGCGTTCCGGCTCCCCCCCACGGCGCGCGCGTTCGCGATCGGCGCGACGACGACGCTGCTCCCCTGCGGCTGGCTGTACGCGTTCGCCGTCGCGGCGGCCGGCACTGGCCAGCCGGCCCTCGGCGCGCTCGTGATGGCGGCGTTCTGGCTCGGCACGCTCCCCGTGCTCAGCGCGCTCGGCGCGGGCGTGCGACGCCTTTCCGGTGCGCTCGGCGCGCGGCTGCGCCCGGTGGCGAGCCTCGTGCTGATCGCCGCGGGCGTCGTGACGCTCTCGGGACGGGTCGGGCTCGACTCGCTCGCGATCGCGCAGTCGGTGGAGAGCCGCGACGCGGCCGCCGCGAGCCTCCCGGAGGCGAGCGAGCCGATGCCGTGCTGCTCCGGCGAAGACGACTCCGAAGCCGCGTCCGATGCCGTGTTCAAGAACGGGAGGAGCGACGATGACGCCGCCTCCGCGGACTGAAGAGCGCGTCGACTGCTCGCACTGCGGCCTCCCCGTTCCCGCGGGTCGGGTCGAGATCGGCGCCGAGGAGCAGTTCTGCTGCGGCGGCTGCCGGATCGTCTTCCAGACGCTCCGCTCCAGCGGCCTCGGCGAGGACTACTACGCGCTGCGCGCGCGCTTCGACGACGCGTCGGGCGCCGAGCCCGCCCGCGCGACGGGCCGCAGCTACGAGGCGTACGACCGCGAGACGTTCCAGGACGAACACGTGCGCCGGATCCCGGGCCCGGACGGCGCGCCTGGACTGGCCCAGGTCGACCTGCTCCTGGAGGGCGTGCGGTGCGCGGCGTGCGTGTGGCTCGTCGAACGTCTCCCGAAGCTCATCCCCGGCGTCGTCGAGGTGCGGCTGCGGATGCGAGACGCGCGCGTGACGATCGTGTACTCGCCCGAGCACGTCGCGCTGTCGAGGATCGCCCGCGAACTCGATGCACTCGGCTATCCCGCCCACCCGCCGGGCGCCGAGGAGCAGCGTGAGCTCGCGCGCCGCGCCGAGCGCGGGCACCTGATCCGGATGGGTGTCGCGGCGGTCTGCGCGGGGAACGCGATGCTCGTCGCGTTCGCGCTCTACTCGGGCCGCGAGGGCGGGATCGATCCGTCGCACGCGGCGCTCTTCCGCTGGACGGGCCTCGCGCTCGGGTGGCTCTCGATCCTGTGGCCCGGCCGCACGTTCCTGCGCGGCGCGTGGGCGGCGCTGCGCACCGGCACCGGGCACCTCGACCTGCCGATCGCGATCGCACTCGTCGCGGGCGCCCTCGCCGGCACCTGGAACACGGTGACCGGGCGCGGAGAGGCGTACTTCGACTCGCTCACGGTCCTCGTCTTCCTGCTGCTCGTCGGGCGCTACGTCCAGGCGCGTCAGCAGCGCTGGGCCGCCGACGCCGTCGACCTGACGCGCGCGCTGACGCCAGCGTCGTGTCGCGTCGTCCGCGAAGCCGGCACGCCGCGCGAGTCGACCGAGGAGGTCACGCTCGACGAGCTCGCCGTCGGCGACGTGGTCGAGGTCCGCCCGGGCGAGCCCTTCCCCGCCGACGGAGTGCTCGAGTCCGGCCGAAGCCGCGTCGACCGCGCGCTGCTGTCGGGGGAGTCCGAGCCGGTCGCCGTCGAGCCCGGCGACGACGTGCACGCGGGGACGCAGAACGTCGCCTCGGTCGTGCGGATGCGCGTCGCCGAGGTCGGCGCTTCGAGCCGAGTCGGGCGCCTGATGGGCCTCGTCGAGGAGGGCCTCGCGCACAAGCCGCCGATTCAGCGGCTGACCGACCGCATCGCCGGCGTCTTCGTCGTCGTGGTCTGCGGCCTGGGCGTGGCGAACTTCCTGCTGTGGTCCGTCCGCGCGGACCTCGCGACGGCGATCGACCACACCGTCGCGCTGCTCATCGTGGCGTGCCCGTGCGCGCTCGGGCTCGCGACGCCACTGACGCTCGCCGTGGCGGTCGGACGCGCTGCGCGGTCAGGCCTGCTCGTCAAGGACGCCGCCGTCTTCGAACGTCTCGTCCGGCGCGGGCGGCTGCTGCTCGACAAGACGGGCACGCTCACACACGGCGAGCCCCGGCTCGTCCAGTGGACGGGCGACCCCGCGGCGCGCGCCGATGTGGCGGCGGTCGAGGCCCACTCGAACCACCCGATCGCGCGCGCGCTCGTCCGCGACCTGGAGGAGTATGCTCGCCCCGGCGTCCGCGCCGCGGAGCTGGAGGAGCGGCTCGACGGCGGCGTCGCCGGCACCGTCGAGGAGCGTCGCGTCCGCGTCGGCTCGCTGGAGCACCTCGCCGCCCACGGTCACGCGCTCGCGCCCGCCCTGCGGCCCGAGGCCGACGCGATGGAGAGCCGCGGCGAGAGCGTCGTCGGCGTCGCCTACGACGGCCGGCCGGACGGGGTCGTCGCCCTCGCCTCGCTCGCGGACTCGCCGCGACCGGACGCGGCGGCGGTCGTCGACTCGCTCGTGGCGCGCGGCTGGTCGCCCGAGGTCCTCTCCGGCGATGTCGACGGCGCGGTCGACCGCGTCGCGGGCGCGGTCGGGATCGAGCACGCCTGGGGCCGCGTCGAGCCCGAGGGCAAGCTGGAGCGCGTGCGCGCTCTGCAGGCGAAGGGCGAGGTCGTGTGGATGGTCGGCGACGGCGTGAACGACGCCGCCGCGCTCGCCGCGGCGGACGTCGGCGTCGCGGTCCACGGCGGCGCCGAGGCGAGCCTCGCGGCCGCGGACGTCTATGCGTCGCGGCCGGGCCTCGCGCCGCTGGAGGAGCTCGCCGACCTCTCGGGCCGCACGATGCGCACGATCCAGCGCAACCTCGGGCTGTCCTTCACGTACAACGCCGCGGGCATCACGCTCGCGATGCTCGGCCTGATGGACCCGCTCGTCGCGGCGATCCTGATGCCGATCAGCTCCGCGTCCGTGCTCGTCCTGGCGATGTTGTCCCTCGGCCGCCGCTCGCGCTCCCGCGCATCCACGTCAGGGGATGCGCCAGAGACATCATCGGGGCCCGGGCAGCGTACTTTCGAACGAGCTCTGCCCGGAATCTGAGCGTCCTTGCCCCCATGTCGGTCATCTACATCGTCCTCCCGCTCGCGCTGGTCCTCGGCGGCGCCGCCCTCGCGGCGTTCCTGTGGGCCGTGCGCCGCGGCCAGTTCGACGATCTCGACACGCCGGCGATCCGGATGGTGCTCGAGGACGACGTCGAGAACGACCGCTAGCTCGAACCGTCCGGCGGCCCCATCAGGCCGCGGCGCCACGCGAGCACGGCCGCCTGCGTGCGGTCCGTCAGATGGAGCTTGGCGAGGATGTTCGACACGTGGCCCTTCACGGTCTTCTCCGCGATCGAGAGCTCCGCCGCGATCTTCGCGTTGTTCCAGCCGTCGCCGATGAGCAGCAGGATCTCGCGCTCGCGCTCGGTCAGGCCCAGATCGTCCCCGTCGCCGTCGCGGCCCTCGCGCTCGACGAGGCGGTGCGCGAGCTTGGGCGACAGGATCGACTCCCCCGCCAGCGTGCGCTCGATCGCGAGGAGCAGCAGCGACGGGTCGTCGTCCTTGCGGACGTAGGAGTGCGCCCCCGCGCTCATCGCCGCGACGAGGTCGTCGTCCGACGTGCTGGACGTCAGGACGATCACGCGCGTGCGCGGGCTCATGCGGCGCACCTCGCGCACGAGCTCGATCCCGTCCCGGTCCGGCAGGCGCAGGTCGACGAGCGCGACGTCCGGGGCCGAGGTCGCGAGTCGCTGGAGGGCCTCCGCGACGCTCCCCGCCTCGCCGTCGACGGCGAAGCGACCGTCCGCCTCGAGGAGCGTGCGCAGGCCGCTGCGGACGACCCCGTGGTCGTCGACGAGCAGCACGCTGGCGGGCAGGGACTCGCTCATGTCGGATCGCCGGCGGGTCCGACGCGCGTCGCTTCGGGTTCGAGCGAGAGACGCACGACCGCGCGGACGCCGCCGCGATCCTCGCGGCTGGAGATCTCGAGAACGGCGTCCACCGCGGCGGCACGGCGCGTGAGCCCGGAGAGGCCGAGCCCGCCGGACCCGTCCGTCGGGGTGTCGCCCGAGAGGCCGACGCCATCGTCCGCGACGGACAGGACGATCGCGTCGCGCGAGAGCACGAGGTCCACGTCGACGCGCGTGGCCGAGGCGTGCCGCGCGACGTTCGACAGCAGCTCGCGCACGCAGTCGCGCAGGTAGGTCATCGGCGCGGGAGAGAGCGCCCCGTCGGGCGCGTCCACCTCGCGCGCGGACCAGCCCAGGTCCAGCCCGTGTACGGCGGCGTAGCGCCGCGCGTGCTCGGCGAGGACCGGCGCGACGTCGACGAGGTCGACGGCGTCGCGCGGCGCGCCCGTGATCACGGCCGCCAGCTCCGTGCGCCCGGCCTCCAGCGAGCGCGCGAGGTCGCCGAGCTCCTCCGCCGAGACGGGGTGCCCCGCCGCCGCGCGACGGCGCAGACCCGTGAGCGCGGCGGCGGTCGCGAACAGCTCCTGCTTGGCACCGTCGTGCAGCTCCTGCGCGACCTGGGTGCGGTAGAGCCGCGCCTCGCGCTCCGCAGACTCGGCGCGCACGGCGACGAGGCTGTCCGCCAGACCGTTGAGGCGCCTCCCGAGGCTGCCGATCTCGTCGTCCGGTGCCTCGGGGAGCCGTCGCGCGAAGTCGTCCGTCCCCCACTCGGCGAGCACGCCGTCGAAGCCGGCCAGGCGCGCGCCGAGGCGCCGCGACGCCCAGCGCGAGAAGCCCAGGCCGACGAGCATGATCGGGAGCAGCAGCGCGCCGCCGATGAACGCGACGGTCGCGGCGACCGCCCACCAGTGCCCCGTGGCCGGGCCGAGGTCGGCGGTGAGCACGACCGTCCCGACGGGATCGCGTGCTTCGGGGAAGGATGCGACCGCGAAGATCGGGCCGCTCTTCAGCCAGCCCTGCACGCGCTCCCCGCGGAGCGCGCGCTCGGCCATGGAGCTCACCGACGAGAGCTCCGGAAGCCGCCCCGCGTCCCCGGACGTGCTGTGGACGTGGAGGTGGATGAGGGGTCGGCCGGCGATCTCGAACCGACGTGCAGCCACGGTGTCCGGCGTGACTGCCAGGAGCACCTGGAACCCGGGCCGGCCGACGTACCAGGGGGTGCTCGACTCGCGCTCCAGCCACGCGGCGATCAGGGTGTCACCCGACAGGACGTCCGCGAGCGCCGTTCCGCGCCGGCGGAGCGTGTCGCCGAGCTCCCCGGGCGCCCCGCGGTCCGCGCCACGGACGAGCGTCCACGACACGCCGAGCAGGACGCAGGTCCCGATCAGGAGCACCGCCGCGGTCGAGGCGAGGTACAGCCACGTGAGCTGCCGGGGGAGACTCCGCGTCGCCATGGGGAGCATGATCGCCTCTGCGAGGGAAGGGGGACCAGGACTCTGGTCCTGGTTCGGCTCCGACCAGGGTCCCCCGGAGGACCGTCCCCGGTCCGAGGAGCGCGCTCCAGGCGGCGCCTAGATTCTGCCGCATCACAGGAGCCGGGGCGACGACCGCCGTCGCACGGCCCGAACGACCGGACCACGGGAACCCATACCACGGCCCCCTCGATCACCATGGCACTGCACACCCTCGCGCTCACGCTGGCCTCCGGGCTCGCTTCCGGGCTCGCTTCCGGGCTCGCCGCCGGAACGGACGCCGGCGCGCCCTCTTCACGAACCGACGGATGGCTCGCCGCCCACGCCCATCCGATCGTCTCCATCGACCCGGCCCATGACGACGACGCCGACCTGGAGCCGCTCCGCGCGATCGTCGGCGACGCCCGGATCGTGATGATCGGCGAGGCGAGCCACCAGGCGGGGACCGACATGCTCGCGCGGGCGCGCATGATCCGCTGGCTGCGCGACGAGCTCGGGTTCGGCGTGCTGCTGATCGAGTCGGGGCTCGGGGACGTGAAGCGCGTGCAGGACGCGCTCGACGCCGGCCAACCGATCGAGACCGCGGCGCCGCGCGGCATCTTCTCTCTCTGGAGCGGGACGCAGGAGGGCCTCGCCGGGCTGCGCGAGGCGGCGGACGGGATGACGATCATGGGCTACGACGCGCAAACCTCGGGACCCCGCGGGTCGGCCGAGCCGTGGCGTCCGCTGCTCGAGGCGGCGCTCGCGGCGGCCGACGAGCTGCCCGAGGGCGAACGCCTGGACGACGCACGACGCGAGCGGCTCGAGAGCGCGATCGAGCGGATCTCCGACGGCGTGCACGCGAAGATGGTCACCGTTCAGCGCGTCATGGGACAGAGCGCCGCGATGCCCGCGAGCCTGGACGGGCTGGACCTCGCCGCGGAGTACGGCCGCCTGGCCGATGACCTCGACGCCCTCACCGCTGCGCTCGGTGCCCCCGAAGGCGACGACCTCGGCCTCGCGCTGCGCGCCGCCGCGTCCCTCGGCTCGTTCTCGCGCAACCTCGCGCTGGAGACGCAGTCGTCGTTCTGGAGCAGCCCGGAGTTCTTCGCCGAGAGCTTCACGCGCCGCGACCGCGCGGGCGCGGACAACGTCCTCTGGGTTGCGCGCGAGCTCGCGCCCGACGAGCGGATCATCGTGTGGGCGCACGACGCGCACATCTCGAAGGCCCACGTCTCCGCGGCGGCGATGATCGGCGCGCCGCCGGAGCAGTCCGCCGCGCCGCGCCCCGGCTTCGGCGTGCCGCTCGGCCGCCACCTGGCGGACGCGATGGGAGACGCGGTGGTCTCGATCGGCTTCATCGGGTCTGACTCGGACGGACTCGCCCGCGCACCCGACGGCGCGCCCGGCGTGCAGGAGAGCGGCGCCGAGCTGCCGGTCGAGGGATCGCTGGAACAGCTCTGCTCCGACGACACGGACGCCGAGCATCTGCTCGTCGACCTTCGGGCCGGTGACCTCCCGTTCTCGATCTGCGGTCCGATCGACCACGCGCCCGTCGAGATGGACGACTGGTCGAGAGCCTACGACGCGCTGTTCTGGTCCCGCGTCGTCGAATCGTCGACGCGCTGAGGGGCGCGCCGGCTCGACCCGCTACGCAGCCGGTCCGACGTAGTCGAGGCTGGCGGAGGCGATCGAGTAGCCGCTGCCGAAGCCGCAGAGCAGGATCCGCGCCCCGGGCTCGAGGCGCTGATCCTGGTCGAGCTCGTCGAGGACGAGCGGGATCGACGCGCTCGACGTGTTGCCGAAGCGCTCGATGTTGCCGGGGAGCGAGGTGAGCCCGAGAGTCTCACCGATCGCGTCCGTCATCCGGGCGTTCGCCTGGTGCAGCGCGACGATGTCGTGCGACTCCAGCGGGTTACCGCTCTCGTCGCAGTGCGCCTGCACGTGCCTGGGCACCATCCGCAGCATGTCCCGGAAGACGCGCCGGCCGTCGAGGATCACGTGGCGCGGGTCCACGTCGTCGCGCTCGACGCCGACCTCGCCGTTCCGCGAGCGGAAGCGATAGATCGGCAGCTCGGTCTGGACGTCGCTGATCTGGATCTTGTGGCCGTCGTTGCCGCCCGTGTAGAGGCGGGAGTGGTGCGGGGTGACGTCGTCGCGACGCTCCAGCACGACCGCGCCCGCGCCGTCCCCGAAGATCGCGCACGACTCGCGGTCGCCCGCATCCATGACGTGCGACATGGTCTCGGCGGCGATCACGAGCGCCGCGCTGCCGAGCGGGCAGCTCTCCAGGATCCGCGCCGCGACGTCGAGCGCCACGACGAGGCCGCTGCAGCCGACCGACAGGTCGAACGCAACGACGCCGTCCCGCAGGCCGAGGTCGGCCTGCACGGTCGCCGCGAACGGCGGGATCGACGGCTCGCCGGACGAGCTGGACACGATCACGCAGCGCACGCGCTCGGGGTCGACCTGCGCGCGCTCCAGCGCACGCCGTCCGCTCATCCGCGCGAGGTCGCGGGCCGAGAGCTCGGTGTCGAGGATGTACCGCGAGCGGACGCCGATCCGCTCGAGCGGAAAGCTCGCCGTCGAGACCGGTCGATCGTCGACGATCCCGTCGACGCGCTGGCGGTCGCGGATCTCGGCCATGAGATCGGCGATCGCGCCATTGCGTAGCTCGGTGCTACCCAGGCTGGCGTGGTCGAGGGATCCCTGGAGGGCTCGGATGGCGATGGACATCGTGGCGGGTTCTCTGGTGCGTCGGGACGACGGTCCCAACGGCTTCGTTGGACGGAACGTGCCGTCTTTTTCGTGAAGAAACAAGAACGAGGTTCCTGGCATTCGGGGCGACCCCCGGCCGTCCCGGAAAGATCCCGCCTCTGCCCCGTCACGAGCCGGCGACGATGCCCTTCTCCCCTACGCCGTTGTCCGTAGCGACGCTGCGATGGGATCCATGCACCGAAGCGAGTTCCTGAAGGAGGCCAGGGAGCTCTTCCCCGAGATCACGGCCTCGCTCGATCGCCAGTACGGTCAGCTCCACCCTGAGATGGCGGTCTTCGGCCATTTCCCGCAGGCGGCGATCGACGCGGGGGACCGGGCGCGGGTCGTCCAGTTCGCGGAGCGCATGCTGGAGCGGGGGAATCGCGGTCTGGCGAACGCGGTGACCGAGTCCTTCCTGGAGGACCTGAGGTTCGAGGACCGCAGCGCCTCGGCGCCCGGTGCGCTACGCCCCGTCGAGGCGCTCCATCACGCCGGCCAGCCGGACGCGGGCGCGCTGCACGAGCTTCCGCGCCGACTCGGGCGCGCAGTCCATCTCGGCGCCGATCGCGTCGTACTTCAGCTCGCAGATCGAGCGGAGCGTGAGAGCCTCCCGCTCTCGGTCGGAGAGCGCATCGAACGCATGCTCCAGCAGCTCCGTCCACTCCGTGCGCTGCGCCGCGCCCGCCGGGTCGAGCGACGTGCGGTAGACCTCGGCGAGCGCGTCAGCCCCTCCGTCGGCTGCGTCCACCGCGACCTCGCGGCCGGGGTCGCGCTTGACGGCTCCGTGGAAGTCGCGCCGGTCGCCCAGCTTTCGGAGCGCCGCCGTGAAGAGCCAGCTCCGGAACGCCGCCTCGCCCTGGTACTCGAAGCGATCGGCGTTGCGGAGGACCTCGCGACAGACCGACTGCGTGATGTCGCTCACCGACTCGCGTCGGCGAGTGCTCGCGTCCACGCGGAGACGGATGAATGCGCGTAGCCTCTGGTAGTGGCGGAGCAGGAGCTCCTCGAGCGCCCGTTCGTCTCCGTCCCGACTCGATCGCAAGAGATCGACGCTCGCGCACTCGTCGGCGGATCTGCCTCCGTCGCCTTGATCGCCTTCGATGCGGTCCACGTTCGTTCTCTGCTCCGACTCCTCGCGACCGGCGCTGACCCGGTCCCCACATCCTGCCCTCGCCGCTCGCCATGGCCGACCCCATCGAGGCCGATTCTCGAATCGCCACGCTGATCTACGACTGCCTGCTGGAGGAGCCCGCGGCGCGGAAGGAACGACTGGAGGAGATCTGCCGCAGTCACCCCGAGGACGCGGACGCGCTTCGCGCGCGCTACGAGCGCCTCGTGAAGATGGGGATCCTCACGGACGAGAACGGGGAGCTACCGAGCTGGGATGGGACGGAGGCGCTCCCTGAAAGGTTGGGCGACTACCGGATCGACGGGGTCATCGGTCGCGGCGGAATGGGCATCGTCTACAGCGGTGCCCAGACGAACGTCGGGGACCGCCTGGTGGCGATCAAGGCGCTCCTTCCCGAGCGCGTGGGTGACGCGCGGTCGGCCGAGCGGTTCGCCCGCGAGGGGCTGCTCGCCGCGCGTCTCGACCACCCGAATCTCTGCCCGGTGCTCGACGTCGGCAGGGACCACGGGCTGCTGTTCCTCGTCATGCCGCTCATCGAGGGCCGCACGCTCCGGGCGCTCCTGGACGAGCGCGAGGAGCGCGGCGACGCGACGATCGATCTTCCGGGCGCGGACGAGCTCGCGCCGTGGCGGCGCGTCGTCGACCTCGGGCAGACGCTCGCGCACGCGCTCGAGCACGCCCACCGGCGCGGGCTCGTGCACCGCGACGTGAAGCCCGACAACGTCGTCCTGCGGGGCGACGGCCGCCCGGTGCTGCTCGACTTCGGCCTCGCGCGAGCGCTCGACGACGACGAGGCCCGGCTCACTCGTTCGCTCGACCTCGTCGGGTCGCCCGCGTACATGGCGCCCGAGCAGGCCGACCCGGGCGGTCGCACGGCCGACGAACGCACGGACGTCCACGGGCTCGCGGTGACGCTCTACGAGTGCCTCACGGGCGAGCTGCCGCGCTCGGGCAGCACGCGCGACGGCCTTCTCGAGCAGATCGCCCGCGAGCCCGCCACGCCGCTCCGCCGCCACGCGCCCCACCTCCCGCGGGACCTGGAGGCCGTGCTCGCGGTCGCGCTGGAGTCGTCGCCGGATCGGCGCTACGAAACGGCCGAGGCCTTCTCCGAGGACCTCGGGCGCGTCCTCGCGGGTCGCCCGGTCGAGGCCGTGCGCCCCGGTCCGATCGAGCGCGGACGCCGCTGGGTCCTGCGCAACCCGGTCGCGGCCGCGCTCATCGCGACGCTCGCCGTCGGGCTGGGGACCAGCGCTGCGCTGACGTCGCGAGTGCAGAGCGAGAGTCGCGGTCGCGCAGCCGCGCTGGAACGCGCGAACGCGGAAGTCGAGTGGGGCGCTCACAAGCGGCAGGAAGCGTACGAGGCTGCGTTGAAGGCGCGACGACTCGATCCCGACTCACCGCTCACCGCGGGGCTCCTCATGCGCTCGCTCGGTGGGATCCGCGAGACCGTGCGCTTCGAGGGCATCAACGCCCTCGACGCATTCCATGTCCAGCCCGGGGGCCGGTTCCTCGCCTCCTCGACCGAAGAGGGAGCCGAGGTGCGTTCGATCGACGACCCCGAGGCTCCGCCGGTTCGTCTACCCGGGGTGCAGGCGAACACGATCCGCTGGACGAGCGACGACTCGATGGTGGTCCACCGTGGCGAGGGTCGAGTCGAGCGCTACGACCCGTCCGGCGCGCTCGTCTGGGAATCGGTCGTGGAGGTCGGCGATCGACCCGACGGGATCGCGGCTCGACCCGCGTTCACGGTCGACCGCGTCGACGAAGAGCTCGTCCTGATCGGAACGAACGTGGGAACTCTGGTCTCGCTCGACGCGGCAACGGGCGAGATCGTCGACGAGGTGTTCGTGGCGGACGGGACCATCCACCAGATCGCCGCGCTCGACCCGGCCCAGCAACTGCTCGTGGCGTGCATGCCGTCACCCCGCAGGTCGGGCGTCCACGTCCTCGATCGAGGGACCGGAGAGGCTCGACTGATCGAGGGTGGGATCGGAGGTCGCGTGACCAGGCTGCAGGGGAGCGCCGACGGGTGGTACCTGGCGTACTCCGCACCGATGCGCAACGTGCGCGTCGGACGCGTGGGCGCGGAGATGCCGCTCGTTCGACGACTGCGCGAGCTCCAGAACACCCGGGACGAGGTGCGCGCCGTCGACCTCCGAGGCGCGAGAGTCGCGCTGTCGATCAACGATCGCCTCTGGGCCTTCGACCTCGAGGACCCCGCGGCGGATCCGTCGGGCGTGGTGCTCGCGCACAGGGGGGCCGTCAGCCAGGTCCGCATGCTCGCGGACGGGCGCTCCGCGCTGACCACCTCTGCCGACGGGCGACTGACGCTACGAGGGCTCCGGACGGGCGTCCATACCCGGACGCTCATGCAGTCCCCAGGCTCCCACATCTCCGGCTTCCACGTGTGCCCGGGCGGGAGGGTCGTCGTCCGGGTGACCGACGGCACGGTCCACGTCCTCGATCCCGCCGAGGCTCCGTTCCTGCAGCGGCAGGTCCGTCACGGCTGGGGCCAGCTCGCGCCGACCTGGCTGGATGACGAGACGCTGGCCGTCGCGATGTCGGGCTACGGACTCGTGCGGATCTTCGACGCCTCGACGGGCGACGAGCTCGAGTCCTTCGTTCCTCCGAACGTGACGGTCGAGGGCACGAGTCGGCGGTTCGAGCTCCTGGCACCGAGCGGGAGCGCGAACGGATCGTGCTTCGTGAGCCTCGTCCGGCCCGTGCGCGGTCACGTCGCCATCATGCGCGGCCTCGACCCCGAGCACGTGGCCTGCGTCCCGCTCGAACGACGGCTGCCCGACTGGTCGCCGTACGATATGTCCGCCTCGCGCGACGGCAGGATGCTCGCGATCCTGCAGATCGGCCATCGGATCGGCCCGGACTTGACGGCGATCACGCTCCTCCGCGCGAGCGACGGCACGCGAGGCGCAGAGTGGACCATCGTGCGCGACGACGAGCAGTCGGAGCGGCGCCCGCAGCAGATCTACGTGCTCGACGACGACCACGTGGTGTACGCCTGCTTCGACGGCAGCGTCGTCGTCACCGACCTCGTCACTGAAGAGGTCCTCCTACAGCGACCGGGAATCGGGGCACGCTCGGTCGCGTCCACACCGGACGGATCGACGGTCCTCGCCGGGTTCGGCGACGGTCGGGTCGCAATCATCGAGCGCGCGACGGGAAGTGTGCGGCTCGCCGACGCGCACGAGGCCGAGGTCGTCCACATCGCCGTCTCCCTGGACGGCGCGCTCGCCGCGACCGCTGACGCGACGGGCGAGATGTCGCTGTGGGACCTCGACCGTGCCGAGCCCACATGTCGCTGGAAGGGCCATGACGCGCGGATCCGAAAGCTGGAGTTCTCGCCCGACGGCACGCGCCTCGCCTCTACGTCGGTGTTCGGGACGCTCGCGACGTGGCCCACCGACGTCGACGAGGTCGATCGCCTCGCGCAGCAGCGCCGCCCTGTCGTCGTCGCCGTCGGCCGCTGAGCGCGTGGGCAATTCATGCCCACGCGACCCGCGCATCCTCGTCAGAGGATGCGCCAGAGACATCATCAGAGCCCGGGCAGACTACGCTTCAGCGATGTCTGCCCGGGCTCTGAGCGCGGAAGCGCCGCATCGACGACCCGTCGTCGTCCGCGTACGTCGACTCGTCGACCGCTCCGAAGGCCTCGGTCATCGTCCGGCGCCAGAAGCGGACCGCCCGCTCGTTGCGGACGAGCGCGTCGACCTGCCACGGTCCCGGCGACTCGGCGAACATCGCAGCCGCGGCGGCGTGCGCGGCGCCGCTGCCGCGGAACGGAGCGAGCACGAAGTACTCCCACACGACCCGCTCGGCGTCCTCGCGCACCCGCGCCCCCTCGGCCACGAGGGCGAACCCGGCGGGCAGGTCGTCGACCTCGATCAGGTACGGGAAGAGCACGCCCGGCTCCTTCCACCAGGAGTCGTGATGCTCGGGGGCGTAGGTCTCGACGTCCTCCGCCTCGAACAGCCCGTGGCGGTTGGGGAGCCTGCCGCTATGGCTCGCGAGTTCGTGGAGCTGGAGCGGCCACAGATTGAGCAGCACGTGCCGCCTCTCGAACGGCATCGGCACGAGGCGGCCGGCGGTCACTGCCCGGAGCCGCTCCCCGCGGGGGCCGGCGCGTAGCGCGGGTCCACCGTTCCCAGGTCGACCCTGCCCCCGGAGGACGCCCTCCCGATCCCTCCGCGCGCCGTGCGGCCCTCCAGCGGGCTGATGAGGCGCGTGATCGGATCGTCCTGAACCTCGACCTCGGTCACCTTCAGCGTCTTGACGTCGATCTCGAAGCGCTTGCCCGGGCAGTGCAGCGGCATGACGCGCTTCTTGCGGATGCGGAGCCACACGCGCCTGCCCTCGGGGCTGACGCAGTTCTCGACGATGACCTTGCCGCTGGGGCGCCCGGGCTCGTCGTCGACGTCGAAGTGCGGGTTGCGGTGGTTGCGCGCGAGGAAGCACGAGTCCTCGATGAGGATCGTCCCGACGCCGCGCACCGCCGCGACCGGCATCCCGCTGAGCGTGTGATCGAACAGGCAGTTGTCGACCACGAGCGTCTCGGTGGTCGGCTGCTTCGCGTTCCCGCTGCGGTGCTGGTACTGCGTCAGGACGAGGCCGCCGGGCGAGCGCATCGCCTGCGGATGGTTCGCCGGAACGCGCTGCCCGTTGCCCTCCCGGATGAAGGGCCAGGCGTGCACGGACGTGCAGTTCCGCAGGATGACGGTCCCCGGGAACTGCTTGGTCCCCGGGTCGAAGAACGTCCACGTGAACGCGGAGCGGCTGGGGTCGAGGCCGCAGTCCACCGCGTGACAGTCGTCGACGACGATCGTCGGCTTGCCCGTGAACGGCATGTTGTCGGGCGGGTACTGGTTGTACGGCTTGTCCCGGTAGGCGATCTGCAGCGCCTGACCGCCGAGCTTGTAGAACGTGTTGCCCTGGTAGAGCCCGTGCCCGGCGAGATTGTCGTACACGCCGTGCTCCTTCGGGATGTCCGTGAAGTCGCAGTCGACGACGGTCACGTCCCCCAGGTTGTAGCGGCGCATCCCCCACTTCATCTCGCGCACGGCCTGCGTCCCCGCCTTCGGCTGGAAGCTGCAGCGCGCGATGTTGATGTCCCCGTTCTTGCGTCCGCCTCGGCCGATCTCGCCGCGCGCGACGTTGACCGCCCACTGCCACATCCCGTAGATGTCGAGGTCGCCCATGTCGGGCGCGGCGCCGGGATCGAACGTGAACGTCTTCTCCATACGCTCGCGACCGCGGGAACGCTGTGCGCGCTTGGCCTCCATGTAGGTGGCCTTGTTCTGGTCGGGGCTGCGCCCCGCAGCGGCGTGCTTGTCCGTCTCCGTGGCGCCGCCGAACGCCGTCATGCGCGGCCTGCGGACGCCACTGCCGGAGGCCTGCTTCGGCGCCGACCGAGGAGCGTCGGCCGCCCCTCCCGCTGCCGCATCGCCCGCAGCCGCACCGGCCGACCCGGCTCCCTCTCCACTGACTTCTTCGGCGGCTTTCCGGGGGTTCGAGGTGCCGCCGAGCGCCTGGCGCGGCGTGCGCGCGCCGCCAGCAGCGCCGGGACCTCCCAGCCTGCGGACGTCGCCCGCGGCCTGGTTCGCGCGCCGACGGGCGGCGTCCGCGCGCTCCCGCGCAGCGTCGGCCTCACGGCGCGCCGCCTTCGCAGTCTCCGCGGCGTCCGCCGCGATCGTCTCCAGGCGCCGGGCCGAATCCTCGAGCGCCTTCGCATAGGCCTCGGCGTCCTCGGCGGCGCGCTCACGCAGCGTGCGGAGCTGCTGGGCGTGCAGGCGCTTCTCGCGCGCGACGGGCGACTCTTTCTCCTGACCGAACGCCGCCGCCAGGGCGAGCGCCGCCGCGAAGGCGGCGAGGGGAGCGCGGTACCGCATGGAGGCAGGATAGCCCGCGCTCAGGGACCCAAGCGGAGATTGCGGAACCGCGCGCGGCCCGGACCCGTTCCGGGATCGACGATGAGGCCCACGGCGCCGGCGCGGAGCGGCTCCTTCAGAACGATCTCCAGCGGGTCCGCGAGCCCGAGGTTCACGGAGAGCTTGCGCGACGCCGCCTCGTAGCGGACGTGCACCGTCATCCAGCCCTCGGCGGCCTCGCGCGTGAAGCGCGTCCGCGCCGAGCCGATCCGCGACCAGGCGCGCCCGGTCCACTCGGTGACGACGAGGCGACAGTCGCGCCCGACGCGCGCACGCTGGACGGAGAGCGTTCGCCAGTTGAGCTGCACGGCGAGGAGCATCCCGACAGTCGTGTCCCCTTCGGCGAGCACCTGCATCGAGAGGTCGAGGTCGCCCGCCTCCAGCGGTTCCTTCGACACGAGCACCGCGTTCGTGTCGGTCGGCGTCTCGATCGACAGCACGCCGTCCTTCTCGGTCCACTCGAGCCCGCCGGCGTCGACCGCGCGGGAGAGGAACGACGCGCCGCCCGCGACCTGGTCCTCCTCGCCGTACGGCTCGACGGGGACGCCGCGCCGCGCCGCGAGCGCGGGCTCCAGCGCCTCCGCGGCCGCCTCGAAGCGCGGGCGCACCCCCGTCTCGTCCCGCACGAGCGCGAGGTCGAACAGCGCGAGCGCGGTGAACGGTCGTCCGGCCGCGGCCAGCGCCTCCGCGCGGCCCGCCAGGGCGCTCCCGACCTCGCCGAGCGCCTTGCGGCGCCTCGCGGCCAGCGGGTCGTGCTGCTCCTCCAGTCCGTCGATCCGCTGGACGAGCGTACGACGCGCTTCGTCCTCGCCGAGCCGCTCGACCTCGAAGCGCAGCCGGTGGAGGTCCACGAGCAGCGCGGCGAGGTCGGGCCCGGTGCCCGCGAGGTCCGTCTCGATGTCGTCGAGCCGCTCGTCGAGCGGCAGCTCCAGCGACGCGGGCGACGCGCCAACGCCGGGGTCGGCGGCCACCTGGATCGGCTTGCCCACGGGGTCGGTCTCGACCGCGCGGATCGTGACGCCGTTCGCCGTCCCGCGCGGCTGGAACACCTCGAACCCGACGTGCCCGCGAACGGGCTTCCTGGCGCCCACGGTCACCGAGTGCACGCCGTTCCAGCGCCCGACGATCTTCTTGCCGTCGACCTCGACCTCCAGCCGAATCTCCGTCGGCAGCGTCTCCAGCCGGAAGCGCCGCAGGATCAGACGCTGGCCCGTCGTCCGGTCGTCGATCGTCATG
The DNA here is from genome assembly GCA_038757895.1 of Planctomycetota bacterium. Taxonomy (GTDB): domain Bacteria; phylum Planctomycetota; class UBA1135; order UBA1135; genus Saltatorellus. The sequence continues at coordinate 15,688 of JBCDGE010000028.1, read as the reverse complement.
CGCAGCACCGCTCCCCCACGATCGAGCGTCGCGTAGACCGCGAAGCCACCGTTCCCGCGCGCCGACACGCCGACGAGAACACCGACGCCGACCACGCCCTCGACCTGCAGCTCGGCGTCCAGGGCGACGCGGCGGAACGCGGCGGGCTTCCGCGCGAGGACCGCGCGTCCCGCCCGGGCCCGCGAGGGCACCCAGAGCGCACCATCGGACTTCCGCGAGACGCCATTCGTCGAGGCGGGCAGGATCGCGAGCGCATCGTCCGCCGCGTCGTCGGTCTGCGCGGGGGCTGCGTCCACGACGGGCTCGGGACGGGGCGCCTCCACCCCGGCCGCGGAGCGCACGGAGGCGCCGGAGCCGCGGTCCCACAGGTCGGCGGCGAGCGAGCACTCCAGCGCCATCCGCGACGCGTCGCGCCTCGCGTACGCGCGTCCGAGAGCGGCCCAGGCCGCGGCGACCTCCTTCGACATCGCGCGGAACGCCTCGTCCACCACCCCGCGCTCGGTCAGCCCCTTGCGCAGGGCGACGTCGAGGTCGTCGCGGCGCGGGCCCGGCGGGAGCCCGCGCAGGAGCGACGCGCCCCGGACGAGGTGGGACCCGGCGACGTCCGGCGTGATCGACTTGCGCTTCGACGCGGCAAGGCTCTCCGCAGGCCCCTCCAGCGCGTCGACCACCGGGAAGAACGCGTTCTGGCGCCCGCGCGAGCGGAGCCAGTCGCTGAACCGCGCGAGCTCCCACACGAGCGTCGTCCCGTCCCTCTGCCCGAGCGCCACGCGCGACAGATCGGTCGAGACGGCGACCGAGGTCGCCCCGGCCGCCGGGTAGCGGAGCTCGACGACGCGCTCGCCGGTCGTACCGTCGAGCACGATGAGCCCCTCGCCGCGGCGCTCGGTGACGACCCACCGGCCACGGTCCGCGAAGGCGAACGCGTCGCCGGTCGCCGGGGAGTCGGTCGTCGCGCGGAGGTCGATCCGGCGGACCTCGCTGCCGTCGCGCCGGAGCAGCTGCAGCGTGTCGTCGTCGAGCTCCACGGCGACGGTCGCGTCGTCGACGAACCGGAGCCCGACGCGCGGGTCGCGCGTCGCGCGCGATGGGCCGGCGGAGAGCTCCTCGTACGCGAACTCGGCAGCGCCCGCCGCCGCGATCATGAGCTCCTTCTTCGCGGTGAGGAGAGCGAAGCCGCCGCTCGTAGGGGCGATCGCGGTGGCGAGGAGGGAGAAGTCGAGGTCGGTCTTCGTCGCGATCCCGCCGATGCGGAAGAGCAGGTGCCGGCCATCGTCGAGGGCGAGCGACGCGAGCGACTGCTCGATCTGGACGGCGGCCGAGACGATGCGCCGCGACTCGATGTCCATCGCGGGCTCGCGCCGCAGTCGGCCCCCGAACGGCGGTCCGTCCGCCGGCAGGTCGTCCGCCGCGACGCTGAACAGGCGCTTCTCGTCGAAGACGCCGAGCGCGAGGACGGGCCCGCGGTGCCGGTGCGGCTCCGCGAGGCGGGGCTCCTGGGATTCCACCGCGACGCCGATCCCGCCTGCGGCGCCGCCCACGGCGAGCACCCTCCCGTCCCGCGAGAACGCGAGGGCCCCGACGGGCCCGCTGAGCCAGCCCGTGCCGAGGATCTCCTCGCCCGTCTCCAGGTCGAAGAGGCGCACGTCGCCGTCGTCACCGACGCTGACCGAACGCGAGAGGTCGCCCGAGAGCGCGACGTCCCGCACGGCGGAGGAGTGCAGGCGACGCTCGGCCCGGATCTCACCCGAGCCGCGCTCCAGGAGCGCGACGCGCCCGTCGCGCGCTCCGACGACGATCAGGTCGGGCCGCGAGGCGTCCAGGAAGGTGATCGGAACGTCCCCGACCTGCGCGCTGAACCAGACGTCGCCGCGCTCCAGGTCGAGCAGCGTCACGACCCCGCGCCCGCCGATCGCGAGCGCGTCGCCGTCGGACGTGAACGCGACCGTCCAGGCCTCACGCCCGCCGGGTTCGGCGTTCGTCGAGTACGCGTCGAGCGCATCGACGCCCACCGGCCGCCCCTTCGCGTCGACGATCGTCACGCCCGGCGCGCGATCGTCGTCGGCCGCGGCGAGCACGGCGGCGAAGCGGGTCGCGCCGTTCGACACGGCCAGCGACCGCACCTCGGTCGGCATCTTCGGTCCGCGACGTGCGCGCCCGCGCTCCGTGTCGAGGATCGCGACGCGCGCCTCGCGCTCGCCTGGCTCCGGAAGCCCGACGACGACGTCGCGTCCGGGCGAGGCGACCAGAGCCCGCGACGGAGCGAGCTTGCGCGCCCGTCCGTCGAGGGCGAGCGACGCTCCGTCGAGACGCCCTGCGGTTCCGTCGTCCCCCAGCGCCGCGAAGCTCCCGTCGGTCAGCGCGACGATGTCGAGCACCGCCGGACCGCCGCCCACGTCGCCGAACGAGGGATCGACCTCGCGCGTGCGCTCGCCCGTCGCACCGTCCCAGACCACCAGACCGCCTCCGGGCGCGTACGTATGGAACGACGCGCCGTCGTCCGTCCACGCAACCCGGGCCGCGCCCGTGTGGCGACGGGGCGGCGCGCCGATTCGACGCAGGACGCCCGCGTCCTCGGCGGAAGCGAGGTCGGCGGCGTCGAGCGCGCGTCGGGTGCCGACGAGCGCGGGGAGGTCGTTCGGGGTCGGTGTGGCGGCCGGGACGAGGGCGGCTGCGAGCGCGGCGAGCGTCCAGTTCATGGCGAGGTGCGAGCGAGGTTCGGACTGGTGCACAGGGCGCTGAACGGGCGGGGATTCGAACCCGGGTCAAGGCGCGCAGCGGCACACTGGCGGCATGATCTCCACCCTCCGCAGCACGCGCCACCGCATTCGGGCGGGCGTCGCCCTCCTCTCCCTCGCCGCGACCGCCGTCGCGACGGGCCAGTCGAAGGCCCTCGACGCCGACGCGCTCTGGCCCCCGTCGCTGGAGACGTACCTGCCGCCCACGCAGGCCTACGACGCGGAGTTCCCCCGGCCCGACTCGGTCCTCGGCTGGCCGGTCGGGACCTGGCACGTGCGCCACGACCAGCTCGTGCGCTGGTTCGAGGTCGTCGCGGAGCGTTCGCCTCGCGTCACGCTGGAGAGGACCGGGGCGACGCACGAGCAGCGGCCGACGCTGCTCGCGACGATCACCTCGCCCGCGAACCAGGCGCGCATCGAGGAGATCCGCCGCGCCCACGTCGCGGCGGTCCGCAGCGGCGCCGAGCAGCACGACGGCCCGACCGTCGTCTGGATGGGCTACGGCGTGCACGGCAACGAGTCGAGCGCCAGCAACGCGAGCCTGCTGCTCCTGTATCACCTCGCCGCGGCGGCCGGCCCGGAGATCGATGCGTTCCTGGAGCGCACCGTCGTCCTGATCGACCCCTGCGTGAACCCCGACGGCAGCGCGCGCTTCGCGCACTGGGCGAACATGCACCGGGGCAGGAACCTGGTCGGCGCGCCGAGCCACCGCGAGCACATCGAGGCCTGGCCCGGCGGGCGCACGAACCACTACTGGTTCGACCTGAACCGCGACTGGCTGCTGCTCACGCACCCCGAGTCACGCGCGCGCGTGGCGCAGTTCCAGCGCTGGCTCCCCGTCGTCCTGACGGACTACCACGAGATGGGGAGCAACTCGACGTACTTCTTCCAGCCCGGGATCCCGTCGCGTCGGAACCCGCTGACGCCGGAGCGCAACGCCGACCTCACCGGGCAGATCGCCCAGTTCCACGCGGCCGCGCTCGACGCCATCGGGAGCCTCTACTTCACCGAGGAGAACTTCGACGACTTCTACTACGGCAAGGGGTCGACCTACCCGGACGTCCAGGGCGGGATCGGGATCCTGTTCGAGCAGGCGAGCTCGCGCGGGCACCTGATGGAGACCCAGCACGGCGACCTGACGTTCCCGTTCACGATCCGGAACCAGTTCACGACGTCGCTGACGACGCTGATCGCCGCGGACGCGCTGCGCGGGGAGCTGAAGAGCTACCAGCGCTCCTTCTACCGCGACGCGGCACGCGAGGCCGCGGCGTCAGACGTCGCGGGCTGGGTCTTCCAGGACGCCGACCGGACCCGGGTGATGGCGATGATCGATCGTCTGCAGCGACACGGGATCCAGGTGCACGAACTGGCGACCGACGTGCGCGACTTCGAGGCCGGCCTGGCGTTCGTCGTGCCCATGGAGCAGCCCCAGTCGCGGCTCGCCCGCGCGCTGTTCGAGACCCGCACCTCGTGGGACGACAACACGTTCTACGACGTCTCGTCGTGGACGTTCCCGCTCAGCTTCGACGTCCGGTACGAAGCGATCGCGCGCGCGAACTGGAACGACGCGATGCTCGGGGACGCCGTCGGTCGGACGAGCGGGAGAGCCGCCTACCAGCTCTCCGCCGAGGTCCCGGCGGCGGCCTACGTCATGCCCTGGACGGACATGGCCGCGGCGCCCGCGCTCCATGAGCTGCAGAAGCGAGGCGTGCGCGCCCGGGTCATGAACGAACCGATGGGCGTCGCCGCACAGTTCGCGGACTCGGCCCTGCGGACGTTCCAGCCGGGCTCGATCCTCGTCCCGATGGGCGGGCAAGACCTGTCGCGCGAGGAGGTCCTCGCGGCGCTCGTGGACGTCCACGGACGCGGCGTCGAATTCACCCCCGTCCGCTCCGGCCTGACGCTCGAGGGCCCTGACGTCGGCAGCGGCTCGTACAGCCTGCTCGAGACGCCGAAGCCGCTCCTGCTCGTCGGCTCGGGCGTCTCGGCCTACGAGGCCGGCGAGGTCTGGCACGACCTCGACACCCGCGTCGGGATGGCCGTCGCGATGGTCGAGCGCGACCGCTTCGGGAGGCTCGACCTCGAGGACTTCACGCACCTCGTGCTCGTCAGCGGTGCGACGACCGGCTGGGGCGAGGACGAGGAGAACCGGCTGCGGACCTGGGTCCGCGGTGGCGGCCACGTCGTCGCGACCAAGCGCTCGGCCGTGTGGGTGGCCGAGAACCTGATGAGCAACGAGGCCCAGGGGCACGACCACGGGCACGACCATGACGAGGACGGCGCGAGCGACGACGACGCGCCGCCCTCATACGGCGACTACGATCGCCTGCGGTCCGAGCAGCGCGTCGCCGGCACCATCTTCCAGGCGCGCGTCGACCGCACGCACCCGCTGTGCTACGGCTTCACGCGGGACACGATCCCCGTCTTCCGCAACTTCGAGGGCGTCCTGCCCGAGTCCACGGACCCCTTCGCGACGCCGGTGCGCTACACGGCCGAGCCGCTGCTGTCCGGCTTTGCGAGCCCCGAGAACGTCGAGAAGTTCGCCGGCACCCCCGCGGTGCGCGCCCAGCGGATGGGCCGCGGATCCGTGATCGTTCTCGTGGACGACCCGGTCTTCCGCGGCGTCTGGTACGGAACGCGCCGCTTCCTCGTCAACTCGATCTTCTTCGCCGGCGCGATCCGCTCGACGGGTCCGATCGGCGTCCGGACCGAGGGCGAGGCCATGGACTACGACCACGGCCACGCCCACGATCGCTAGCCGAGCCGCTACTTCCCGGCGTCGGCGCCGACGAGCCCCTTCTGGCGGTACTTCTCGCGGTACTTGCCGTAGAGCGCCGTCTGCTTGTCGACGAGCGCGATCTCGCGCCCCTGGACGAACGCGTGCTCGATCTTCGTCGTCAGCTCCAGCGGATCGCCGTCGGCCACGAAGAGCGTCGCGTGCTTGCCCACGTCGAGCGACCCGACGCGGTCGTCCACGCCGAGGAACTCGGCCGCCGACAGCGTCACCGAGCGGAGCGCGGCGGCGCGGTCGAGACCGTGCGCGACCGCCGCGGCGGCCTCGTACGGCAGGTTGCGCGCGTTCGAGCTGTCGCGGCCGCTCATCGTCATGCACCAGCGGACGCCGGCGTCGTCGAGCACCTTCGGCAGCTCGTACGTCGTCGCGTACGAGAGGTCCCGGCGGTGCGGCATCCGGTGCGTCTTCGTCACCGCGACCATCACGTCGTGCCGCTTCAGGAGGTCGAGGAAGTGCGCCGCGTCGCGGCCGCCGACGACGGCGGGCTTCAGGCCGCGCTCGATCGCCCACGGGATCGCGGACTCGGCCTGCTCGCGCGTCGTGATCGAGAGGAACACGGGCGTCTCACCGGCCACGATCGGACGCATCGCCTCGTAGCGCATGTCCGTCGCGAGGGTCGGGTCCGCCTCCTTGGCGGCGATGTACGCCTCGGCGGCGTCGAACGTCGCGTCGAGGCGCGCGATCGTCTCCTCGGCGCTCCCGCCGCCGCCGCCGAAGCGGGCGAAGCGGCCGGAGCGGCTCCCCATGAAGGGCCAGTTGATCGCCATCCCGGCGCGGGTCTCGAGCGCGAGGTCCTCCCACGTCCAGCCGTCGAGCTGGATGACGGAGACACCGCCCGGCACGAGCCCGCCCTGCGGGAACACGCCGGCCACGAGCACGCCGTTCCGGCGCGTCACGGGGATGTGCCACGAGTCGGCGTTGACCGCGACCGCAGCGTAGACCTCGGGGTTGATCGCGCCCGCCTCGGACGTGTCGATCGTCATGTCGACCGAGCTGACCTCGACGAGGCCGACGGTGCTCGTCGCGAGGACGAAGCTCGGGAACACGTGCTTGCCCTCGAGGTCGATCACGCGAGCGCCCTTGGCGTCGACGCGCGCCTTCGAGACGGAGCGGATCACGCCGCCCTCGAAGAGCAGGTCGCCGCCCTCGATGACGTCGCCCGAGACGGTGTGGAGCGTCGCGCCGCGCAGGACGATCGGCTCGGCCTGCGGGGCCGCGCTGGGGATCAGGTCCTGGGCCGCGGCGGAGGCGGAGAGCGCGGCCGTGACGGCGAGCGCGGAGGTGAGCTGGTTGAGTCGTTTGGTCTTCATCGTGGTGCCCTCCGGCTCCTCAGCGCTGCCGGCGCGCGCGCGCGGCCGCCATCTCGAACAGGACGTCGAAGCACCCGCAGACGCCGGGGCGCGAGAGCGACGGATCGACGCCGGAGCGCCACAGCTCCTCCAGCTCGTCGCGGAGCTGGGCGAGGTCGCGCGTCTCCGACGGCGCCGTGATCCCGCCGCCGCCGGTACGGCGACGCTTCTTCTTCGAGCCCAGGTCCGAGCTCAGGATCTTCTGGATGATCCGCTGGCGCTCCGCCTCGGCGGCGGCGCGCAGCGCGGCGTCCTCCGAGAGCGAGAACATCTCGCGCCCGTCGATCCAGGTCGACTCGCAGAGCGACGTGTAGCTGAGCGGGCTGCCCGACCAGATCGCGAAGTCCGCGTCCTTGCCGACCTCCAGCGAGCCGATCCGGTCCCCCACGCCGAGCTGGATCGCCGGGTTGAGCGTGACGAGCTTCAGCGCCTCCGCCGGCTCCATGCCGCCGTACTTCACGGCCTTGGCGGCCTCGGTGTTGAGGCGCCGCGCGTGCTCGCTGCTGTCCGAGTTGATCGAGACGTTGACCCCGACCTCGCTCATGAGCGCGGCGTTGTGCGGGATCGCGTCGACGACCTCGAACTTGTAGGCCCACCAGTCCGAGAACGTGGACGCGCCGAGAGCGGACGCGCCGACCTCTTCGGCGACCTTGTAGCCCTCCAGCACGTGCTGGTAGGTACCGATCGTGAAGCCGAACTTCTGGGCCAGCCGCGCCAGCATCAGGATCTCGTCCTGGCGGTAGCTGTGGCAGTGGATCAGGCGTTCGCCCGCGATGATCTCGCCGAGCGCCTCCAGCTCCAGGTCGCGCTTCGGCGGCATCGTCCGGAGCTTCTCCCACTCCGACAGCGCCTCGTAGCGGTCCCACGCCGCGCGGTACTCCGCGCCGGCCTGCAGGCGGTCCTCGATGAGCGCCGCGACGCCCATCCGCGTCTGCGGGTACTCGTCCGGGATGTCGGTGCCGGCCGCGACGCGCTTGGGGTTCTCGCCGAGCGCGAACTTGATGCCGCCCGGCGCGCCCGCGAGACGCATGCCGTCCGGGTGGTCGACGCCCCAGCGGAGCTTGACGACCGAGTTCTGGCCGCCGATCGCGTTTGCCGAGCCGTGCAGCTGGTTGGCGGCGGTGAGGCCGCCCGCGAGCTGGCGGTAGAAGCTGACCGAGTCGGGGTCGATGACGTCGGCGATCCGCACCTCGGAGGTGACGCGTCGCCCGACCTCGTTCACGCCGCCGCTGATGCCCGTGTGGCTGTGGCAGTCGATGATGCCCGGCGTGACGTGCTTGCCCGCCGCATCGATCACCTCGGCGCCCTCGATCCGCGGCGCGAGCTCCTTCGGCCCGACGTAGCGGATCCGGCCGTCCTCGATCACGAGGACCGCACCCTCGACGATCCCGGCGGCTGCCGAGGTCCAGAGCGTGGCGTTCTCGACGACGACCGTGCGCTGGGCCGGCATCTCCATCCGGCCGTAGGCGCCGAACGGGAGCGGGAGGTCCTCGGGCACGTCGGAGGCCTCGTCCTCCTCGGCCTTGCCGTCTTCCTCGGCACCGCCTTCATCGGACTCGCCGTCCTCGTCGTCATCCTCCTTCGGGTCCTCTTCGGGCTCCTCCTCGGGAACGTCGCCCGTCCGCTTCGCGGTCCAGAACGCCGTCCGGCCGTCGGGTCCGGTGAGCGAGCCGTGGACCGTCTCGCCCTCGAAGAGCCCGGTGCCGGTGTTGACGCCGGCCCGGCCGGCGTCGGCCGCGTCCACGTGGAAGTGCAGGTGGTGCGGGCCGAGGCGGACCTTCCTGGCCTCGATCTCGTCGTCGCCGAGGAGGAAGCGGACGTTCGAGGCGCTCTCGATCCGGAGCGTGCCCTCGAGGTTCGTCCGGTCGCCGAAGCGGTCGAGCGTCAGGGCGTAGTCGCCGGTGTGCTCCGGCGCCGGCGCGGCGTTGACCTCGAAGCGGCGGCCGGCGACCCAGACGTCGCGGATCTCGGAGTCCTTGGCGAAGACGTCGCCGTCGCGCACGACGAGGTGCGCGAGCATCCCCGGCTGAACGCGGCCGATCCGGTCGCCGACGCCGAGCAGACCGGCGGGCGTGGTCGTCAGGGCCGCGAGCGCGTCAGACTCGTCGAGGCCGTGCTCGATCGCCTCGCGCACGTTGCCGTGGAAGTCGTCGCGATCGTCGAGCCGCGCCGTCGTGAGCGCGATCGTCACGCCCGCGTCGACGAGCCGCCGCGCATTCGTCGGCGCCTGCTCCCAGCCGGCGAGGTCGCGCAGGCTATGGGACTCGGCGGCCATCGACGTCGAGACGTCGGGCACGTCCGGGTACGCGACCGGCACGGCGATCGGGACTCCGGCGGCGGCGACCGCGCCGATCCGTCGGAACTCCGTGCCCGAGCCGAGCGCGACGAGCGGCCGCGAGAACTCCGCGGCGAGGCGCGCCGCGCGCAGGATCTGGAGCTCGTTGCGCGCCACGAAGAGCAGCGGCCCGGTCCCCGCGACGAGCGCGTCCATGGCGCGGCTCGGCTGGGGCGGCTCGTGCCCGCTGGCGTCGACGGCGTCGACCGTCATGCACTGCACGTAGCGGTCGACGTCGATCATCGTCTGGCGGACGAGCGCGATCGCGCCCATCTCGGACGTCGGGTAGCGCAGGACGCCCTCCGACCCCCAGCCGGCGGTCGAGAACGCCAGCGCCTGGTAGACGTCGTCGGCGATGACCTCGCGCGTCGCGGCCTCCAGGTCGGTCGCGCCCTCACCGAGCGCGACGACGGCGGCCGAGCCGCGCAGCACGCCGTCCCGCGGCGCGATCGCGACGGCGGTGAAGCCGATGTCGCGCAGCTCCTCGGCGTCGTCGTCGGACAGCCGCGACCCGTCGAGGGCCGAGCGATGCGGCACGACCATGTTCGACTGCCAGTGGCCGCCGAGCCCCTCGGGATCCGGCTTGGGCGCCGCGACGCCGACGTGCATCTCGACGAAGCCGGCATGCACCGTCAGGCCCTCCAGGTCCCAGACGCGGGCGCCGGCGGGCGGCGCGCCGCCAGCCTCGACCGACTCGATGACGCCGTCCCGCAGGACGATCGTGGCGTTCTCGAGGACGGTGCCGGGCTCGGGGATCAGCCGCGCGCCGACGAGGGCGTGCCAGCGCGGATCGATCTTGCGGGGGCCGCGGAGGGGGGCCTCCTGGGCGTGGGCGTCGGGAGCGACGACGGTCGCAGCGACGAGGGCTGCGAGGAGAGAACGGAACATTGTGAGCCGCATCCGCTCGTGAAGATGCGCCAGAGACGAAGGGGTCACGCTGCATCCTCGTCAGAGGATGCGCCAGAGACGAAGGGGACCGACAACCGACCCTTGGTCAGCTGCACGACCTTCGAATCTACCCTCCAGAGCCCCCTTACGCAGGCCGCACGAACCACGCTGGCGAGACACCACGTCGCAGCGTCCCGCGGTGTGGCTCGCCGTGGATCCCGCCCCCGGGAACCTCCCCCGCTACCGCTGCCCCTGCTTCCGAAGGCGCCCACGCCGATCCCGATTCCGGGCAGCCGGCGTGTCCGGCGGTCGCTCGAACGCCGGCGGCTCCAGCAGCCGCGGATCGAGCGCATCGAGCGCCCGCTGCAGCATGTCCGCGGCGTCGTCCAGCGCAGCCCACTTCAGCCGCGCCATGACGAAGTTCGACGTGGTCACCGCCGACGCGTTCATCCCGTCGAGCGCGTTCGCGGCCTCCGGCCAGCGCTCGAACGCCTGCACGAGCAGCTTCGTCGCGGCGAGCAGCTCGTCGCGCTCCAGCTCGACCGCCGCCATGCCCGCCAGCGCCATCGCGGCGTAGTGCTCGGACGTCGGCTTGGTCGTCGGGTCGCGGCGGATCGCCTCCTCGAAGTCCACGATCGCGCCCTGGTACGACGCGATGGCCTCGTCGGACTGCGACCGGCGCCGGCGGAATTCACCCGCGACGAGCCCGGCGTACCCCGCGTACCACGCGGCCGTCGCGCTGGCGCCCGGCCGCCCCTTCATCTTCGCGTAGGTCGCCTGCAGCCCGGGTACGCCCTTCGACCGCAGGAGTCGATCCCGCAGCCGCGCGTGCAGCGCCCAGCTCCCCTCGAAGCGCTCCAGCCCGCGCGTGAGCGCGTCGAAGGCGCGCTTGCCGGCGCCCATGCGCACGAGGAAGTCGTGGTGCTTGGCGACCTGCTCGTCCGTCCCGAGCGGATGCTGCGCGAGCAGGTCGAACGCCGTGTTCGCGTCCGTCATCCAGGCGCGCGGCCACTCGCGGTTCGCGCGCTCTGCCCGCCCGATCGAGCGGATGCGCGCGTCGGTGAAGAGCGACAGGGTCGCCATCCCGATCCAGCCGGTCGTCGCCTGGCTGTCGGCGGCGGCCTCGTCGGAGGTCATCGACTCGTACGCGCTGACGATGCGGTCGGGCCACGTCGGCTTCCCGTCCTTGCGCTCGTCGAGATAGTAGGACGCGATGCCGACCACGGCGTCCGAGCGCCAGTTCTTGACGCCGAGCGCCTCGGCGGCCTCCGCCGCCTCGACGGCGTCGCGGAAGCGGAGCTCGTTGAAGCGCTGGGCCTCGCCGCGGCCGGCGGCGAGGCTCTGGAGCGCCTCGGGGTCGACCGCGAGGCGCAGCGTCGCCTCGGCGCGCTCCAGCTCGGCGAGGCCGCGCGCCCGCGGGCTCTCCGGCGCCTCGGTCAGCGACCCGTCGATCCGCGCCTCCAGCTCGTAGCGCGCGACCGCGACCTCGCGCTCCGGCGTCGCGGCGAGCGCCGTCGCGAGGCGCGCGACCTCGGTGCCCTCGGGCACGGCGTCGAGCCCGCGCAGCGTGACGCTGAGCGAGCGCGCGCGCGGGTAATCCTTGCCCATCTCCTCCAGCGCGCCGATGAGCATGTCGCGCTCCTCGGGCGGCATGGGCACGCCGAGCGCCTCGGCGATCAGGTCGATCGCGGCCTCGGAGCGCTGCTCGGCGAGGATCTTGCGGGCCTGCGAGGCGACCTCGACGTCGAGGCCGAAGAGCGCGAGGCGCAGGAGTTCGACCGGCGCGCCGGCGCCGAGCTTGGACGAGATCTCCAGCAGCCGCGCGCGCTCGCGGCGCTCGCCCTTGCGGAACCGCGTCTCGATGAGCACGCGGTCCTTGGCGTCGCGGCTCGCGACGAGCTCCTCCAGCGACTTGTCGCCGGTGCCGGGCTTCTCGGTGTTCTCGCGGTCCTCGATCCCCTCGCGCCAGGCGTCGAGCACCGACTTGACGTCGAACGCGTAGAAGACGTCGTAGTACTCGGTGCCGTCCAGCTCGACGCCGATGTGCCGCGGCGCGACGCGGGTCTGGTCGAGGTACATCGAGTACACGACCGGCTCCATCGCGATGTGCTCGCCGCAGGTCACGCAGCCGAAGCGCGGGCACGGGATGCGGTCGCCGTTCTCGTCGTAGTCGCGCGGGTTGTGGCGGTACACCGACGCGATGACGCTGACGTACGGCTCGAAGAGCTTGCCGACCTCGGGGTCGCGGTAGCGGATGCCGGCGTAGTGCTCGCTGGCGATCTCGCCGTCCATGTTGACCGCGATCATGATCGGCTTGCCGGTCTCGCGGGACACGGCGACCGCGTCCTCCCACGTGCGCTGCCACTGGATCTGGACGGGCTTCGCCCAGTCCTCCGCGGTCGGCGCCGGCCACATGGCCTCGCGGCTGCCCGGGGTCGGGCCGCCGCGCTGCTGGCCGGACGGGCGCGGGATCTGGCCCGTGCCTCCGGACTGGCCCTTGCCTCCGGATCGACCCGAGCCACCGGATTGACCCGAGCCACCGGTGGCTTGCGGCGGCGCCTGGAGAGGCGACGGCGGACAGGCGGCGGAGAGGGGGGCGGTCGTCAGCGCGAGGGAGAGGAGGAGCGACATGGTGTGGAGAGATCCGTGCGTGGAGATCCGGTCTCGGGGCTCCAATCCTAGTCCGCGGATGGACTAGGGTCTCACGCCACGCACCGCCTCCCCGATGCTCTCCGCACACTCCCCGTCCGCCCTCCTCCTCCTCCGCACCGCGCTCGTGGGCGCTCTCGCGATGCCCGTCGGCGCCGGCGCTCCGCTCACAGCCCAGGATCGCCCGCTCGCGACCGACGTCCTGCGTGTCCAGTGGGTCGTCCCCGCGGCGCCGGTTTACGCCGGTCAGACCTTCGAGCTGTCCCTCGACGTGCTCCTCGAGGGGGACGTGGAGGGCGCCGGACTGCTCCAGCTCTTCCCCCAGCCGATGGAGCTGCCGATCCAGGTCGAAGGCTTCGCGCGCATCGAGCGCATGCAGGTCGCGCCGTGGGCCGTCGACGAGGCCGCCGCGCGCGTCGTGGTCGACGGCGACGTGGCGCCGGCGGATGGGCCGTTCACGGTCGAGGGCGATCCCGACGGCGTGGTGCGCTACCGCATCACGCGCCTCGCGCAGCTGCCGCGCAGCGGAGCGGTCGAACTCCCGGCCCCCACCGCGCGCTACGCGATCGCGACCGAGTTCCGCGACGACTTCGTGCAGGGACGCGTCCCCGTCGATCGGATCGAGCGCAACGCGCGCGGCAGCGCTGCGACGCTGGAAGCCCTCGGGCTCCCCGAGCGCGGCCGGCCGCTGACCTTCGACGGTGCGGTCGGTCGCTTCGAGCTCCTCGCGGCCGTCGAGCCGCGCTCCGCGGCGGTCGGCGAGACGCTCTCGCTGCGCGTGCTCGTCGTCGGCGCGACGCCGTTCCACGCGGTGCCCGCGCCCCAGGTCGACGCCGGCGACTGGGTGGACATCCTCGGCGTGACGCGCAAGGACGTCGAGGGAGGGACCGAGTTCACCTACGACCTCGTCGCACGCTCGATCGAGGTCAAGGAGATGCCGCCGGTCACCCTGACCGCGTTCGATCCCGAGGCGGACCCGCCCGACTACGTGAAGCACACGGCGCCCGAGCTGGCGGTGTCGATCAGCCCGGCGTTCACGGCCGAGACGTTCGCCCCGGTCGCCGGCAGGGGCAACACGACGAGCGGCAGCGGGCCTGGCGGATCCGACGGATTTGGCGGATCCGGCGACGCCGGTCCCGGCGAGGCCGAGGAGGGCAAGAAGCTCCTCTGGACCCCGCTCGTGCTCGGGATGATCCTCTCGCTCGCGTTCCTGTCGGTGGTGCGCCGCCGCATGCTCCTGGCCCGCGGCGCCAGCGACGCCTCGTGAGCGACCTCCAGCGATTCCCGATCACGGCGATCCTGTTGATCGGTTCGTTCGCGACGTTCCTCGCGGAGGCGACGGGGCGCAGCGTCGAGCACCTGCGGCTGCTGCCCGGGACCGAGATGTCCGAGCCGTGGCGCTTCGTGACGACGGTGTTCGTCCACGGAGGCGTCCTGCACCTGCTCTTCAACGCGCTGTGGACGTGGGAGCTCGGGCGCGCGATCGAGCGGCGGATCGGCATGCCGTGGATGCTCGCCCTGACGCTGCTCGGCGCGCTGGTGCCGACCGGGATGGAGGTCGCGGTCGCGGGGTATCCGGTCGGGCTCTCCGGCGTCGTGTTCGCCTACGCGTTCTTCGCCTTCGCACGCGGTCAGTACGACCCGAGCTTCGCCGAGGTCATGGACGGGATGCGGATCCGGTTCTTCGTCGCGTGGTTCTTCATCTGCATCCTCCTGACGGAGACCGGCATGATGCGGATCGCGAACGTCGCGCACTTCGGCGGCGGGCTGATCGGCTTCGCGATCGGCTCCCGGATCCGCTGGCTCGCGCCGGCGGTGGTCGCGCTCACCGCGATCGCGCTCAGCGTCTCGCAGCCGCTGATGGGCGACGCGCGCGGGGACGCACAGCACCTCCGCGTGCGCGCCTACCGGGCGCTCGAGGCCGGCGACGACGAGGCGGCGATCACGCTCTACGAGCGCGTCTTCGCCTCGGGCGTCCACCGCGCAGGGAGCTGGAAGAACTACGGCATCGCGCTCAACAACGTCGGGCGAATCGGCGAGGCGCTCGATGCGTGGAAGATGGCGCTCGACATCGACCCGCAGATCTTCGACCCGGAGACGGCGAAGGAGATCACCGAGAAGTACGAGCGTCGGCGCGCCGGACGCCGCTGAGCGGGCCCATGGAGAGGGACGACGAGACGCTCGCCCCGCCGGGGCTCGGCGCGGAGTCGGAGCGGCGCGAGGAGGCGCGCCAGCTCGCCGCGGTCCGGCCGGCGTGGCAGCGCGCGCTCTGGGTGCTCGGCGGTCTCGTGTTCGTTGCGATCGGCGCGATCGGGATCGTCGTCCCGGGCCTGCCGACGACGCCACTGCTGCTGCTCGCGGCAGCGTGCTTCGCCCGCAGCTCGCCGCGCCTCTACGCGTGGCTCCTGCGCAACAAGACGTTCGGCCCGATGATCGAGGACTACCGCGCCGGCCGCGGGGTCAGCGCGCGCGTCAAGGCGACCGCGCTCTCGATGATGTCGATCTTCGTCGCGTTCGCGCTGCTGGTGCCGCTGCGGGACAAGACGGTCCCGTCGATCGTGGTCGCGGCGTTCGCGCTGGCGGGCGCCGCGTACATCCTGCGGCTTCCGACGCGCAGGACGACCAGCTAGCCCGCGCCGTCGATCATCTGCACCGTCCCACCGTAGAAGTACTGGCCGAGACCGACGGTGAAGACGAGCTGGCCGTAGAGCGCGTGCTCGAACGACGCCAGCCACAGGCTGCGGGTGCGTGCGTAGGTCGTCGCGAAGAACCACCCGCCGATCGCGGTCAGCACGACAGAGATCCAGCTGCCGAAGAGCAGGTGCGCGACGCCGAAGAGCAGCGCGGAGTGCACGCTCGTGCGCACCGCGCCGCCGAGCAGGTCCTCGTAGCGGTGGAAGAAGAACACCCGGTAGAGGAATTCCTGCGGCACGAC
>JBCDGE010000027.1:0-73741 GCA_038757895.1 Planctomycetota bacterium | reverse complement strand
CTCGCGGAAGGCCGGGTCCTTCGGATAGTCCTCGAGCTCCGGCTCCTCCTCGGCGGTGAGGTGGTACAGGTTGCCGAGGAACTCGTCGAAGCCGTGGTTCGTCGGCAGATGCTCGTCGCGGTCGCCGAGGTGGTTCTTGCCGAACTGACCGGTGGCGTAGCCGCGCGCCTTGAGGAGCCCTGCGATCGTCGGGTCCTCGACGCGCATCCCGGCCTCGGCGCCCGGCAGGCCGACCTTCGACAGGCCGGTGCGGAACACGCTCTGGCCCATGATGAAGGACGAGCGACCGGCGGTGCACGACTGCTCACCGTAGTAGTCGGTGAAGATCATGCCCTCCTTCGCGATCCGGTCGATGTGGGGCGTGCGGTAGCCCATCAGGCCCATCGTGTAGGCGCTGATGTTGGACTGGCCGATGTCGTCGCCCCAGACCACCAGGATGTTGGGCTGGGACTGTTCGGCCTTGCCTCCCTCGCTCGCAGGGGCGGGGATGGCGAGCGCGCCGACGAGGAGCGCCGCGAGAGTGTGCTTCATGGATTGCAGGTAGAGGGTTGGAAGCGTCGGCGCGCTGAACGACCGCGCGCGCGTTTCACCCTACCAGCAACGCAGACCTAGGAGCTGATCCACAGCACGTAGCCGACCCACGCCACGAGCAGTCCCCCTGCGCGCACGCGCGCGGCGCGACCTCGGAAGACAACCGGGCCAAGGACGAGGAGCAGCGCGAACACCACGTTCACCGGCAGGTCGCGCTGCAGCGCGTCATCGACCGCGCTGTTCCAGTCCGGGGTGGCGCTCTCGCCGACGCCGAACGGAGCCACGAGCCCCGAGATCCCTACGACAGCGAGGGTGTTGAAGACGTTGCTGCCAACGATGTTGCCGAGCCCGATCTCCGTGTGCCCCTTGCGCGCGCTGACGACGCCCGCGGCGAGCTCGGGGAGCGAGGTCCCGAGGGCAAAGATCACGAGGCCGACGACGCCGTCCTTGAGGCCGAGAGACGCCGCGATCCCCTCGGCGCCCTCCATGACGAGCTTCGCGCCGACGCCGATGGCAAGGCTCCCGAGGACGACGCGGAGCCAGGGGTACGCGGCGTGCGTCTCCGTGTCCTGGACGTCCGCGGCGGGCGACTGCTCCCCCTTGCCGCGGAAGAACAGCAGCTCCGCGGTGTACGCCGCGAACGCGGCGGTCAGGATCCCCGCCTCGACGCGCGTCACGACGCCGTCGCGGACGACGAAGTAGAGCACCGCGAGCGAGAGCAACAGCGGCGCACTCTCCTTGATCGACAGCCGCCCGACGAGCGCGCGCGGCAGGATCAGCCCGACCGTCCCGAGCACGAGACCCGCGTTCGCCACGTTCGACCCGAGCACGTTCTGAAGCGCCCACTCGGGCCGCCCCTCGTACGCGGCGAGGCCGGACACGACGACCTCGGGGAGAGAGGTCCCCCACGCGACCACCGTGAGCCCGACGACCCACTTGTCGATACCCATCCGGGTCGCGACCGTGGCCGCCCCCTCGACGAGCGCGTCGGCGCCCTTGGCGAGGAGGTAGAAGCCGAGGACGAGGAGGGCGAGGTCGAGGAACATGCGGGGCGACGGGGGCTGGACCGTAGCGGCTTCGCCGGGCGGTTCGACGCCATTCGATCGATCTCTCGATCGGTGGGCGGGCCATACTCGGCCGCGATGAGTGCGCCGCTGATCGCCGTCAACGGGCTCTACCACGCCGAGGATCCGATGCTCCGGCTGCGGCAGCGGTACTTCGACGCCGTCCGCCGCGCCGGCGGGGTTCCCGTCGCCGTCGCGCCCCACGTCGGCCCGGGTGATCCCGAGACCGAGGTCGACGCGCTCCTGGGCCGCGTCGACGGGCTGCTCCTGACGGGCGGAGACGACTTCGTCACCGAGCCCCTCGGCCTGGGCGCGACCCACGCGAGCGCCGTCGTGACCGAGCCGGCCAAGCAGAGCCACGACCTCGCCCTCGCACGGGCCGCCCTCCGCCGGGGGCTCCCGGTCCTCGGGATCTGCTACGGGATGCAGTGCCTGGGCCTCGCCGCGGGCGCGACGCTCTGGCAGGACCTCCCGTCGCAGAGAGCGGGGGAGATCCCGCACGCCGACGGAGCGGTCCACCCGGTCCGGGCGAAAGAGGGGACGAAACTCGCCGCGATCGTCGGCCTAGGGCCCGTCGAAGTCGTCTCCAGGCACCATCAGGCCCTCCGCGCCGTCCCTCCCCCTTGGATCGTCTCGTGCGTGGACGACGAGGACCTCGTGGAAGCCATCGAGCACCCGGGCGCGACCTTCGCGCTCGGTGTCCAATGGCATCCCGAGCTCTCCCCCGGCGAACCTCCCCACGAGGCGCTCCTCCGCGCGCTCGTCTCCGCGGCCGGCCAAAGGCAAGACACCCGATGAACTACTCCCGCATGTCGAAGGAACAGGCCGAGGCGCTCGCGCGCCGCGACCGGAACCGCATCATCGGCCTGACGTTCGGCGCGATCCTCATCGGCGGGCTGTACCTGTACTCCGCGGGGAACGCTCAAGAGGGAGCCGAGGCGCCCGGTGACGCGCCGATCCGCCCGGAGGTCGTGGACGAGGAGTCCGCGT
This sequence comes from Planctomycetota bacterium, assembly GCA_038757895.1. Classification (GTDB taxonomy): domain Bacteria; phylum Planctomycetota; class UBA1135; order UBA1135; genus Saltatorellus. The sequence goes on along the minus strand of JBCDGE010000027.1, from coordinate 71,156 downwards.
CCACGTTCGAGGTCATCCCCTTCGACCAGCCCGACGTCCTCGCGGAGATCAAGGACTCGACCGAGGCCGAGCAGGACTTCCTAGAGACCGAGCCCCTGCGCGAGGTGTTCGGGTACGCGCGGCTCCAGACGGCCGCCGCGTTCGACGCGATGGGGCTGCGGAACCTGGACGCGGCCGTGTCCGCAGAGCTCCTCGCGGCGCCCGCCGAGCACCGCCTGGACGCACTGCTCGTCCGCGGCGAGGTCCTCGCGGTCGCCCCGCGCGCGCGTGAAGGCTCGCAGCGCTCCGACTGGATGGGCTCGATCCGCGGCGAGGACGGGACGATCGGCCACTTCCTGGTCGCGGCGGCGCCGATGCAGAGTTCGGGCGAGCGCGCGATCCGCGTCGGCGACTACCTGCGCATCGACGGTCTGTTCCACTGCGTCCATCGCCGCGCGGTCGACCTCGGCGAAGGCCCGACGTCGGTCTCTGCGCCGCTGGTCCTCGGCCCGCGCGCCGCGCCGTCGACCCCCGAGCTCACCGAGGAGATCGCCCGGCTGCTCCCGACGCTCGGCTCGGTCGTCGACGACTCGGTCGGAAAGATCATCCCCGAAGGCGACTTCGAGCTCGCTCAATGGGAGCTCATGGGGCGCGCCAGCCTGCTCGGTGAGGAGACGGACTGGGAGTCGGTCCCCGAACTCGACAGCGAGACCCTGCGGGCGATCTACGAGAACGGCGACGCCTACCGAGGTAAGCCGTTCAAGCTGCCCGTCAGCGTCAACATGGACACCTACTCGGTCCGCGTCGACGACAACCCGCTGCGGCTCGATCGGATGACGATCGGCTGGGTCGGCAACAACAACTGGAAGGGCCCGGTCAAGACGATCAAGTGGCTCGGCCCGTTCACGCGGCAGGACATGCTGCGGATGGAGCAGGACGACCAGCACCGCTACCTGACCGGCAAGGGCTACTTCTTCCGCAACCACGTCTTCGACAACGCGCAGTCCCAGCCGATCCGCGCGCCCGTGTTCGTGATGCACTCGATCGACGTGTACACGCCCGAGCCGGAGTGGTCCGTCGCGGCGTTCACGTACGGCGTGCTCGGCGGGACGGTCATCCTCGTGGGCGCGATCTTCCTGCTGCTGCGGGCGGACCGGAAGCGCTCCGAGAAGCTGTACGAGGACATGGTCCGCCGGCGCCGCGCCCGACGGGAGCGGTCGCCCGAGCCGGCCTGAGCCGGGCGGCCCGGGGTCCATGACGGCCGCCGCAAGCACGATCCGCGTCGACGTCGCGGGCGCACCCTACGACGTGCACGTCGGCGCCGACGTGCGCGCTCGGATCGCAGACGTGACCGCGGGAGCGGATCGGGTGGCCTGCGTCGCGGACCGGCGGGTCCGCGAGCTGCACGGCCCGCTGGCCGCGCCCGAAGGCGCGGACATGCCGGAGCTGCTCCTGGACGGCGGCGAGGGAGCGAAGACGTTCGCGCGCCTCGAGGAGGCGCTCGACTTCTGCGCGGACGCCCGCCTGTCACGCGCATCGTGTCTCGTCGCCTACGGCGGCGGCACGATCGGCGACCTCGGCGGACTCGTGGCATCGCTCTTCAAGCGCGGGCTCCCCGTCGTTCAGGTCCCGACGACGCTGCTCTCGCAGGTCGACGCGTCCGTCGGCGGCAAGACCGCGATCAACCTGACCGCGGGCAAGAACCTCGCGGGGACGTTCCACCAGCCGTCCGCCGTGCTCTGCGACACGGCGGTCCTCGCGACCCTCGACGACCATGAGTTCGCGAGCGGGCTCGGCGAGGTCGTCAAGACGGCGATCATCGGCGGCGAGGAGGTGCTCGCGAGGATCGAGGGCGCGGCGGACGCGGTCGTGTCCCGGGACGGCAACGCGCTCGGCGACGTCGTCGCGGCGTGCGTGCGCGTGAAGGCGCGCGTGGTCGAGTCGGATCCCGAGGAGCGCGGCCTGCGGCGCGTCCTGAACCTCGGCCACACCTTCGGTCACGCGATCGAACACGCGGCCGGCTACGGGCGCGTCCCGCACGGCGTCGCCGTCGGCGTCGGGCTGACGATCGCGGCGCGCGCTGCAGAGGTCGCGATGGGCGCGGACCGCGATCTGACCGAGCGTACGCGGAGGCTCCTGGTCCGCTTCGGTCTGCCGGTCTCGCTGGACGAGCTGCGGGGGCGCGACGGGCTCGGGGGTGCACTCACGCCAGAGGCGCTGCGCGTCGGCCTCGGGCACGACAAGAAGGGGCGGGTCGGCGCGCCCGAGTTCGTCCTCGCCCGCGCGGCGGGCGACGTGGCTGCCGGGATCGAACTCGACGCGGCGCTCGTGGACGAGCTCCTTCGCTGACCCGCCGCTCGCTCGACGCCACCTTCGGAAACCGTGCCGATCGACATCGCACAGGACGGGAACCTCTTCCCGCGCGAGGACCTCCTCGAGGCCGTCGCATCGTCCGACTGGCGCGACCAGCGGGTGCCGGCCGTCGCGTGGATCGTGGCGTCGCTCGGCGTCGCGGCGCTCGCGGCGGGGATGCCGGTCGCGGCAACGGTCCTCACGGGCCCGACCGAGTTCGCTGCGTCATCGCCGTCGGCGATCACCCGGCCGGTCCACGCCCTCGCCGAGACCCTGGGACGCGCGGGCCTCGGCATCGAGGCCGCGTTCTTCCTGCTCGCCGCGATCGGACACGGGCTGTGCCTCCCGGCGCTGGGCCTTGCGCTGCGCGCGGCCGGCTTCTCCGGACGCCTGGCGTTCGTGAGCGCGCTCGTCGCTTCCGCCGCGCCGCTCCTCGTCGTCCACGGCCGGCTGCCCTCGGACGCTCCGTTCCTCGCGCTCGGCGCGATCCTCCTGTTCGTAGCCGTGATGGCCCCGGCGGACGAGGGGCCGGCCGGCCGACGCGGCAGGACGTTCCGGATGCTCCTCGCCGGGTTCGTCGCGCTGACGGTGGGTGCTCCCGCGTCGACCGCCCCGCTCTTCGGACGGATCGGCGACGCCGCGCTCGCGGGCGGCGTTCTCTGGTTCGTGGCTCCGCTGGCGTGGGTGCGCGAGGCGGAGGAGGAGCCGCCCCCGCGCTGGCTCGCGGCATGGGTCGTTCTGGCGTTTGCCGCAGGTCTCGCGAGCGTCGTCGCACTCGCCGCGCTCGCGCCGCTGGCCGCGCTCTTCGCGAACGTCCTCGCGCGGCGCGCGCGGCCGGACGGTGCGCTGCGCCTTGCGCTCGGCGCCCTCGGACTCCAGGTCGCGTGCGCGGCGGCGGCGATCGCGCTGCTCCCGCCGTCGACGACGTCGTTCGCGACGACGAGCGCGGGCGCGACGAAGCCGGGGGACGTCGTCTTCGTCGACGACGACACCTCGACCGACGCGTTCCTGCTGCGCCGCAGACTCGGGCTCCGCGTGATCGCCGACGAGGGCCCCTCCGCTCCCACCGAACCCGCGGCCCGGCCGTCCGGACGCTTGCTCTCCCTCGACCGTCCGCGCCCGGGCGTACCCTGGGTCCTCGACGCCGTCACCGGCGAGGTGGTGCGCGGTGAGTGACGCACCCACCGGAGACACGCTCGAGCCGGCGGCCGTCGATCGGGCCGGACGGCGGCGGCGGCTGCTCTTCCGACTGCGTCGGGCGGTCCGCGTGATCGAGCAGCGCGAGCGCATCCAGGACATCGGCTACGGGCTCCTCGCGTCCGCGTTCGCGCTGTCGCTCCCCGCCGTCGAGCCGTATACGGCCGGCGACGAGGCCCTCCGCCGGATGGGCGGCGAGGACGTCCTGACCCAGGGGCTCCTCTACCCGATCGGCCGCGGCGCGCTGGAGGTGTTCGGCACGGCGACGCCGGAGACGACGATGCGGCTGCTGGCCGGACTCGCGTTCGGCGCGGCGCTCACGATGACGCTCGCGTTCCTCCGCGGGCTCGGCTTCCGCCGGAGCGCGACGGTGCCGTCGGCGCTGGCCGCCTTCGCGGCCCCCTACGCATGGGTCGGCGGCACGTCACCGATCGACTACGCGCCGGGGCTGTTCGGCGCGAGCCTGCTGCTCTGGTCGCTCTTCCACCAGGAGCAGTCGACGAAGCGCGGGTACCACTGGCGCGCGATCCTGAGCTTCGGGCTCGCGTACATGCTGCACATGGAGATCGCGCTCCTCGTGCCCGCGGTCGCGTGGGCGGTCGCGAAGCACCCCGAGTACCGGCGCGAGGCGCAGATGAACTTCTACGCCGTCATCGTCGTCCTCGTGATGTCGATCACCATCGGGCTGGCGGGGACCTCCGAGGCGGCGCGGATCGCGCACCTGACCGAGCGCGCGCTCGCGGGCGCCGACGAGTTCCCGTTCGGCGCGCTCGGGAGCTGGCTCGTGGCGCTGCCGCTCGGGTTCGGGATCATCCTGTTCGGCGTGTACCAGCTCCTGTTCGCGTCGCGCCAGGTCGAGGCCAAGCGCGCGCCGGTGTGGATCGTGCCGTGGTGCATGGCCGCGCTCGTGCCCGTCGTCGCGGGGTCGCCGCAGTTCCAGCCCATCGCCCCGTACCTCGTTCCCGCGGGCGCGCTGGGGCTGGCCGACTGGCTCAACCGCCGCGGGACCGCGGCGCGCGAGGGGCGCTACGGGATGCTGCTCGTCGGCCTCCAGCTCGCCGCGACCGCGCTCGTCATCACGCTCTCGTGAACCGCCTCGCCTCCCTCGACGGACTGCGGGCGCTGAGCGTGATGGCTGTCGTCTGGCACCACACGCGGCCGAGCGACGGGACGGCGCTGCTCGCGGGCCGGGGGTACCTGGGCGTGGACGTGTTCTTCGTGATCAGCGGCTTCTTGATCACGGCGCTGCTCCTGCGTGAGGAGCAGGAACGTGGCAAGGCGCGCCTGGGTCGCTTCTGGGCGCGCCGAGCGCTGCGGCTCTTCCCGCTCTGGTACGCGATCCTCGCGACGCTGACCGTCGTGCTGCTCTGGATCACGCCGGACGCGCCGATGCGCGAGGCGTTCTTCGCCGACCTGCCGTGGAACGCGACGTACACGTCGAACTTCATCCCGGGCGGGACGTTCCTCGCTCTGTCGTGGTCGCTCGCGACCGAGGAGCAGTTCTACGTCCTGTGGCCGCTGCTCCTGACGCGCGCGCGGGCGGCCGCGCCGGCGGCCCTGCTCATCGCGGGGGGCCTGTCGGTCGGGGTCCACCTCGGCGCGTTCGACCCGTGGCTGGAGTCGTGGATCGGTCCGCGCTGGACGTACTACGCGGCCCTGACGGCGACGCTGCTGCCGCTGGCGCTGGGCTGTGGGCTCGCGCTTGCGCTGCACGGTCGGGACCGACCCTCCGGCTGGGCACGCTCGCTGGCGCACCCCGCCGCGGCACCGCTGGCGCTGGCCGCCGTGGTCGCGGCAGCATCGTCGCCGCTGGAGGAGGGAACGACGCGGCTGGTCGCCCAGCTCGCCGCCTCCGTGCTCGTCGCCGCATGCGCGCTTGGCGACGACAGCGCCGGCTGGCTGCGCACGCGCCCCCTGCGCTGGATCGGCGAGCGCAGCTACGGCGTCTACCTGCTCCACATGATCGTCCTGCAGGGCGTGTTCGCCCTCGACCTCGCGCCGGACGGCCACCGCGGACCGGAGATCTTCGCGCTGACGCTAGCCGGGACGCTCGTCGCGGCCGGGCTGAGCTACCGCTTCCTCGAGACGCCGTTCCTGCGGATGAAGGAACGGGTCAGGTGAGGGCGATCCCGCCAACCGCGAGCCCCAGCGCGACCATCGGGACTCCGACCCAACGGAGCGATCGAGAGCGGTCGGGCGCCACGCGCCGCATCGACCGCAGCCCGATCGAGGGCGCCACGAGGTAGGTGAGCCCCTTGATCAGCACGAGCGTCGCCCACCACGTGAGGAGCGACGACGGGCCGGTGAAGATCGGGTGCACGAGGACGAAGAGAGCGCCCACGCCGGCGTGCATCAGTCCGTTCAGGAGCGCACCCGAGTTCCCCATCTCGGACCAGCGCGCGAAGAGCCGCGACCACGCCCCGTGGTGGCGCCAGTGCGACCAGCCGGTGGCGCAGAGGCACGCTGCGCCGACGAGCTCGACGCACTCGGCCGGCGTCATTGCGGATCGCCCGTCGCCGACGACGCGCCCTCGTGCGCTCGCCGCATCCGGCGATCGATCGCGCCGCGCACCGAGCGACCGACGCGCTCCATGTCGTCGCTGGAGAACTGGTCCGTCGCGTGGTCGAGGATGAACGTGGCCCGGTACTCGGTCTGCGTCGCGTCGTAGCGCACCACCTCGTCGAGCATCTCGCCGACTTCGTCCACGCGGTGGGCGTGCTCGGCGACGAGCAGCTCGACCGCGTTGCGGTAGTGCACGGCCTCGTCGTTCTTGAGCTCGCGCAGGAGGCGCTCGAACGGCGGCGGGCCGAGCGAGGCGTAGAAGGGGATGTCCTCGCCGTAGCCGTGCGTGCTCATCGCCTCGTCGTAGGCGAGCAGCACGGTCAGCGCGAACTCGTCGTCGAGGAAGGCCTCCATGCCGGTGAAATCCGCGCGGCGCTCGCCCAGGCGCGCGAGGAGCGCCTCCTCGGGCTCGCGCAGCACGAGCGAACACAACCGCAGGAGCCCCGCGGCGTGGTGCTCCTCGTCGTCCGCCCACGCCTGAAGGAAGGCGTGGAACGCCGGGCTGTACTCGGTCCCCCGGCCGAGCACCTCGGCCTGGAGCAGACGGCCGTCGTACTCGGCGGCGAGGTCGGTCCAGAGGCGCGCTTCCTGGGCGCGGCCCTCCTCGACGGAGACGCGGACGTCCTCCGGTCGGACCCCGTCCAGCAGCTCGGCCGCGCTCCAGACGCGGCGCAGGGGCTCGTAGCTCGTCATCTCGCACCGCCCGTTCTGGGCGAAGCGCGAGATGTTAGGGGACGCGGGCCGCGGCATCCAGCCGCGCCGCCATCAGGCGTCCCGGTCAGGCGTCCTCTTCGACCGAGAAGGTGAGCGGGAACCCCTCGACGCGCGCCTTGGAGTGCGCGCGATTCACCTTCTTGCGGGCGACCGACTCCGGCCAGAGGCCGATGAGCGCGCTCCCCGTCGTGTGGACGCGCATCATCAGCTCGACGGCGCGTGGCGCCGGCTGGCGGAACACCTTCATGAGGACGTCGACGACGAAGTCCATCGTCGTGTGCGGGTCGTCGTGGCAGATCACCTTCCAGAGGTTGGCGACCTGTTCCTTCTCGACGGTCTCCGGCTCCTCGAGGACGAGGGTGCCGGGACTCTCCTCCATCGCGCTCATGCCACCAGCATGCCGCATGGAGTCGCATCCCGGGAAGGTCCGATCGGCCGAACCGATCGCGAGTCAGTCCCCGCCCTCGACCGGGACAGGGAGTGTGCATCCGACCGCGTCGGTGCGCGGCACGGCGATCGGCTCGCCCGCGACGATCGAACGCAGCGCATCGCGCAGCTCGCGGCGCGTCGGCGCCGGTCGGCGGCGACCGAGCTCCTTGTACTGGTCGTCGATGCGGCCGCGATAGAGGACCTCGGCGTCCGGACCGACGATGGCCACCTCGGGCGTGTGCGTGATCCCGAGCTGGCGCGCGAGCGCCTGGCCCGAGTCCCGCAGGACCGGCAGGAGGTAGCCGTACTCCTCGGCGTGTTTCGTCGCCGCCTCGGCCGTCACGTCGGGGTCGACGTGGACGAGGAAGAAGCGGAAACGGTCGTCGGCATGGTCCTTGACGATCGCCGAGATCTCGGGCGCGTAGCCGTTCGCGATCGGGCAGTCGACCGTCGTGAACACGAGCACGTTCGCGCGGGTCTTGCCCTCCACCGCGAGCACGTCGTGCTCCGCGCCGTCGAGGTCGACGAGGACGCCCACCTCGTCGCCAGGACGCGTCGGCTTCGGAACGAAGGTGTCGCCGAGCGCCGCCACGAGCTCCTCGTACGACAGCGCACCGTCACCGTCCGTGTCCGCCATGGACGCGAGTCGCGGCGCAACGCCCTTCAGCTCGCCCTCCGAGAGCGCACCGTCGCCGTCGGCGTCGAGCAGGCGGACCTGGTCCCCCATGCGCATGCGCCACGACTGCGTGCCCTCGTGCTGGCGGCTGCGGCGCGTGCGGCTGCGCATGCGCTCGTTCTTGTAGTCGCGCATCGCGCCCCACAGCTCGTCCGCGTCGGCCTCGTCCTTCGCGACCATCGCGATCGTGACGCTGCCCATCTCGTCGGTGCTCTGGAAGCCCCATCCGATGCGGCGCGGCGGGTCGAACGGGTTGTTGGGGTTGTCCTCGCTGTTGTCCCAGACGAGCTCGACGAACACCTCGGTGCCGGCGGCGAGCTCCAGCGGCTCGGCCCACTCGTACCGGTTCTGCCAGTCGAAGTCCCAGTCGTCGATCCAGAACACCGTCTCCGCGTCACCCTCCGGCGAGAGCGCGTCGATCCGCATCTCGCGCAGGATCGAGTGCGCGTGCCCGCCCACCGTCAACGCGAGCGCGTCGACGGGCAGGATGAACGAGTCGTTGACGATGAAGTCGGACTCGCCGGCGGGGATGTCGATCCCCGCGCCCGTGCCGAACATCGGGGGCATCTGGAGCCCCATGAGCTGCTTCTTCGGAGGCTCGTCCGCGAAGTAGAGCCCGATCGAGGTCAGCTCGGACTCGCGCTTGCCGCTCGGGTGGAAGTGCGAGCGCAGGATCAGGTCCGCGCCCTTCGGAAGCTTGCGAGCGAGCCCCATCGGGAGCATCCGCGGCTGGGAGCCGACGGCCCAGCCGCCGAGCGCCGTGCCGAGCAGCGGCCCGCCGTCGTCCCAGCCCGCGGCGCCGCCGCCCTCGCCCGTCATCGCGTCCCATCCGGGTCTGCCGTCGCTGCCGTCGAGGCGCCGCCCACGCCCGCGCGTGTCGACGTCGAACACGACGTGGTGCAGGACGCGCGGTGAACCCGCCCGGACCTCCATCGCGCGCAGCCACTTGTCCTCCTCGATCGGAATCGGGACGGCGAAGTTGCGGTAGATGTCGGCGCCCGTGGGCGGGACCTCGAACGCCTCGCTCATCGTCACGACGAGGTCGGGCGTGCCGAGCTGCCAGCCGTCCTCGAACGTCGGCGGCTCCGGCGCGGCGGCCGGGTCGCCCTGGGCCATTCCGCCGTCGAGCCAGGCGACGAGCGTCTTGCGCTCGTCAGGCGTGAGCGCGAGCGAGTCCTTGAACGTGCCGAAGCCCTCGACCGGGTGCCACGGGGGCATCAGCCCGTCCTCGACGACCCAGGAGATCATCGGCCCGCGCTTGGCGACCTCGCGGTACGTCCGCAGCGGGAAGGGGCCCGCGGCTCCGGGCCGATGGCAGGCGGTGCATCGCCGGTGAACGATCGGCGCCACGTCCACGAAAGTCACCTCCGCTGCGGGCGTGACCTCCGCGGCGGCGGTGACCGGAGAGTGTTGCGCGGGTACTGCGGCTCCTGCCAGAGGCAGGAGGGGCCCAAGAAGGGCAGGGACGATGGCCATGGGGTTATCGTTCTGGGGGCGCGGCGGCTTCAGCCGCCGGGGTTCGGCCCATTACGCAGCCCACAAGAGACCATCTCCGACGACTTTCCGCGACCTTGACCGACCTCCAGCAGCTCGACGAGGAGATCCAGGAGCTCCGCGCCGCCGCCCGCGGCCTACGGTCGCGCCTCGAAGACCGATTCATCGGCCAGGGTGAGACGGTCGAGCTCCTCGTGCTGTCGCTCCTCGCCGGCGGGCACGTCCTGCTCGAGGGCGCGCCGGGGCTCGGCAAGACGACGCTCGTCCACGCGCTCTCCAGCGCGGTGGACCTCGACTTCCAGAGGCTCCAGTGCACCCCGGACCTGATGCCGTCGGACGTCCTCGGCACGCGCGTCCTCCGCATCGACGACGACACGGGCGCGCGGTCGTTCGACTTCGAGCGCGGGCCGGTGTTCACGCACGTGCTGCTTGCGGACGAGATCAACCGCGCGACGCCGCGGACGCAGAGCGCGCTCCTGGAGGCGATGCAGGAGCAACAGGTCACGCTGCACGGTACGACGCACGAGCTCGACGCACCGTTCTTCGTCGTGGCGACGCAGAACCCCATCGAGATGGAGGGCACCTACCCCCTCCCCGAGGCGCAGCTCGATCGGTTCCTGTTCAAGCTGGAGATCGAGATGCCCGGCGCGGATCACCTCGCCGAGATCCTCGGCGCCACCACCGGTGTGGCGCGCGACGAGGACCCGCCGTCGCTCACGCGGCCGAGCCTCCTGCGCCTGCAGGAGCTCGTCCGCGAGATCCCCGCGCCGTCGACCGTCGTCGAGAGCGTGGCGCAGATCGTCCTGGCAACGCATCCGTCCAGCGAGCGCGCGCCCGAGCGGGTCCGCTCGTGCCTGCGCTACGGCTCCAGCCTGCGCGGCGGTCAGGCGATCCTCCTCGCATCGAAGGCGCGCGCGCTGCTCGCCGACCGGCTCCACGTCAGCGAGGCGGACGTGCGCGCCGTCGCGCGCCCCGCGCTGCGCCACCGGCTGATCACGAGCTACGAGGGCGAGGCGACGGGCGTCGAGCGCGATCACCTCGTCGACGAGGTGCTCGACCGCGTCCTGGGGGGCTGACCGCGCATCCTCGTCAGAGGATGCGCCAGGGACGTCATCAGGGCCTGGGCAGAGTCCGCTTCAGCGATCTCTGCCCAGGCCCTGAGTTCAGCGCATCGAATCGGCGGAAGCCTCCGCCTCGACCCGCAGCTCCTCGATCTCCTTCTCCAGCTCGGCGAGTCGCTGGTAGCCGCGCAGGCGCCGCTCCAGCTCGGAGTCGCCGTTCGAGAGGGTGCGCCAGTGGTCCGCGAGGCGGGTCAGCCATTCGGCGGCGAGCTCGTGCTCGTCGCGCTGGCAGTACAGCCCCGCGATCCCGCGGATCAGGAATTCGGAGCGATCGCCGAGCTCGTACGCGTCCTTCAGGAACGCGAGCGCCTGGTCCTGACGCTCCATGCGCGACAGGAACCGACCGACGTCGTGGTAGGCGGCGGCGACGTCGGCTTCGCCGCTCAGCCTGGAGAGCGCGTCGTAGAGCGACTGCAGCGCGGCGCGATCGTCGCCGGCGTCGAAGTGCAGCTCGGCGCGCATCAGCACCGCGTGCTCCATGCACGGGTAGAGGCCGAGGACCTCGTCGAGCGCCTCGTGCGCCTGCTCGTCCCCGAACGCGTCGCGCACGGCCTCGGCGTACTCGACGACGAGCCGCGCCGCCGGGGAGCCGACCTGCCAGCGCTCGGTCACCGCGCCGTCGACCTCGGCGTGCACGCGATCGACGCCGTGGCGCAGGCACCGAACGCGGGCCTCGTCGTCGCCCGTGCGCTCGAAGTACCGCGCCATCGCGCGGTAGCCGCGCGCGCTGTCCGGTTCGGTCTCGATCGCGGCCTCCAGCGCGAAGCGCTCGGCGTGCTGGTCGCCCTCGCGGTGCAGCTCGCGCGCCTGCTCCAGCCACGCTTCGATGCCGCACGCGAAACGGGGCGAGAGGTCGATGCCGCAGACCTCGTAGTCGTGCCCCGGCATGACGGCGACCTCGACGAACGCGACGGAGCCGCAGGACATCGGGACGGCGAGGCAGGGCCCGCGGTCGTTCGCGGCGAGCGTGATCGGTGCGAGCGGATCGCGGCGGGCGCCGCCCGGGACGAGGTCGTCGAGCCGGGCGCGCGCGGTCCTCTGCGCGCTCGCGTCGAACGTCGAGAAGGACGTCGCGCCCCTTGCGTCACGTTCGACGCACACGAAGCGCTCGGCGTCGGGCGCGATGACGGCCTCGGGGAGCCGGTCGAGCGGGAGCGGCACCCACTCGACGAGCGCGTCCTTGCGCGAGACGAGCGCGTGGACGCCGGCGGGCCGCTCGGGCGTCGCGCTCGACGCGACGACGGTGACGCTCAGCGATCCGTCGGGCGAGGTCGCCTGGCGCGGAGAGAGCACGTCGATCTGCGGGAGCGCGTCGGCCGGCGGAGCGGGCGCGCTGGCTGTAGCGGTCGCGGTGGCCGTGGCCATGGCGCGCAGGCGGGACCATGACGCCGGGACCGCCGTCGACGGCACGGAGGCCGCGGCTCGAACCGGGACCGCGTCCGCCGGCGCGGGCGACGCTGCGCCCGCGGAATCGATCCCGTCTCCTTGCCCCGCGCCGATCATGGCGGCGACGAAGCTGGTCCACGCACTCCAGTCCATCCAGTCCTCCTCGCGGCTCGGAGCGACGACGGGGACACCGCCGGAGGACCATCGGGTCCCCCGCCGGCCCGCGCGTGCGCCAGGGCCGATCTGTTCGTCGGTCGAGGCGGGAGCCGACTGGATCGGAAAATGGAACCCGCTTCATCTCGGCTTCCGAGACCGTCCCAAAGGGGATCAGCGCGGCAACCCGAGCGTCTCGAGACGGCGGGCGAGCTCCGCGCTGAAGCGCTCCGCGGCGGGACGCGTCAGGTGGTACGGGTTCTCCATCTCGGCCGGCTCGAAGGTCTGCAGCGGACCCGGGAGGCGCCAGGCGCGGTCGGACGACGCACAGAGCAGCTCCAGGTAGGCGTGCGCCCGTCCCAGGAATGCGACGTGCTCCGGTCGCGCCGCGAGGCCGGACCAGATCGGGCCGTCGACGAAGACGACGTCATAGCCGCGGGCCTCCGCGTCGCGGACGAGACCGGAGAGCGCCTCGCGCTCGCGCTCGGACGGCACAGGGCCCTCCAGCGACGCGATCTCGGCCAGCACCTTGTCCGCGAACGGTGCGACGCCATCGGGGTAGGCGCGCGGGAGGATCGAGTCGCCGCGCTCGGTGATCGGGAGCACGCTCGGGTCGATCGACCAGCGGCCCTTCGTGATGCCCAGCTCGAAGCTCTTGTGCTGCGCGTAGAGCGGGAGGAGCCGCGCGGCCGCGAACTGGAAGGTCTCGACGGGCGTCAGCGGGACGCGCGGCGCGCGCGTCCGCCACGCTCCGAATCCGATCGGCACCTGGGGGAATGCGAACCCGTCCGGCGGAAGCGCGTAGGTGCGCGAGCCGAGCACGACGAGCGCCAGCGACGGGGGCCCGTCCGCTCGCTCGATGGCGCGATCGAGGAACCACCCCGCGCCCGTCGCGAGGAACCGGCCGTAGGTGCAGTAGTTGCGCGTCGAGCGGCCGAGCTCGTTCTCGAGGATCTCGGCGACGACGGCGAAGTTGCCGCTGCTGTCCCCCGTGACGGCGATGCCGCCCGCGGGGACGCCCTGGGACGCGAGGTCCCACTTCGCCCGCACGATGCGCCCGTCGTGCTTGCGCTCCGAAACCGGCGAGAGGCGGATCGCGAGCGCGTTCGCGCCGAGCGTCATCGCAAGGACGAGGGCCAGCATCGCCGCCAGCCGACGCGCATCGACGGCGTGCTCGGCCTCGGAGGCCAGTCGGTTCGCGGGATCCGTCATCAGAACTGGAAGTAGAAGAACTCGACGGGCTCGCGGACGCCGAAGACCATCATCCCGAGCAGCAGCGCGGCGAAGAGCAGCGCGCGACCGACGAGCGGGAGCCGGAGCGGCACGAGCAGATCCTTCGAGAAGTGCTGTGCGAGCTGGACGACGACGAGCGGCCAGGAGAAGTACGCGAGGTCGTAGAGGCCCTTGGACGCGCGCGCCGTCATCTCGAACGAGGAGTGCGTCACCAGGTGCCCGAACTGGTCGAGCGACGAGCACCGCACGATCGCCATCCCGAGCAGCATCGGCGGCCAGAACAGGACGATCCGCGTCCACTCGCCGGCGAGCGAGAGCTGCCGCCTCGGGTCGAGGCCGCGCGCGTCCGCCCAGACGCGCTCCAGGACCAGAAGGGCGCCGTGGTAGCTGCCCCAGAGGATGTAGGGCCACGCCGCGCCGTGCCAGAGCCCCCCGAGCGCCATCACGAGGAACATGTTCCGGTACGTCGTGAACCGGCTCCCGCGGTTGCCGCCGAGCGGGATGTAGAGATAGTCGCGCAGCCAGGTCGAGAGGCTGACGTGCCAGCGGCCCCAGAAGTCGCTCGGCCCGGTCGCGAAGTACGGCAGGCGGAAGTTCAGCAGGAACTCGAAGCCCATCAGCTTCGCGAGCCCGCGCGCGATGTCCGAGTAGCCGGAGAAGTCGCAGTAGATGTGGATCGTGAACGCCAGGACGGCCGTGAACGGCTCCAGCCCGGTCAGCGTCTCCCACGACCCGTCGAACATCGGATTCGCGACGAGCGCGGCCCGGTCGGCGATGACCGTCTTCTTGAAGTAGCCCCAGACGAGGAGCCACACCCCCTCCTGGACCTTGGTCGCGGTGACGTCGCGCGGCCGCTCGATCTGCGGGAGGAGGCGTGCGGCCCGCTCGATCGGCCCCGCGACGAGCTGCGGGAAGAACGCGACGAACAGCGCGAAGCCGAAGAAGTCCTTCGTCGCCGGCATCCGACGCCGGTACACGTCGATCGTGTAGCTGAGCGTCTGGAAGGTGTAGAAGCTGATCCCGACCGGCAGCAGCACCCGCAGCGTCGGCAGGTGCACCTGGAACCCGAGCGTCTCGAGCAGCGCGGCCGTGCTGTCGACGAAGAAGTCGAAGTACTTGAACGACCCTAGGATGCCGAGGTTGACGACGATCGAGAGCGTGACGAGTCGCTTGCGAACACGCTCGTCGTCGGACGCGGCGAGGCGTCCGCCGATCACGTAGTCGACGACGGTCGACAGTCCGAGCAGCGCGAGGAACCTGGGATCCCAGTACCCGTAGAACAGGTAGCTCGCCGCGAGGAGCCACACGTTCTGCAGCCGGTACCGCGAGCGCCCCAGGCCGAGGTATCCCGCGTAGACGACCGCGAAGAAGAGCGGGAAGATCCAGGAGTTGAACTGCATCGCGCGCGGCGGCCGCACACCTTACGGGCTCGCCCCCGGCTGTGCGCCCGCTGCGCAGTCCGGGCAGACGAACACGCGAGGGCCCGAGAGGACCGCTCGCGTGCTTCGAATCGCAAGGGGGCGACTCGTTGGTCGTTCGACGTCAGCCCTGCAGCTTCGAGGCGAGGTCGTCGTAGTCGACGTCGTCGAGGTCGGACCGGGTGATCCGGCCCATGTTCTCGAAGCGGCGGCGCTCGGCGTCCGAGCTCATCTCCGCGCTGGAGCCGGCGGGCAGCCGCTTGGGCAGACGGTGCGCCTTGCCGGCGGTGCGGACCACCTCGGCGAGGTTCTCGGGCAGCCCCTCCGGGAGGGTCTCCCGCCGCTCGAGCGCACGGCGCGCCCGCTTGCAGACCTCCAGCGTGCTCGTGAGGTTCGTCCTGATCTTGATCAGCCGCTCCATGTCCGGGTTCGGGCCGTCGATGGACCGGTCGACCTTGGCGTTCGCCACCTCCAGCACGGCGATGAGCGTGTTGAGCTTGCGCATCAGACGCTCCCGGTACTCGGGCGACTCGAGGTCGGACTCCTTGAAGGGCTCGGACGGCTGGTCAGTCATGGAAACGAAACGGGACTGGGGATGGCGGCGAGCCGCGGGTCTCGGCTCACTCGAATCTACCCCGCTGGGGCCTCCTGGGCCGTCTGACGGGCCTTCCGGCGCCGATTCCCGAAGCGGGATCGCGTCGGTCCCGACGCCCGACGCTCGAGTCCCACAACTGGCTGTTTCCGCCGCCATGAACCCCGAGACGTCGGGCACCGAGTGCCGAACTCACGCGGGGTTCTACGCAGGACCGGGAACGAAATTCCAGGTGCACCCGGAGAGCCTCACGACGACTCGGGTGCCACCGGAAGGACGGCTAGAACGCCGACTGGATGATCCGGCGGATCATCGGCTCGGACACCCGGCCCGCGACGACGATGCTCGCCCCCTGGATGTCCCCGAAGAGGATCTCCCAGGCGCCCTGGCGGAGGGCCTTGAGCTCGACGACCGTCACCACGTTCGGCTGGAAGTCGTCGTCGTGCACGAACGTGATCGTCTCGATCCCGTCCGTCATCAGGAACCGCACCCAGTTGCCCGGCTCGAGGATCTCGTGACCGGAGACGCCGATCGAGTTCGGCACGTCCATCAGCTCGACGTCCACGATCTCGAACCCGAGCGGAGCGACGTCGGGGTAGAGCACGTTCATCCCCGCCTGCACGCCGAGGTTGCCCGCGGGATCGAGATCCGTCGCGGGGAACAGGCGGTCACGCAGGATCATGTCCGACGTATCACCGCCGTACTGGAACGTCTCGTACGTCGACTCGACGATCGGCTGCCCGATCTCGTCGAACTCGCGCCAGGCGAGGACGAACCCCGTCTGGGGATCGATGTCAACCTCGTAGTGGCCCGGACGACCGCCGATCGGCGTGTTTCGGAGGAAGTCGACCCGCGCGCACTGGATTCCGGCGACCGTCGGCGAGGCCGGAAGGACGTGGATCGAGTACGACTGCGCCGTGCGATGGAGGTCGCGAATGCGGAAGTCACGCACCTGCCACTGGAAGCGCGCCGAGTTCTCGAACAGGACCGGGAACGTCACCGGGTCGATGTTCGGGGTGAGCGACAGCGTCTCCAGGAGCTCGATCGCGAACTGGCCCGTGCCGTCCGCGCCGACGTCCTGGCGCGTCTCCAGCACCCCGTCCTCGGTGACCGAGCGCACGAGCCGGACGCCGCGGAAGTGCGTCGTGTCCTTCGCAGTCTCGACGAGGTCGAGGAAGGGCGGGAACCCGCCGCCGCTGGCGAACCCGACGCTCGGGTTTCCTTCACCGCTGTTGTCGGTCTCGAAGCTCGTCGCGTCACCGCACCCGATGAACCCCGCGCACGCGATCGCCGTCACGGCGATCGTCGTCCGGAGTTGGACGTGCGCCGAGCGGGCGCGGGTGGAGAGGGTCGACGGCAGGTGCACGGGGATCACCGTCCGAACGTCTCGCCGGTCAGCGAGCTGAGGAAGACGCGGTCGACGGACGACAGCCCGGAGCTGGCCAGGGAGTCGATGCGAGTGATCCGGAACTCGACCGTGGGCTCCTCGGCCTCGGGGGTCTCGATCAGGCGCAGGGCGACGACGAGCATCACGGCCGCCGCGACCGAGGCGGCCCAGCGCGCGAGCGACAGGCGCCGGAACGGGGTCGGGCCGGCGAGCATCCGCTCGTCGAGGTCCGAGGGCGCGCCCTGGCGGTCGAGCCGCCCCGTCATGCTCCGCACCGTCGCTGCCTCGGGGTCACCGATCCGCTCGGCGACGAGCCGGTCGAGGACCGCCGGCGCGGTGGGCTCGGTGACGTCCTGCTCGGCGACGTCGCGGACGAGGTCGTCGAGCTCCTCCGGCGCGGTCACCCGCGGGAGCGAGCCGACGAGCGATACGGCGCGGTCCTGACGGTGGCCGGCCTCCAGGCCCGCCACGACGCGGCCTTCGAGGCTCACGGGCGCATCGAGACGCGCGAGGCTCCGCAGGGCGACGGCGTGGCCGAGCGCGCGGTGGAGCGCCGACCGCTCCTCGTCGGTCGGAGCGCGCCCGAGGACCTCCGCGGCGCGAGCGATCACGTCAGCCCCTCGCCCGTTCGCCTCGTCGGCGATCAGGTCGAGCCAGACCGCGGGGAGCGGGCCAGGCCGAGGGTCGTTGGGAGAGCTGGGATCAGCGGACATCGGATACGGACAGACAGAGGTCGAGCAGAGTCGGCTGGAGAGATGCCGACAGGTGGGGGATCTGCGATCACCCCCCGTGGATGAAGTGGCGGTCGACGATCGGTGTCAGCTCCCGATCGAGCGCCGCGTGGGCGCGGGAAAGGCGAGACTTGACCGTGCCGAGCGAGATCGCGAGCACGTCTGCAATCTCGTCGTAGCTGAGGCTCTCGAGGTACCGGAGGACGATGATCGAGCGCATCTTCGGCGACAGGCGGTCGATCGCGCGCTGGATGTCGACCTCCAGCTCGTGCCGCGACGCGGCGGCCGTGGGAGCCTCCGTCGCCTCGTCCTTGATCTCGAGCGCGCCGGGGCCATCGCCGTCGTTCGACGACTGAAGGGCCTCCAGGGACGCGACGGAGCGCGTGCCGGAGCGACGCTTGATGTCGATGCTGGCGTTCACCGCGATGCGGTACACCCAGCTGGAGAACTTCGACTCGAAGCGGAACGCGCCGATCTTCCGATGGACGATCCCGAAAGTCTCCTGGGAAGCGTCGAGGGCGTCGGTCGCGCTGCCGGTGATCCGGTAGCAGACGTTGTAGACCCGGTCCTTGTACAGGTCGTACAGACGCCGGAACGCCCCGCCGAACCCCTCACCGAGGTCCGCCTGGCACTCGAGCACGAGCTCGCGGTCGGGGTCGGTACGAAGGGGGCCGCTCATGGGTCAGTCAAAGGAGACGCTCAGTGGTGGCACGAGGTTCCGCTCGAGCCCCGCACACATCGTGCTAATTCGCACCGCATCCCGAAATCGGGCACCTTCGGGACCTCGTGAGTGACCTTCCGCTCATGCGGACGCAATCAAGACACGTCTTGGCGCCCGATCCGCAACGGCGGCACGCGAACTCCCGACGGCATCGCGAAGGGGACCTGGACGTCATGCCGCAGGGTGAGTCCCGCGAGCGGGACGGTCGCGCGGAGGATCCGCCCCAGGAGTCGATCTCGGGACTCAGCCCCGGCGGTCAACCACCAATGAGGGCGGCCGGATCGATCGTCTCGTAGGTCGTCCCGACGGTCGAAGTGCAGTCCGAGGCGCAGTACGTGTCCCAGCCGGGCAGGCAGTCCGCTTCGACCACCTGGTGCAGGACGACAGCGCCTGCACCGCCGACGACCGACGAGCGCTGGAAGCAGACCGCACCGGGGATCCAGGTCGAGGGGACCGTCGGCGCCGCGCCGGACGGGATCGGCTGGCGGATGCTGCCGCCGCCCTGGGTCGCGTGGGTCTCCTGGTCCGCATTGGCGACCCGCTGCAGGAGCAGGATGCCGTCGGTCGAGGTCACGTCGACCTTCGAGGCCGAGCCGTACAGGAGGGTGGTCGCGTTCCCGGCGGCCAGGAAGAAGGTGGCCCGGCCGGCCGAGTGGACGAAGTTCGGGTGCACCGGCAGCTCGATCGTGATCACCCGCGACCCGAGGGTGCCGGGGATCTCGCGCACCTCGGAGAGACCGAGGACGCGGCCCATGGGCACCGTCACGATCTGGCCCTCACGAAGGGCACCGAGGCGAATGATCGAGTCGAACAGCTCGCCAGCGGGCTCGTGGACGCACATCACGAGCCGCAGGTCGTTCTCCTCACCCCGGGCGACGAGCGCGGCGGAGATACCCTCGGTCTCCGGAACGCTGAAGATGTCCTGGGGGTCGCTCTGGCGCGCAACCTCCTCTCCGTCGAGGTAGCCGTCGTCGTCGCTGTCGGCGACGAAGGGGAACGTGCCCAGGACGAGCTCCTGGTCGTCGGTGAGCCCGTCGCCGTCGTAGTCCGCGCTGAGGAGGGGGTCGGCCCGGAGGCTCTCGATCGGCGCCCCTTCGCTGTCCAGGGGCCCTGCTCCGCTCCCGATGACTCCCACGGCGAGCAGTCCGGCGACCGCGATCGATCCTGCGGCAACGACCCCGGCGGCGGGGCGCTGGACGCTGTCATCGGACGGACGGGGCTCAGAGACGCGGGAGACGTCGAGCATGAAGGCTCTCCTGGGAGATGGGCGAAGTGGTGGGCTCTCCGCGCTAGGGCGCAAAGCCAGGGAAGGTTACGTGCCTCTGAGGAAAAACGGACGTGGTGTTTGCCCGCAGGGCCGCGCGGGCGGCCGTCGAGGGGACCCGATGGGGCGATTCGGGGCAGGCTGCGCCTGGCCGGGCGACCGACGTCCGGCTACGATCCCGCGCCTTCTGCGCCCGTAGCTCAGCTGGATAGAGCGTTCGCCTCCGGAGCGAAAGGTCACAGGTTCGAATCCTGTCGGGCGTACCAGCCTCCCTTCCAAGTCCCGGATCGGGTCGTTTCTCTTTCTGGGACTTACGTTAGGGAAACCAGCGAGGGTCACCGGGCCCTGAGCGCGCGGCGCATGTCTTCGCGCGCCCAGAGCGCCTCGGCCGCGGCACCTGCGGAGACCGCCTGGCCGCCGGAGTTCCAGTGGATGTCGGTCCCACCGACCCAGTTGCGCCCGTCCTCGGCCTGGAGCGCCGGCGTGAGGTCGAGCGCGGCGCCGCCCGCAGCGCGCACCGCCCCGACGATCGTCGCGGTCAGTCGGTCGGGGGAGTAGTCCGGATAGCGCTCCGGATCCACGCGGATCCCGAACCCCGGGCACGCGTCGACCGCCGAGGGCACGACGACGAACTGAAGCGGCACGTCGCGCTCGCGCGCGACGCCGACGATCTCGCGCAGGATCTCGGTGAAAAGCGCCAGCTTCGTGCGCACCATCTCGGCGTCGGGCGTGAGGACGAGGTCGGCGTCGTACACGTCCTCGAACAGGGTGACCACCTCGTCGTTGCCGCGGACGAAGAACTCGTTCGCCTGCGCCTCCAACCCGGTCAGGTAGAGGTCGATCGTGCTGTCGGGAAGTTCGTGGACGGGACGGCGCGCGTCGGCGAACTGCCAGTAGTACCAGAGCCGCACGAGCCCGGGCGACGAGGCGCGCGTCACGCGCCCCTGGAACTCGTCGTGGACGCGCATGCCGAGCCGCGGTCTGCGGCGCACGAGTCGGCCGCTCTCGTCGAGCGAGAACAGCTTGTTGCGCGGCAGGTCCCCCACGTCGTTGTGGGCGCACAGCACGCAGACGAGAGCGTCGGGGCGCACGTCGTCGACGATGCGCTGGAGCAGGAGCAAGATCTGGCCGGGGCCATAGCCCGCGCGCCCCGCGTTCACGGCCTCGACCGGTGGCGCGGGGGACGACCCGGAACCGCGTAGATCGTCGAGCGCCTCTCCGAGCTGGACGACGAACGTGTTGGGGTGCGGGACGTTCTCCGCCATCACGAACGAGTCGCCGATGACGAGCAGCCGCGGCCGCGCCTTCGGTCGCTCCAGCGCCGGGCCGCGGAATCCGTCCGGTCCGATCTCGACGAGTACGCGCGGCACGTCGCCCTCGCGGAGCCACCCCTTGTGCATCGGCTGCAGCCTTCTCGCCAACGGCTGCGCATCGTGCAGCAGCTCTCCGTCGAGCATGTAGATCTGGCCGAGGATCGGGACGAAGCGGTCGATGACGAGCTCCAGGGTGAGGAGCGCCACCGCTGTCGAGATCGCGAGGACGGCGAGGCGCCGCCGAAGGGGAGATCGCGCGTCGTCCGCTTCGCCCCGGTCGCTCGGGCCGTCTGCGTCGGTCATGCGGGGAAGATCTCCTCGATCCGGCGCGCGACCTCCGCGGAGACCTCCAGGTCCGCCGCGGCGAGGTTCGCCCGCACGTGCTCGGGACGGGTCGCGCCAGTGATCACGCTCGTGACCTCGTCCCTCCGCAGGATCCACGCCAGCGCGAGCTGCGCCGGCGTCGCGCCGATCTCGCGCGCGACGCCCGAGAACGCGCGCAGGCGCTCGCGCGTCGCGTCATCGAGCTTCTCGTCGAGCCACTTGGTCTCCGCGCCGCGGCTGCCGGCCGGGACCTCGTCGCCGTCGTACTTGCCCGTCAGCAGCCCGCCTGCGAGCGGGCTCCAGACGACGACGCCCATCCCGAGGCGCTGGGCGGCGGGCAGCGTCGTCGACTCGATGCCGCGCTGGAGCAGGCTGTACTCGGGCTGCTCGACGAGCGGCGGGTAGTAGCCCCGCCGATCGCACAGGTCGTGCGCGGCGTCGAGCATCTCCGGCGGCCAGACGCTCGTCCCCCAGTAGTGGACCTTCCCGCGGTGCACGAGGTCGTCCATCGCGCGGACCGTCTCCTCCAGCGGCGTCTCCGGGTCGGAGCGGTGGCAGAAGTACAGGTCGACGTAGTCGGTCCCGAGCCGCGAGAGCGACGCCTCGCAGGCCTCCAGGACGTGCTTGCGCGACAGCCCGCGCTCGTTCGGCCCGTCCCCCATCCGGCCGAACACCTTGGTGGACAGGACGAGGCTGGAGCGGTCGACGTCCGCGATGGCAGCCCCGACGACGCGCTCGGCCTCGCCGCGCGAGTACACGTCGGCGAGGTCGATGAAGTTGACGCCGCCCTCGAGCGCCTCGCGCACGATGGCGCGCGACGTGTCCTCGTCGACGCTCCCGCCGAGCGTCAGCCAGCCGCCGATGGACACGCTGCTGATCCGCAGGCCGGTCCGGCCCATTCGCCTGTAGTTCATCGATGGTGCTCCTTCGGGCGCGGCAGACGATACCCGAGGCGTACCTCGTTGGCCCCCGCGACCCGGTGGGGCTGGAGTAGCCTGGTCCGAGCATGCTCCGCGCCGTCACCCTCCTCACTCTCGCCGCGTCGGCCGCCGGCGCCGCGCTGCTGGCTCCGGACGCGCGATGGGCCGACGACGTCGAGGTCCGTCTGCGCACGATCGCGCGCCTCCCGGGCGCGGAGGAGCGCGCCGAGCGCCTCGACGCGCTCTGGACCGAGCTCCGGGAGGCCGAGCAGATCCCCTGGCGCTCCGACGGCACGGCCGTGTTCCTCTTCCGCGGCCCGCGCGAGAGCGTCGCGGTCGCGGGCGATCACAACCGCTGGAATCCGGCGACGGGGCCGCTGACCCGCGTCGAGCCGCTCGACGTCTGGCTCCGCCGCACGTCGTTCCCCGAGGACGCACGCATCGACTACAAGCTCGTCCTCGACGGCGACGAGTGGACGCTCGATCCGGAGAACGAGGCCCGGCAGTGGAGCGGCTTCGGACCGAACTCGGAGCTCGCGATGCCCGCGCACGTCGGCTCGCCGTGGGTCGTTGCCAAGGAGGACGTCGCGCGCGGGACGACGTCGGCGCCGAAGCAGCTCTCGAGCGAACACCTCGGCCGCGAGGTCGTCTACCGCGTCCACGAGCCCGCCGAGGAGCACCGCGGCGACGAGCCGCTGGCCGTCCTGTTCGTCACGGATGGGCAGGAGTACCTCGACCCGCGCCTCGGCGCGCTCGCGACGGTCCATGACAACCTCCTCGCGGCGGGACGGATCCGGCCGGTGCTGCTCGTCCTCGTCGACCCGCGGCGGAACGGCAGGAACCTGCGCGCGAGCGAGCTCGCGGCCGATCCGCGCCTCGGCCGAGCGCTGACGGAGGAGCTCCTCCCGGCGCTGGAGGAGGAGTACGAGCTGACCTCGCGCGCGGAGGAGCGCGGCGTCCTCGGCACCTCACTCGGCGGCGTGGCGGCCGCGATGATCTGCGCCCGCCACCGCTCGACGATCGCGCTCGCCGCGATCCAGTCCCCCGCGCTCTGGGTCGTGCCGACGGCGTTCGAGGAGATCGTCTCCGCCGACGAGGCGCGCCCGGCGCGCGCGTTCGTGTCGTGGGGCACGGTGCACGACGGCGCGCGCGAGGCGCGCGCACTCGTGGACCTCTACGAGCGACGCGACGTCCCCGTCACCGCGATGGAGCGGCACGAGGGTCACTCGTGGGGCCAGTGGCGCGCGCTGCTGGACGACGCGCTGGTGGCGCTGTTCCCCGCGAAGGACGAGGACTGACGCGTCGTCACGCGAGCCCGGCGAACCGCCGGCGGCTGTGGGTGACGACGGCGTCGATCATCCAGTCGATCGCGA
The DNA here is from genome assembly GCA_038757895.1 of Planctomycetota bacterium. Taxonomy (GTDB): domain Bacteria; phylum Planctomycetota; class UBA1135; order UBA1135; genus Saltatorellus. The sequence goes on along the minus strand of JBCDGE010000027.1, from coordinate 47,817 downwards.
GGATCGCCGTGTAGTGCTCGAACGGGAGGTACTTCCGCTCGGGGCGACCCAGCGCCTCCCACAGGAGGTCGGAGTTGCGCGCGGGCATCGTCGTGTCGTAGCGCGCGGTGACGAACAGGACCTTCTCGGTCTCGATGTACCGCGCCAGCCGTGCGGGCTCGTCGACGAGCGACTGCGACGCGCGCGCCTGGAGCTCGCGCATCGAGATCCCGTCGATGTCGGTGCGCTGACGCCCCCACGCGTTCGCGCGGCGCTCGTTGGTGTGGATCAGGAGGTCGGTGAAGTCCGCGCCCGCGAGGCACAGCGACAGCGTCCGCAGCCGCGGCTCGACCGCGCCGAGCAGCGTGCCGACCATCCCGCCCATCGACACGCCGACGACGCCGAGCTCATCGGAGCGCACCTCGTCGCGCTGCGCGGCCCAGTCGACGAACGCGCGCTGGATGCGCACGGTCTGGACGAGGTTCTCGTTGAGCTGCTCCAGCGTCTCGCACTGGCGGAAGAGGTTCCCCGGTCGCTCGATCGTCCCCGACGCGATGCCGAAGCAGGCGAGGCGCTTGCAGACCATCCGGTTGATCGGCTTGTCGCCCGCCAGGATCGGCAGGTTCAGGAGGAACGGCACCGGACCGTCGGCGCGCTCCGGCACGTAGAAGTCGTACGCGAGGTCGTGCCCGAGGACGTCCATCCGGCCGCCGTGCCGGATCGCGCGACCGATCTCGTCCGTCCCCTCCGGCCGGACCGCGGTGATCTCCGGCACCGCGTAGCGCCCGGCGAGGTCGTCGGGGAGCGCCCGCGCCATCCGCGGCGAGCGCGCGCCGATCACGGTGCTGCACCCGGTCACGAGCGACGCGGCGCCCGCGCCGAGCAGGCCGAGCGCGGCGCGCCGGTCGATGCGATCCTGACCGCTCATCGCCCTCCCCCCGCGGCGCTGGCGTCGCGCACCGTCGTGAGCTCCTCGCGCTGATCGCCCAGGCGATCGAGCAGCTTGACCCAGAACGCCTTCTCGGCGTCGAGTGTGCTGATCAGCGTCAGTTCGATCACCTGCTCGTGCATCGCGTCGACGCGCTCGATCGCGGCGTCGATCTCGGCCGTGGTCGCCGGCCCGCGCTCCTGCGCGAGGGTCCGACAGCCGGCGAGCGACGCGACGACGAGGGCGAGACCGGCGATCCGTGCCCGGGCGCGCATCACTGCACCTCGGCCGCGTCGGGGCGGTAGCGAGCGAGAAGCTCTAGGTCGCGGATGTGCTCCATCACGCGCGTCGCGCCGTCCCGGCCGACGCACAGCGTGCGCTCGTAGCCGTAGTACTCCATGTCGTAGTCCCACTCGGCGACGAGGTAGCCGACCTCGTCGTTCGCGAGCCCGACGAGCATCGTCGGCGCGCCGCAGAACGCCTTGATGCGCAGGCCGAGGTCGGGCGCGATCTCGCCCGGCACGGACACGACGGTGAGGTCGCCGACCTTCCACAGGTTGACCTCGGTCTCGAGGTACCCGGACCCGTACATCTGCCGATCGACGAGTCCGGTGAAGAGCGCCGCGCTGTAGATCCAGTTGCGGTTCTTCAGGTAGACGGGCGTGTGCCAGACCTGGATATCGGGATCGGAGCGGTAGCGGCCGAGCCCGCGCACGACCTCCAGCGAGTGGTCCGCGAGGCGGTCGCCGATGCGGTTGCACTCGTCCCAGACGGTCTGGTCCGGCTGGCGCCAGTCGACCGGAGCGACGAGCGCGCTGAGGGCGCCCGACACGTAGATACCGACGCCGCCGAGCTCCTCCTCCAGGCGCTTCACCGTCCGCCCGGGGAAGTCGGCAGTGATCTGCTTGTTGCCGCTCCAGATCGCTTCGGGGTGACAGCCGAGCTCGGTGACGGTCGCGATCGTCCGGCGCATGTCACGCGTGCGGACGTGCATCACGACGACCTCGGGGTCGACGAGCCCGCCGCGGTTGCCGTTGCGCATGAGGCCGGCGGGATCGACGGCGACGCGGCCCGACGCGACCTCGGCCGGGACGAGGTCGGCGTCCGCCTCCGCGAGCGCCGTGAGGATGCCCGCCTTGACCTGATCGAGGTACGCGCGGTCGACGCCGCTCTTGAACGGCGGCATCCCCCACAGGCCGATCGTGTCCGGCGCGTGGTGGGTGTGCGTCGCGGCGATGATCACGTTCTGGGGCGCGAAGCCCTGGAGCTCCTCGTTGATCGCGAGCACCTCGCCGCGCGCCATCCCGATCAGGTCGACGGCGACGAGCGCGACCTTCACGTCGTCGCGTTCCAGGACGATGGCGCGCGCGTAGAGCGGGTCGTGCACGCCCTCGCTGCGGCGCATGAGCGAGAAGCCGCCCATGTACAGGTCGCGCGTCGGCGTGATGTCGACGGCGGCGGCGCCGGCGCGCAGCGTCCCGGTGTCGGCGACCTGGTGGTGGAGGGAGACCGCTTCCGGGACCTTGGGTCGGAAGAGCGAGCAGCCGGCGCCCATGCCGGCGGCCGCGAGCGCGACGGCGGCGAGGGCACGGGACGGCCGGGACACGGAGCGGTGCGATGCGCGCGCGGGCCGGAGCCCGGGGCGCCCTGTGGGCGGAGCTTGGTTGGACATGGCGAACGACTGACAGGGACGAGAAGTTCTCAGGCAATGTTCCAGGAAAGTTGACACTGTCAACTCGATCCGGTACCTGAAGCCCGTTGGGCCTGCCCCTGAACGGCCTCGATGCGTAGCCTGGGGCCCGTGTCGGTCCCCCGCTCCAGCTCCCACGACTCCCAGGAGGACGCTTCCGAGGCCTCGGAGACCCGAGGAGAGAACCGAGAAGGGACCTCAGGATCGGCCCCCGGAGGCTCCGGCAGGGCACGTCGGGACGGCGTGGCGCGCATCCGGGAGGGCCACAGCGCCGTCCGGCGCGCGAATCGGATCGAGACGGCGGAGGACTACGTCGAGGCGATCGACGATCTCGTGCGCGAGCACGGCGAGGCGCGCGTGAAGGACCTGGCGCTTTGCTTCGGGGTCAGCCACGTCACCGTCAGCCGGACCGTGGATCGGCTCCAGCGCGAGGGCCTCGTCGTCACCGCCCCGTACCGGGCCATCGAACTGTCCGACGAGGGCCGCGAGCTGGCGGGTCGCTCGCGGGCGAGGCACGCGAGCGTCCTGCGCTTCCTGCTCGCGATCGGGATCCCCCCCACCGTCGCCACGCGCGACGCGGAGGGGCTGGAGCACCATGTGAGCGACGACACGCTGGCCGCGTTCGAGCGCTTCGTCGAGAGCCGCCCGGAGGAGCGCGAACGGCTCGAGCGTGACCTCCTGACGGGCGAATCGGCCCGTTCCACCGGTCCCGAGCGGTTCGCGCGGGTGCGCTCGGCCCACGCGGCTGAGCTCACCGAGGACTACGTCGAAGCGATCGGCGACCTCATCGAGGACCGAGGCGAGGCGCGGGTCGTCCACCTCTCACGCCGCTTCGGCGTCAGCCACGTCACGGTGAGCCGGATGGTCGGGCGCCTGAAGCGGGACGGATACGTGGACACCGAGCCGTACCGTCCGATCACCCTGACAGAGGCCGGCGTCGAGCTCGCGAGCGCGTCGAAGGAGCGCCACCGCGTCGTCCTGACGTTCCTCCTGGCGCTGGGCATCCCGCGGGAGTCGGCGGAGATCGACGCCGAGGGCGTGGAGCACCACGTGAGCTCGGAGACGCTCCGGGTCTTCGCGGCGTTCTCGGAGTGAGCCGCGGGCCGGGCCCGCAGACGCGGCCGCAACCTCGCGACATTTTGTCGAGATCCTGGCTCTGGACCTATCCGTAGCGTCAGCTACGGAGTAGCTTCCGATACAGCCGAAAGGTCTGCCCAGCCACCCATGCCTCGCCGCCGCTCGAATGCGCTCCTCAGGAGCGCCGCCCTCTTCACGTCCGTCCTCGCGGTCGCGCTCGCCTCGTGCAGCGTGGAAGCGACGACCACCGTCGCCGGCCGCACGACGATCGTCTGCACGACCGCGATGATCGGCGACGTCGTGGAGGAGATCGCGGCCGACGACTGCGACGTCGTCGTGCTGTTCGGGCCGGACGTCGACCCGCACCTGTTCCGGCCGACGCGCGACGACGTGTCGACGCTGATGCGCGCGGACGTCGTGATCTACAACGGCTTCCACCTGGAGGGGCACCTCACCGAGACCCTCGAGCGGGTCGCGGAGGCCGACGTCGAGGTCGTCGCGCTCGCCGAGCGCATCGTCGAGGGCGACGAGATCCTGGAGGACGGCGGCGCCCCCGACCCGCACGTCTGGATGGACCCTTCGCTGTGGCTCCGGACGACCGACGTCGTCGCGGGGATCGTGGCCGAGCACGTCGACGGCGACCGATCCGCGATCGACGAGCGCGCCGCGCGGGTCGCCGAGCGGCTCGCGCTGCTCGACGCGGAGTGCGCCGAGCGTCTCTCCGCCATCCCGGCCGAGCGCCGCGTGCTGCTCACCGCCCACGACGCGTTCGGCTACTTCGGCCGTCGCTACGACGTGACCGTCGAGGGCATCCAGGGCGTCTCGACAGCGAGCGAGGCCGGACTGCGCGCGATCGAGGAACTCGTCGCGCTCGTCGTGGAGCGCCGCCTCCCCGCGGTCTTCTTCGAGTCCACCGTGTCCGAGCGCAACGTCGCCGCCCTCGTCGAGGGCGCGAACGCGGCGGGGCACGCGGTGCGCATCGGCGGCGTCCTGCACGCGGACGCGCCCGGCGACGCCGTGACCTACGAGGGCATGCTGCGCCACAACCTGGAGACGATCGTCTCTGCCCTCGCGCCGCCGAGCGCGGGCGGGGAGGCGAGCCGATGATCCAGAGAAGCGATCTCGCCGGCGCGCCGATGTCGGTGGACGGGCTGTCGGTCGCGTACCGCACGGAGCCGGTTCTGTGGAACGTGACGTGGTCGGCGCGCGCGGGCGCAATGACCGCGATCGTCGGGCCGAACGGCGCGGGCAAGACCACGCTCCTGAACGCGGCGCTCGGGCTCGTCCCGTCGCTCGCGGGCCACGCGACGTTCTGGGGCCGTCCGTTCGACGAGGTGCGCGACCGCGTCGCCTACGTCCCCCAGCGCGAGAGCGTCGACTGGGACTTCCCGGTCACCGTGCTGGAAGTGGTCGAGATGGGCGCGACGCGCCGGCTCGGCTGGCTCCTTCCGTCGTGGGCGCGCCGGATCACGGGCGTGTCGTCGCCCGAGAAGGACGCGGCGCGCGACGCGCTCGTCCGCGTTGGAATGCTGGAGTTCGCCGACCGGCCGATCGGTCAGCTCTCGGGCGGCCAGCAGCAGCGCGTGTTCCTGGCACGCGCCCTCGCACAGGGCGCCGAGCTGTTCCTGCTCGACGAGCCCTTCACCGGCGTCGACGCGGCCACCGAGGTCACGATCGCGGACGAGCTCCGCCGGCTGACCCGCGAGGGCCGCACGGTGATCGCCGTCCACCACGACCTCGACTCGGTCGCGGCACGCTTCGACGACGCGCTGCTCCTCGACGGACAGGTCGTGGCGTCGGGCTCGGTGCAGGACGCGCTCGCGCGCCACCACCTCGACCGCGCGTACGGCGCGACCGAGGCGGCGGCCGTGGCAGCGCACGGCTGAGCGGGGCGCGATGCGCGAGTGGCTGGAGGTCCTCGCCTTCCGCGGCGGCTACAACACGAACGTCGTCCTGGCGGGCGCGATGCTGCTGGGTATCGGCGCAGGCGTGGTCGGACCGTTCGCGATGCTCAAGCGGCGCGCGCTGGTGGCGGACGCTATGGCGCACGCGACGCTCGTCGGCGTGTCGGTCGCGTTCCTGATCTCCACCGCGGCGGGCGCGACCGAGCGTAGCCTCGCGACGCTGCTCGTCGGCGCGGCGGTCGCGGGCGGGCTCGCGGTGCTCGCGATCGAGTTGCTGGTGCGCGCGACGCGCCTGACGGTCGACACGGCGACGGCGACGGTGTCCAGCTCCTCGTTCGGCGCCGGGATCGTCGCGCTGTCGGCGGTGCGCCGCACGCCGGGCGCGGACCAGGCGGGCCTCGACCGGCTCATCTTCGGCTCGACCGCGTCGATGACGAGCGCCGACGCGTGGCTCGTCGCCGGGATCTGCGCCGTCTGCATCACGTTGACGGTGGCGCTGATCAAGCCGCTTACGGCGGTCGCGTTCAACGAGCGGTTCGCGGTGACGGCGGGGCTGCCGGTCCGGCTGCTCGACGGGGTGGTCGCGGCGCTCGTCGCGACTGTGACGCTGGCCGGACTGCAGGCGGTCGGGATGCTGCTGGTCGTCGCGCTGCTCGTCACCCCCGCGGCGACGGCGCGGCTGTGGACCACGCGCGTCGGAGCGCTCGTCGCGCTCTCGGCAATGATCGGAGCGTCGGCGGGCTGGGTCGGAGCTTCGCTCTCGGCCGTACTCCCGAACGCGCCGGCGGGATCGCTGATCGTGCTCGTGGCGGCGGCAACGTTCGCGACGAGCCTGGCGCTGGCGCCAGAGCGCGGGCTCCTGTCCGGCTGGATCCGGCTGCGCCGCCTGCGTGAGCGGGCGCGCGCCGCGGCGGCGAGCGGCGGAGGTCCGTCGTGATCGCGCTCGCCGCGCCCGACGAACCGAACGCGATCCCGCCGGGGATCCACGAGTTCCTCACGCTCGACCTCGTGCCGCTCGCGGCGGTGACGTTCGCGGCGGGCACTCTCGCGTTGCTCGGCTCGTTCCTCGTGCTACGGCGCCAGGTGCTCCTCGGCGACGCGATGGCCCACGCGGTCCTCCCCGGCCTCGTGGTCGGGTTCCTGGCGACGGGCCTGCGCACGCCGCTGCCGATGTTCCTGGGCGCGCTCGGAGCAGCGATGATCGCGAGCGCGTCGATCGGCGTGATCACGCGCTACGGACGCGTCGACCGGACGGCGGCCATTGGACTGGTCTACACGAGCCTGTTCGCGCTCGGCGTGCTGCTCGTCGAGACGGCTGGTCCGCGGAACGTCGACCTGGACATCGACTGCGTGCTGAGCGGCCAGCTCGAGCTCCTGTTCTGGACGGCGCCGGCGAGGACGTGGCCGGAGCTCCTCGGCGCCGACAGCCTCTCGACGCTGCCGCGCGGCGTCGGGATCCTGGCGGCGCTCTTCGTCGCCTCGATCGCGTTCGTCGCGGCGACCTGGAAGCTCCTGCGCGCGGCGACCTTCGACCCCGCGTTCGCGACGACGCGCGGCCTGCGCCCGGGCCTGGCGTCGCTCGCGCTGCTTGCCCTGACGACGCTCGCGATCGTGGCGAGCTTCGACGTGCTCGGCTCGATCCTGGTCGTCGCCCTTCTGACCTGCCCCGCCGCGGCGGCCCGGCTCCTCACCGATCGAATGTCGCGCTTCGTGACCCTGGCAACAGCGCTGGGCGTGGGCGCGGGCCTGGTCGGCTACCTGATGGCGACGCGCCTGGCGCCGCACGTCGTCGGCGGCGCGGTGGACGCGAGCGGCACGGTCGCGGCGACCGCCGGCCTCTGGCTCGCGGGCGCGGCGTGCATAGCGGCGCGCCGCACGCGCTGAGCTACGCTGGCCCCGCCTGCGCCGCGCTCCCTGCCCATGATCCGCCACTGGCTCGAACCCCTCGCCGACGTTTCGCGCGCCCACCCGATGTCCGGGGTGGTCCGCGGCACCGTCGACGCGGACGGGTCGGTGCTCCGCGTCGATATCGATCGGATGACGCTCGAATTCTGGTGCCTGGAGGAGGTCGACGTCGCGCTTGCGTACTTCCGCGACCCCGGCGGCTCGACGGCGGCGGATCCGGCGGGCGGCGATCACTGGGAGGCCCAGCCCTGGCAGTCCCGCCTGCCGGCCGGGCACAACGCGGCGCGGCGGCGCGCCCGCGTCCTGGAGGCGCTCCAAGCCGCTCGTGAGGCGTGCGCGACGGATCCGGGCTATCGGCCCGCTCTCCGCGCTCATTAGGATCGAAGCCATGTGCGGCCGCTACGCCCTCACGGTCGAGCCCGACGTCCTCGCGGCGCTGTTCGCGCTCGACGGCGGCCCCGAGTTTGATGCGCGCTACAACGCGGCGCCGTCCCAGGAGCTGCCCGTCGTCGTCAGCGACGGCCCGGAGCGCGCGCGGGAGGCGCGGCCGATGCGGTGGGGCCTCGTGCCGTCGTGGGCGAAGGACTCGAAGATCGGCTACCGCACGATCAACGCGCGCTCGGAGACCGCCGCCGAGAAGCCATCGTTCCGCGCGGCGTTGAAGCGGCGCCGGTGCCTCGTGCCCGCGAGCTGGTTCTACGAGTGGAAGCGCGACGGCGACCAGAAGATCCCGTTCCGCATCCGGCGTACCGACGAGCGGCCGCTCGCCTTCGCCGGCCTGTGGGAGCACTGGAAGGGCAGCCAGAACGAGCCCGCCCGCACGAGCTTCACGATCCTCACGACCGCGGCGAACGACGACATCGGCGAGCTGCACGATCGGATGCCGTGCCTGATCGAGCCCGACGACTTCGAGCGCTGGCTGACCCCCGAGGTCGAGGACGCGGAGGCGACGAAGCGCCTGCTCGAGCCGGCGCCTGCCGGGCGGCTGACGCTCGACCGGGTCAGCACGCGGCTCAACAACGTCCGCAACGAGGGCGTGGCGCTGCTGACGCCGGACACGCTGTTCTAGATCGCGGTCAACCGCTTCAGGGGCGCAACGTGGTCAGCTCGCCCGCGACCAGCTTTACGTCGAAGCTCGCGACCTCACGGCCCTCCAGGTAGAGGGAGATCGATCGCGCTTTCTCCGTGACGCCGATCGTCGACGAACGCTCGCCGTCGATCCCGATCCTGATCGACTGGAAGAACCCGTTGGCGCCGATGTCGTAGAGAGACAGCGAGGTGCCGTTCGCGTCGCGCGCACCGACCTTGCTGGCGCGGATCTCGGTCCCACGCAGGTCGACCTTGAAGTGGCACAGGACCTCGACGGTGACGTCGATCGGACCGTCCGCTCGCCGCGCCGGCTGGAACGCCGGGAGGACGCTCTCGCCGCGCACCATCACCACCGCTTCCTCCGCGACGACGTCCGGGAACCTGAACGCACCCGTCTCGTCGGTGACGACGGGGTCGGGCAGATGGGACACGCCGCCGAACTTGTGCACGCGCAGGTCGACGCGGGCGCCCGACACCGGCTCGCCGCTCGCGGAGACGACGCGTCCCTCGAAGGCGCCTGACTCCCGCGTGGGAAGGACGATCTCGACGTCCGCCCGACCGGCGGCGAAGGACCCGGCGCGGTGCAGGTGCATCCGGTCCAGGTCCATGAGCATCAGCGTGTAGTCGCGGTCCAGCAGCCCCTGGATCCGGAATCGGCCGCGCGCGTCCGTCTGGACGTAGCGGAAGTACGCGTCCGACGTCGGGTCGTAGGTCGATTCGCGGGGCGCCGCGAGGAATTCCAGGTGCGCGAGGTCGTCGTTACCGATCGTCCCGAACTCCGTCGGGTCCTCGATCCAGAGCTCGATCCCGCCGAGGGGGTCGCCGGACTCGCTCCTCACGACCCCGGCGATCTCGAGCGCCTCGCTCCCGAGCTGCAGCTCCAGGTACTCCGGGAACGCAGCACGACCGGTCGCGGGATCGACCTCGCCGATCCACGTCGCCGGCAGGTGCCCCGGCGCGACGGCCGTGACGCGGTCGGCCTCCGGCGGTTCGTCGGTCGCGATGCGGAACGTGCCGTCCGGCGCGGTCGCGACGGCCTCGTGCCCGAGGGAGACGAGCGCGCCCTGCACCGGCACTCCCCTCCCGTCGATCACGCGCCCGGCGAGGGTGTTCTCTTCCGCGTCGGAGCGCTGCAGGACGAGCGCGAGGTTCCGGGCCTCGACGGGCGGCGCCGGAACCGCGGCGGGCGGGAAGCCGTCGACGGTTGCCCGGACCGTCGAGCCGTCGAGGATCGGCGCGCGCTCCAGGAGGAAGCGGCCGAACTCGTCCGTCGTGCCCGCGCTCCGCTCGATCGACGCGGCGTCGAGGACGGCGTCGAAGCGCCCCCGGAACCCGGGAGGCGGAACGAGCTCGACGAGCGCGTCCCGAACGGGCGATCCGTCCGGCGCCGTGACGGTGCCGCCGAGCGTCCGGAACGGTGCGACGACGAGCAGCGCGTCGAGCTCGCCCGTCGCCTCGGTACGGTGGACGAACAGGTTCACCAGGTCCGGCTCGACGGCCTGGATCTCGCCGACGCCGGGCGCGGCCTCGATCTCGAACCGCCCGTCCAGCCCGGTGGTCGCACGCGCTGCCTCGCGCCCGCCGCGTGTGAGCGCGACGTCGATCTGCGCGACCGGCCGCTCCGCGAGGTCGATCACCCTGCCCCGGTACATGCGAAGAGCGGCCTCCTCGTGCGGCGCGGTGGGCTGCCTCGTGCTCGGCTCGTTCGTGGTGTCCGCCGCCGTCCTCGAGGTCTCCTCGACCGGAGCGATCGGTTCCTGAGGACGGGGCAGCGCGATCCGCTCGGTGTCATCGCTCCCCATGACCAAGTCGCCCGCCTGGGGCCGGACCGTGCTCTGCGGGTCGGTCGTCTGGAACCAGAGGACGGCGCCGAACGCCAGCGCACCGCCGGCCGCGAGGAGGAGCTTCGTCTTCATGGCGACGAGGGCGTAGAGGGTGAAGGAGGAACCGCCTGCGATGGCAGGGGGCACCCGCCGGACCGCGGGCACCGCGAGGGCGAGGGAGGAGAGCCACTCGCGCGACCCGGGGTGATCCTCGTCCCAGCGATCACGGAGCATCGCCTTGGCGCGCGCGAGCCGCGACTTGACCGTGGCGAGCGGCGTCGACGTACGTCGCGCGATCTCCGTCGGCGTCAGGTCCTCCGCGTAGCGCAGCAAGACCGTCTCGCGGTACGGATCGTCGAGCTCCAGCACGAGCCGCGTGAGCTCGCGACCGAGCTCGGCGCGCTCGACAAGCTGATCGCGCTCGTCCCAGTGGACCTCGGTGTGAGCGAGCGCCTCGTGGTCCCGCCGACGGCGCTCGGACCGCGCGCGCCGGGAGATGGCCCGCGTGAGGAGCCGGCGGAGCAGCCCCCGTGGTTCCCGCACCTCGTGGTGAGGCATCCGGAGCGCGGCGACCCAGGTGTCCTGGACGAGGTCGCCGGCGTCGTCGGGATCACGAACGAGCTGCGTCGCGAGCCTCTCCAGCCAGGAGAAGTGCTCGGTCAGCGGAGAGGCGTTCGGATCCTTGGGGGTCATGGCGGCGTCCGGGGATCCATGTGCCCGCCCGAGCGAACCGGGATGCGACGAATCGCGGATTCGCCGCGTCGCCCTTCGCGTCGCGCACGACGGATCCCCGCACGTAGGCTACGTTCCCGGCGCGAGACCACCGTGACGGCCACGCCGCACCGGAGCATTGCCGGGCGAAATCGAGAAAGCGTGACAGAGCGAGCTCTGCGGCGGCACTCGTAGCGCGATGTCTGGAGACTCCTCGATCGACCCGGCCACTCTCGATCGGCTGCTGAGCCAGGCCGAGTCGCTGCGGTCCCTCGCCGTGCGCGTCGGATTCGGCCCGGACGCCGCGGACGACGCGGTCCAGGAGACGCTCCTCGCTGCGGTGCAGCGAGAGCCCGCCGAGGCGAGTCACGGTTGGCTTCGGGTCGCGCTGAAGCGCCGGCTCCTCATGGGCCGCCGGGCCGAATCGCGACGTCACGCGCGAGAGCAGGTCGCGGCTCGCGAGGAGGCGGATCCGAACGACCCGGCGCACGCGGCCGAGCAGGCGGAGCTCGCACGGACGCTGCGCGACGCGGTCGACGCTCTGCCCCGTCGCGATCGCGAGGTCCTCGCGCTGCGGTTCTTCGCGAACCTCGCGCCGGCCGAGATCGCTGCGACGCTCGGGGAGACGCCGGCGGCTGTCTCCTCGCGGTTGACGCGGGCCGTGAAACGCCTGAGAAGAGACATGACATCCGATCGATCGCGCGCCTCAGGGCGCGTGTCGCCGGCGCTGGGCGTATTGCCCGCGCTGCGCTCGTTCCGATCGACTCTGGTCCGCAGCGCGCACGCGGCGCTGCCCGTCATGACTCCGTCCCTGATGAAGAAGACACTCTCGATGGTGCTCGTCGTCCTGTTCCTCGGCGTCGGCGCTCTGGTCCTCGACCGGCCGCTCCCGGAGCGGAGCGACGAACGGATCGCCGTCGCGGAGCCCGGGCCCGAGCTGGCGCCGATCGACGAGCCCGCCGCACCGGACGATCCTCGTGTGCGGGTGCGCGAAGAAGCGGCACCCGCGGTGAAGGAGCCGACGTCGCCGGCCTCTCCCGCCGAGAGCCCCTCGACGGGCTCGCTCGAGGTACGCGTCGTCGAGGAGAGCAGCGGGAGGCCCGCACAGGGCATCCTCGTGACCCTCTCGACGGCGACTTTCGGGGAACCCTGGGACCTCCCGACGGGTGAGCTCACCGACGCGGACGGCGTGTGCGGATTCGATGGACTCCCTCCCGGCCGGATCGGCGTGCAGGTCGCACGCGCCGGAGCGGACGGCAACCATCCGTACGCCTACCCGACGATCGAGGCCGATCGCGCGACCGAGGTCGAGTTCGAGGTCGATCCACTCCACCCGGTGTCCGGTCGCGTCGAGGACGAGTACGGGCGGCCGGTCGCGGGCGCGGAGATCTGGATCGGGGCCGAGATGGGGCCGGCCCTGCACGGATCGGTCGCCGGCATCACGGACGACGACGGTCGCTTCGAGGTCGAGTACGTCTCTCGCGGCCAGCTCGTGGCGGCGACCGCGGAGGGACACGCCCCCTCCCCGTGCTTCCTCGCCGAGGTCCTGATCGACCACGGGGACGTGTTCGTCCTCGTCGTCACGCGGCAGGCCGGCTCGGTCACCGGGATCGTCACGAACGAGATGGGCGAGCCGCTCGAGGACGTCCGGATCGCTCTCGGCGACACACCGCGTCCGCGCGCCGACGTTCTACCGAACGGTCAGCGCCCCTGGTCGCCCCTGCCGCGCCACGTCCGCACGGGAGCCGATGGCCGCTTCGTCTTCGACTTCGTGGAGGAAGGACCGGTCAACGTGCGCGCTCGAGCCGTCGACCAAGCACTGACGGTCCAGCCGATCGAGGTCGCGCGCGGGCTCACGACCGACGTCGCACTCGTCCTCCGCCGCGGCGGAGCGATCGTGGGTCGCGTCCTGGACGCGGGCGGTGAACCGTCCTCGGGCGCGCGCATCCGCATTGAACAGCCCTTCGACGAGCCGCTCGCGAAGCTGAGCGCGCGCGCGGACGAGGACGGGACGTTCCGACTCGAGAACGTCCCGCCGGGAACGGTGCACGTCGACATCAGCGACCGCGGGATCGAGGGCAAGGTGAAGGCGAGCGTCGAGGTGGTCGCCGGCGCGGACACTCGGCTCGACGTGCAGATCCCCGCGCCGGTGAAGCTCACGGGAGTGCTGACGTCGGCGTCCGATGAGCCACTGGAGGGCTGGTTCGTGATCTCGACGGCCCTCGACCAGGACGAGGGGCGCTTGATGTCGCTCGGCGTGCTCACCGATTCCGGCGGCGCGTTCGACTTCCACCCGGAGGCTGGTGAGCGCTTCCTGCTCGAGGCGTATCCGCCCGGTCGATGGTCCGGCGATCCGCTGGCGACGCTCCCCTCGGTCGAGCGGACCGGCGAGCCGGTCGCGATGACGGTCCCGGACGCCGCGATCCCCGGCGGAGTGCTCGAGGGACGCGTTGTCGACGACCTCGGTCGACCGGTGGCCGCACGCGTCGAGATCACGTTCGAGAGCGTTCCCGAGACTCGGCTCGAAGCGGAGTGCGAGGCCGACGGGACGTTCCGTGCGCGCTATGCCCCCGAGGCCTCGTTCCGGATCGAGGTCAACGGGCCGGGCACGGCATCGATGGAGGTCGCCTCGACCTCGAAGCTGGGCGCCGACGAGGTACGCCAGGTCGGCGTGATCGTGCTGCGCTGACGGAGGGCCGGCGACCAGTGCGCTCCTTCAGCGATCCTTCATCGGTCCGGTCGTAGCTTGTGTGCCAGGTTCGCGTTCCCGCGGCCCCGTGCCATGAAAGGACGACTCTCGCTCGCACTCGCTCTCCTCGCGGCGTGCGCCTCGCCGAGGACGGACGAGGCCCAGCACGAACGCTTCTCCCAGGCGTCGCGGATCGCGGTCGTTCAGGGACTGCGGCAGGCGGGCGGAGACGCGAAGCGCGTGCTCGTCCTCGACACGCAGGGTGAGAGCCGACTCGTCGGCCAGTGGTCCGGACGGCGAACGCTGGAGCGCCGCCAGCGTGAACGCCGCGTGCAGCACACCGAGGAGCTGAAGCGGCTCATCCGCGCCCAGGGCTGGGAGATCGTCGAGGTGGACGAGGACACGCTCCGCCGACTCCGGCTCCAGCACCGCCGCGTCGGCGACGACCTGGGGATCTCGATGGCCACGCACCTCGGCAGCTCGCTCGGCGCCGACGTCGTGGTCGATCCCGAGGTCCACTTCCTGTACGAGACCGGGCACGATGCGTCGGAGGGCCTGTGGAGCTGGACGCTCGACTGGGCGTACCAGGTCGCGATCGTCGACGCGCGCACCGACGAGCTCGTCGCGCTGCAGGTCGTGGACACGCGCGATCCGATGTCGGTGGCGCGCTGGACCGACCGGCCCGCACCGGAGGAGCTCACCGCCCGCGCAGCGAGCGCAATGCGCGCGACCGGCGACGGCGTCGAGGCGAGCACCCTCGCGTGGGTGTCGCTGCACCTCGCGAGCTACGGCATGGACGTGGCGGACCTTCAGCCGGTCCCCCGGAAGCGCGGTCTCTGACCCCGCGCGGAACGGGTCGCCTACATGAAGAAGATCGCGACGCCGTCGGTGAAGTTCGACGTCGCCATCCCGCCCACGGCGTCGCGGTGCCACGCCTGGAAGTTCCACGTCTCGCCCGGCTGAACGGCCACGAGGCCGCCCGGCGTGGGCGTCATCGTGAGGTCGAGCGCGAGTGAGAACCCGCCGCCCGATCCGGAGTTCTGGATCTGTCCGGGGCCGACGTACCGGCCCACCGCGCCGGCGAGACAGAGGTTCCCCATGGAGCCGCCGGGGTTCACCGTGAAGCCCTGCGTCCGGCTGGTGAGGAAGTAGCCGAACGAGTTCGTCGGGAGCGACACAGCCTCGACGGTCAGATCGTTGAGCGCCGTGACGATGCTGCCGAGCGCGCGGATCTCGCTCGACGCACCCGTCGAGTTCGCGGGCGCGGGGCCGCAGTAGTTCGTGCCCGTCGAGGTCGATACGTCGAGGCGCGCGAGGCTCTCGCTGAGGACGTTCGGGAAGTTGGGGTTCGACGTCCCCTCGACGCGGAGGCCGACGTGGGACGCACCGCCTGCGATGAGCGAGGCGACCTGGGCCGTGACGTCGAAGCTGTAGTCGAAGGACGAGTTCACGGGCGGCTGGTACTGACCGCTGCCGACGACCACCGCCGCGACCTGATAGTCGGCCAGGTCGGCGGCACCGTTGCCGGCGTAGAGCAGGAAGTCGAACGTCCGGACGCCGTTGTCGAAGGCGTTGTTGACCCTCACCTGGCCCGAGATCGTGGCGCTCAGGACGAGCTGGCCCGAGAGCCCGGTGACATCGAACTCCTGCATCGCGCGGTCGGCGCGGCTCGACTGCGTCCGGATCAGGCCCTCGAAGGGGGAGCCGTTGAACGAGTCCCCCTGGCCGTCCACGGGTTCGTCGTGCACGGAGAAGACAACGGATGAAGTCAGCGACTGGGCGGCCGCAACGGAAGCCGCTGCGAAGGCGACGGTCGCGACGACGAATTGGAGAGGAGCGCGCATGGGGATCGAGAGAGGCAGTGGAACGAAGCGCGGGCGAGCTGGGCCGAGCACCGTCTTCGGCTCCATGCATCTCAACGTACTCGAAGGGCGTGAAGCTCGCGGTGCGCGCGCACGGGAGCGTCTCGCCGAGCATCACCGGCGTGGTTCACGGGCCGTCGAAGACCGCCAGCTTGTCGGGATTTCGCACGACGTAAACACCGGCGACACACCCGTCGACGACCTCGAGCTGATACGCGCTCGCCAGGTCGCCCGCGACGAACACGAGCACCCCGGGCGACCCGTTGAAGTCGCGCCACCTACACTCCATCTGGAGCGGGACGCCCTTCGGTCGCGACACGGCGATCAGGAAGCGCGCCACTTTCTGCGCTCCATGGACGGGCTTCGGCGCCGCCGTGACCCGTCCGCCGCCGTCGGCGCGCAGGACGACGTCGTCGGCGAGCACGGCGCGGAGCTGCGCGTCGTCGCCCTCTTCGATCGCCTCGAAGAAGGAACGTGTCAGGCGCTCGACCGTCCGCCGATCCGTTGCCGACGTCCGCGCGCGACCTCCCTCCTCCAGTCGCCTGCGTGCCCGCACCGCAAGCTGCCGGCAGGACGCCGGCGTGAGCTCCAGCACGTCCGCCGCCTCGTCGAAGCTGTAGCGGAAAATGTCGTGCAGAAGAAACGCCGCGCGCTCCTTGGGGCTCAGTCGCTCGATCGTCACGAGCATGGCCATCGAGAGCGACTCGTCGAGCTCGGCGCGCGATCCGTCGCAATCGCCGCCCTCTCCAACGAGCGGCTCGGGGAGCCACTCGCCGGGGTAGGTCTCACGCTCGCGACGCGCCGCACGCAGCCGGTCGAGGCACAGTCGTGTGCAGGTGCGCGCGAACCACGCCCGCGGCTCGTCGAGCTTCGGCCCGTCCGCGCCGCGCCAGCGCAGGAACGTCTCCTGCACCATGTCCTCGGCGTCCGCGGCGGAGCCGAGCATGCGGTACGCGAGCCCGGTCAGGAACGGGCGGTGCTCCTCGAAGATGTCTGCGTCGATCACTGCTCTCTCAGTCTGCCGTGAGCTCGTCGTACGTCAGCGGCTCGCACGCGACGAAGCGGCCCATCGCGCGCTTCATCGTCGGGTAGAGGCGCGCACCGGTGATCGCGGCCGCCAGCTCGGCGAAAGCCTCCTCGCCATAGTGGGCGCGGAGCCGATCGACGCGATCCAGGTCGTCGGGCGCGGCCGGCTCGCGCGTGGCCACGTGGCGCGCGTGGTCGTGAATGTCGCGCAGATGCCCGGGAAGGGAGGCGGGGTCCACCACGAGGGCGCGCAGGATCGGGCTATCGACGCCGGATTCGGCGGCCATCTTCAGGTTCAGGTTGGCGCACGACCCGCAGTCCTCGGAGCGCATGGTGGCGACGAGCGCCACGAAGTGTGCGTCGGTGGGGAGCGCCCACCGGAACGCCGGGAGCCCCTGGGCGGCGGCGAACGCGTCGTACGCGCCCTCGGACGCGTCGACGAGCTCGTGCAGGTAGCCCGCGTCGTACGCGTAGCGGGTCTCGAAGGCGGAGAGCTGGGCGTGCTTGGTCTGGATCTCGGTCGTCTGCATGGCGGTGGTTCCTCCGTGGTCGCGGACCTGACGGCCGGCGGGTCCGCCGCGTGACGTCGATCCGAAGATTCTCTTCCTCGGGGACGACGACCGGCGATGCCGTGTCCCACATCCGCGGGAAGCGACTCCGATCCCGGGAGTACGACTCCGTATCGTGCTTCGCCGATGCGCCTCCCCCACGCCCTCGCCGCCCTCCTCGTCACGATCGTCGCCGCAGGCTGTGCCTCCAACCGCCCCGGCGACCTCGCCCCCGGCCTTCCGGTCGCCGGGCCCGTCGTGCTCGTGAAACAGGTGCAGATCCCCGACTGGGAGCCGTGGTACGCGCGCTTCGCGGTGCACACGTGGATCGACTACCGAGACGCTGACGGGCGCTGGCAGCGCGTCGGCGTGCCGGGCACGACGACGGACGTGGTGCGCAAGACGCTCGACGAGGCCGAGGCCCTCGGCGACGAGCGCTGGAAGGAGCGCGTGCGCGTGATCGACCGCGTCACCGGCGATCGCGCGGCGCGCGTGGTCGCGCAGCTCGAGGACGCCGAGGCCCGGTGGACCGACGGCAGCTACAAGCCCTTCCCCGGCCCCAACTCGAACACCTTTATCGAGCGCGTCGTGCGGGCGACCGACGGCCTCTCGACGCAGCTCGAGCCCAACGCCGTCGGCAAGGACCACGCGAGCCTGCGCGCCGGCGTCACCGCGAGCGGCACGGGCGTCGAGCTGGAGTCCGCGTGGCTCGGCGCCGAGATCGGGCTGAAGGAGGGCGTCCAGCTCCACCTCGCGCAGCTCCCGCTCGGCGTGCGCCTGTGGCCGCCGGCGATCCTGCTGCCGTTCGCGCCGGCGATCGGCCCGCGGTTTGCGCTGTGATGCGAAAACGCATCTCTGCGAGCGGCTCAGCAACTAAGGCTCGCCATGCACCCTCCGGTCGATGTCCGCCGAGACCGAGCCACACACCCGATGGCCATCGGTCCGTACTCCGGGGTGAGACTCCGTATCGAGGTTCAGCCCGCGCTCGGGGAGCGCGGCCGCTGACACCGCGCCGGTCCCTGGAGCACGGTGCGCGCAAGCATCTTGAGGTCTTGACCGTGATCGTGCCGAGAATGTGTTGTCTCGAAGCCTGCACGCCGAGCCTCCGGAGCTCGATTCCGCGCGCACAGAGCTGCACAAGCGCTTCGCCCCATGCTGAGGCCACCAGCGTCCCGCGCCGAAGCAAACATCCGCCGAGCGGGTGCCGGCTTGACGTCGTCCTCCCACTCACAGCCTGGTTAGAACTCTCCCAGTTCTGCTGCCCAGGCTGTCAGCCGACTTCGCTGGCGCACCCGCGAACGCGGGTGCGCTGTTCGCGTGGGCAATGGCTGCCCACGCTCTCTGCGCCGGCGGCCGAACCGAGCGTCCGCCGACCGAATCCGAGCAATTCGGCCGGCCGTGATACGGTGCGGGCACTCGACGAGGATCCCGCTCGCGCTCATCACTCCAATTCCTGCTCGCCCACTCACGCGTTGCTGCGCCGACTGCGAGCTTGGACACCGCACCCGCGGGCTGATCCAGGGGGGCGGATCCACCAGCGCTGAGTACACGAGCCCGGATTCCGTCGTACCCAACCGCACTCCTGCAGCGACTGGCGCCCCGGTCGGAGTGGAGCTTGCCCTCGACTGGCCGAATCGAACATCCTTACGACGTGACGTCGAACGACTCCCTCTTTCCGCAGCTGCGTCTCCCAGACGCGCTCGTCCGTGACCTGCGCCGGCTGAACCCGTGGTGGGAAGGGCAGCCATCGCGACAGCTGCCGTCGACACAGCGGCACCTCGTGAAGCAGATTCGCCGTCGGCTGACCAGTCAGCTTGCTCCGATCGTTGTCGTTCGAGGTCCTCGGCAGATCGGCAAGACTACGGCGCAGATGCACGTGGTGCAGCAGCTCTTGGGCGAGGGCATACACCCCCGCCACGTGCTTCGCGTCCAGTTCGACGAGATCGAGGGGCTACGCAAGCTCGACTCACCGATCCTTCGCATCGTCGACTGGTATGAGCAGGCCGTACTCGGTCGCACTCTCAATCAGGTGGCCGAAGACGGTGCGTCGACCCTTCTCGTCTTCGACGAAGTTCAGAACCTCGCGGAATGGGCGCCTCAGCTCAAATTCCTGGTGGACACGAGCACTACCCAAGTCTTCGTAACCGGCAGCTCGGCTCTACGGATCGAGATGGGGAGGGACAGCTTGGCCGGGAGGATCTCGACGATCGATGCCGGCGTGCTCTCCCTGACGGAAGTTGCGCGATTCCGAGGAGAGAACCTCGGCGATCCGTTCTTGGCTGACAATGGCCTTGAGCCGCTCACCAAGCCGGAGTTCTGGCGCGAGCTCGTTGTGCACGGCAATTCGAATGCTGAGATCCGCGATCGTGCATTCTCGCGCTTCTCGGAGCGCGGCGGATATCCGCTAGTCCATCGAAGCGACGAGCCCTGGGGCATCATTGCGGACCAGCTGAATGAGACGGTCATCAAACGGGTGATTCAGCATGATCTGCGAATCGGAGAACGCGGAAGAAAGCGCGATCCAGAGCTGCTCGAGGAGGTCTTCCGGCTCGCATGTCGCTACGTGGGCCAGTCACCCTCGAATGCGCTGTTGGCACGAGAGTGCAATCGGGCATTGAACGCGGCAGTGGGCGATCAACGGATCGCCAACTACCTGCGGTTCCTTGGCGACTCCCTGCTTCTACGACTTGTCGAGCCGCTCGAGATTCGCCTCAAGAAGAAGCGCGGAAACGCCAAGGTCTGCCTCGCGGACCACGGACTTCGGGCAAGCTGGCTCCAGGAGGTCGTGCCGCTGGACCGTGACAGCCTCCGTGAGCAGCCGGATCTCTCGACACTTGCTGGGCGAATCGCGGAGAGCATCGTGGGCGCACTCTTCGGCACGGTCCATGGGCTCGATATTGCGCATCTCCCAGAGCGCTCGGGTGAGCCGGAAGTCGACTTCATCCTGACCATCGGAACGCGACGAATTCCCGTAGAAGTGAAGTACCAGTCCCGTGTCGATCCCTTCCGCGATACAGAAGGACTTCGGACCTTCATGGAGAAGACGGCCAACAACGCTCCCTTCTCGATCCTGGTGACGCAGACCGATGTGGCAGAGTCGCTCGATCCGCGAATCGTCCCGATCTCGCTGCCAACGTTGATGCTACTCCGGTAGCGGTGATGGGAAATCGACACGTGGGCCAGGGGCTCAGCGTCGCCAGATCGCACGGAGTGGCCGCTTCGAATCCCAGCTTGGGCCCCTTGACCGCCGCTCGCACGGACGAGGTCCTTGCGCTCGCTGCCAGCGCGATGCGCTACGGCGTCGAGGCGAAGGCGCACGCGTGGATGCCGTGGCGTCTCGCAGTCAACGGCATCAACGTGGCCGAGTCTCACCCCACGCCCGGGAACCGCGGCTTCTGGCGCCGCGCCGGTCCCTGGAGCATCGTGCGCGCACGCGCGAGCGTCTCCGGGTCCGGGTCCTTGACCTTCACGAGTCTGGAGTAGCGGATCGTCCGGCCCTCGCGGATCCAGCGGTCCTCGTATGCGGTTCGGAACGCCAGCGACGCGGTGAGTTCCTCGTCGAAGCGGCCCGCCTGCGCGGCGTGGACGTCCTCGCACGCGTCCGCGATCTCCATTCCGGACGCCGGCCCGTCCTCCAGCGTCCGCTCGTGGAACTCCGGGCTGTCCGTCTTCACGTGCAGGACGCCGCCGGCAGCGAGGACGTCCTGGTAGAGGGCCAGATAGAAGGGCGACGTGAGTCGCTTGGTCCCGCGCTTGTCGGCGACCTGCGGGTCCGAGAACGTCAGCCAGATCTGCTCCACCTCGCCGGGCGCGAAGAAACGGTCGAGCCACTGGATGCGCGCGCGGAGGAACGCGGCGTTGGTGAGCCCCTCGTCGTGCGCAACCTTGGCGCCGCGCCAGAAGCGGTGGCCCTTGACGTCCACGCCGACGACGTTGTGCTCGGGCCCGCGACGCGCGAGGTCGACGGCGAAGAGGCCCTGACCGCACCCGAGCTCCAGCGTGATCGGGCGCTGGCTCCCGAAGACGCGCGTCCCCCACTCTCCGCGGAGGTACGAGCCGCCTGCGGCGATCTCGGAGAGGTCGGGCTCGTGGACGCGCTCGAGCGTCTGGTTCTCGCGCCAGCGGTCGCGCTTGGTCCTGCTACGCAATCGAAGGCCGTGCGGATCGGAGGCCTGGGCGGGTCAGTGGATCGGGGGACGGAAGAGGGCCGGCGCGTACGGTACGCGCCGGCCCTCCTTCGGAACGAGTCCGGTCCCGGGCACGCCGGGACCGCGAGCGTCACATCGTGAACGTCACCTCGGTGGCGTCCGTGAAGTTCGAGGTCGCCGAGCCGCCGACGGCGTCGCGGTGCCACGCCTGGAAGTTCCACGCCTCACCGACCTGCGCCGAGACGAAGCCGGTCGGCTGCGGGATCATGGTCAGGTCGAGCCCGAGGCTGAAGGAGCCGGCCGTGCCGGTGTTCTGGATCTGGCCCGGGCCGACGTAGCGGCCGATCGCGCCGCCGAGGCACAGGTTGCCCTGGGAGCCGCCGGGGTTCGCGATGAGCGCCTGGGTCTGGCTCGTCAGGAAGAATCCGAACGCCTGGTTCGGGAGGTCCGTCGCCTCCAGCGTCAGCTGGTTCGCGGCGATGGACGTCGACCCGAGGGCCGCGATCTCGCCGGACGCGCCCGTCGAGTTCGGGACGCCGGGACCGCAGTAGTTCGTCCCGACGCTGCCGTCCGGGTCGCCCTTCGCGATCACGAGGTTGTCGAAGTAGTACTTGTCGTCGTTGTTGCCGCCCGACGAGATCCGAATCTCGTTGAACAGGCAGTCCGCGATCATCTCGTCGAGGTCGGCGGTCGTCGTCGGGTAGTCGACGGCCGGGTTGACCCAGAGGCGCAGACGCTCCATGCCCGGCATGAAGTCGATCCGGCACACGAGGCGCGCGGGCACCGTGTCATCGGTACCGGCGATCGTCGAGGCCGGCGGCCCGTTCGGGCCCTCGTCGTCGATGCCCCACTCGTTCGTGTCCCAGGGGGACCCGATGAAGAGCTTCTCGCCGACGCCCTGCTCGATGAGCGCGAGGCCGCCGAAGTGCTCACCCGGTGCACTCTGGAACGCGACGGTGCTGAACGAGAACCACATCGTGGTGTCGTCGATGCCGAACAGGCCGCCGCCCGAGATGTCGGGGTGCGGGAAGACGTCCGGCTTGCGGTAGGCCTCACCGCGCTCGACGACCTGACCCGCGTAGACGCCGACGCCGTCGTCCAGCGCGAACGGCGGCATGGCGGTCGAGTCGAAGAGCCCGACGTCGTCGTTGATCGCGCCGCTGACCCACCAGGGGTTCTCCCAGCCGACGCCGCCGTCCTGGTCGAAGAGCGGGCCGGGGAAGGGGTACTCGAAGGTCTCGGTCGCGACGACGGAGACCTGCGCGGCGGCGCTGCTGGCGAGGGTGAGCGCGAGCGCTCCGAGAGCGCCGCGACGGAAGAGCTTGTTCATGTCTGGAGAGGAGGAAGGGACCTTGCGAGGGGTGCGGGGTCTGGGTCGGACGTCCGCCCTCTGCTCGGAACCGCAGAGGGTAGACACGTCGCCGCACCACCGCCCTTCCGGACGACGGCGAGCGACCTGCGTGGCTCTCACTGAGACAGCACGAGCGCCGTGTAGGGGGCGATCGAGAGGTCCACGCTGTATTGCATCCCGTCGTACGGCACCGCGGTCGCGGTCACGTCGACGGACGGATGGTTGGAGAACGCGGGGTCGTAGACGCCCGAGTCGCTGTTGAACCGGAGCCGCCAGAGACCGGGGCGAGGTACGCCGATCCGGTAGCTCGGGAACGTCGTGTTCGAGAAGTTCGCGAGGACGACGACGTCGTCGCCAGGACCGCCCTGGTCCCAGCGGTGGAAGCCGACGACCTTCGCGCCGTTGTTCACGTGGTGGACGTTGATGTGCTGGCCCTTGAGGCCGGCCGTCACGCCGCCGAGGTTGCGCCGCAGCCCGATCAGGTCGCGGTAGAGGTCGCGGATGCCCGAGAACGTGACGAGCTTCGACCAGTCGACCGGGTCGGTGTCGCGGAAGTACTCGTCCTCCAGGATCTCCTGGCCCTGGAAGAGCATCGGGATCCCCGGCGCGGTCATGACGAGCGCGGCCCCGAGCGTCGAGCGCTTCTTCGAGTACCAGCTCGACGCGTTGCCGGGCCAGATCTCCTCGGGCACGCGCGCGCTGCCGTTCGCGACCTCGTCGTGGGACTCGGTGTAGATGATCCGCTCGAAGGCGTCGCCGTTGTAGCGCGCGTACAGCGCGTCACGCACCGACCACATGTTGCGGTTCGAGTCCGACGCCTCGATCACCGCGGCGCGCATCGGGTGGACGAACTGCGCGTCCCACTGGGAGTCGAAGCCAGCGCCGCCCGAGCCGGTCGTGCGCGTGATGTAGGACTCGTTGCGCAGGTCCTCGGCGGTGATCAGCTTCCAGGGCTGGACCGCGTCGACGTCGTCGTTGATCCACTGCATCAGCGACCACCCCTCGGGCAGGTCGCCGCCGGGCCCGATCCGGATGTACGCCGTCGCGTCGAGCCGGAGGCCGTCCATGCGGAACTCCTCCAGCCACATGAGCGCGTTGTCCCGCAGGTACTGGCGCACCGCGCCGCGCGTGTAGTCGGGGCGCGTGTTCCCCCAGGGCGTCTGGGCGTTGAAGTCGTCGTAGAAGTAGTTCCCGCCGGACCGGCCCGGGAACGACCCGTCGAACTGCCAGTGCGGGATGTCGGACGGCCCGAAGTGGTTGTAGAGCACGTCGAGCATCACGCCCATCCCGCGCGCGTGCGCCTCCTGGACGAAGTTCTTGACGTCGTCCACGTCGCCGTACGCCGTCTCGGGCGCGAACGGATGCGCCGGGTTGTAGCCCCAGGAGTAATCGCCCGCGAACTCTGCGATCGGCATCAGCTCGATCATCGTCACGCCGAGGTCCTGGAGGTGGTCGAGCCGCGCCAGCGCGCTGTCGAACGTCCCGGGCGCGCCGCCCGGAGCGTCGTTGAACGTCCCGACGTGCATCTCGTAGAGCACGACGTCGTTCCAGTTCGGCGTCCACCAGGTCCCGCTCCACTGGAACGAGTCGGGGTCCACGACGATCGAGTTGCCGTTGCTCTGCGTGACGTCGCGCGAGCGCGGATCGGCGCGCCAGTTGATCTGGCTCCCTGTGTCGATGACGTACTTGTACTGGGCGCCCGGGACGACGTCGCGGACGTCGAGCGACCAGTTCCCGTTGCCCTCGTCGGCCAGCGGAGCCGAGGACTGCGACCACCCGTTGAACGTGCCGGCCACGCGGACCTCGGCCGCGCTCGGCGCCCAGACGCGGAACGTCGTCCCGCCTTCGTAGGGAACAGCGCCCATGCCCGGGCGCGTCGACACGACCGGGCCGCGACGAACGTCCAGCCCGTAGAGCGTGCCGTTCGGACGATGGACCCCGACGTACCAGACGCCCGACTCCAGCGCCGGCGTCGTGGTCGCGTCGATCCGGATCGACTCGTTCGACGTGCCCGGGGTGCGCGAGCGCACGTCCCAGTCGGCGAGCGTCGGCGGCGCGCCGCGCCGCAGGTACAGGTCGGCGCCGCTGCCCGAGAGCTGGCTCACGACGACCTCCAGCTCGGCGTGCCAGCCCGAC
Organism: Planctomycetota bacterium; assembly: GCA_038757895.1. Lineage (GTDB taxonomy): Bacteria > Planctomycetota > UBA1135 > UBA1135 > Saltatorellus. Next base: position 22,951 of record JBCDGE010000027.1, on the reverse strand, counting down.
ACGACGGCGGCCTGGACGTCGAACGCCGAGGCGACGAAGGGCGACGGGCCGCGGTCGGCCTGGGGAGCGACCGGGGTGACGGTCCGGGTCTGCGGTGCAAGCGCGAGCGCGCTCAGGACCAGTGCGCTGTGGAGCATGGCTGGGGAAGGAACCGCCGGTGCGCCGAGGGGGTCCCGCGGGGAGGGTAGGGCGCTCCGGGAGAACGACTAGGTTGACCTGGGACCGCCCGCACGACAACGGGAGGGGCGATTTGCCGCGCGACCTGGTGTTCCAAGACGCGCCTCCGGGGCCGTAAGGGGGGTGGAATCGAATTTCCGACACGCACCGGAAATGGTCCTGAAGACTCGTCGCACGATTGGGGGCCCTCCGCCGTCGGCTCGCAACGCCCCCCTCCCCACGATCCCCGATGATCCGCCCCCTCCGTACTGCCCTGTTCGCACTGCCCGTCGCGCTGCTCGCATCGAGCTGCTTCGTCATCTCGACGGGGAGCAGCAAGAGCGTCTCCGGCCAGTTCGTCGGCGCCGAGACGCTCGGCCAGATCCAGCCCGGCGACAGCAAGGACTACGTGCTCGCCGTCCTCGGCGACCCGACGAGCCAGACGGTCGTCGACGACTGGACCGAGATCTGGCGCTGGCGCTACCGCGAGACCCGCAAGACGCGCGGCCACGTCCTCATCCTGTTCAACAACGACAGCTCGTCCGAGCGCGAGCACAGCACGTACGTGCAGTTCGAGAACGGCGCGGTGTCCCGCGCCTGGCGGGACTGACGACCGCGCGACGCACGAACGACGCGAGGCCGGCGCTCGATCACTCGAGCGCCGGCCTCGCGTTCTATCGGAGGACGCCGATCAGTCGAAGAGTTGCTCGAATTCCAGGATCCGCGTCTCACCGCTGTTGTCGTCGACGCCGTCGTTGTCGTTGACGATCAGCACGTCGCCATTCGACAGCACCGCCATGCCCTCGAGCTTCTCGAAGGGCAGCACCGCCAGGTCGTCGAAGACGCCGGAGGCGAGGACGTCGAGTTCCAGCGTCTTCGTGAGCGTCTCCATCGCGCCGTTGCCGACGGGCTGGAACGTCACGCTCGTGGCGTCGATCGAGTAGATCCGCTTGATCGACGCATCCGGACCGCCCTGGTTGTCGCGCTCCAGGATGGCGAACTCGCCGCCGCCCAGGCTGGCGATCTCCGAGAGGCCGACCCAGCCGCCGTTCGGCGACGTGGGCGCGTCGAGCGGGTAGAAGGCGAACGTCCAGCCGCCGCCGACGGGATCGAACCGACCGATGCGCACCGAACCGGCGGGGTCGCCGGCGTTCGTCCACTCGCGCTGGAAGCACACGTAGACCGCGCCGTCGTCACCGACGGTGCAGCCCTCGAGGCCGAAGCGGAGCTGGTTGCTCGCCAGCTCGAACGGCAGCCCGACGACACGCACGATCTCGAGCTCGCCCGCCATCGGGTTCGCCTCGAGCTCCAGGAGGAGGTTCGGGCTCTGGAACGGACGGTCCATCGGGTCGCTGACGCCGCCGTTCAGGTTGCCCGAGCCCTCAGAGACGGCCCAGAAGACGCCCGGCGTCGACGTCGTCGCGAGGCCCTCTAGGTCGAGGTTCACGGTCCCGTCTGCGTTCAGCAGATCGCCGATCTCGAAGTCATCCGTGCCCGGCAGCGTGACCTTGATCCGGCGCAGGCCGTTGCCCAGCTCCATCGTGGTGTCGACGAGCGGGAGCTCCGCCTCGATGAGCGCGGTGTCGCCGCCGTTGTCGATCGAGTAGACGCGCGAGCGGCCGTAGAAGCTGTCGTGGACCGTGAAGAGGCGGTCGTCCGAGTTCTGCGACACGGCGAGCGCGGAGAGGGCGCCCCACGGGATCGGGATCGACGTGCCGGGCTGATCGACCGACGCGATCTCCGGGTAGCTCCCTTCCCCGTTGCGCTCGTAGATCATGATCGTCGAGCGGATCTTCGCGTCGCGCTCGTCGACCTCGTTCGCGACGACGAAGAGGCCGCGCTCGGGGATCGCGAGGAGCCCCTCGGGGCCGACGCCGGCCGGCAGGACCTGGACGAACATCGGCATCGAGACGCCGGGGATCAGCGTCGGAACCATGCGGTAGACGAGGACCACGCTGGAGCGCTCCGAGCCGATGAACAGGAAGCGCGCGAACGGCCCGTAGACGCCGTACTCCGCGCCCTCCGGCTCGTTGCCCTTGTTCTCCGAACGCTCCTCGGGGTAGTGGCCGATGCGGGCGGTCAGGTGCTCGATCGTGTTCCCGGCCTCGAACAGCGGGAGGCCGAAGCCGGCCCAGTCCGTGAAGCCACGGCTGCCGCCGAAGAGGTCGCCCTCGTCGGCCGTCGCGAACGTGAACGCCGACGTCCAGGCGACGGCGTCCGGCTCGCGCGGGACGGCGTCGAGGCTGGAGGTCTGCTCGATGAGCCCGTTCTCCAGGGTGTCGATCTGGTCAAGGTCGGGGCCGCCGCAGTTGAAGTCGGACAGGACGTTCCCGGTCGGCAGGTCGACGAGAACGATGTGGTTGTTCTCCTGCAGCGTGACGACCGCGACGTTGAGGCGGTTGACGTCGACGAACTCAGGCTCCGGATCCTCGGGGAAGAGGTCCGCGATACCCGTCAGGTCGACGTCACGACGCGTCCAGTCGGCGGGGTCGTCGCCGACGAGATCGACGATCACGAGGTAGCCGGGCGGCAGCTGCGGCGGCTCCCCGGTGCCGAGGTCCTCGTCCCGCTCGTTCTCGATCGCGATGGCGCAGTACTGGCCGTCGGGGCTGACCGCGACCGCGTCCGGCTGGCCGCCGAGCGGGATCGTGCGAACGATCGTGCGCGTGGCGATGTCGATGACCTCGAGGTTGCCCGAGGTGTTCACGAAGTCGACGCTCGTGTTCGTCGCGGCGAGGGCGAAGCCGCCGCGGACGGCGACCGAGGTCGGCTCGCCGAGCACGGCCACGACGCCGTCGGCCTGCGGATTCGCCGGGTCGGTGATGTCGACGAAGCCGATGTTCTCGGTCCCGCTGTCCGTGTAGACGAGTGTCAGCCCGTCCGGCGTCGCGGAGACGATCTCGGCCACCGTCTCGTCGTCGACGCTCGTGTTCAGGTAGACGGGGAACGTCGCGATGCGCTCGAAGGGGCCGTCGCCCTGGGGGGCGGCGGAAGCAGCGGTCAGCAGCGCCGATGCGGTGACGGCGAGCGAAGTGCTGTGCATGGGTGGGATCTGGAGGCAGAGTGGTGGTCCATGACGCCAGGAGGACGCGACACCGCCCACGGCGGAGAGAACGCGCCGGCGTCGTTCTTCCACGGGACCAGCCGCGCGTGGGCAACCCGGAAGGACGAGGTCAAATCGCGAACAAGCCGTAGTCCCGTCCCTCTCGTCCGGCTAGGCGCTGCGGAGCAGCTCGCAGCTTCGCTCCACGCACTTCGACTTCCCCCACTCCCTCGCCCCCTTCTCCCCATCGCCATGACGCTCAGCCTCGCGCTCGTCGCGCTGGCGTCGGCGCCGCTCGTCGCACAGACCGGCGGCCTCGACCCTGCGCAGGTCCTCATCACCTCCGACACCTCGTCGCCCGAACCGATCGGCGACCAGGCCGCGATCGACGGCGACACCGCCGTCTTGCTCGGCGGCCCGGTCCGCGAGAACGATCCCGTCGCACCGCTCCGCGTCGTTTTCCTGGAGCGCGGTGCGAACGGCCAGTTCGCCGAGTCCCAGGCGATCGATCTACCCAGCGGCACGAACCCCCTCGGTGACGGCAGCGTCTCGATCGACGGGGACGTCGCGGCCGTGTTCGTCCGCCGGAACGACCCGGGCGGCGGCCCGTTCCGCACCTGGGTGAACATCTTCGAGCGGAACAGCGCCGGGACCTGGGCGCTGACTGCGCGCTTCGACGGAGCCACTCCGCTCAGCGACCTGGGCGCGCCCCAGGCAGTGACGGTCAACGGCGGCGACGTCCTCGTCCTCGAGTCCTCGGTCCAGGGTGTCCGCGTCCTGCGCCGGACCGGCGGTCCCGGCTCGTGGGCCGAGGTCCAGGCCTTCGGGATCCCCGGGTTCGCGCTCCCGGCCCTCCTGGACATGTCCTCGGACGGCGACCTTGCCGTGTTCACCGACCAGGGCGACGCCTGGGTCTTCGAGCGCGACGGCGCCGGCGTCTGGCAGGACGTCGGGCCGATCGAGGCCCCTGCCGGCTCGACGTTCTCGATCTCGTGCGCGACCGACGGCGAGCGGATCGTCCTCAACCTCGAGTCCTCGCCCGGCATCCCGGGCTCGTTCCTGGTCTACTCCCGTACCGACCCGAACCAGCCCGCGCTGTGGACGGTCGAGGCGACGCTGGAGGTGGCCGCGCTGCCGAGCCTCGGCGCCCTGTTCCCGCTCCCGGCGACGGGCACCGTCCAGCGCTTCTTCCTCGAGGACGACACGCTCCTCTTCCGCGTACGTGGCGGCTGCGGAGGTGTGTTCGAGGAGCTGTATCTCCAGTCGTTCCGCCGTGACTCCGGAACCGGCGCGTGGTTCCGCGACAACGCTCTCTGCCTGGTTCCGCTGACGGGTCGCGACGCGACGCGCCTGCTCGACTTCGACGGCGACACCGCGATCATCGGTGACCGCCTCGACGGAACGACCATCGGCTCGACGGGCGCGATCGCCTTCGCCCCGATCATGAACGCCGAGATCGACTGCGATCTCGACGGGGTCCTCGACGCGGACCAGATCGCCTCGTGCACGAACTGCGACCTCAACGGCAACGGGCGCCTCGACGCGTGCGAGCAGACGGGCCTCCCCTCGTGCGTCTTCGACACGCCGAACTCGTCCGGACGCGTCGCGCGGCTCTTCGCGTTCGGCGAGTCGCTGGCGATGGGCTCGCCGATGGTGCTCCGCGCGGTCGACACGTCGACGAACACCTTCGGCCTCCTGATCTCGGGCGACCGCTTCGCGAGCACGATCGTCCCGCTGGGCAACGGCTTCCGCTGCGTCGGCGGCCCGCTGCTCGGGCGCTTCGACTCGCAGATCGGCTTCACCGGACCGGCGGGGACGTTCGACACGCTCGTCGATCCCCAGGCGATCCCGACGGCCACCGGTCAGGTCGCCCTGACCGCCGGCACGACGTGGGTCTTCCAGGGCTGGTTCCGCGACGGGAGCAGCGTCAACCTGACGAACACGATCTCGATCCGCTTCGACTGACGTCCGCTCCGTCTCGCTCCGCGTCAGCGCTTCGCGCTGACGCGGAGCGTCACGCTCTGCCCCACGCCCGACCCGTCGCCGACGACGATCGTCCAGGCCCCGTCGCCGGTCGGGCGCGCGACGCCACGCTCGTCGATCACGAGCCGCGCCGTGTCGGTCGCGGCCAGCGCGACGCGGTCGATCGAGCTCGTGGTCGACTCGCGGCGGGTCGTGGGCTCGCAGAGCTGCCCGCGCAGCCGATAGCCGAGCCGTCCGTCCGTGAGCGTATGCAGGGTCATCGCGAGCGCGAGCCCGTCGAACCGGGTCATGACGTACGGCCTGAGCGCGGACGTGTTCTGCGCGACCTCCACGCGCGTCGACTCCGCTTCGAGGCGTTCCCGCCCGATGACGACCGCGGCCTCCGAGCCGCCGTCGCAGACGGTGGTCGCCGCCAGCGGCACGGCGCCAGCCGTCGAGACCTCCACGATCAGCCGCGCGGGCGCTGTCTGGGCCTCGATGTCGAGCAGGCCGCCGAGCGCGCCCCCGGTCTCGCTCTCGTGGATGACGACCGTGCTGGAGCCGACCTCGATCGAGTACCAGGTGTCGAGGCGATCGCGGATCCGCTCGAAGCGCTCCGAGCCGCGCGACCGGACCGCCGCGCCCAGGATGGGCTCGTCGTCGAAACCACCGTCCGCCAGCTGGCCGGCCCGTCGGCCCATGGATGTGCGGCCGTCGACGAAGAGGCTCCCCCGGACCGCCAGCTCCATCGTGGTGCCGGAGCTCGCCGGCAGGACGTCCGCGACATGCCCGGCGCCGACGTCGAACGACGAGACCTCCGCCCACGTGCGCGTCCTCGGGTCGAGGTGGATGGCGCAGTAGCTCGCGGACGCGCCGTCCGTCGACAGGCGCAGCACGAGCGCTTCCTCCGTCCCGATCGCGGCGGTCCCGAAGGCGCCTCCGCCGGTGAGCTCGAGGTCCTCGTTCCACTCCGACTGCTGCTCGGACCACGGACGATCGCCTCCGCCGAGGAGCTGCGTCGCACAGGCGACGGCGACGGCGTCCTCGACCCGCGTCGGCTGCGTCGAGCGGAGCAGGTAGGTCAGACGAGCGCCGCGGCGCGTGAGCGACGCGCCGAGCTCCAGCTCGAGGCCGGACACGACCTCGCGCACGCGGCCGTGGTGGATCGGCGCCGACTGCGCGATCTCGCAGTCGACCGACACCGTGGCGGTGTGCGTGGCGGTATCGCGCACCGCCGTCAGCCAGCGAGCGTCGAGGCCCGCGGTCCTCGACCGTACCTCGACCGAGGCCGCGCTCAGCTCGGCCTCCAGCACCCGGAGCGACACGACCCCGCTCGGCAGGGTCGCGGGACCGCTGTAGGTCCGCACCACGGCACCGGTGGTCTCGAAGGCCGCTGCCTCGAAGGTTTCGATCAAGCGCGCGAGGCGCTCGTGGGCCTCGCGTGGCGCGTCGAGGTGGATCTCCCCTGGCTCGAGCAGGTCGACGGACCAGTCGTCGTTCCAGTCGATGTTCGTGAACACGTCGAGGAGCTGGTCGACCGCCTCGCGCGACCCCTCGAACTCCTGAACGTCCCAGTGATCGCGGTCGACGACGTGCATCAGCGGAACGAGCCGGCGCGGCACGTCGCGGTGTTCGGTCTGCGGCTGGAGCTCGACGAGCGCGCGCACGTCGTGGACGCGCAGCTCGGTCGCCTCGCCGTCGCCCGTCGGCGAGGACACCGCGAGGTGCGTCGCGGCGACGAGCGGAAGAACGGTCAGGAAGGAAGTGACGAACATCGAGATCCACCTCGGGTGGGAAGACGGGATGGGGTCACCGGCCGCGCGCTGGCGCGCCGGTCGAAGGAGGGTCGAGACCGTGTGGCCTCAGGGGGTCGCGCCCGTGCGGCGCGCGCGGCGGCCGGCGTCCGACCGTTCGCGCTCCAGGGCGCGTACGACGCGCAGGTGCCGGACCGTGACGTCGCCGCCGCTCCGCGCGAGCGCGCGACCGACCTCCGGCGGCGGCTCGGCCGGATCGGACTCGAAGAGCCACGCCGCCGCGGCGACCTCCACGTCGCTCGACGACCGGAGCGCCGCCAGGAGCTTCGCGTCGGCGCTCGTGCGCGTGCCGCTCTCGCCCCCGCGGACCGAGGCATGGAGGAGTCCCGCCGAGCGCACGCGCGGATCCACTGCGTCGAGAGCAGCGAGCCGCACGAGCAGCCGCACGACCTCCACGCCCGCGTCCCCGTCGGTCGCGTTCGAGCGGACGATCGCGTCGACGAGCCGCTCGACGTCCTCGGGTCGCGTCGGCGCCCAGCTGGAGGCGACGCCAGCGATCGCGTTCCCCTCGCGGCGCGCCAGCGCGCACCACGCTCGCTCCTCCAACTCGGCGCGCAGGCGGCGCTCCACCGTCGCCTCGACGAGGTGTTCGAGAGCGACTTCGACTGGAAGAGCGACCAGGGCGTCCACGGCGCGCTCGTCGCCCCGCGCCAGCGCCTCGACGACGTAGGCCGCGGCGCCCGCGGCGCCCGTCGCACAAATCGCCTGGAGCAGGCGGCCGCGTCCGCGCTCACGCGCGCTGGAGACCCGCGCGAGCGCCGCAACCGCATCCGAGGCGGCCGGATGAGCGACCAGCGCCGCGAGCCAGGCTCGCTCGCCCGACGCCACGAAGCCCTCGACCGCGACGGACGCGCCTTCGACCGGGTGGCTCGCGAGGATCGGGGCGACCACCTCGATCGGCACGTTTTGCGGGGCGCGACCGACGGCGGACTCCGCCGCAACGAGCGCACGCAGCGTCGTCCTCGCGACCGAGGCCGAGTCGCCAGCGTCCTCCGCGGCGAGCGACCAGAGCCGGCCGATACCGGGCGCTCCGCGATCCGCCAGCGCGAGCGCGGCGGGCGCACCGAGCGTCTCGACCGCCGCCACGAGCAGGTCTCGATCCCGGTGATCCGCCGCCGGACCGAGCAGTCGCGCGGCCAGCGCGGCGCGCGGCGACGGCGGATCCTCGGCGAGGATCGCGCGGGCGGCCGGGGCCACCTCACCGGAGAGGCTCGAACGCACCGCCGAGAGGAGCGCGCCCGCGTCTCCGGGTGAGGAAGGATCGAACGCTGCCGCAGCCGTGATCTCCGCGAGCAAGGCGTCGAGCTCGTCCCGGGCGGCGACCTGCCTGGTCTCCAGCACGACGGGCGGCAGCGCGCTCGTCGCAGCCACGTCGCCCTCGACCAGTGCTTCGTCGACGCTTCCGTCCGTGCCCGACCCCGGAGGCAGCGCCGCGATGCGCGGCGCGACGTCCGGCTCCGGATCGGCATCGGGCTCTCGCAGGAACACCGTCGCGAGGACGGCGGCAGCGGCGAGCGCGGCGGCGGCGGACCAGGTCGCGATCGACGCCGCACGGCGACGGCGCATCACGGGCGGGGCGCCCCACGACGCGGTCCCGTCGCGATCGATGCGCTTCATGACGGCGTCGACGAACGCGTCCTCGGCCGCGCGATCGGGCTCGGGGGCCGGGAGCGCGTCGAGCGCCGCGCGCATCGCCAGTGACTCGTCGAGCGCGCGCGAGCACTCCTCGCAGTCCGCGGCGTGCAGCTCCAGCGCCTGCCGCGCATCCTGCGCGGCGCGGCCGTCCAGGACCGCGTCGAGCGTCTTCCGGTGCGACCGGCAGCGGCTCCGTCGTGAGGGTGTCATCGCGTCCGCCCTCCTTCGTCGCCGTCGCGTCCGTCCTCGAGGTGACGGCCGAGCAGTCGACGCAGCGCGCGCCGCGCCTCGACGAGCCGCGTCCGCACGGTGGCGGGACGGACTCCGGTGACGCGACCGATCTCGTCGTAGCCCTGCCCCTCGAGCGTGCGGAGGACGAGCGCTGTCCGCAGCCGTTCGGGGAGCGCGGCGATCGCGGCCTCGACGAGCCGCATCTGCTCCCGCCGTGCACCGATCTCGCCGGGACCGCGACTCGCCTGATCGCCGGCGGCCTCGAGCAGAGCGGCGGCCTCGGTCTCGGGGCTCCGCCCGCGGCGGCGATGGTGGTCGCGCGCCAGGTGGACCGTGATGCCGAGCAGCCAGGCGCCGAAGCGGACGTCACCGCGGAAGAGGGGGAGCCCGCTCCAGGCGCGCACGAAGGTCTCCTGGGCCACGTCGTCCGCGTCCTCGTGGTTCCCGACGAGCCGGAGCGCGACGCGCTGGACCTCGCCTCGGTTCAGCCGGACCAGGTCGGCGAAGGCCGCCCGGTCGCCGCTCCGCGCGCGGGTCACCAGGGCGTCGAGCGCACCTCCGCGATCCGCGGAGCCTGCGCCTGCGCTCCGTCGTCGGGGGCTCACGCGGGGGACCATGGCTCGGCACTAACCTGCCGGATCGTCGAGGGAACGGGGCGCACGGCCCTGGGTCGCGCCGCGGGCGGCCCTGTCGACCGATTTCTCGGATTCGGGCACGATGGGGCGCATGAGCCGCCGCCGACCGCCCCGCTCCGACCGCGCGCGCCGCCTGCGCGAGGCCCAGAAGGTGCACCGGACGCGCCTCGGCATCGCCGTCGGTGTCCTGTCGATCGTCGCCGGGCTGATCGGGGCGCTGCTGACCAAGGGCAGCGTCGTCGCCGTGGCGACCGAGTTCGGCGTTCTCGCGTTCCGATCCCCGATGACCGAGGGGCTGCCGCCCTTCCTGCTGACGTACATCGCGGCCGGCTGCGCGGTGGTCGGGGGGATCGGCCTCCTCGTCCCGCACGCGTTCGGCTGGTGGACGGCCCTGGCGGGGGCGGCGCTGGGACTGGCCGACCTCGGACGCCTCTACGTCGGCCTGTTCGGCTCGATCGACGCGAACCATCCGCGGGCGGGCGAGGTGACGGCGGAGCTCCTCGGGATCGTCGGCGTGCCGGCGTTCGTGTTCGTGGCGCTCGTCGCGCTGCTGCTGCAGCGGCCGGTCCGGGTGACGTACCGGGTGACGCGAGGCGATCGGTCGGAGGACGACCTGGATCCGGTCCTGGAGCCTGGAGACTGAACGCAGAGGGCCGGTAGCGAGATACCTAACAAAAACCTACCATCCGGGAGTGCCCGAGCCCTCCACCCTCCTCCAACAGCAGCTCCCGTCCGGAGCGGCGACGCAGCCCGAGGTCTTCGGACGCCCCTCGCGGGCGGTCCGGTGCGGCTGGGAGACGGTGGACCGTGCGATGGGCTCCGAGGCCGGCGCTCCCGGTCTCGTCCGCGGAGGGGTCCACGAGTGGCTGGGCGTGCAGGATTCCGATCCGACCTGGGATCCGACCTGGACGCCCCCCCTCTTCCTGCTCGCCCACGTCGCGCGGTGCGCCGTCCGGGACGCGGTCGAGCGCGGCGCGCCCTCCAGCGTCGTCTGGATCGGTCGGCGGGTGTGGCCCTACCCACGCGCGCTCACCGGCGGCGTCGAGGTCGCCGAGCAGAACCGGCTCGAGCCGAGCGAGCCCGACCCGAGCGGAGACCAGCCGAGCGGGGGCGAACTGGGGCTCGGGCTCACGCTGCGCGAGAGCGCCGACGCCTTCACGGCCGAGGGCGGCGACCTGTTCTCCCGCTCGCTCTTCGTCGACCCGCCCGACGCCGGCCTGCGCCTGTGGGCGATCGACACCGCGCTGCGCTGCGGCGGCGTCACCGCCGTCGTCGCCGACGGGTCCGGGCTCGGGATGGCGGCGACCCGCCGGCTCCAGCTCGCCGCGGCGTCCGCGGACACGCTCGTCCTGACCGCCCGCCCCCCGTTCGAGGCCGGCGAGATCTCGGCGGCCACGACGCGCTGGACCGTCGCGCGGGCGCCGAACGCCGGTGAGAGTGACGGCCCTTCGTGGTCGGCCACGCTGCTGCGCGCGAAGGGCGCCCAGCACCTGCGACGTGAGCGTGTGCGACGCGTCGGATGAGGGATGCGCACAGAGGGATGACCGACCTGTGAGGAGGGACGGACACTCGACCACGGAACGAACCGATGCGGCGCGTCCTCGCCCTGCACCTCCGCTCCTTCTCCATCGACCTGGCCCAGCGTCGGCGCGCACGCGCCGCACGCAGGGCGAACGCGCGCCCCACCTCGTGTGTCCTGTTGACCCGTACGAGCGCCGGCCGCGCGCTCGTGGCGGATCGCTGCAACGAGGCCGCGCGGCGCGGCGTCCGCGTCGGCCTCTCGCTGGCCGAGGCCCAGGCGCTCATCGACCCGCGCGTACGCGCGAAGAGCGGTGATCCCTGGGTCGAGGAGGTGTCGGACGAGCGCGACCTCCGTGCGCTGCACGCGCTCGGCCAGTGGGCGATGGGCCGTTTCTCGCCCGTCGTCGCGCTCGATCCGCCGAACGGTCTGTTCCTGGACGTCGCCGGGACCGAGCGGCTCTTCGGCGACGAGAACGAGCTGTGCCGCGCCATCCTGCGCGCGATGCACGGCTTCGGCATCGGCGCGCGCATCGCGGTCGCCGACACCGTCGGCGCGGCGTGGGGCGTGTCGCGGTTCGGCCGGACGCCGCGCACGATCCTCGCGAGCGGCGACGAGGAGACCGCGCTCGGTCCGCTCCCGGTCGAGTCGCTGCGCCTCGCCGAGGCGACCTGTGACGCGCTGCGCGAGCTGGGCGTCGAGACGGTGCACCAGCTCCTGCGGCTCGACCGGGACCGCGTGGCGGCGCGCTTCGGCGGCGACGTCGCGCTGCGGCTCGACCAGGCCGTCGGGCGCGCGTTCGAGCCCGTGACGCCGCTCGCGTACGAGACGCCGCCCCAGGCCGAACGAGCGTTCGAAGGACCGGTCGAGGACGCGGAGGCGATCGCAGTCACCGCAGAAGAGCTCGTCCGCGAGCTCGCCAAGGACCTGGAGCGCGCCCGCCGCGGCGTGCTGGAGGCGACGCTCGTCCTGGAGCCCTCCGACCTCCCGCCGCGGCGGCTGCCGATCACGCTCGCCCGGCCGAGCGCGGACGCGCAGCACCTGTGGACGATGCTCCGGCCGAAGGTCGAGACCGCGCACCTCGGGTTCGGGATCGAGCGCGTGCGCTTCGTCGCCGTGCGGACCGGCCGGCTCCGCTCGCGCCAGGCGCGCGCCTGGCAGAGCGCCGACGATCGCGACGAGCGGACCCACACGCTCGACCGGCGCGTCGGCGAGCTGGTCGACGTCCTCGTCGCGCGGCTCGGCCCGGAGGGCGTCCTCGCGACGCGCGCGGAACCCTCGCACCTGCCCGAGCTCGCGTACTCGTGGCTGCGTCCCGACGAACCGCGCCCGCCGCTCCCCTCCGGGCCGGCGGCGGCCCCCATCGCGCCCCGCCCCTCGCGCCTGTTCACGTCCCCCGAGCCCGCGACGTTCGAGGCGCTCGACGACCACGGCGCGCCCCGTCGCCTGCGCTGGCGCGGCATCGCCTACCGCGTGCGGTCCGCGCGCGGGCCCGAGCGGCTCGCAAGGCCGTGGTGGGACGACTCGCCCGCTTGGCCGGACGGCTCGCCGCACACGGTGCGCGACTACTACCGGCTGGAGACCGCCTGCGGCCGGTCGCTGTGGACGTTCCGCGAGCCGAAGCACGGCCGCGCGTTCGTCCACGGCGAGTGGACCTGAAGGGACCGATTCGGCGTCCTACGCGGGGTCCTACGCGGGGTCCTACTCCGGGATCTCGTGGTCGTCGGGCGCCGCGACGGCGGCGAACTCGATCGTGACACCGTCGTCCGAGGGGATCGCCCACCAGAGCAGACGGCGCGCGGACGGGCTCCTCATCTGGAGCGAGCACCTCCACGCGCGCCCGTCGTCGGACGCGCGCTTCTTCGCATAGCGCTTGCTCGTCGGGCCGGACTTGCCGAGCGGCTCGACCTCGCGCCCGGCGAGCTCCTCCGCGCGACCCGACGCGACCTGCGCTGCGACCTCGACGATCTTCGGCACGCCGACGTCCTCCAGGCCGCGGGCCGACACCAGGAACGACGCGCCGACGGACATCGGCTCCAGCGGCTGCTCGTGGCGCTCGTCCTCGCCGACGTCCCGCGCGTACGCGATCCGCACGGCCCGCAGGAACGCGTCCTCGTCCTCCAGCGGATCGCCCTGGACGCCCGCGCCGCCGTCGAGACCGGCGCACCGCGCCTCCAGGTCCTTCACCTGCTCGCGGAGGCTCGCGACCGTCTCGCGCAGAAGCGTGCGGTCGTCCTCCGACGCCTTCAGCTCGCGCTTGATGCTGCCGAGACGCTCGAAGGAGTCGCCCTCGGCCTGCTTCGTCTCCTCGATCGGGCGACCGAGGAACGCGTGCCAGTCGAACGGGTTGCCGTCGGGGACGAGCGACGGCGACGGTCCGGCCTCGCGCTTCGCCGAGCGACCGTCCTTGATCGAGAGGACGGCGCGGCGCGCCTCCTCGTCGACCGACTGGACGACGACCTTCACGATCTCGTCGAGCTGGACGAAGTCGCCGATCGTCTCCACGAACGTGTGGTCGATGTCGGCGATCCCGACGATCCCGCGCGCGCCGGGGAGGAGCTCGACGAGCGCGAAGCGCTCCTGGATCGCCGAGACCCGACCGTAGACGACGTCGCCCGGGCGGAGCACCGCGCCGACGCGCTGCCACGGCGTCGGCAGCCGGCCGCAGAACGAGAAGCGGAGCGGCTCCCCCTCCTCGGCGTCCGGGTTGAGGGGCGTCGCCTCGAGCTGCATACCCGTGGAGACGCACAGCTCCAGAGCGTGGAGCGGAACGTCGGCCTCGGTGACCCGTCCGGTGCGCCCCTCGTCGTCGCGGACCTCGATCCCACGATCGATGGCCGTGACCTCGACGGGGACGGGATCGGCCTCCTCCTCGGCCTCGGACCCGCCCTCGGCCCCGGACCGGTTGCGGAGCGCGCGCAGGAGCATCGACACCGCCGCGTCCGCGTCGAGACGTGACGCCGCGACGTGCAGCTTGTGGTCGTAGGGATTCGACTCCGGCGATAGCCCGGGCCACCAGATCCGGAGGGCGCCGCCGTAGACGTCGAGCTTGGGCGGAAGGGCCTCGGACAGCGCCCAGGTCGCCTCGCCCGTCGGAATGGCCACGACATCGGCTCGCTCCTCGAGTCGCTCTTCAAGCTCCTCGGGGTCGATGAAGTACTCGTGGGTATGGAAGCTGGTCGTGATCGCCACGACGGGGCGCTCGCGTTCCGAGCTGAAGAGCTCGGACGCGACCCAGTCGGCGATCGCCTCTGGCGCGATCGTCTGCATACTCGCTGGCGGGGTTCGGCTCGGCAGGCGACCCCTATCGGCGTATTGAAGCAGCAGAAGCGACCTGGCCGCAATCCTGCGTGTCCCTTCGTTCGGACAACGCCGCCGCTCGAGCACCGACCGGAGCGGTCCATGCGCTCCGGGCACCGCGTCCACCAGAGAAGTGAGCCGCCCCATGTCCGACGACCATGCGCACTGCCTGGGCCCGACCGAGGTCACCGAGCGGATCCGGGCTCTGCTCGATGACGCGGGGGTGGAGTACCGCTACGTCGAGCACGGCCCGACGCGCACGAGCGAGGAGTCCGCGGCCGCGCGGGGCGAGCGCCTGGAGGTGGGCGGCAAGTCGATCGTGCTCCGGGTGGGCTCGACGTTCCGCGTCTGCGTGCTGAGCGCGGCGAGCCAGATCAACTCGAACAGGGTGCGCCGCCACTTCGGCGAGAACCGCGCCCGCTTCGCGTCACGCGAAGAACTCGCGGAGCGCACCGGGCTCGTGCCCGGATGCGTGCCGCCCTTCGGCCGGCCGATCCTCGATCTCCCGCTGTGCCTCGACGAGTCGTTCCTCGCCAACGACCGGATCGCCTTCAACGCGGGCTCGCTGACGTGCTCGATCGTGATGCCGCTCGAGCCGTACCTCGATCTGGCCCGCCCCGAGGTGTTCGCGTTCGCGAAGCCGTCGGGCGACGGCCCCGTCTGAGCCTGGCAGGGCCCGTCTGAGCCTGGCAGGGCCCGTCTGATCCTGTCAGGGCCCGTCTGATCCCGTCAGGGCCCGCGTGATCCCGTCAGGGGACGATCACGAGGGGGCCGGCGCGGAAGAGGAGCTGGTCGTGGAGGACGTGACCGACCCCGAGACGGCAGCCGCGGCCGAGCACCGACACGTCTGCGGCCTCCAGATGCGGCGCGAGCGCAACGCGGGCAGGGCCCGCGAGCTCCAGCAGCCCGACGTCGGACGCCGGCCGCGATTCCTGCTCGTAGCGCTCGCGCGCGACGTCGCAGAGGAGGTCGAGGTCGGCGCGGGTGATCGAGTCGGGGCGGACACCGGCGGTCTCGCGGCAGTGCACGACGTCGAGCCGCGCGCCGAGGGTCAGGGCGAGGTCGAGAGCGAGGTCGAACACGCGGCGATCCCGATGGAACTCGGACAGAGCCGCCACGATGCGATCGGGCGGGCGCCACGTACCGCGCTGGATCCACAGGGGACCGACGAGCGACGACACGACACCGCGGGTGGTGCGTCCAGGCAGGATCGCGCCGCCGGCGACGGGCCTCGACCGGCAGCCGAGAACGAGGAGCGGATCCTCGAGGGCCTCCACCATCCCGAGCAAGCGCTCCTCCGCGACGTTCGACCCGTCGTCGGCGCGCGGGAAGTGGTGCCCCTCGCACCCGCACCGGAAGCTGCGCGCGAGCATCATCCCGGCGTCCATCGCCGCGCCGTCGATGGGACAGGTGTCGACAGAGTCCGAGCGGGGCGCCTCGAGGAGCCCCACGACGACGGTCCGCGGGACGGGCGTCCCGGGTCCCCGACGTGCGGCGTCGACGGCGAGCGCGACCCCGCGCGTGCGGCCTCTTCCCGCCGCGCGTTCCACGATTCCCAGGGTCCGGGCCATGGGGAGGATCATCGGTGGCACGCTCGGATCGGGCGCTTAGTCGATGGACGACCTGCCATGGTCCGGTGTGCGTAGCCATAATCACCACCCCGGGCCACTACGCACATCAGCGGTGCTGGATCTGCCGTTCGCCCCATGGGCGAGATCCGCCCATCGGCCCACAGTCGAGTCCCTGAGGCTCCCCGCGCGAGTTAGCCCCGCGCCCAGACGACGATGAACCCGAAGCACATCCTGCTTCCGACCGACCTGTCGGAGATCTCGCTCCGCCCGCTCGAGCACAACCCCGAGCTGTTCGAGGGCCGTCAAGTCACGCTGCTCTCGGTCGTCCCCAACTTCCCGGTGCTCGCGCCCGCGTCGCCGTTCGCGCCGCCGGTCGACTCGCCGGACCTCGGGCCACGGATGGAGTCGGCGCGCGAGGGACTGAAGGCGATCGCCGACCGGTTCCCGGCGAACGCCGACGTCCGCACGGAGGCGATCGCCGAGCGGGACTCCGGTCCGGCGATCGCGCACTGGGCGCGCGACAACGACGTCGACCTGATCGTCGTGTCGACGCACGGCCGGACGGGATTCCGACGGCTGACGCTGGGAAGCGTCGCGGAGTCCGTCCTCCGCCACTCCACCGTTCCTGTCCTCGCATTCCCGGAGAAGGAGAATCAAAAGTGACCCAGGACGCCGGCAGCGACATCCGCGCACTCGCGTCGACCCCCGTGACGGTCGACGCCAGCGCGACCGTGGCGGAGGCCGCGCAGGAACTCGGCAAGCAGCATGTCGGCTCCCTCGTGGTCGTCGAGGCCGGCGAGCCGATCGGCCTCGTGACCGATCGCGACCTCACGATGGCCGCCCTCCTGCGGCCCGAGGGGAGCGCGCCCCCGACGGTCGGGCCGGTCGCCTCTCGGCCGCTGCTGTCGGTGGACGTGGATGCGTCCCTCGTCGACGCCACGCTGCTGTTCCAGCGCCACTGCATTCGACGGATCGGCGTCAAGGACTCGGGCGGCGTGCTCGTCGGGGTCCTGTCCGCCGACTCGGTGCTGCAGGCACTCGGGGGACGCCTGGCCGACATCGCACAGGCCCTCGCGCGCGAGTTCGACCAGGAGCGCAGCCCGCAACCCGCCGGCTCGGCGACCTTCGGCTCGGAGTGAACCTCACCCCCGGAAAGGCCCGGCGATGAAGCACGTGCACAACGAACAGGACGTCGTCTGCGTGACGCGTTCCGCGTCGATCCGCGAGGCGGCACGCTCGATGAAGGCGCACGAGATCGGAAGCCTCGTCGTGCTCGACGACGACGGGAAGGCAGTGGGGATCGTGACCGACCGCGACCTCTGCCTGCGCGCCGTGCGCTGGGACCGGGATCCGGACGAGACCCAGGTCGGCTCCGTGATGTCGAACGACCTCCGGACGCTCGCGGTCGATGCCGACACCGACGAGCAGATCCAGCTCATGCGGCGGATGGGCGTGCGCCGGGTTCCTCTCGTCGACGAGGCGGGACGCCCCGTCGGACTCATCGCGGCCGACGACTGGATCCGCTGGATCGCCGCGCGCCTCGACGAGGTCGCGACGACGGCCGATCCGTCCCTGCGCCACGGTCCGCTGCGTCCGCCGGGCGCGCTGCTCGACGACCTCCAGGTGCACCTCGACCGGCATCTGGAGGTGCGCGAGGAGGATCCGATGCAGACGCGGACGGTCACGGACCGCACGGCGCTGCTCGACGCGATCGAACGACTGCGCAGCGCGATGTCGGGGCAGGCCTGAGAGGGGCGTCAGCCCGAGAGCAGCCCTTCCTGGATCGCGATCCGCGCGAGCTCGGCCGTCGAATGGGCGTCGAGCTTGCGCTGGAGGTTCTCGCGGTGCTTCTTCGCCGTCCCGAGGCTCACGCCGAGCTCGGACGCGACCTCCTTGTTCGATCGCCCGAGCGCGAGGAGCTGGAACACCTCGCGCTCGCGCGCCGTGAGCGCGGCGAGGCGGCCGACGCCGCCGCCGTCGGCGACCTCGCCCTCCGGCGTTCGGACCCGCTCCACGAGCGCGTTCGCGACGCGCGGCGTCACGTAGTTGCGACCCGAACGGATCGACTCGACCGCCAGCTTGAGCTCGGCCGGCTCGGAGTCCTTCGTCAAGAAGCCCGACGCGCCGGCGCGGAGCGACTCCTCCAGGAAGCGACCCGACTCGTGGTTCGTGAGGATCAAGAACTTCGAACGCGGCGTCGCCGCCGCGAGCTTCGGAAGCGCGTCGATCCCCGAGAGGCCGGGCATCGTGACGTCGAGCGTGACGACGTCGGGTCGTAGCGTCCCGAGCTCCTCGATCGCCGCGCGCGCGTCGCCGCAGTCGCCGACGACCTCGAAGCCGCAGTCGTCCTCGAGAAGGCGCTTGAGGGCGGCGCGGACGATCGACTGATCGTCGATCACGTACACGCGGGTCATCTCGGCCATACGATCAGGATACGACTTCCGACGGCCACGCGAGCGCGACGCGCAGCCCGGATCCGCTCTCTCCGTCGGCGAGCCTGACGGTTGCGCCGTGCTCCTCAGCAATCTTGCGTACGAGGGGTAGCCCGAGTCCGGTGCCGTCCGGCTTGCTCGTACGGAAGACGCGGAAGACGCTCTCGCGCTCGGCGACGGGGATCCCTGGCCCCTCGTCGTCGACGGCGAGCTCGACGTGGTCCGCGTCGAGCGGCCGTGCCGACAGGCGCACGGCGCCGCCACCGGGCTGCGCCTCCGCGGCATTGCGGACGAGGTTCGAGAGCAGGTCCTCCAGCACCGGCGCATCCGCGAGGATCCGCGGCGTTCCGTTCTCGACGTGGATCGTGCCGCGGACTCCGCTGCGGGACAGCGCGGACGCCTCTCGCTCCAGCGCGACGCCCATGCACAGCGCTGCGGACACGGGCTCGATCTCCAGATCGAGCGGACGCGAGAAGCTCAGGGTGCGGCGCATGAGACCCTCGAGCCGGCGCATCCGCACGCTGAGGTCGTCGAGGATCATGCGCTCGTTCTCGCCGAGCTGGCGCGCGACGGCCTTCAGCGCGAGCTCCAGCGAGGACACGGGGCTCCGCAGCTCATGGCTGAGGACGGCCGCCTCCTCCCCGAGCCGCGCGAGGGACCGCATGACGGACGACTCCCGGCGCTCGGCCGCAACGAGGTCCGTGATGTCGCGCACCTCGACGATCGCGTACGGAAGCTCGGGAACGTCAGGCGGGACGATGCGGATGGAGACCTCGTGCGAGCGGGAGACGGTCGAGCGCTCGCTCGCCGAGAGCAGCGCGCCGGACGGACGCACGTCGACCTGCACCCTCGTCGTCGCGAGGCCCTGCTCGCTCGCGCGCTCGAGCGCGCTCTGCACGGCGGCGAGGTTGCCGTTCTCGCCAGACCAGAACCGCGCATCGACGAGCGGCTCTCCGACGAGCTCCTCGTGAGTGACGCCGGTCGTTTCGAACGTCGGCCCGTTCGCGTCGACCACGCGCTCCTCCGCATCGAGCAGCAGGACGAGCTGGTTCTCGTGCTCGAACACAGCGCGGAAGCGCGCCTCGCTGCGGGCGAGGGCCGCTCGAGCGCGACGCCGCTCGGAGATGTCGCGGAAGGTCCCGCAGAAGAGCTCGCCGAACCTCCCGGGTACGTCGAGGCGCGACACGCTGAGTTCGCAAGGCAGGATCGAGCCGTCCCTGCGCACGATGTCGAACTCGCGCACGGTCCCGAGGATCCAGGTCCGCCCGGTCTCGCGATACCGCTCCAGGTAGCCGTCATGCTCCGAGCGATGCGGCTCGGGCATGAGCACACTCACGTTCTGGTCGATCAGCTCGCCCGGCCGCCATCCGAAGATCGTCTCGACCGAGTCGCTCACGCGGAGGATCCGCCCGTGGGGATCGATCACCACGACCGCGTCGATCATGCCGGAGAGCAGCGCGTCGAGGAGCTCCTTGCTCCGCGCGTCGGCCTTCGGATCGGACGATTCCGTGCCCATGCCCAGACGATACCCGGGCAACGGGCGGCTACTCCGGCCGATCGGCCTCGAGCGCGGCGCGGAGCGCTGCGTCGAGGCGGTCGACCTCGGCGTCCGGGTTGCGCCACCAGTCGATCGCCCACGCGCGCTCGAACGACCAACCGAGGCCGTCGAGGACGAGGCCGCGCAGTCGGTCCCGGTCACGCGCAGTGGCCGAGCGGGCGTAGTTGCGCCCGTCGGTCTCGATCCCCATCAGGAACCGTCCCGCCCTCTCGGGGTGCCGCACGGCGAGGTCGACCCGCACGCTCGACGCACCGACCTCCGTCGTCACGACCCAGCCGCGAGCCTCCAGACGCGACGCGAGCGCGCGCACGAAGCCGTCCTCCGACGTGTGCGACTCCCCGTCCGCGCGCTCCGCCGTGCCGGCCGCGTCGTCCACCGCGACGCGCCCCTCGGCGTGCCGCAGGAACGCCCGCAGGTCGCCCACAGCGCGCGCGCTCGTGCGCGACAGATCGATCTGATCCCAGCGGATCGACGAGAACACGACGACCTCTTCCCGGGCCCGCGTGATCGCGACGTTGAGTCGACGCTCGCCGCCGTCGCGGTTGAGCGGCCCGAAGTTCATCGAGATCTTCCCGTTCGCGTCGGGCCCGTAGCCGATCGAGAACAGGATCACGTCCCGTTCGTCGCCCTGGACGTTCTCCAGGTTCTTCACGAACACCGGCTCGTCCTGCGACTCGTCGAACGCGGACTCGATCTCGGGGTGCTCGCGCATCGCCTCGTCGAACAGGTCGAGCAGCAGGGTCTGCTGCGCCTGGCTGAACGTCACGACGCCGATCGAGCGTCCGCGCTCGTCCGGGTCGCGCAGCCGACGCACGACCTCGTCCGCGACCGCGCGCGCCTCGACCTGGTTGGTCCGCGTCTTCCCCTTGTCGTACACGCCGCCCTCGACGAAGCGCGACGAGACGCCGAGGCGATCGGACGCGTTGGAGGGGAACGTCAGGAGCTGGCCGTCGTAGTACCGGGCGTTGCTGAATGCGATCAGGCTCTCGTGCCGGCTGCGGTAGTGCCACGACAGCCGCTGGATCGGCACCTGCGCACCGATGCACTCCTCGAGGATGCTCTCCAGGTCCTCGACCTCGTCCTCCTCGATCGACTCGTCGTCCCCGCGGTCGAAGAAGCTCGTCGGCGGGAGCTGCTTCGGATCCCCCACGACCACGGCCTGCTTCCCGCGCGCGATCGCGCCGATCGCGTCCCACACGGGGATCTGCGACGCCTCGTCGAACACGACGAGATCGAAGCGCTCGTGGTCCGGTTCGAGGTACTGGGCGACGGACATCGGGCTCATCAGGAAGCACGGCTTCAGGTCCATCGCGAGCTCGCCCAGCTCCGCGAGCAGGCGGCGGATCGCCATGTGCCGCGTCTTCTTCGTGATCTCGCGCTGGAGAGTGCCGAGCGCGGTGCCCTTGTTCTTCTCACGCAGCGTCGCCGGCTGCGGTCGCTTGGCGCCCAGCCGCTGTCGCGTCTCCTCGCGCGCGGCCTGGAGCCGCTCCTCGTCGAGCTCGACGAAGCGCCCCACCGCACGAGCGTGGTCGGGTCCGTCGAACGCCTTGAGGGCGGGATCGGCGGAAATCTCGTGCAGCGCCCATTCGGCCGCGAAGGTCGCGTCGAACCCGGCGCGCGTCGCGCCCGGCGCCAGCTCGCCCGCTTCGATCGACGCGATCACCGAACCGAGCCCCGCGTCCATCCCGCGCTCGCGGAGCGCCTGCCAGCGCGACCATCCGCGCAGGTCGGCCCAGCGGTCCACCCAGCGCAGGCAGAGCGCCTGCAGCGCGACGACCTCGTCGAGCGAAGCGCCGAGCGGAGCGCCCTCCAGCGGACACGCGGCGTCGACGACCGCCGCGCGAGCCTCGGCGTAGCCGCGGCGCGCGTCCTCGAGCGCGCGGAAGCGTCGCGCGAGGGCTCCTCCGCTCGCCGCGAGGTCCGCGGCGGAGCGCTCGATCGTGGCGGCGAGCGCGGCAGCCAGCGCCTTGCGCTCGGACCCCGTCGCCGCCGCGTACGCCTCGACGCGCTTCGCGATCGCGCGCGCGCGCTCGACGAGCGCCCCGGCAGCGGTTGCGTCCGTGTCGGCGCCGCGCCACAGGTCGCCGAGCAGCGCGCGGACGTCCTCCGAAACGGCGGCGACGTCTCCGTCGAGCTGCACGGCGCGCTGCGCGTCGTCGAGCCCGCGGATCGCGACCTCGGCGCGCACGCCCGAGGGGTCGAGGGCGATCCCGCGGAACGCGTCCACGAGCCGCCGCTCCCCGCCCCAGCGCTTGAAGATCCCGAGGAGACCGCCAGCGGCCATGTCGCGACGCGCGGACTCCAGCCCCCCGAGGTCGAGCGTCGTCGGTGAGGTCCGGAAGGACGCCTCGAACGACGCACGCAGAGCGCCGAGCTCCTTCGCCGTCGCCACCGCCGCCGCCGCGTCGTCCACGACAGCGCCGCCCGCGAGCGCCGCGGCCGCGGAGCTCCCGAGGTCCGGCGGCTCGACGAGCGAAGCGGCGAGCTCTCCGAGTCGTTCCCAGGCGTCATCGGACTCCGGAGCGCGGATCCCGTCGATCGCGCCGCCGGCGTCGTCCGCGAATCCGAGACCACCGAGCACGTCACGTGCCGCGGCGAGCAGCTCGGACGCGGGCGCATCGTGCGCGCGCAGCGCGTCACGCGTCTCGGTCTCGACGATCGGCGAGTACTCGGTCCGGCCCACGAGGAGCAGCGGGTGCTCGGGCCCGACGAGCTGCTCGGCCGCGACGACGTCGATCTCGTCGAGCACCTGCCGCCAGGTCCGCAGCGTCGACTCGTCGACCGACCGCGGATCGTCGAGCCCGAGGTCGACCACCGGCGCCCCCCCCGAGGACCCCGCGGAGTCGCCCGCCGATGGGAGCTCGCCGAGCCGCGCAACGACCTCGTGGATCGACTCGCCCGACGCCCGCGGGCGGTGCAGCGCGTCGACGTGCGCGTTGAGTCGCGTCCGCTGCGTATCGACGTCGGCGCCGATCTCCTCCCACTTGCGCCGCCGGCTGCCGCGCACGCGGCCGTCGTCGAGCGCCTCCTTGAACTGCGCGAGGACGCCTTTCTTGTTCGCCTTGTTCGAGTGCAGCTCCAGGCACGCGGGTCCG
>JBCDGE010000026.1:0-74200 GCA_038757895.1 Planctomycetota bacterium | reverse complement strand
TCGGCCGGCGCCGCCGGCTCCTCGGCGGGCTCAGCGGCGGGCTCCGCGGCGGGCTCCGCGGCGGCGGCCGGCTCCGCCGGTGCGTCGGCCTCAGGTGCGTCGACGTTCGGCGCGTCGGCCTTCGCGGCCTCGTCCTTCTCGCCGCCTTCCTTCTTGCCGTGCTCCTCCTTCTGCGGCCGCGCGGCCTTCGGGATCGACGCGACGAGCACGTCCGCCAGCGCGCCGAGGCCACGGTCGAGCGCGAGCTGTACCTCGGGCTCCGGGCGACGGTGCGGTACGTACAGGTCTTCCAGCTCGAACCGATCCATGCACGCCTGGACGCCCTCGAGCGCCTTCGGCGACAGGTCCTCGATCTGCGTCATCGCGCGGACGATCGTGCCGCGCCGTCGGTCGAGTTCCTGCAGCTCCTCGCGCCGTCGCGAGAGACGGCGCACGTGGACCTCGGAGAGGGCTCCCGTGCGGCCGCGGCGGAAGCGTCCGATGAAGGGCGCGGTGAGCCCCGCGTCCAGCATCTCGAACGTGGCCTGGATGGACGGGACGTCGGTGGAGAACTCCTTCGCGAGGGTCTCCAGGATGGGTTGAGCAGTCACGCTGTGTGTCGATGCGGCGGCGCGGACCGGAGCCGCGGCGCTCGTGACGGGACCACCGCGCGTTCCAGCGGGGTCCAGCCGAGTGGATTGGCAGCGAGCCGGGAGGAGAGCGTCATCTCTCCGGTGTGGACGGGGCCCGTGGGGCGGACCGGCGTCGACGACTCGCTCGTGGCCGGCGCCGCGGGGGCGACGCCGGGGACGAGAAGCCCGATGAATACCACAAAGGGCCGGACTCGGGGGGCCTCCGGGGCTCCCCCTGCGAGGGAATGCGGGTTCCTGCTCGGCCGGATCGAGTCAGGCCGGGAGCTCGAAGATCGAGACCCGGGTCTCCTCCGCGAGGAGGCCCGCGCCCTCGACGACGGTCCACGCGATCTTCTCGTCGAGCCCGGGCACGGTCCATTCGCCGAGGCTTCGGCCGCTCAGCATGTCGAGGGCATCGAGGTGCGCGCGACGCTCGACGTACAGCTTCCCGCTGTCGGCGGTCACCGAGACGTCCGGGAGGTCGTCGATCGGGCGCGTCTCCAGGATGCTGTACCAGAGAGGCGCCTCGCCCGAGAGCGCGTCGGCGCGGAGGGCGGCGAGGCTCAGCGTGTCCCGCGGCCCCTCGTCGGGGTGCGCGGCGAGCTGGGTCATGAACTGCATCCGATCGTCCGCCGGCAGGAGGAACTCCAGCTCGCAGGTCACGAGGGCGACGGCGCCGGAGGTCGCTCCGATGTCGCGGATCACGGGCATGACCGGCTCGACGAGGTTCCCCTCGAACGACCCCGAGGTCGCCCCCAGCCGCACGACGCCGTACTTGCCCGACTCGGTGCTCGACGTGACGACGAACACGTGGTTGCCGACCCGCGCGACGCCGTGGTAACGCTCCTTGTCGCGGCTGTACCGCCAGGTCTCCTGGAGCGAGAGCGCGTCGAGCCCCCAGACCGACTGGGCGTTCGCGCAGACGACGACGTCGGCGTGAACGAGCGCGTCGTCGAACGGCTCGATCTCCGCGAGGTCCAGCAGCTCGCCGTCGGCGACCGCCATGCGCACCATCCTGTGCCCGCCCTGGCTGGGCCCGAGCACGAGCACCTGGCCCTGCTGGCCGATTCCGGCCCCGAAGCCGCGCCCGTAGCCCACCTCGCAAGGGGCGATCCAGAGCCGCTCACCCGAGTGCCGGTCGTACGCGGCGAGCTTGCCGGGGATCGCGTTGTCGATCCACTTTCCGCCCGCGGGCGGGTCGTAGCCGTGCAGGAGGACGGGGCCGGTGGAGTCGAACGCGATCCCGTCGACCTCCATCTCCAGCTCGCGGCTCCAGCGCCGTTTGGCGGTGCTCGTCATGCGCGCATCCTATCCGCGCGGCGCCCGAGGTTCGCCCCCGCCGGGGCGCTCGGCGCATCAGGACATTCCCAGCTCCGCGGCCTTCGCGTGGACCGCGCGACCGTGGCGCCAGCCGAGGAACCCGTGGAGCGGACCGAGCACCCAGAAGACCATCCCCGCCGCCGTGCCGCCGAGGAGGCCGGTTGGCGCGAGGAGCAGCGAGGCGACGCCGACGGCCGACGAGGCCAGGTGCGTGCGGATCGTGTTGCGCGTCACGAGCACCTCGACCTCGTCGAGCTCCAGGTCCCCCCGGCGGCGGAGCGCGGTCCAGGTCTGGAGGGCGAGCAGCGCGAAGATCAGCGCGAAGCCACCGCTGTACAGCGACATGAGGAGCGCGCCGCCGCCGTCACCGAAGGCACCCGTCGGGTCGACCCCGAGCGCGATCGCGTCGTAGAGGCTGTCCGCCATGTAGCGCAGCGGGAGCGCGAACATCAGCACGACGAACAGGATCATCCCGTCGATCGTCACCGTGAGCGGCCCCTCCAGCCCGTAGCGGCGATGGAATTGGTAGTGGCAGTACCAGACCCACAGGAAGAACGCGAAGCAGGCGACGTACACCGGCGCTCGTCCGAGGGCCTGCTCGACCTCGGCGAAGGTCTCCGGCACCTCCAGTCGGACGACGAGCAGCGTCAGCGCGAGGGCGAAGACCGCGTCGGCGAGCCCCTCCAGCCGCGAGACGTCCCCGCCGCGCCAGCGGAAGTACCGCTCGCCGGTCAGGGCGTCCGGCCTGTACTTGCCGCGCAGCATGATCAGGAGAGTACCGGCGCGCGGGCGGCGGCGAATGCGGCGTTCGGGCGCAATCCACCCGGCCGCGGGGCGTATCGGCGACCCTCCCTTGCCCGGCGATGACGACGTCCACCACCGAGTCCACCACCGAGAGCCAGAACCCCGCGCCGCGGCAGTCGGGCCTCGACGTAGCGCGCGGCCTCGCGGTCGCGGGGATGGCACTCGTCAACTTCGATCTCGCCCTGTCGGACGGCGGCGGGCCCGCGTGGCTCGGCGCGGCGATCGAGTCCGTGCAGGGGCGGGCCAGCGCGCTCTTCGTGGTCCTCGCGGGGATCGGACTCGTGCTGCTCGGGCGGTCGCGCGGCCCGCGCGCCCGGGGCACGGTCGCGCGGCGCGGGCTCGTGCTGTTCGCGGCGGGGCTGCTCCTGCTCCCGCTCTGGCCCGCGGACATCCTCCACTTCTACGGCGTGTGGTTCCTGCTGGCCGCGCCGCTCGCCGACGCGTCCGGCCAAGGGCGCTCTGCTCCCGCCCACGCGGCGGCGGCGGCGGGCCTCGTCCTTCTCTTCCCCGCGCTCCTCTTCCTGGGCGTCGACTACGAGCGGCACTGGAACTTCGAGACGCTGGAGTACGCCGGCCTCTTCACGGCGGACGGCTTCGTACGCCATCTCTTCTTCAACGGCTTCCATCCGACGGTGCCGTGGTTCGCGTTCGCGCTCGTCGGCATGGCGCTGGCGCCGCGGATCCTCGACCCGGGCCGCGCCGTGCTCCCCCTGTTCGCTGCGTCCGCGGCCGTCGCCGCGCTGACCGAGCTCGCCGCGCCTCGCCTGGTCGCGGCTGCGGGACCGGAGCTCGGCCCGCTCGTCGACACGTCGTCGATCCCACCCGGACCGCCGTACATGGTCGCTGCAGGCGCGACGGCGGTCGCGGTGCTCGCGCTCTGCGTGGCCGCGTGTCGCGGCCCGGCGCGATGGGCCGGGTTGCGCGTCGCGCGAGAGGTCCTCGGCGCCGCGGGGCGGTGCGCGCTCTCGCTCTACGTCCTCCACGTGCTCACGGGGATCGTGCCGGTCTTCGTCCTGGCAGGCAGCGAGGAACCACCGCGGATCGAGCGCGCGTGGGTCGCCGCGTGGTGGGCGGCGTGGTGCGCGATCGCGTTCGGCTGGGCGACCTGGCTCGCGCGCCGCGGCCGCAGCGGACCGCTGGAGGCACTGTTCCGAAGGATGACGCGCTAGGGCGCCCGCCAAAAGGTGGGCGCCGCTAAGGCGCCCACCAGGGGCGGTCCCGCCGCAGCCGCGTCTCGCGCTCGACCGCCTTCCGCAGCCGCAGCACGTCGCCAGTCATCGGGCTCGTGACCAGCGGCGCGACCGACGTGGCGCTGCTCGACTCCATCGCGACCGTGCGGGTGAAGGGCGAGGCCTTGCCCATCGCACGCTCCGCGTTCGCCGCCGCCGTGCGGAACCGTGCGGCCGCATCCTCGGTCTGCCCGACTCGCAGTGTCGCTGCCGCGTCGAGCGCGGACAGCCGGAGTCGAACGTCGATCGGCGCGACGTTCGAATCGGCCAGACGCACGAGCCCGGCCCGCGCGAGGTCGCGCGCCTGACGCGGGTTCGGACCCAGCGCGCGCAGCACGCGCGCGATCCTCGCGCACGCCCATGCGCGCGACAGCAGCAGCGCTGCGCCCTCCTCGTCGTCGTCCTCCGTACGCGCCTCGATCTCCTCCTCCAGCCCCTCCAGCGTCGCGTCCGAGAGCGGTTCGACGTGCCCGCCAATGACGAGCCGGAGGTGCAGCTCGAGCAGCGGCGCGAGCATGTGCGCCGGCGTCTCGCGCGCGTCGCGGTACGCGGTGTCGTCGACGTCTTCGAGCCAGCGCGTCGTGACCTCGATCTCGCCGAGGCTCAGCCCGAGGCGCTCGACGATCGCGAACGCACCGTCGCCCTCGGGTTCCAGGTCCTCGCGCGCGAGCTCGCCATCGTCCTCGAGCCGCTCCATGGCAACGGCGACGCGCTGCAGCGCGTCGCCGGACACCTCGGCTCCGGCGCGCGCGCGATTGACGAGGTCGAGCGCGCGGAAGCGGACCCGTTCGAGCGGCTCCAGCAGCTCGACGTTGACGCGCGAGAGCGCCGCGACCGCGGGCCCGGGAAGTCCGCACTCGCTGTACAGCTCGGCCAGCTCACCGCGCCGCATCGCGCTCGCCTCGCCGATGTGTTCGAAGAGGTCCAGCGCGGTCGAGCGAGCAACCTCGTGCTCCCCCACCTCCGCCGCGCGCACCGCGGCCGCGATCGCCCAGTCGGCCGACCCGCGGCGCTGCGCGACGGCGAGCAGCGTGCGGAAGTCCGCGGGAATCTCGGTCGCAGGCATCTCGGCGAGGCCCGTGAGCAGCGCGTTGCCGATCGCGACGCCGTCGTGATCGAGGGCGGGCTCCGGGGCCTCACCACCCGACCGCCGGCCCGCGGCGAGGGCGAGGACGACCAGGACGAGCGCGCCGAGGATCGCCCGGTACCGCAGGCGACTGCCGCGCTGCTCGGCGGCGACGCGCCAGTCCTCCAGCGCGTCGGCGAGCGCCTCCGCCGAGCCGTAGCGACGATCGGAGCTCTCGCGGCTGGCCCGGTCGAGCACCGCCGCGAGGCCGCGATCGATACGGGAGCGACCGCACTCGTCGAGGACCGAGCGGAGCGACACGCCGAGCGCGTACACGTCGGCAGAAGGCGTCGCCGTTTCACCGCGCTCCTGCTCCGGGCTCGCGAACGCGGGCGTGTGCGGGGCCGCGCCGACGGTCAGGTTGCCGGCGGTGAGGTCGGAGCGTTCGGTCACGCGCGCCGCGCCGAAGTCGATCAGGATCGGCGTCCCGTCGTCGGTGACGAGCACGTTGTGCGGCTTGACGTCCCTGTGGACGATCCCCTTCTCGTGCACGTGCTGCAGCGCGCGCGCCACGTCCTCGAACAGCGCGACGATCGACATCGCGTCGAGCGCCTCCTCGCGCGCGTACGCGTCGATCGTCCGGCCGTGGATCGCGCGCAGGACGAGGAAGGGCGCCCCGGCCTCCGTCGCGCCGGCGTCGACGATCGGCACGACGCCCGGGTGGTCGAGCGCGGCCAGCACGCGGCGCTCCTGATCGAGGCGCGCGCGCGCCTCGTCCTCGCCGAGGTTCGTCGCGGACGCGAACTTGACGGC
This sequence comes from Planctomycetota bacterium, assembly GCA_038757895.1. Lineage (GTDB taxonomy): Bacteria > Planctomycetota > UBA1135 > UBA1135 > Saltatorellus. Next base: position 68,357 of record JBCDGE010000026.1, on the reverse strand, counting down.
GACCGTGATCTCGGGCGCGCCGCGCGACACGGCGAGCCAGACCGAGCCCATCCCGCCCTCGCCGATCGGCGCGACCAGGCGGTACGCGCCGACCCCGTCGCCCGGCCAGGGGTGCTGGCGCGCGGGCGGCGGCTCGTCCTGGACGGGTTCGAGCCTGGTCTCCACGCTCAGCATCGACCGGAGCCGCGAACGCAGCGCGTCGTCGACGTCGAGCGAGGCGATCGCGTCTTCGCGGTCACTCGCCGGAAGCTCGACGACCTGGTCGAACAGCCTGCGGAGGAGGCTCGTCTCGCTCATCGGTCGTCCTGGCCTCCGAGTTCGCCGCCGAGGGCCGTGAGGAGCCAGGCGCGCGCGAAGCGCCAGCGCCGCTCGACGGTGCGCGTCGAGACGTCCAGCGCGGTCGCGCAGTCGCTCGTCCCGAGCCCGCCGAACAGGCGCAGCTCGGCGACCTCGGCCGCGGCCGCGTCCTCGGCCTCCAGCTCGCGCAGCGCGTCCTCCAGGTCGAGCACGTCGAAGCGGCGGTCATGGATCGCGACCTCCATCCCCTCGTCGATCTGCGCGACCGCGCCCTCGCGCTTCGCGGCGCGCTTGCGGCGCACGTGGTCGATGAGCGCGCGCCGCATCGCGACGGACGCCGCGACCATCAGGTTCGGCCGGTCCGCCCACCCGTTCCGGTCCCGCGACAGGCGCAGGTACGCCTCGTGCACGAGGTCGGTGGGCTGGAGGCTCGGCGTGCCCGGTCCGCGGAGGGTCTTCGCGGCGAGGTCCCGCAGGTCGCGGTAGACGAGGGGCAGCACCTCCGCGAGCACCGCCTCGGTGGCGCTCTGCGGCTGGCGTCGTGCGGCTCCGTCGTCGTGCATGTCCAGGTTCGAGGCCCGAGCCGTCGCGTCGGTCGCCGTGCCATCCAAGGTAGCGGAGCGCCGAGGGCCGACAGGCCAGGGGGATTTCCTTCCTTCGTGTGTCGGTCGCTACGGCTCCTCGGCGCGACTGTTTCCGACTCGCAGCAGAGGTCGCCGGCACTCCGGCGCCGGAATCCCCGATCCAGACAGGAGACGCGCCCGCGGGCGGCTCCGTGGGATCGGTGCGTCCGCGTCGTCACGCGGTCGCAGGACGGGCCTCGCCCGTTCGACATCCCGTCGCAGATCGAAGCCCGACAGACGGCCCTAGACTGGAGGCCGACCCGCCCCCTGGCCATGAACAGATGAAGCTCCCGACGCCGCACACTTCCCTGCTCGTCCCGCTCCTCCTCTCCCTTCCGCTGCTGCACGCCGCGCCGACGGGCGCACGCGCGCAGGAGGAAGCGGAGGACCTCGAGCCCGGTCTGCGCGTCGCGCTCGAGCACCTGCGAGAGACCGACCCCGACCGCGCGGAGCGCATCCTGGCCGGACTGCGCGAGGACGACGAGGACGCCTGGCGCGAGCTCGACCTGCACTTCGAGTTCCTCGAACGACTCGAGGACGCGGAGGGTCCGGAGCGCCGCCTGCTGGAGCGCGACCAGCGCTACGCCGCCGCGGTGCGGGCGGACGTCGAAGCGTTCCGCGCGGCGCCGACGCAGGAGGCAGAGGCGGCGCTGCGCCAGCTCCTCGACGACTGGTTCGGCGTGCGCCAGGAGCTCCGACGCATGCGCGTCGATCGTCTGCGCGAAGAGATGCGCGCGATCGAGGAGGACGAGGGCGAGGACGCAGAGACCGACCTCGATCGCGGCTTCCCCTGGCTCGTCGGCGCGCTGGAAGAAGCACGCGAAGAGACGCTGGAGGACCTCGTGAACGAGCACGCGGAGCAGCTCGGTTCCGCCATGGAGCGCGTCAGCGAGCGGCTGGGCGAGTGGTGGTGGGAGATCGTCGAGACGGACGCCGAGGGCGCCGCGTTCGCGCTGGAGCGGTGGCGCGCGGAGGAGCCGGAACAGGCACGAGCGGTCGAGCGCGCGGGCGGGGCGGAGCTCGGCCTCATCGCCGCGGAGGTGCAGCTCGTCCGCGCCGTGCTCGCGCTGAAGGAGGAGCGGCGAGGCGAGCCCGAGGAGGTCGCGGAGGCGCTCCTGCGCGGACCCGCCGCGGCGTCGCTGCGGCCGCTCCTGGAGCACATCGGCGCGCTGGAACTCGCGATGGCGCGCCAGGAGCGCGAACACGTCCGACGGCAGCTCCAGAGACTCCCGGCCGAGATCGAGCGCCGCGAGCAGATGCGCGCGTTGCTCGTGACGGCGGAGCTCCTGCGCCGCACGGACCGAGGGGACGTTCTCGAATGGTGACGGCGGCGACCGCGCTCGCCCTTCTGTCGGGCCCGCTCGCGGGCCCGACAGAAGGGCGAGAGGTGCTGGAGCTCGTCTGCCTCGAGTGCCACGACGGCGCGAGCGCGGAGGCGAAGTTCGACGTCGGCGCGCTGCTGGAGCGCGACGTGCTCGCGGAGTCGCTCTTCGACTGGCGCCGCGTGCGCGCCGTGGTCGAGTCCGGAGCGATGCCGCCGCCGTCCCAGAGCGGCGACGACGCGGGCGGAAGCGACGCGAACGGGCTCGACGCGGACGAGGTCCGCGACGTCCTCGCCTTCCTCGACACCGCCGAGCGCGACGCGTACGAGCGCGGCGGCGCTGCGGGGCACGAGCCGATCCGGCGCCTCACCCGCGGCGAGCTCGGCCGCGCGCTGCGCGACCTCGTGGGCGTCGACGTCGACATCGAGTCCCTGATGCCCGACGAGCTCGTCGCCGAGAACGGCTTCGAGGCGAACTCGTCGACGCTCTTCGTCCATTCGCAGTGGCTGGAGCGCGCGGACGTGGCGGTGCGCGTCGCGCTGCGCGCCGCGCTGCCCGACGAGGGTCCTGCGAGCGCGCCGTTTCGCGGCGAGGCCGCATTCGACGCGGAGGCGTTCCTGCGCCGCGCGTACCGGCGGCCGCCCACGCCGGACGAGGTCGAGTCGCTCCGCACAGCGGTCGCCGAGCGCGAGGGCGCGGCGCCGCGCGCCGCCCTGCGGGCCGCGCTCTTCGAAGCGCGCGCATCCCCGCACTTCCGGATGCGGCTGGAAGACGCGCGCGCCGTCGAGCCGGACGAGCGACCAGACGGGCGACCAGACGGGCGACCCGGCGAGCGGGCCGTTGGCGCGTACGGGCTCGCGAGCCGGCTCTCGTTCCTTCTCTGGAGCGCGGCGCCCGACGACGCCCTGCTCGACCTCGCCGCGGCGGGTGCGCTGGAGCAGCCCGAGATCCTCGACGCACAGGTCGAGCGCATGCTGGCCGACCCGCGCGCGCTCGACTTCACCCGCGGCTTCGCCGGCCAGTGGCTCGGCACGCGCCGGCTCGGGCGCGAGTTCAAGCCCGACCCGATCGACGTTCCGTTCATGACGGACTCGCTGATGGCGTCGATGCGGGACGAGGTCGCGCGGTTCGTCCTGTACCTGTTCGCGGAGGACCGTCCGCTGGCGGACCTCCTGACCTCGGAGACGACGTTCGTCGACGGGGAGCTCGCGCGCTTCTACCGCATGAAGGGCATCCGCGGCAGCGATGCCGCGGCGGTCCGCGTCCGCGACCCGCGCCGCCGCGGCCTCCTCGGCAAGGCCGGCGTGCTCGCGAGCACGTCGTACCCCGACCGGACGAGCCCGGTCCTGCGCGGCGCGTGGATCCTCGACGACCTCCTCGGTACGCCGCCGCCTCCCCCGCCGCCGGGCGCGAGCGATCTCGACGACGAGGTGCTGGAGCGCGCCGAGGAGCGCGGGCCGCGCGCGATCCTGGAGCTGCACCGCGCGTCCGCGTCGTGCGCGTCGTGCCACGACCGGATCGACCCGCTCGGCTTCGCCCTGGAGGGGTTCGACCAGTACGGCCGGACGCGCCGCCACTACGAGGACGGCGGCCGGGTCGACACCGGCGGCGCGCTCCCGGGCGGCGAGACGTTCCGCGGCCCGTCCGCGCTCTCGCGCGTGCTCGTCGAGGCGCGCAGCGAGGAGCTCTCGCGCGAGGTGTCGCGGCGTCTCCTGGCCTACGCACTGGGGCGGCCGCTCGACTGGCGCGACGAGCGAACGGTGATCGATCTCGCCGAGACGCTCCGTGCGCGCGGCTTCGGCGCCCTCCTCCGCGCCCTCGTCTCCTCCCGTCCATTCCGCTTCGTCGAGGTCTCCTGATGCTCCCGCCCAAGAAGCTCGCACGCCGACAGCTCCTCAAGGGGGCGACGGCCGCGCTCGCGCTCCCGACGATGGAAGCGCTCTTGCCCCGCGGGAAGAGCGCCCCGACGCGCGCGGTCTGGCTCTACTTCCCCAACGGCGTCGCGACCGGATCGTGGGGCGGCGGCTCCGTCGGCCCCGGCGGCTCGCTCCAGAGCCTCGCGAAGCCGATGGCGCCGCTGGAGCGGCACCGCGAGGACCTCGTCCTCGTCGACGGTGCGTTCACCCCCCACGGCAACGGCCACGGCGCGGGCACCGCGACCTGGCTCACCGGCGGCTGGTGGGACGGCCGCGAGCTCGATGCGCACGGACCGAGCGTCGACCAGATCGCAGCGCGCGCGTTCCAGGACGCGTGCGTCGTCCCCGCGCTCTCGATCAGCGCGCGGGGCGAGGGCTTCTTCGCCGCTGACGTGCCGCGCAACACGCTCTCGTGGAGCGGCCCGCGCCGCCCCGTGTTCCGCGAGACCGACCCGCGCGCGGTCTTCGGGCGCCTGTTCGGGAGCGGCGCAGAGGCGGACCAGAGCCTGCTCGACGACCTCAAGGAGCAGCTCGCCACCGTCAAGAAGTCGGTGTCGACCGCCGACCGCGAGCGGCTCGACGCGTACCTCGACGCGATCCGCGGCATCGAGCGCCGCATCGCGTTCGTGAGCAGCGAGGCGACCGCCCGCCGGCTCGCCGAGGCGCGCGAGCACGGGCTGCCCTTCGACGGGAGCACACCGCCGGCGGCCGTCCCGGAGGACCACGGCGCCTACCTCGATCTGTTGCTCGACCTCGTCGCGCTCGCGCTCTGGTCCGACGCCTCGCGCGTCGCCTCGGTCATGCTCGACCACGGGCAGTCGAATCGGTACTGCACGTTCGTCCCGGGCGTGCAGGGAACGTGGCACGCCCTCTCCCACTGGAAGGACGCGAGCGGCCGGACCGAGGACGACGACGGGGTCACGTCGTGGGATTCGGTCGGCTCGAAGCGGGCGATGTACGACGCCGTCGTGACGTGGCACCACGAGCGCGTCGCGCGCTTCCTCGACCGCCTCCGGTCGCTGCAGGAGCCGGGCGGGACGCTGCTCGACGAGACGATGGTCGTGTACTGATCGTCCCTGGCCGACGGCCACGAGCACGGCGAGCGCGGCCTGCCGACGCTGGTCGCGGGCGGCGGCGGCGGCGCCGTGCGCGGGGGACGCGTCGTGAGCGGCGGTCGATCGACCGACCTGGCGCGCCTGCACCTGGCGACGCTGCACGCGCTCGGCGTGCCGGCAGAGCGCTTCGGCGACGCGGACTCGCCGCTGGCGCTCGGCTGAGGAACGGGCGCGCCCCCGCGGCTGCCACGATGCGGCCGCGGGGGCGCGGATCGCCCTCTCTCGGGCCCGATGCGCGTCAGGCCAAGAAGCCCAGGTCGCTCGTCGCGAAGTTCTGGACGTTGGGGAAGACCTGGTTCACCTCGGCAGGCGCGAGTCCGAACCACTTCGCCAGCGTCGACGCGAACTGGTCGACGCCGATGCGCGGCATGATCCGCCCCTCGCCGATGTCGTCCGGGCCGTTGATCTGGAGGTTCGGCATCGCGCCGTAGATGTCCTGGCCGCGGACCGCGCCGCCGAAGGCGAGCGCGTGTCCTCCCCAGCCGTGGTCGGAGCCCTGACCGTTGCTGGAGAGCGTCCGACCGAACTCGGTGTGGGTGAACGACGTGACGTTCGACTCCTCGCCGATCTGCTCCATCGCGGCCTGGAAACCGCCGAGCGCCGAGGAGAGGCTGCCGAGAAGGCCCGGGAGCTGCGCCGTCTGGGCGTCGTGTGTGTCCCAGCCGCCGGTGCCGACGAAGAAGACCTGGCGCGTGACGCCGAGCGCCGCGTGCACCGAGATCATCCGCGCGACCATCTGGAGCTGCGCCGCGAGGAAGCTCGGCTGCGGGAACAGCGCGCTGAAGTCCGGCGCGTTCGCGAGGACCTGGCTGAGCAGGTCGTCGATCTCGATCGACTCGCGCTGCACGCGGGCGAACTCGGAACCGAGCGCGTGCGTCGACTGCATCATCGCTTCGACCACGGTCCGCCGGACCGGATCGGCGGCGATCCCGAGCGACTCCGTCCCGTCCACTCCGAGCACGTACGGGACCGTCTGCGTCCCCACCAGGAGCTGGGCGGTCAGGTCGATCCCGATCCCCGGCGACAGGTTCGAGCCGCCGCTCGCGCCCGGCATCAGGTCGAGCATGCGACCGGCCCAGCCGGTGTTGCGCGGGCCGTCGGCCTGCGCGACCTGCCACTGGGTCTGCTGGTCGTTGTGCGAGAACAGGTACGGCGGGATCGGCGCGGTGCCGCTCAGGAACTCGGTCTTCGAGAGCGGCCGCACGAGCGGACCGGTGTTCGGCACGAAGGCGAGCTTGCCGTCCTGGAACATCTGCTGGACCGCGGGCATCTGCCCGTGGACGCCGTAGGTCGCGCCGTCGGGCGTGAGCGGCGTGATCGGCAGCAGCGAGCCCTGGGCCTCGGCGAGGTCGCCGCGCGAAGCGGCGTAGACGTCGTACTCGGCCGTGCTCGTGGGGACGAGGACGTTGAAGGTGTCCGCGCCGCCGTAGAGGAAGACGCAGACGAGCGCCTTGTAATCGTTGCCGCGGCCCGCGCCGCTGAAGACGCGCATCGCATTCGCGGCGGGAGCGCTCGCGAGAGCCGCGGCGCCATAGCCGCTGAGCTCCAGGAGCCTGCGTCGGGAGAGGCGGTTCTCGGAGCCGCTCTTCTCGTCGTCGTCGTTCTTGCGGATCAGCATGGCGAGGTCACCTCAGCGCTGGATGGCGTAGTCGGGGGAGATCGCCACGAGGTTGACGCCCTCGAGCGCTCGGAAGAGCCCGGGCGGATACCCGGGGACGTTGTAGGGCACCCAGAGGAGGTGGTCCTCCAGGAGCTGACGCGTCGCGTCGGACATCTCACCGCCGCACAGACGCTCGTCGAGGAAGTCGACCAGGGCGGGCGGGTAGCCGGCCTGGAGCCGCGCGGGCTCGATGCTGAACCGGGGCTCGGTGTAGCCCGGATCCGCGAGGGTCGTGTTGCCCTCGTAGATGTAGTAGGTCAGGAGGTTCGCGGTCCGCGTGATGCGCGAGTGCGTCGTGATCTGCAGCTCGGGAGCGACGAGCCCCTGGGCCGCGAGCGCGCCGGTCGTGTACGTCGGGCTGAAGAAGTTGAAGACCGACGGAGATCCCTGCGCACGCTGGCCGAGGTACTCCTCGGCGATGAAGGGCGTGAACCCGACGATCGGCGCCGCCTCGAACGCGCGCCACACGCCGGTCACCCGCAGGATCGGCTCGCGGATCTTTCCGAAGGTGTCAGGCCACGCCTCGTGGCCCCGCAGCCCCTCGCCGTCGAGCAGGATCGCGGCGACGACGGCGAGCAGATTGCCGCGGACGCCGTTCCCGTCGTCGTTCCACACGGCGCTGATGCGCGCGACGTACTCGGGCGACGGGTTGCTCGTGACGAGCCGCTGGATGAGCTGCTTGCTCATGAACGGCGCGACGTTCGGGTGCGCGTCGAGCGCGTCGAGGACGAGCGCGAGGTCCTCCTCGGGATAGAGGAAGGCGGGCACGTAGGCGCCCCCGACGATCGTCTTGTCGAGCGGGTCGTGGAAGGCCGTCCACGAGACCATCCGGCCGATCCGGGGGTACGTGTAGAGGAACTGCAGGAGGCTCGCCGACGGCGGGTAGTCGGCGCGGTACGTCCACCCGGTCAGCGCGCGCGCCATGTCCTTGATGACGTCCTGGTCGTACGTCGGGATCGGCTCGCCGTTCGCGTCGAGGATGAGCTCGCCCGAGTCATCGAGCATCGAGAGCCCGATCGAGAAGAGCTGCATCACCTCGCGCGCGAAGTTCTCGTCGGGGCGCGTGCCGAGGACGAGGTCCTCCTGGCGGTTCTTCGCCATCGACAGATACGTGCCCATCGCGGGGTGCAGCGTGACCTCCTCCAGGAGGTCGCGGTACGTGCCGAAGGCCCCGCGGACGAGCGTGTCGTAGTAGTCCGCCATCGTGCTCGGGAACTCGCCGAGCAGGGCGTCGCGGTCCGACACGACGAAGATCTCGGACAGAGCGAAGGCGACGCGCTGGCGGAGCTGGTCGTCGGCGGCGATCGCGTGCTCCCACCAGAGCTGCAGACGCCGCTCGATGTGCGCGTCCGGCTCGTAGTTCGGACACGTGAAGAAGCTGTATCCCGGCTGGTCCGGCGCGCAGCCCATCCCCCTCAGCGTGGGCAGCATCAGGCTGGGCTGCATCCCGACCTGGCGCTGGATCCAGCGCGCGTAGCCGGCGCGGACCACGAACTCGATGTCGTCCGGGCTCGCGCCGAACGTGGCGCGGTTGAGGAAGAGGACGGCGTCGTCCACCGAGGCGGCGGCGCGTGTGGGCGGGGCGTCCTGGATCTGCGGGGCCGGTGCCGCTGCAGCAGGGAGAGCGAGGGGGGCGATGACCGCCAGGGGGACGTGCAGCCAGCGCGTTCGGTCGTGGGACATGGGCTCGAGCCTCCGAGGATGGGACGGGGACGTCAGGCAGTCGCGACCAGGGCTCGGGCGAGGCGACAGGGATTCCGGCGAATGTCACGTGCGACCGACGTATCGAACGCGTCAGGTGCCCCGAGGGGCCGCCGTATCGCCGCTGCCAGCGCCTATCATCGAGCCATGCCCGCGCCTCCGCTCGCCCTCGCCCTCGCGCTCCTCGTTCCCTCCCCGGGGCTCCACCCGGGCACCCGCGCGGGGGCATCGGCGACCGCCGGATCCTCGATCGAGTCGGCGGCCGTGTCGCGCGCCTACGGCGCCGCGCTGGGCCGAGCGCGCACGACGGCGATCGCCGGCAGCGACCTCCGCCTCCCGCCCCCGAGCTGGGACGAGCCCCGCATCGGCCGCTCGGAGCACTACGAGATCCGCACGATCCGCGGCCGCGGCTGGGCTGCCGCCCGCGCCCAGGAACTGGAGACGACGCTCACCCGCCTGCACCAGACGCTCGGCTCGGACTTCGTCCCCCCCCAGCGCTTCGTCGTGCTCGTCCACCCGACGCAGGAGCTCTACAACCGCTTCGGCGACGCCCACAGCGACCAGCGCTCGTCGATCTACGGTGGCTTCTACGACCCGAGCAACCCGGAGCGCGCGGCGGCGGTCCTGCAGAACGACAACCTCGCGCTGCAGAAGATGTATCTGACCCACGCGGCCACGGTGCAGTTCCTCGGGCGCGCGTACCCGAACGCCGAGCCGCCGACCGCGCTCGTGCACTCGCTCAGCGCGTTCCTGCAGTCGTACGTGGACTACAACTACTTCGTGGATCGCTTCGAAGCGCTCCGCGATGGACGCGAGGGCCAGGGCCTCGTCCCGCTGGAGCAGCTCCTCACCGAGCCCATCGACGCGTACCTGCCCTGGGCCGGCGATCGCTTCTACCAGCTCGCGATGCTGTTCTGGTACCTGCGGAACGTGCGCGAGGACACGAAGTCGACCACGACCGACGAGGGGCCGCAGGTCGGACCGTTCGAGGAGTACGTGCGACTGCGGCTATCCGGCGGTGAGTTCGAGGACCACCCCGTCCACGAGCTCCTGACCGAGGGCGCCGACGTGGTCGACGAGGAGATGCGCGCCTTCCGCGGCTGGCGCTAGCGGCTCGGCTTCAGCGTCCGTCGATCTCGGCCAGCCAGGCCTCGGCGCGCGGATCGTCCCCGCCCGCGTCGAGGTACGCCCGGAGGTCCTCCGCCGCGCGGCTGCCGTCCTCCAGGTAGTCGAGGCCGAGCACGCCGAGCAGGAACCACGCGGCGGTGCAGCCCTCGTCCAGCTCGACGGCGCGACGCAGGACGGCCGCGGCCTCCTCGTACCGCTCCAGCCGGAACAGCGCGAGGCCGCAGTAGAGGTGCCCATCGGCGAAGTCGAAGTCGTCGTCGACGGCGGCTTCGGCCGCCTGGAGCGCGAGGAGCGGCTCGCCGGCCTCCAGCAGCAGCGACGCGAGGAGCGCCTTCGGTCGCGCGTCGACGAGCCCTCCCTCCACGGCGCTCGTGAGCGCGCGACGGGCGCCCTCGGCGTCCTCCAGGCCGTAGCGAGCGAGGCCGAGCAACGCCCGCTCGCGCGGGTCTGCGCCACCGCGCTCCACCACGGGCTCCAGGAGGTCCTGCGCGTCGGCGAACCGCTCCAGGTCGAGGTACACGGCCGCGAGCCCGCGCAGCGCGACGCCGTCAGCGCCGTCGACGTCGAGCGCCGCCCGGTACTGGGTGATCGCGTCCTCGGCGCGCTCGCTGGCGAGGTAGGCGCGCGCCAGCCCGATCGCGGCGTCGCGCGAGCGGGGCCGGACGCGCTTGGTCTCGACGAACCCGTCGATCGCGTCCTGCAGATCGCCGTCCTCCAGAGCGAGGCGGGCGCGACCGAGCTGGGCGCGCCAGGACCCGGCGTCGGACGCGATCGCGCGGTCGAGCAGCCCGCGGGCGTCGCCGTCGGCCTCGCCGCCCAGGCCGCGCGCGAGCAGCACGGTCGCCCGCCCCGCGAGAGCGTCGGCGTGCTCGCCGTCCTGGCCCAGCGCGGCGTCAAAGCGCTCCAGCGCCTCGTCGAGCCGGTCCCGCTCGAACTCGATCCACCCGAGGAGCGCGACGGCCTCGGTGTAGCCGGGGTCCATGTCGCAGGCCTTGCGCAGGTCCGCGGCGGCGGCGTCGAGGTCGCCCGTCGCCTGGTAGAGGCTGCCACGCACGAGGTACGCCTCCGCGTCGACCTCGGGCGTCCGCATGAGCGCGTCGATCGTGCCCACGGCGCCGTCCGGATTGCCCCCGTCGACCTGGCCCCGCGCGCTGTCGAGGAGGCTGAGGTAGGTCACCTCCGCGCTCGTCAGCGAGGTCGCGGGGCGCATGCGGACGCGCGCGGCGCCGACGTCCGATGCACGGCTCGGTCCGGAGGCAGCGGACGACGGATCCTCTCGGTCCTTCCCGCCGCCGCTGCCGGTGAACACGAAGAGGAGCGTGCCGACCGCGGCCGCCACCACGACGGGGACGAGCCAGCGCGGGCGTCCGCTCGAGCCCGATCGCGACGCGCCCGCGTCACGACCGGACACCAGGCTCGCGGCGCGCCGGGGCTCCGACGGAGACGCGACCTCGCCCGCCATCAGGTCCTGGGCCATCTCGCGCGCGGACTGGTACCGGTCCTCGCGGTCGCGCTCCATGGCCTTCGTGATGAACACGTCGACCCACTCCGGCAGGCCGCGCGTGTCGGCGAGCGCCCGGATCGATGGCACCTCCTGCGTCGCCTGGGCATACAGGAGCTCGGTCAGATTGCGGCCCGTGAACGGCCGCTCGCCCGCGATGAGCTCGTAGAAGATGACCCCCATCGCGTAGAGGTCCGTCCGCGTGTCGGCCTCCTCGCCGCTCGACTGCTCCGGCGCCATGTAGAACGGCGTGCCGATGATGCGGCCGGGGACCGTCGCGAGGCTCGCCTCGACGCGGGTGTCGATGAGCTTGCTGAGGCCGAAGTCGAGGACCTTGACGCGGGGGCCGGCGGGGCCCTCGACGACCATGATGTTCTCGGGCTTCAGGTCGCGGTGGACGATGCCCTGCCCGTGCGCGTTGTCGAGCGCGTCGAGCGCCTGCAGCACGATGCCGCGGGCACGGTCCATGTCCATCGGCCCGTCCTCGTCGAGCGCCTTCCGCAGGTCGCGCCCCTCGACGTACTCCATCGCCAGGAACGCGTCGCCGCCCTCGGTGACGTCGAAGTCGAACACCTCGATCGCATTCGGATGGCTGAGCTTGCCTGCGGCCACGCCCTCACGGCGGAAGCGCTGGAGCCCCTCCTGGCCGAGGACGACCTCGCGATGGAGGACCTTCAGCGCGACGCGCTTCTCCAGGCCGAGGTGCTCGGCCAGGTAGATACGCCCCATGCTGCCCTCGCCGATCCCGTCGAGGACGCGGTACTTGCGCGCGACGACCTTGCCCACGAGATCGCCGTCGCCGTCGCCCATGACCGCGCCGCAGCTCTGGCAGAAGCGAGCTTCGTCGGGCACATCGGCGCCGCAGCGGTGGCAGGTGACGGGCATCGGAGGGGATCTTAGGGCGCCGCGGGCCGGGACTCGCGTCCGTTCCGTGACCGGTCCTACGATCGGGACGGTGGTGAGTGAGCGGGCGGGGCTCCCTACGACCCGCGCGCCCCCCCATTCCTGGGCGTTGGCCTCTAGCTCTTCCGCCAAGCGTCCCAGAGACCGTACTTCAACGGTTCTGGAACCTTGTGGCCGGAGAGGCGGAGGGAGACGAGCGCCAGCGCGCGGTGGTGGGCCTCGTGGGCGACGTGGTAGGCCACCCACGTCTCGGGCGGACGGCCTCCCCAGCTCTTGACCTTCCCGGCCTCCTCGACCGCAGCGACGAGGCGCTCCATCGCGCGGCCCGAGCCGACGAGGGCTCGCTCCAGGTCACGCTTGGAGGGCTCCGCGCCGCGCTCGAACGGGACGAGGTCCCCCACCATGTCCGGCCCACCGCGCGACTCCAGGTTCTTCACACGGACGTAGTGGATGTGGGCGAACTGCGACACGGCGGTCCGTGTGCGCGGTGAGTACCGCGACGTGAGCTGGTCGGCCGACAGCTCGCGGAGCGTGCGCAGGGTGAGGTCGGCGCTGGTGCGCCACACGAGGGCGAGGCTCATGCGCCGAGGGTAGCCCGTACGTGGCGAGCGGTCGCGGCGCGGCCGCGCGCCGGCGAGTTCGTTCTTCGACGAAGCGTGTCCGGCCGCCCGGGCGTCCGCGTTCTCCGTGGGCATGCGCGCTCCTGCAGGCGCGCTCCGCACCCTCCCCCCACCACGACGGGCCCCCACCACGACCTGCCCCACACCACGATGCGACCCTGCCACCGCCACGACTGCCTTCGCCGCGCGACCACGGCGCTGCTGCCCGCCCTCCTCGCCCTCGCCGGATCGGCGAGCGCGCAGTCCGATCAGACCCTCTTCGCGACCGACGGCGCCGCTGGCGACGCGTTCGGGAGCGTCGGCGCCTCCGGCGACACCGTCGCGGTCGGCGCTCCGAACGACGACGACGCCGGCGTCGACTCGGGCTCCGTGCTCGTGTTCCGCGATCAGCTCGGGACGTTCGTGACCGGTCAGGAGCTGATCGGCTCGACCGTCGGGCCAGGCGATCGCTTCGGCGCCGCCGTGTCGGTCGACGGCGATCGCATGCTCGTCGGCGCGCCGAACGACGACGACCGAGGCCTCGACGCCGGCGCGGCGTACGCCTACCGCCGCGTCGGCGGGACGTGGCTGGAGGACGCCAAGATCACCTCGCCGGGCGTCCTGCCCGACGCGTTCTTCGGCAGCGCCGTCGCGCTCAGCGGCGACACGGCCATCGTCGGCGCGTACCACGCCGGCGAGGGCGCCGCGCACGTGTTCCGCGCCGCGGGCGCCGGGACGTGGGTGGAAGAGCAGGTGCTGACCTCCAGCGCCGGGCTCTACGGATTCTCCGTCGCCGCGTCCGGCGACCGCGTGGCCGTCGGCGGCTTCGAGTCGGTCGACGTCTGGGTGCGCTCGGGTTCGGGGACCTGGACCCACGAGACGACCCTGACCTCGCCCGCGGGGCCGGGCGGTGTGTTCGGCAACGCCGTTGCGCTCGACGGAGACCGCCTCGTCGTCGGGGCCTGGGTGACGAACCTCGCGGCGCCCGCCGCGGGAGCCGCGTTCGTCTACCACCGCGTCGGGAGCTCCTGGACGTTCGACGCGACGCTCACCGCGTCCGACGCCGCGGCCCTGGACTTCTTCGGCGGTGCCGTCGCGGTCTCGGGGGATCGCGTCCTGGTCGGCGCGCACGCCGACGACGACTTCGGCACCTCGTCCGGCTCCGCGTACCTGTTCGAGATGGAGAGCGGCGCGTGGATCGAGCAGCAGAAGCTGCGCGCCACGAACGGCGCCGCGTGGGACGGCTTCGGCGGCTCCGTCGCCGTCGGTCCGCGCGCCGCGATCGTCGGATCCGCGAACGGCGACGGCGCGGTCGTCGACTCGGGCGCGGCCTACGTGACGCGGCTCCCGGAGCCGGTCGGCGCGCTCCTCGACCTCGTCCCGCGCCGCACCGAGGCCTGGTACGCCGCGCCCGGTCTGATCGACGTGGCGGTGGACTACTCGCTGCTGCTCGGCGGGGACATCGACGTGCCGAACGTCTCGTTCGAGGTCGAGGTCGTCGTCAACGGCGTGACGGCCGGGAGCCAGACGGTGACCGAGGTGCTCGCGCTCGGGATCCCGGCGTGCTACTCCAGCAACGTGCCGTGCGTCGCCGGCGGCTGCCCGGGCACGGTCCGGTGCGAGTGGGTCGACCTGCCCGGGACCCAGTTCGACTACTGCGCGTGCGACTGGATCGGGAGCCTCGTCATGACCGTCCCCGGCGCGCTCGGTGACGACGTGCTCGTCGTGCTCGATCCGATGGGCGCCGTCGAGGAGACCCGCGAGGGCAACAACTTGACCGCGTTCATCGCCGGCGACATCGGCAGCGAGTACTGCTCCGCGACGCCGAACTCGACCGGCGAGGCCGCCTCGATCACCGCCGTCGGCAGCGCCGTCGTCGGCCAGAACGACTTCGACCTGCGCGCGAGCGGGCTTCCGGCGGGTGCGCCGAACCTCTTCATCCTCGGTCCGGAGACCCAGTCGACGCCGCTGGGCGACGGGACGCTCTGCATCGGCGGATCGCTCCTGCGCGTGATGCCGCCGAACGTGTCGGACGCGTCGGGGGTCGCGCGGGAGTCGCTCGACCTCACGCAGGCGCCGTGGACGACCGCGATCGTTCCGGGCAGCACGTGGCGCTTCCAGAACTGGTTCCGCGACGGCGGCTCGGCCTTCGGGTTCAACCTGTCGAACGCCACGTCCGTCGCGTTCTCCGCCGAGGGCCAGATCCCCGGGCCCGAGGTGGTCCAGGAGGACACCTTCTTCGACCCGCTCGCGCACGTGGTCGGGAACCCTGTCTACGACGTCGCCGACATGATCGGTGCCCAGACGTTCGTGAACACGCCGGACTTCGGGCGGCTGCTCGTCCGGATCGACGCGATCGAGCTCTACGAGGACGCGCAGGGGTTCGTGCAGCTCGGGCTGCTCGAGGGTGACCTCGTCTGGGGCGACGCGCCCTTCGACGGGCTGGTCATCGACCGGCGCGACGAGGCAGCGGGCGGCGGCTGGATCCCGATCACGAGCCTCGTCGACTTCCACTCGGGGCTGCCGGGTTCCAACGCCGAGCTCCACGTCGAGTTCCTGAGCTTCAACCGCGTGGCGGTGAACGGGTTCGAGCTCCTCACGATCCGCGAGCTGCACGGCCTCGATGTCGCGACGGGGACGCAGATCTCCGCGGCCCCGTCCGATCTCGACGAGATCCTGTGCGAGTCGTACTGGGAGTGGGAGTGCGTCAACACGGCCTGCGGCGGCACGTGCACGACGGTGACGATCCAGCCGAACGGCAAGGCGAAGGTCTCCTGCGGCTGCAACATCGGGCTCTGCAACTGGATGTGGCTCCCGAACTGCATGCGGATCAACTGCTCGACCGCGTGCGACCTCGCAGGCTTCTGGGACCTCTGCGACTGCTGATCCGCGTCCCGCGAGGCCGCACGCCGGTCCGTTCAGAAGTCGAACTGGGCGAAGACACCGATGACCTCGATGTCTTCGCCCTCGTCCGCTCCGAGGAACTGGAGGTCGAGTCCTCCGGCGATCCCGCGCTCGGAGCGCAGTCCCAGCACGATGTCGACGACCGTCAGGTCCTCTTCGAAGTCGACCTGCGGCGTGTAGAGCTCGCCGTCCCCGGAGTTGAATCCAAGGCCGAGCTCTCCGAAGCCGGTGAGCGTGTCGCCCAGCTGGGTCTCGCCGTACACGGAGCCCTTGAGCCCGAGTCCCTGGTACTCGCCGCCGACCTCGTCGCCGGCGAAAGCGCCGATGAACTCCGGCCCGACTCGGAACTGGATCGGCGCGGTGGGGTGCGAGTAGAGGGCGTAGCCCCAGAGACGGGCTGCGGTCGCCCGACCGTCGAGGTCACCCGCGTCCCCGAACGTGGTCGCGAGGAACAGGTCGGCTCCTCCTCCCCAGTTCGACTCGCCGCTGAACTCGCCGGAGAGGTGAACGCCGATCCCGATGTCGCTCTGGTCGCCAGCGCTGATGTCGTACAGCCCTGCGCGGGCGCGGATCGCCCTGTCCTGACCTGCGGACGCGACCTGTGGCGCTGCCGGGAGCGCGACGGGCGCGGGCGAAACCGGGGGCGAGACGGCGCAGCCTGCGGTGAGGGGAACGAGCGCAGCCATGGCGGCGAGGGCGAGAGAGCGGAGATTCGAAAGGGGCAGGCGGGCGGAAGGCGGGTTCATCGGAGTGATGGGGTGGGATTCGAGGGCCATGCGCGGCGCCACAAGAGGCGTCCCAGCGCGGTCTCACTCCTGACCGGCGAGCGCACTCCCGACCGAACACCGAAGTCCACACTTTCCCTCTCGTCCGCATCGGGCCCCCGCGACGGATAAGCTGGGCGCGATGTCCCGGCTCACGAGGATCGTCGCGCGGGCCGCGCTCACGGCGGTCTCGATCGGGGTCGCAGGCGTCGGCGCGGAGTTCAGCTTCCGCGTCCTCCTGGAGCGCCGCTACGCCGCTGACGCGGCTGACTTCGAGCACTTCCTCTACGAGCGCGACCCAGCCGGCGAACACCTCTACCGCCCGCGTCAGGGCGTCGAGCGCGAGAACGAGATCGCAGGGACGGGCGGCGTCACCTGGAGCTACCGGATCGACGAGCGCGGGTTCCGCTCGGGTCCGCCCCGCTCGGCGAACGAGGACGCGACGCGGGTCGTCGCGCTCGGCGACTCCTACACGTTCGGCTGGGCCGTCGAGGACGCCGAGGCGTACCCGAGCGCGCTCGCGAGGGAGCTGGACGCCTCGGCGGACAGCGTCGAGGTCATCAACGCCGGCGTCCCCGGATTCAACACCGTCCAGGCGCTGTCGTACCTGCGAGAGCGATGGAACGACCTCGACCCGGACGTCGTGGTCCTCGGCTTCGTCATGAACGACGCCGAGCCGCCGCGGATCGCGCCGATCCCCCCCAAGATCCGGTACCGGTACGCGCCACTCTGGCTCCTGGAGGACGTGAAGCTGTGGGTCGACCCTTCGGGGACGCGGCTGCGTTCGCTGCTGCCGCGGCGGCGGTCGTACGTCGACCAGTTCGCGGAGGGAACACCCGAGCGGCGCGCGTGCGAGGAGGCGTTCGCTGACCTCGTGGAGCTCTGCGGGCAGCGCGGGGTCCCCCTCCTGGTGTACGTCTTCCCCGACGTGACGCAGTTCCGCCCGGCGGGGTACTCGTACCGGCCGATCCACGAACTCGTTCTCACGTGGGGCGAGCGATACGGCGTCCCGACCGTCGATCTCCTTCCTCTCTTGGAGGGTCGCTCGCGCGACGAGCTCTGGGTGCCGGGGGACGGCCATCCGAACGCCGAGTCACTCGCCTCGATGGCGGAGCGCATCGCCGAGGACCTGCGGGTCCTCCTCAACCGCTGAGCTGCTAGCCCGATACGACCAACGGGCGGCGCACGGCCGAATGGACCCGCCTCTACCATGTGCCGCGCCAGGAAGCCCCGAGGAAGGCGGCTGACGTCATGGACCAGGAAACGGTGATCGAACTCGTCGGCTACGCGGCCGGCGCGCTGCTCATGCTGAGCTTCCTCCCCCAGGTCGTGCAGACGATCCGGACGAGCGCCGCGGAGGACGTGTCGCTCTGGATGCTGGTGATCACGTTCGGATCGACCGTGCTGTACGAGATCTACGCGGCGATGCTCGGGCTCGTTCCCGTGCTCGTGATGAACGGCGTGTTCGGGCTGCTCGTGGCGCTGGAGATCGCGCTGAAGCTGCGATTCGAGCGTGAGGCACGGGAGGCCGACGTCAGGGACCGACCGACCGGGTGACCCGGTCGAGCGTCGCGCTCGGTGACTCGCCGAAGTGCCGGCGGTAGTCGGCCGAGAGGCGGCCGAGGTGGTCGTAGCCGCTGGCGATCGCGGCGCGGGTGATCGCGCCGCGTACGGGCACCTCGGCGAGCAGCGCGCGCCGGAACCGGTGGAGACGCCGGACTCCGAGGTAGCGCGCGGGCGGCATCCCCGTCCAGCGCTCGAAGGCGCGGTGCAGCGTGCTCTGCGAGACGTCGAGGTGGGCGGCGAGCTCGGGAACGGACGGTCGAGCGTCCGCCGGTGCCGCCGCGTCGATCTCCTCCGTGCTCAGGACGAGGTCGTAGGCGCGCCGCACAGGCCGCTCGTCGCTGGCAGCCTGGCGAGGCGTGCCGCAGGCGGCGAGTACGTCGCCGAGCCTCGCCAGGATCGAGTCCCGTAGAGCGAGCGCGACGCCGTGGTCTCCGTCCGAGGGCCCCGCGAGCCGAGCACAGACCTCGAGCGCGCGCCGCGAGGCTGCGACGAGCCCGCGGTTCGCGCCGATGCAGCCGCGGACGACCGCCGGACGCTCGTCGCTCCACCCGAGTTCGCGCGCGAGCGAAGCGTCGACGTGCACGGCGAGGACCTCGGTCCGCTCGGGGACCGAGTCGTCGAGATGGTCGGTGCGAGACTGGAAGTGCACGTCGGCCTCGTCGATCGACGACGGTCCGATCCGGGGGGCGCTGTCGCTCGCGAGGCACAGGTTGAGGATCACCCCGTCGGCCACGCACTCGGTCGCGATCCTCAGCGCGGCGCCGTAGCGGAAGACGTAGACCGAGAGGCCTGGCAGGTGCGCCCACTCGACGCGCAGCCCGAGCGCTCCGGCCGAGAGCTGCTGCGCGTCGTCGACCCACAGGTCGGGACCGTCGCAGATCGACTCGATGTCGTCGCCCCTCAGCCGTCCGTAGCGCCGCACGACTGGATTCTCTCGCGCAGGTCGAGGGTGACAAGATCCGGATAGTGGGAAAGGGCGGCCGTCCCTACGGTTGCCTCGTCACTGCTCCCCTTCTCCAAGGAGACCTTCATGCAGAGCGCGATCACTCTCGGCGGCAGCTTCGCGGCCGTCCTCGCCATCGGCGTCGCCATCGGCCGCGGGACCGGCGCGCCGGAACCGGCCGCAGCCGCCGTCCCGGCCACCGCCCAGGAGCCCGCCGCCCCCGACCTCTCGGGCGACGTCCGCCTGAGCGGCATGCCCGCCAGCATGCAGCCGTGGCGCGATCCGGCGAACCCGAACGTCATGCTGCTCAGCGAGGGCTGGGACCTGAACTTCAAGCGGCGGGACCCGAGCGCTGGACCGAAGCGCGAGCCGGGGCCGATGGACCTGCAGCGCTACTCGTACACGACGCAGAAGTGCGGCTTCCCGACCTACTTCGGCCTCCCGTTCGCGATGACGACCGAGGACCTGAAGGCGGGCGAGATCGACGTCGCGATCGTCGGCCTGCCGTCCAACTTCAACATGGGTGGCGACGGGACCGCATGGGCGGCCAACATCCTGCGGACCGCGTACAGCTACGACTTCTGCGGGGTCGGGCACGACACGCACCTGAACCTGCAGTACTTCGACATCCTGAAGGTCGTCGACTACGGCAACGCGAACCACCACGTGTCGCTGATGAACCAGAACTTCACCGAGCACGCGGTCGTGCTCAAGGAGATCCTGGACGGCGGCGCGATCCCGATGGCGATCGGCGGCGAGCACGGGACGCAGGTCGCGTCGATCATGGCGGTCGTCGACCACTTCGGCCCGAAGGAGATCGCGTTCGTGCACTTCGACGCGCACCTCGACCTCGCGGCCCCCGGGGCGCCGACGCTCGGGCTGTTCACCCACGGCGGCCGCGCGCGGCGCTACGCCTACGAGCAGGGCTGGATCAAGGGCGAGGACATGCACTCGATCGGCCTGCACAGCCCCTACGACGACCCGGAGCGCATCGAGTGGATGCGCGAGATCGGGGACCAGTACCACTTCATGGCCGAGTTCGAGGAGCGCGGCTTCGAGACCGTCTGGAACGAGATCCTGGCCGAGCTGAAGGGCAAGCGGCTCTACGTCTCGGTCGACGTCGACTTCATCGATCCGGCGCACGTGCCGGGGACGTCGAACCCCGAGCCGGGCGGATTCACGTCGAAGGAGGCGATCACGATGCTGCGCGAGCTTTCGATCCAGAACGAGATCGTGCTGATCGACTTCGTCGAGTACTCGCCGCTGATGGACACGCGCCGGCTGAGCAGCGCGAACTGCATCAACCGGCTGATGCGCGCGGTGCTGGCTGGCATGGCGGCGCGGAGACAGGGCGTGACGGATCCGAAGTATCTCGCTCCGGAGTTGCTGTCGCACAAGTAGGCGGCGGCGATCGGATCACGTACAAGGAGCGAGCCCCCGCTCGGCGTGCGTGCCGAGCGGGGGCTCGTGGGGATCCTGGGGGGAGCTGGGCTCTTGCTCGCTTTGGAGGGTCAGGCGTTGGCGGCCTCACGCTCAGGGGCTTGAGGCAGCATTCGTCTCTGGGATGACACCTGACGGTGTCATGCCATTGACGGTGTCATGCCATTGACGGTGTCATGCCATGAGCTTCTCAGCAATGGCCGGCGGCACGTCGCGGTACTCGGACAGCTCCATCGAGAACTGGCCGCGGCCCTGCGTGCTGCCGCGGAGCGCGGACGAGTAGGCGAACATCTCGGCGATCGGGACCTTCGCGTGGACGACGCGGATGTCGCCCTGGTGCTCGATCTCGGCGATCTCACCGCGCCGCGAGTTGAGGTCGCCGACGACCGAGCCGACGAACTCCTCGGGGACGTTGACCTCGACCTTCATGATCGGCTCGAGGAGGACGGTGTTGCCGTCGATCGCCTGGCGGAAGGCCAGGTTCGCGGCGGCGCGGAACGCCATCTCGCTGGAGTCGACGTCGTGCGACTTGCCGTCGTACAGGCGCGCCTTCGTGCTGACGAAGGGGATGCCGGTGTTGCCGCCGGTGAGGAAGGACTCCTCAAGGCCGGCCGCGACGCTGGGGATGTACTCGCGCGGGACCGCGCCGCCCTTGATGCCGTCGACGAACTCGAAGCCGTTGACCTCGGGGTCGTACTCGATGACGACGTTGATGACGGCGTACTGACCGGAGCCACCGGACTGGCGGACGTGCCGCGCCTCGGTGTCGATCTGCTTCTTGATGCGCTGCTTGAACGCGACCTTCGGGCGGCCGGTCCGCACGGAGCACTTGTGATCGTTCTTGATCCGGTTGACCATGATCTCCAGGTGGAGTTCACCCATCCCGGAGATGATCAGGTCGCCCGTGGCCTCGTTGGTGTAGGCCTTGAACGTCGGGTCCTCGCGCATCATCCGGCCGATGATCTCGCTGAGCTTGTCGCGGTCGGCGGCCTTCTCGGGCTCCAGCGACATCGAGATCACGGACTCCGGGAAGCTCATCTTCATGAGCTGGATCGGGTTGTCCGGATCGCAGAGCGTGTCGCCGGTCACCGTGTTCTTCAGACCGATGATCGCCGCGATGTCGCCCGCCGGGATCGAGTCGACCGCCTCACGCTTGTTCGCGTGGACGCGCACGATCCGGCCGATCCGCTCGGTCTTGCCGGTCCGCGGGTTCTCGAGCTTCGAGCCCTTCTCCAGCGTGCCGGAGTAGACGCGGACGAACGTCATGTCGCCGGTCGGCTCCGCGACCGTCTTGAACGCCATCAGCGAGACGCTGTCGTCCGGCGTCGGCTTGCGGGTGATCGTCTCCTCCTTGTGGGGGACGGTGCCCTCGATGTCGCCGAGCTCGGCCGGGTACGGCAGGAAGTCCAGCGCGGCGTCGAGCACGAAGCGGACGCCCTTGTCCTTCAGCGCGGAGCCGGCGAGGACCGGGACGGCCTCCATGCGGAGGGTCGCGGCGCGCAGGCCCTTGATGATGTCGTCCGGCGAGAGGTCGCCGCCCTCGAGGTACTTCTCGGCGATGTCGTCGTCGCCCGCGGCCGCGGCGTCGACGAGGAGGTGGTGGGCCTCCTCGGCCGCCTCCTTGTGCTCCTCGGGGATGTCGCTCTCGAGGTAGGACCGGCCGCCGTCGCGCTCGTCCTCGACGAACTCGATGTAGCGCATCCGGATCAGGTCGACGAAGCCCTTGAACTCCTTCTCCGCGCCGATGGGCAGCTGGATCGGGACGGGGTTCGCGCCCAGGCGATCCCTGATGGTGTCGACGCTGTACGCGAAGTTCGCGCCAATCTTGTCCATCTTGTTGATGAAGCAGATCCGCGGGACGCCGTAGCGGTCGGCCTGGCGCCAGACCGTCTCCGACTGCGCCTCGACGCCCTGCTTGCCGTCGAAGACCGCGACCGCGCCGTCGAGGACGCGCAGCGAGCGCTCGACCTCGACCGTGAAGTCGACGTGGCCCGGCGTGTCGATGATGTTGACGACGTGGTTGTTCCAGGTGCAGGTCGTGGCCGCCGACTGGATCGTGATGCCGCGCTTCTGCTCTTCCTCCAGGAAGTCCATCGTCGCGTCGCCGTCGTGCACCTCACCCGTCTTGTGCACGAGGCCGGTGAGGAACAGGACGCGCTCGGTGACCGTCGTCTTGCCCGCGTCGATGTGGGCCATGATCCCGATGTTCCGCTTCAGCGTGGGATCGTTCTTCTTGGCCGGGAACTGGCGCGGGGAGACGCTCTTCTTCTCCACGGTGGTACTCATCGGAACAGGTGGGAGCGCGCAACTGCGCTCTGTGGATCGAGGCCGCGGGTCGGTGCGACGGTGGGACGGTAGGGCAATCAGAAGCCGGAAACGCGCGCCCTCCAGCGATCCAGACCCCTGGCCTGCACCGCCCCTCGAGCGTCCGCCCCGGCGATTTGAAGCACAAAAGAGTAGGGATGGAGACGGCCCCGTCAAGCAGCGAAAGGGCTCCCTGACGAACCCGGGATCATCCCTGGAACCGGCCCGGGCGACGTCCTAGCGGCGCCCGACCCGACGGCGCTATCGGCCGTCGGCCCGATTCGCTGGACGATTTCGCCCGAGTCGCTCGTGGGAGGCGACGAACTCGTGGGACGCGAAGGCCGCCACGAGGGACAGATCGCCCGCCAGGACGGTCCCCGCCACGATCTCGGCCAGGGTGCGGGCCTTCCCGGCCCCCTCGCAGCCCATGATCGCCAGGGCCTCGGCGGCCGTGCCCTGGCCGCTGCCGCCGCCGACCGTCCCCACCAGCATCGTGGGCAGGGTCAACGAGGCATGAAGATCGCCGCCCTTGGTCACGTCGAAGTCGAGCAGGCCGGTCGCGCACTCGGTCACGTACGCCACGTCCTGGCCGCACGCCAGGAACACGGCAGCGATCGTGTTGGCGGCCTGGAGCGTCCAGTTCTGCGTGCCCAGGTGCGCGTAGCCGACCGCGTAGGTGGCGAGCACCCGCACCATCGCGTCGGGCGTCGTCCGGGCGCGCTCGGCGAGGACCTCGCGAGGCACGACGGTCTCGGCGAGGACGCTGCGCCCGCGCCCCTCGACCAGCGCCCGCGCGTTCGCGCGCTTCTCGACGTCCTGGCCGTGCACGTAGCGCTCGACGGCGCCGGTGCGCTGCGCGAGGTCGGCCGAGCAGAGCTCCGCCCCGTGCGCGGCCATGTTGATCCCGATCGCGTCGCCCGTGCCGAACAGGAGCCGCAGCACGAGCCTGCGGCCGAGGACGTCCGTCTCGACGCGCTCCAGCCGGCCGTGGCTCGTGATGCCGGGAAACGAGGCCGCGGAAACGCTCCAGCGAGTCCGCCGCCGCCTCTGCCGCCGAGATCGCGTCGGCGACGGTGGGATAGACGAGCACTGGGTGCTGGGACAGCTCGTCGCGCACGACGCGCGCCCGGACGCCGCCGCCCGCGGCCGCCAGCGCCATCCCCCGAGACGTCGAGGCGACGAGCGCCCCCTCCGTGGTCGCCATGGGCACGAGGACCTCGCGCTGGCCGTCCGAGCCGTCCAGCAGCAGCGGCCCCGCGAGCCCGACCGGGACCTGCGCCCAGCCGAGGAGGTTCTCGACGTTCCCGCGCGCCTCGGCGTGCGGCACGGGGGCGCCGCCCAGGTGCGGGAGCGCTCGGCCCGCCGCGGCCTCGGCCATCCGGCGGCGCTCGCCGATCCACGGCTCGCCGTGGTCCTCGTCGGACGGTCCGCGCGGGATCCGCGGGGCGATCCGCCGCGGTGTCTCGCCCGCGTCGCCGGGCTCCTGCGGTCCGCCTTCCATCCCCACGCCGCGGAGCCTACTCCCAGCGATCCGCATTCGGTAGCGTCGCGACCCGCCGGCTCGCCCGGCCCCCCGCCTCCCCCCCTCCGGCCCTCCCCATGTCCCTCGACATCATCGGCGCCGTCACCGGCCTGTTCGTCGTCGTCTACGACGGGCAGCACGCGCTGCGCTTCACCCTCGGACGGGCCCGCGCCGTCGTCGGCCCCGGGATCCACTTCAAGTGGCCGATCCTCCAGACCTTCAAGGTCGAGGAGACCAAGCACACGACGCTCGACCTCGAGCCGCAGGTCATCCAGCTCGATGACGACCTCGTCTACGAGGTCGACGCCAAGGTCGTCTACCGGATCGTCAACCTGCGCAAAGCGTTGATCGAGATCGACGATCTCGTGACCGGCTTGCAGAACCGCGTCGTGATCGCGGTGCAGTCCGTCGTCGCGCGCCAGACCCGCGAGACCGTCACCGACGTCGACGCGATGTGCGACGCGATCCGCGCCGAGCTGGAGCCGGTCGAGGACCAGTGGGGCGTCCGGATCCTGAAGTTCGGGTTCTCGAACATCTCGCCCTCCCCCACCACGCTGGAGATCACGCAGCTCGAACTGCTCACGCGCGAGAAGCGCCGCCTCTACGGCGAGCTCCGCGCGAAGGGACTCACGGAGGAGGCCGCGGTCTCGCTGGTGTCGGGCGCCGTGGTGTCCGTACACCCCGACGAGCCGCTGCCCATGCGCCGGGACATCGACGGCCCGCTGGAGGACGTCGAAGAGGCGGCGGCGACGCTGCTGGAGGCGGAGGAGCGCGAGCAGAAGATCGCGAAGGCGAAGCGCAACCTCCCCGAGGGCCTGCGCGACCCGAGCGAGGCGGATCCGTTCGCGGACGACGAGGACGCGGAGGGCGGCGAGGGCCCGCTCGGCCCCGGCGGCGGTCCTGGTCCCCGGCCTGCGCAGGACTCCTGACGGAGAGCACGGCGCGTGTTCGACTACTTCACGCTCTCCGCCGACGTCCTCTACATACTCGGCGGGATCCTCCTGGGGATCATCCGAGCGAGCGGGGTGACGGTGGAGAGCGGGACGACCGGGCTGCTCTTCACGCTCGGGAGGATCGACCGACCGGTGCCGCTGCTCCTCCGGCCGCTGGTCCCGCTCGTCCGGACGCTGCCGTGGCTGAGCGGCGTCCCGCGGACGCTCCTGGAGCCGGGCTTCCACCCGATGATTCCGTTCCTCCAGCGCGCGCGGCGCGTACCGACGCGCTCCAGGACGCTCGATCTGCCCGCCCAGAAGGTCGCGACGTTCGAGGGCTACGTCTTCGTCGCGGACGCCAACGTCGTCTACCGGATCGTCGACGTGCGCCGCGCGCTGATCATGGTCGACGACGTCGTCGAGGGCCTGAAGCAGATGCTGACCCTCGGCGTCCAGGACGTGCTGCGCGCGGCGAGCGCGCGCGAGCTCCAGTCCGGAGAGGGCCTCGACGAGGCGCTGCGGGAGAACCTGGAGCGCAAGGTCGTCATCTGGGGAGTGGAGATCGAGCGCGCGGGGTTCCCCACGATCACGCCCTCGCCGCGGACGCTGCGCATCACCCAGCTGGAGCAGCGCGCGAACGAACGGCACCGCCGGATGCTCCAGCTCGTCGGCGGCGAGCGCGGCGACGCGGGCCTGTCGGTCCGCAGCGCCCTCGGCACCGTGGGGACGCGGCGCGTGTTCCGCACGAAGGCGCGCGCCCGCCGCGCGGACGCGGCCCGCCACCGCCGCCGGCTCGCGCTGGAGGCCCGCCTCCAGAAGCGCGCCTGGACGGGCGCGGCGATCGATCGCGTCCTGCGGCGCCTGTCGTGAGGCATGCTTCAGCGCGGGACCCGCTCGGACTCGCTATTCTCTGCGTCATGCCGGACCGGTCGAAGGGGACGCTCACGCTGAAGGGAGCACTGACGCTCGCCATCGCGGTGGCGGTCTACCTCGGCGCGCAGCTCGCGGGCATCGACCTCGTCGGCGCCGGCGAGACCGACCGCGTCGGCGACGTCACCGAAGCGGCTGTCGCTCCCGAGGCGCGCGACGACACCAAGAAGATCCGCCAGCTCTTCAGCGCCATGCGCTCGGACGTCCAGGTGCAGGCAGTCGGCGAGGTCGTCCACCTCCTCCCGGACGACGACGAGGGCAGCCGGCACCAGCTCTTCCTCTGCGAGCTGTCGAACGGGCTGACGCTGAAGATCAGCCACAACATCGACATCGCGCCCTACATCCCGCTGGAAACCGGCGACGTCGTCCGGTTCCACGGAGAGTACGAGTGGAACGAGAAGGGCGGCGTCGTGCACTGGACCCACCGCAACACGGGCGGCGGCGACCACGACGGCGGCTGGATCGAGCACGAAGGGACTCGGTACCAGTAGCGGCGCGCCTTCGGGTCGCGGCTACTGATGCACGCGGTCCCGGAACTCCCAGTCTCCGATGCGCCTGCCGGCCTGCATGCGACCGCGCTCGGTCCACTCGCCGTCCGCGTCGTAGAACGCCCAGAACCCGGCGCGGCGGCCGCCGACGAAGCTCCCCTCGCTCTCCAGCTCGCCGTTCTCGTGCCAGAAGCGCCACGGGCCCGTGCGGACGCCGTCGCGCGCCATTCCCTCGGACTGGAGGAGCCCGTTGGGGTGCCACCAGGTCATCGGCGTCTCGACGCCAGGGACGAACTCGTAGGCGGAGCGCAGCGCGCCGTTGCGCCACCAGCTCCACCACACGCCGACCTCGTCGCCCTCTCGGTAGTGCCGGAGGGTCTCGGGCGTGCCGTCCGGGTACCACGTCCGGTGGGCACCGTGATGGAGCCGGACGCCGTCCGGCATGTCGAGGTAGCTGCGGTCCTCGGTGCGCAGCCGCGTGACCGGGTCGCGCCCGATCGTGCGCGCGGGGATCGGCTCGGACCGCTGCAGCTTGGCCAGGTTCCGCTGGTACGCGAGGTCGATGATCTGCTGGGACGGGCGGATGCAGGCTGTCCCCAGGGCCCCGAAGACGAGCGCCAGCGCGGCCGCGGGGACGCACCCCGCGGGGGCGGCGCGGCGGCGGAGCGGGATGGGCGTGCGGCGGGACTCGGGCATGGGGAGCGACGTAGACTTCGGCGACACGATGACGCCGCTCGACCCACAAGGAGACGAAAACTCCGCCGATCCCCCCGCAGGGCCCGGAGCGGGGTCGAACGGCATTCCGGACGTCCCCCCGGGCAACCCGACGTTCGACGCGTCGGCGGCGGACGACGGGAGCCACAGGCCGCTGGCGGATCTGCCCGCGCTGGACTTCTGGGACGTCCTCTACTCGCGGCGGTCGATCCGCAAGTTCTCGGACCGCCCCGTCGACCGCGCGCTCGTCGACCAGGTCATGCACGCCGGGATCTGGGCCCCGAGCTCGTGCAACTATCAGATGTGGGACCTCGTCGCGGTCACCGACCCCGAGGTCAACGCGCGGCTCGCGGCGCTCTCGACCCAGATGGCGAACGCGCCGGTGAACGTCGTCGTCAGCTACGGGCGCGACTTCTCCGAGGAGGCGTGGGCGAACATCCAGTCGGCGTCGGCACTCATCCAGAACATGAGCCTGGCCGCGCACGCGCTGGGGCTCGGTACGTTCTGGATCACGCAGACCGGCGGCGCCGAGAAGGTCCGCGAGGCCGTCGGCCTCCCCTACGACCGGCTCGTGATCGCGGTGCTCGCGCTCGGCTACCCGAAGGTCACGCCGAAGCGCGGGCCGAAGCGCAGGCCGCTGGAGCAGGTCACTCACTACGAGCACTACGCCGGCCGCGTGATCCCGTCGTCGGTCGATCCGAACGACTGGGAGCCCGACCTGCTGGCGACGTACCAGCGCGCGCGGGTGCTGAACGGGCTGCGGCACAACAAGCCGCGCGCGTGGGAGCAGCGCGCGATCACGGAGGCGCTGGACGCGCTCGTGCCCGAGGGGCGCGAGAAGCCCGAGAGCGGCGAGCGCGGCCGCTGGCTCGACGTGCTGCCGTGCACGGGGATCGTGACGGCGAAGCTCGCGTCGCTGCGCAAGGGGTTCACCTTCGACGTGGTCGAGCGCTCGAAGGAGGTCGCGGAATTCTGCGCCGGGCGCGTGAGCCCGCGGGGCGCCGAGCTCGCGTGGCCGGACGTTGCGGCAGAGTTCCCGGCGCCCGAGCCGGGCGCGTACGACGTCGTGTCGTGCTTCTTCCGGCTGGAGGGCCTGCGGACGGAGCACCGCGCCGAGCTCGTCGCGGCGATGGCGTCGTGGCTGAAACCGGGCGGGACCCTGGTGCTCGGGCACGTGAACCGACGCTCGTTCCACGGGCTGACGGAGCGGCTGCGCGCCCGCGGCAGCGGCCCGAAGGGCGTCGAGTACGTCCTGGCGCCGGACCCGAACATCGGCCCGTTCGAGGCGCTGGCGCCCGGTGAGGCCGCGCGCCTCCTGCGGGACGCGGGCCTGGAGATCGCCGCGAAGCACGGCGCGCAGCCCGCGCCGGCGCCCGAGGAGGTCGCGTTCCGCACGCGCAACATGACGGGCGCGCTCGGCGGTGCCATTCGAGCGGTCGCGAGCGGTGCGCGCGCGCTGGAGCACGTGCCGGGCGCGACCGCGCGGCGCGGGAGGTTCCAGTTCCTCGCCGCGCGCCGGCCGGGCGCGTTGTGAGCAAGCGGCCGAGCGAGGTCGGAACGCTCATCGAGTGGTTCGAGACCCACGACGTCGACGAGATGCGGCGCCTCGTGGATGCCGGCGTCGACGTGAAGACCCCGCACCGGGGCATGTCGATCTCGACGTGGTACCTGGAGTCGTACATGCGCTCGACGCGGTTCTCGGAGGGGCTCGTACTGCTGCTCGACGCGGGCGCGACGCTCGACGATCCGGCGCTCGCGCCGGTGCTGCTCGACGACCCCGACGCGATCCGTGCGGCCGCGGCGGCCGACCCCAGATGGATGGACCACGTCGTCTCGATGCGCTCGACGTTCACGTCGCTGCGAGGCGCGACGCTCCTGCACCTGGCGGCGGAGTACGGGCTCGAGGGCGCCGCGGAGGCGCTGCTCGCGCTGGGCGCGGACCCGAACGCCTGCGCTGCGTTCGACGAGCACGGGCGCGGGGGCCACACGCCGCTCTTCCACACCGTGCACGCGCACCGCGACTTCGGCGCGCCGGTGCGTCGGCGCCTGCTGGAGGCGGGCGCCCGGGTCGACGTTCTGGTCGCCGCACTCCCGTGGGGCGAGGGGTTCGAGTGGGAGACGACGTTCCTCGACGTGACTCCGCTCTCGTACTGCCACCAGGGGCTGCTGCGCCAGGTGCATCGCGACGAGGAGACGATCTACGGGGTCCTGCGGGAGCTCCTAGAGGCCGCGGGACGGCCGGGGCCGCCGCTCCCGAACGTGCCGAACGCGTATCTGAAGCGGCGCTGAAGGGACCCACGCGGGGCTGCCCTCGCCGGTGCGACGATTTCGCGCGGATCGGGACCCATTTCCGGAAATCATGACTACGATGCGGGAACGCCGGTGGCTCGCGCCGGCGTCCCACACCCGCGACTCGCCATGACCACGCCCACCCTCCACCGCCTCGCCGCCCTCGCACTCGCGGCCCCGTTCGCAGCGTCCATCGCCACCGCCCAGGCCGTGCTGGACTGGAACGCCGCGTCCGGACAGCTCCCGACCGAGCTCGTCCCGGAGTGGCTCCGCTACGACAGCCCCGGGTGCTTCGACATCACGGCGACGCTCGGCGCGACCGCACTCGTCCTCGACAACTCGGCCGTCTGCCCGGGCGATGGCATCTCGTACGCGCAGACGTTCACCGGCCCGCCCGCCGGCAACGTCCCCTCGACCTACTTCATCGAGGCGCGGATGCGCGTGGTGCAGTCCGCCGATCTGTCGCCGGACGTGGGCGCCGCCATCGTGGCGCTGGCGCCGCCGTCGTTCTGCCCGTGGTTCCTCGAGCTCGACCAGGACGAGGTGGTCTTGAACCTCGCGAACGTCGAGCTCGGCGCGATCGCCCTCGACACGACGGCGGCCGTGCGGACGTACCGGCTGGAGGTCGACCTGCAGACCGGAGAGTCGCGACTGCTCGTCGACGGCGTGCTCCAGCTCTCCGCGTCTTACGTCCAGCCGGACTGCTCCCCGACGGGAGCCTACGAGCAGCACGCGGTCTTCGGTCACCCGTTCGACGCCGAGACGAGCGTGACGGAGTGGGAGTCCGTGAGGCACAACCTCGGGGACGGCGAAGCGGAGTTCTGCGCGAACGCGACGCAGCCCAACTCGTCCGGTTTCTTCTCACGGATGCGGCAGTTCGGCTCGCTCTCCGTCGCGGCGAACGACCTCGTGCTGCGCACGAACGGCCTGCCGGTCGGCTCGTTCGGCTACTACCTCTGCAGCGAGAGCTGGTCGACCCCGCAGCCGATCGTCGGGAGCCAGGGTGCGCTCTGCCTCACCGGCTCGATCGGGCGCCTCAACCGACCCGGCGAGATCCTCGTCGCGGACGCGGCCGGCCAGGTCGAGCTGGCGGTGGACCTGACGCGCCTGCCGCAGCCGAACGGGCCCGTCGCCGTGATGCCCGGTGACACGTGGCACTTCCAGCTCTGGCACCGGGACGCGAACCCGCAGGTGACGTCGAACACGTCGTCGGCGCTGCAGCTCAGCTTCTACTGATCGCCGCGGAGGACGACGGTCGTCCGGGGCTCGACCGGTGGTTCGAGGCCCGCAGCGACGTCGAACTCGGCGGAGCCGCGCTGGCCGAAGAAGTCCCAGACCTCGACCAAGAAGTGCCCGGGGCGCAGGCCGTTCACGTGGAGGACGTCCTCCGGCATGGAGACGTTCTGGAACGAGTCGACGATCTCGCCCGCGGCATCCCGCACACGGAAGCCGAGCGAGCGATCAGGGCGTGCGGACTCACCGCGATGCGTTCGGGCCTCCGACGGCCGTTCCACCGGCGAGTCGCTCCACTGCACCCGGATCGGCCAGCGGACTCCTGGCTCCAGGGCGATCTCGGCAGAGGTCGTCCGATCCCGCACCACGACGACGTCGACGAACGTCGTGGCGCGCTTCCACGCCGAGATACGCAGGCGAACCGGTCCTTCCGGGTAAGGACCGAACTGCCCCCCTTCGGGAGGAGCATGCCCGTACTGGACGAGGTCCCCGGACGCGGTCACCCGCTCAACCTGAACCTGGTGCGGCACCTCTTCCACGGGCTCGCGCAGGACGGTCGTGAGCTGCACGTACCCGCCGGCACCCAGCACGACCTCGCCGAGATCACCGACACCGCCTACCGGAACGTCGACCGTCCCGAACCACGGGGCGCGGCCAGGAGCCTTGACCTTCGCATCCCAGGTCCCGGGATAGACGCGCGTCAGCGCGACGCGACCGTCGGGCTCGGGGTGCTCGTCCCGCCATCGCCGGCTGCCCTTCTGGCTGAAGTGCATGGACGTCTCCGGTGACAGCTCGCCCGAGGCGTCCCGCACGATCCCGGTGATCCGGCTGCCGGGCAGCGCCGAGCGAGGCACGACGATCCGGACATCCTCGTCGGTGGGCAGCACGTTCCAGACGACGTGGGCGTAACCGATGCTGAGCCGATCGACGGGGCCGACGGCGAGGTTGACGGCGGTGAGCGGAACGTCCTTCAGCTCGAACCTCCCGTTCGCGTCCGCGCGAGCGTCGCGATGGAACATCTCCGGACGGTCCTCGCACGCCCAGACGAACCAGCCGGCGATCGGCTCCCCGTCCTCGTCGACGAGGACGCCGGTCGCGTGGTTCCCGGGCACGAGCGTAGCCTCCCAGTGCAGCGGCTCGCCATTCCGGAAGTGGAGCTTCGCGCGCGTCTTGCCGTGGTCCTTCTCGCGCGCGAAGACCTCGATCTCGCTCCGCCCGATCGCGTCGATGCGGAACGACCCGTCCGGTGCCGCCTTCGCCGAGTGACCGGAGATGAGGTTCGAGCCCCACAGGCTCACCGAGGCCCCGCGGGCCGGCTCCCCGTCGGCTCTCTTGACGACACCGGTGAGCGTTCGACCGAGGCGCATCTGGAGGAGCACCTCGTGCTTCTCGCCCGCCTCGACCTGGAAGGAGCGTCGGAGCGGCGCGTGCATCGCCGTCCGGACCTGGACCGTGTGGTGGTGCGCGCCGAGACCGTCGGCTTCGAAGAGACCGTCGGCGTTCGTTCGGAGCGCCAGCGGAAGCGGCCGCTCGTAGACCCGCCTGCCGGCCTCGTCCTGCGTGCGCTCCCGCGAGCCCGACGGCGAGACGAGGACGGTGGCGTCCGCGAGTCGCGTCCCGTTCTCGTCGACGACCGTTCCGACGATGCGCCCGCCCGCCCCACCGAGGACGAGGTCGACCTCGAGCGTCGAGCCGGGCGAACCGTTGATGTCGACCTGGCCCGAGGGCGCGAAGCCGGGCGCGCGCGCCGACAGATCGTGGCCGTCCGACACGTCCCGGACGCGGTAGCGGCCATCGGCACCGGCGGTCCCGATGACGCTCCCCGTCCCGTTGTTGCCGTAGTCGGAGAGCTCCAGGATCGCGCCGCCGACGGGCGCGCCCCGCGGATCGAGCACGCGTCCGACGACGTCGACGCCGCGGGGCACCTCCACGTCGACGCGCGTCGTGCGACCCGCCTCGATCTCACCGCGGCCGAACCCGCCGCGGTCGAGGTAGATCCCGACCGTGCCCGCGTGCACGCCCTCGAAGCGCACGGTGCCGGTCTCGTCCGTCGCGTTCCGGCGACTCCAGAGGTGGGCGTTCTGCTCGCCCCACGGGAGCACCTTCGCCATGACGCCGCTCGCCGCGGTGCCGTCGGACGCCCAGCTCACGCGGACCTCCAGGGTCCCGACGACGCTCGCGTCGCGGTCGGGGAACGCGTCGCGCGCCGCCGGTGCCGTCGGCGTCTCGACCGCGGCGAGCGGCGCGACCTCCTCGACGCGACCGGCCTCCTCGACCGACTCGAGCTCCGCGAGTTCCTCTTCGTTCTCTGGCGTGACGTCTGCGAGCGTTCGAGCGGCGACGTCCACGGCACCGTCCGGCGCGTGCCGCCCGACCCAGGCCGTCCAGCCCACGACGCCCAGAACCGCAGCCACGGCGACGGCCGCCGCCCACTTCGTCTTCGCCTGCATCAGCGCTGCCGCCTCGACGGTGCCACCGCTCCTGCGCGCGAGGTCCGCGAACGGGGCGAGCGCGGCCGTCCACGCTGCGCGATCCCCGCGCGTTCCCTCGTCGAGCCGAGCGCGCAGGACCTCGATCCCGCGCGAGACGCGCTTGCGCGCGGCGACCGGCGTGACGCCCTGGCGCCGCGCGACGTCGGCGTAGGACAGCCCCTCGAAGTAGCGCAGGGCGACCGCCGAGCGCAACGGCTCGTCGAGGGCCATCACCGAGTCCGCGAGCAGCCGCTGGGTCGCGGCGCGCTCGACGGCCTCCTCGGCCGAGGGCAGCGCCTCGGTCCGCGCCACCGCGCGCTCGCGGGCGCGGCGGTGCGCGTCGGAACGCCACCGGTAGAACGACGCGCGGCGCGCGGCTGTCGTCAGCCACGCACGAAGCGGCCCGCGCTCGAGATCGCACGGCGCGCGCTCCAGCGCGCGCCGCATCGTCTCCTGCACGAGGTCGTCCGCGTCCTGCTCGTCGCCGAGCAGCCGCAGCGCGAGCCGCCGGAGCCAGTCCCGCTCGGCGAGCAGGCGCTCCACGTCGATCGTTCCGTCCGAGGTCGTCATCGCTGGTCGGCGGGAGGGATGCACCACCTGCCGGGACGTGACGGGATTCTCTCAGGAATCGCATGGGCGCGCGTCGCGCCCGCTCGCGCCGCTACCCGGGTCGCCGCAGGATCACCGTCATGCTCGGTCCCTTCGCGGGGTCCGCGTCGGCGCCGGCCTCGACGGTGAACTCCGCGCTGCCGGTGCGCCCGAAGACGTCCCAGCCCTCGATCTCGTAGCGGCCCGGCGTGAGCGTGAACGGGAGGATCATCGGGCCGGCCATGTGCATGCGGTTCACCGCGTGGAGGACGGTCCCGTCCGCGCTCCGCAGTCGATAGCCGCAGCTGCGCATCGTGTTCGGAGCCGCCGCGGGCCCGCCCTCGTCCGGGTCACGGACGAGCTCGACGGCCCACAGCACGCCCTCCTCCAGGACGACGTCGACGTCGACGGTTTCCCCCGCGATGACGTCCACCTCGATGACGGTGCTGACGCGGCGCGAGGCGTGGACGCGCAAGCGGACCCGGCCCTCCGGGAAGGGCCCCCAGCGGCCGTCCTCGAGCGTCTGGACCAGCATGTCCGCCTCGACGTCTCCGTCGAGGCGCGAGAGCCAGAGGTAGTCGAGTTCGAGCGGCTCTCCGTCGCCCCCCGGTCCGACCGGCCGCAGGCGGATGTGCCCGCCGGGCGACACGAGGACCTCGCCGAGGTCTCCGGTCTCACCCGGCAGCACCTCGACGCTACCGACCCACACGGCGGCCCCGGGCGCGCGCACGGAGACGTTCCACGTGCCCGGATAGACGCGCTCCAACGCGACGCGGCCGTCGGCGTCGGGGCGCTCCGTGCGCCACCGCCCGTCGCGCGCGCGGGACAGCTGGATCTGGGTCTCGGGCGACAGCGCACCGGAGAGATCCCGGACGACGCCGATGATCGAGCCCGTCGGGAGCGCGTCGTCGGGGACCACGATCCGCAGCGGCTCCGACGCAGGCAGCACGCTGGCGAGGATGCGAGCGACCCCGACGCTCTTGACGTCGGCGGGCCCCACGCTGATCGAGCGCGCGGTCGCGGGGATGTTCGAGAGGTCGAAGCGTCCCTCGGCGTCCGTCGTGCACTTGCGGTGGAAGAGGCCGGGGTCGTCCTCGGTCGCGGCGACGGTCCAGCCCCCGAGCGGCTCGCCCGACGAGTCGACCACCACGCCCGTCACTCTTCCGCCCGCGACGAGCGTCGCCTCCCAGCGGAACGCGCCGCTCTCGGGCAGGACGAGCGTCTCGCGCACCTTCCCGTGCCCCTCCTCCTCGGCCCGGATGTCGACCTCCCGCGCGTCGATGCCCTCGATGCGGAACGTCCCGTCGTCCGCGACGCGCGCCGTGAACGAATCGAAGGCGCCGTAGATCCCGATCCGGACGACGGCGCCCTTCGCCGGTTCGCCGCTCTCGCGCTCGACCACTCCCGTGAGCGTCCGACCGGGCTTCATCCGCAGCTCGAGCTCGTGCGTCTCGCCGCTCTTCACATCCAGCGGCACGGAGAGCGGTGCGTGCATCGCGGTCCGCACCGCGACGACGTGGTGCCGCGCACAGAGCCCGGTGACCAGGAAGCGCCCCTCCGCGTCGGTGCGGACACGCCGCGGCAAGGGCTGCTGCAGCACCCAGCGCCCGTCGTCGTCGAGCCTCATCCCTCCCCCGGAGCCGGAATCGACCACCTGCACCGTCGCGTCCTCCAGCGGCGTCCCGGTCTCGTCGACGACCTGACCGGCGATCCTCCCGCCGCCCCCTTGGAGCACGATGTCGAGGTCCACCGTCGCGCCCGGCGCGCCGTCGATCCTCGTCTGGTCGGAGGCCTGGAGGCCCGTCGCCACCGCGGAGACGTAGTGGCCCTTCCCGACGTCGCGGATGCGGTAGCGCCCGTCGGCGGAGGTGGTCGCGACCGGCCAGCCCTTGCCGTAGTTGCCTTGGGCCGAGAGCTGGAGGGTCGCCCCTGCGACCCCGCGCCCGTCAGCATCGAGCACGCGGCCCTGGACGTCGATCGCGTGGGGCACGACGACGTCGAGGCGCGTCGTGCGCGCGGACTCGACCTCCGCCGTCCCGCCGCCGCCGCGACCGACGTACACGCCCACGCTCCCGGCGTGCACGTCGAGGAAGCGCGCCACGCCGTCACCGTCGGTGAACGCCGATCGGCTCCAGAGGAACGGGTCCGAGTCGCCCCAGGGCATGACGCGGACGGCGACCCCCTCGGCGGCGGCACCGTCGGACTCCCAGCTCACGCGCACCTCCAGGATCCCGGTGACGCTCGGGTCGCGGTCGGGGAAGGCGTCGCGCGTGACGGGCTCCGTCGGTGTCGCGCGAGCGACCGGCGGTGCGGTCTCCTCGACGCGCTCGGAGACGGACTCCAGCGCCGCGATCTCCTCCCCGTCGGGCGGCGTCACGTCGATGAGCGTCCGCGATGCGACCTCGGCCGTGCCATCGGGTGCGCCCCTCCCCGCCCACGCCGTCCAGCCCAGGACACCGAGCACCGCCGCGGCCATGGCGGCCGCCGCCGCCCACTTCGTCTTCACCTGCATCAGCGCTGCCCCCTGGGCCGTACCGCCGCTTCGGCGCGCGAGGTCCGCGAACGGGGCGAGCGCGGCCGTCCACGCTGCACGATCCCCGCGCGTCCCCTCGTCGAGCCGAATGCGCAGGACCTCGATCCCGCGCGAGACGCGCTTGCGCGCCGCGACCTGCGTGACGCCCTGACGCCGCGCGACGTCGGCGTAGGACAGCCCCTCGAAGTACCGCAACACCACGGCCGAACGCATCGGCTCGTCGAGCGCCATCACGGAATCCGCGAGCAGCCGCTGGGTCGCGGCGCGCTCGACGGCCTCCTCGGTCGACGGGAGCGCCTCGGTCCGGGCGGCGGCGCGCTCGCGGTCACGGCGGTGCGTGTCCGAGCGCCAGCGGAACGACGTCGTGCGCCGCGCCACCGAGCTCAGCCACGCGCGCAGCCCCCCGCGGTCGAGGCCGCGCGGCGCGCGCTCCAGCGCGGCCCGCAGGGTCTCTTGCACGAGGTCGTCCGCGTCCTGCTCGTCGCCGAGCAAGCGCAGCGCGAGTCGCCGGAGCCAGTCCCGCTCGGCGAGCAGGCGCTCCACTTCGATCGTTCCGTCCGAGGTCGTCATCGCAGGTCGACCAGGGAGTTGCAGTGCCGATCGATGCGTGACCGGATTCTCGCAGGAAGCGCGGGGATGCGCGCTGCGTCAGGGCGCCCGCAGCGTCAGCGGGATGGGCGGCGTGTCCTCGGTCGGGTGGTCGACCGTCTCGATCTCGAACGCGGCGCGCGCGGTGCGCCCGGTGTCGTCCCGGACCTCCAGGATGAAGCGGCCTGGCACGAGCCCGAGCTCCTCCAGCGGCAGCCCGTCGTCCCCGAGGTCGGCGTTCCACTCGAACGAGCGGCTCCGGATCTCCGCGCCCGCCGCGTCGAGGAGGCGACACGTGAGGACACCGACCGTCCGATCGGGCGGGCTCGCGGAGAGCAGGAACGTGCGGTACGTCGCGGGGACGAGCTCGAGGTCGAGCGCCTCCGTCCGGCCGGCAACGACGGTGAACTCGACGCCGAGGGGCGCAACGAGGAAGTCGTCGCTGACGAGACGGTACGTGCCCTCCGGAAGCGGGCCGAGCGGGACCTTCGGTCCGTCGAGCTCGACCCCGTCGAAGAAGATCCCGCTCGCGTCGACGAGATCACAGAGGACGCCGTACTCGAGGATCTCGGTGCGCGGACAGGTGACGCGGAGCTCGACGTGACCTCGCGGCAGGAGCTTCAGCAGACCGAGGTCGAGGTCCTGGCCGACGTCGAGGTCGAAGTGCGTCGCGAGCGCGGGGTGTTCGTCGACCTCGACCCTCATGAGGTAGCGACCCGGCGGCAGGCCCTCCGCGACGCAGACACCGTCGCGCCCGAAGCTGCAGAAGCCGCTCACCGCGTTGCCTTCCCCGAGGCGCTCGAACCGGGCGCCGAGGGACTCGGCCGCTTCGGCCTCGGCCTGCTCGATCGAGAAGCGGACGGTCGCGCTAGGGATCTGGTTCACCGGAACGACCAGCCGCAGCGGCTGCGGCCGGGACCAGGGATCGACGGTCTCGGCGACGTAGCCCTCGAAGAACAGTTCGGACCGAGCGGGCCCGAGCTCCAGACGATCGATGGACCGCAGGACCCCCTCGAAGGAGAATCGGCCGGACTCGTCGGTAGTCACTCGACGGGAAAAGTCGGCAGCACCGCGGGCGCGCACGCTCCAGCCAACGAGCGACTCGCCGGTCTCGGCGACGACCTGCCCCTCGAGGGAGAGCAGTTCGTGCGCCACGCCGCTCCAGTGCGTCTCGCGCCCCTCGACGAGCACGACCTTCTTGCGCGCCGAACCGAGGCCAGCTCCGTAGAGCCAGACCTTCGCCTTCCCGGCGGCGAGCCCGGTGAAGCGGAAGGACCCGTCGGCCGGGTCGACGGGCTCGGACCTGCCGGACTGGCCCGGAACGCGCAGCGCGACCCGCGCCCCTTGCGCAGGTGAACCGTCGGGACGCTCGGCGCGCCCCACGAGGGTCGCGCCGTGGACGAGTTCGACGCGGACCGTGGTCACCTCGCCCACGCGGACCGCTTGCCGGATCTCGGTCCGGACGAGGTCCTTCGCCGACGCCCGGAGCCGCACGTCTCCGGGGAGAGCACCGGTGACTTCGAAGGAACCGTCCTCGTCCGTGCGGAGCCAGACCGGCGCGGGCCGCCGACGGGCGGAGCAACCGAGCGGGAGGCTCGGCAGATCCGCGCCGAGGGGTGCCAGGCCGCTCGGATCCCGCGAGCCGAGCTCCTCGATCTCGACGAGCGCGGACGCGACCGGCGCTCCCGTCGGATCCACGACGAGTCCGCGCAGGGTGCCGCCAGGTCGAGTGAACCGCAGTTCGTAGGAGACCTCGCGGGCCGCGACGACCCCCGCGGACACCTGGACCGTCGGCGCCCAGCCGGCCTTCCGCGCGCCGATCGCGGTGTCGATCGGGACGCCGCGCAGTGAGAATCGGCCGTCGGCACCGGTGCGCGCCAGGACCCGCGGCTCGGCGCGAACCATCATGAATGCGTGCGCGACGATCGACGCCCCGTCCACCGGCCGCCCGTCCGGATCGAGGACGCGACCGTCGACGGTGATACCGCCCGACGCGCTGGCCGTCGATCGCTCCGCATCCAGGGCCACCGCCTCTCGCCGCTCCGTCGGCACAGCGTTCGGAGCGGACGCGAGCGTCGCCGGATCAGCAGCGACCTCAGTCGGCGCGGACTCGTCGGCCATGCGAACCACGGACTGAGGCGCTGCCGATCCCCCGCTCAGGCCGCGCAGCAAGAACGCGACGAGCAGCGCCGCCACGCACACGATCCCGACCAGCGACCACCGCCCCATCACGCCGAAGCTACTCCGCCGCATGGCGCGGGTCACACTCGTCAGGGCGCGCGCAGCGTGAGCGGGATCGCCGGCGTGCCCTCGGTCGGGCGGTCGACCGTCTCGATCTCGAACGCGGCGCGCGCCACGCGCCCGACGTCGTCCCGGACCTCCAGGGTGTAGCGGCCCGGCACGAGCGACGGCTCGTCCCAGTGGATCCGGTCGTCGACGAGGGCGGCATTCCACTTCAACGAGCGGCTTCGAACCTGCGCGCCCGCGGCGTCGAAGAGGCGGAAGGTCACGGTGCGGAACTCCTGGGTCGACGGAACCGCGTCGATGCGGAACCTGCGGCTGGTCGCGGGGACGAGTTCGACCTCGACGGTCCGGGTCTCGCCTGCGACGACGTCGAACTCGACGTCGAGGGGGGCGACCTCGGGGACATCGCTGACCAGCCGGTAGCGTCCGGCCGGGATCGGGCCGAACGGGTTCTCCGGACCATCGACGTAGACGTGATCGAGCTCGACGCCTCGTCCGTCGAGCACCTGGAGCAGATAGCTGCGCTCGAAGGTCGTGGACCCGGCGATCGTGGCCTGGAAGTCGACCTCGCCGCGGGGAGGCAGGGTCAGCGCGCCGAGGTCGAGGACCTGCCGGGGCCGGAGCTCGAACTGACTCGTGAGCGCGGGTGTGTCGTCGACCTCCACCAGGAGACGATAGCGCCCCGCGGGCAGATCCTCCGCGGCCCACGTGCCGTCCGCTGCGATCCTGCGCCAGCCCGATCGCTCGTCGTCGTCGAGGCACACGACGGTCGCAGACGCGTCGGCCACCGCAGGTTCGATCGAGAAGCGGACCGTCGAGCCGGGGACCTCCCGCGATGGAACGACGAGTCGGAGCGGTCGCGGCAGGGTCCACGGATCGACGGCCAGGACCACGTAGTCCCCGAGCAGCGAGGACCTCGACCAGACCTCCAGGCGATCGGCCGACGGGGCGACTCCGTCCAGCTCGAAGTGTCCCGCGTCGTCGGACCTCCTGCGCCGTCTGTAGCTGCCGGAACCGCGCGCGAGGACGATCCAGTCGGCCAGAGGCTCGCCGGTCTCGGCGACGAGCGTGCCCTCGAGGTCGACGTGCTCCTGGAGGACGAGGTCGCAGCGGGTCTCTCGCCCGTCGACGAGGGTGACGTCGGTCTGAGCGGAGCCGCGGCTGAGCCATGCGACCCGTACGGACAGCTCTCCCGCGGGCAGCCGCTCGAGGCGGAACGATCCGTCGAGGGAGTCGACGCGCGTCGACGAGCGGAACGCGCGCTCGCCGCGCAGGCGGATCTGCTTCTTCTTCACCGGAGAGCCGTCGGCCCACGTCGCGCGGCCGACGAGCGTCGCGCCGTCGGGGAGCTCCACGCGGAGTGCCGTCACCGCGCCATGCTCGATCTCCGCGTACGCCTTCGCGTCGAGCCTGCCCCTGGCCCTCACCCTGACCTCGACGTGACCGGGAAGCGCATCGGGAAGCTCGAACGCGCCGCCTTCGTCGGTCACGAGCTGCATCCGGGCGACCGATCGCTCCCAGTGACAGCCGGGCGGGAGGCGGGGCGCATCCTCTGGGATCGACTCGAAGACCCAACCGTCGTGCGGGCCCGCCTCCTCGACGACGACGATCGCGGAGGCGACGGGCGCTCCGCGCGGATCGACGACCACGCCCCGCAACGTCCCCGACCGCTCCACGAACCGCAGTTCGAGCGAGACCTCGTGGGCGCAGTCAGCTCCCAGCGCCACCGCGAACGTCGGCGCCCAACCGACCTTTCGTGCGCCGATCCGGCTCCCGGGTGACGCGTCGGCGACCGAGAATCGACCATCCGGTCCGGTCCGCGAAATGCTCTCGGGCCCGGCAGCAGTCCTCGGGCGATGGACGAGGATCGACGCGCCCTCGACGGGCTGCCCACTCGGGTCGAGGACCCGGCCCTCCACGGTGACGCCACCTGCGACGTCGGTGTCGTCGGCGCCGCTCCGCGCCGCGTCGACATCGGCGGACTCGGACCCGGCCTCGACCTCCAATGCGGCGCGCTGATCGATCTCCGCGTCGACGGGAGCGTCCGCGAGAGCGGCCTCACCAGAACCCTCCTCCCCCGACGCCGAGCCCTTCGGAACCCGCACGACGGGCTCCGGGGCCGTGGATCGCACGTCCGCGTCGCGCACCAGGAGCGCGACGAGCAGCGCCGCCGCGCACGCGATCCCGACCACCGACCACCGCCCCATCACGCCGAAGCTACTCCGCCGCGTCGCGCGGGTCACACTCGTCAGGGCGCGCGCAGCGTCAGCGGGATCGTCGGCGTCGGCTCCGCCGGCCGGTCGACCTGCTCGACGGTGAACGAGACGCGCGCCGTGCGGCCGGCGTCGTCATGGACCTCGAGGGTGTAGCGGCCCGGAACGAGCGACGGTTCTCTCCAGCCGATCCCCTCGTCGCCGACGGCGGCGTTCCACTCCATCGGACGGCTTCGAACCTGCACGCCGTTGGCGTCGAGGAGCCGGAAGGTGAGGGCTCCGACCTCCCGGGTCGACGGAACCGCGTGGATGCGAAACCTGCGGCTGGTCGCGGGGACGAGTTCGACCTCGACGACGCGGGTCTCGCCCGCGACGACGTCGAACTCGACGTCGAGGGGAGCGAGAAAGGGCGCCTCGCTGACCAGCCGATACCGGCCGGCGGGGAGCGGGCCGACCGGGACGTTCGGCCGATTGAGGTAGACCGTGTCGATCTCGACGCCGTTCGCGGCGAGGAGCCTGCACGAATAGCCGCGCTCGAACTCCGTCCGCCCCACCATGTCGACCTGGAGGTCGACCTCACCGCGGTCCGGCCGGGTCAGCACTCCGAGGTCGAGATCCTCTCGAGCCTGGAGCTCGAACAGGGTCGTCGAGGCGTGCCAGCCATCGGCCTCGATGAAGAGTCGGTACCGACCCGCCGGGAGCTCTTCGGCGACGCACGTTCCGTCCCCCTCGATCCTGCGGTGCCCCTCTCTCTCGTCGACGAGCCGGACGAAGGTCGCATCCGCGTCCGCCGCGGGGGGGTCGATCGAGAAGCGGACCGTCGAGCCGGGGACCTCCTGCGATGGAACGACGAGTCGGAGCGGTCGCGGCGAGGACCACGGATCGACGACCAGCGCAACGTGCTCGCCGAGTCCCGACGACCTCGGTCGGATCTCCAGACGATCGGCCAGTGGCGCGACCCCATCGAGCTCGAAACGCCCCGATTCGTCGGACCTCCTGCGCCGGCTGTAGTTCGATGGTCCGCGCGCAGTCACGATCCAGTCGGCCAGAGGCTCACCGGTCTCGGCGACGAGCGTGCCCTCGAGGTCGACGTGCTTCTGGAGGACGAGGTCACAGCGGGTCTCCCGCCCGTCGACGAGGGTGACGTCCGCTTGCGCGGAGCCTCGGCTCAGCCACGCGACCCGGACGGACAGCTCTCCCGCGGGCAGCCCCTCGAAGCGGAACGATCCGTCCGGGGAGTCGACGCGCGTCGACGAGCGGAACCCGACCGTGCGGCGCAGGCGGATCTGCTTCTTCTTCACCGGAGAGCCGTCCGGCCACGTCGCGCGGCCGACGAGCGTCGCGCCGTCGGCGAGCTCCACGCGGAACGCCGTCACCGCTCCATGCTCGATCTCCGCGTGCTCCTTCGCGTCGAGCCTGTTCTCGGCCGTCACCTTGACCTCGGCGCGACCGGGAAGCGCGTCGGGGACCTCGAACGCTCCGCCCTCGTCGGTGACGAGCCGGACCGGGCCGACCGATCGACTCCACTGGCAGCCTTGCGGGAGGAGGGGCGCGTCCTCCCGGATCGGCTGGAAGATCCACCCGTCGTCCGGGCCCGCTTCCTCGACGACGACGAGCGCGGAGGCGACCGGCGCTCCGCGCGGATCGACGACCACGCCCCGCAGCGTCCCCGGCCGCTCGTCGAACCGCAGCTCGAGCTCGATCTCGCGGGCGCAGTCGGGCCGCAGCACCACCGCGAACGTCGGCGCCCAGCCGACCATCCGCGCGCCGATCCGCGTGCCGGCCCACGCGCCCGCGACCGAGAACCGACCGTCCGGTCCGGTGCGCAGAGTGCTCGTGGGCTCGGGCGCATTCCTCGGGCGATGGATGACGATCGAGGCGCCCGCGACGGGCTGTCCGTTCGGGTCGAGGACCCGCCCCTCGACGGAGATGCCACCTGCGACATCGGCGCCGCTCCGCGTCGCGTCCGCGTCGACATCGGCGGACTCGGCCTCGGGCTCAACGTCCAACGCGGCGCGCTGCTCGACCCGCGCGTCGACGGGGGCTTGCGCGAGCGTGGCCCGACCGGAGCCCGCCTCCCCCGACGTCGAGCCCTTCGGCATCCGCGCGACGGACTCCGGCACCCCCGGCTCCGCGTCGGCTCCGCGCACGAGCAACGCGGAGAGCAGCGCCGCAGCGCACGCGACCCCGATCAGCGCCCACCTCCCCATCGCGACGACTCTACTTCGCCCCGGAGCGCGGGTCACATCCCGTAAGACCCACGCGGGGGTGCCGTACGCGCGGGGGCCCGCGTGCTACGGTTCGATGCTCACGCAACTGTCCCCCGAGACTCTCCCCCCAGCATGCTCCTCGCCCCCCTCCTCGCGGCACCGCTCCTGGCAGCGCCGTCCGGCGCGCCCGCGCAGGATCCGGTGCTCGCGTTCACGAATGCGCGGATCCACACCGTCTCCGGACCGGTCCTGGAGGCCGGCACGCTCGTCGTCCAGGGCGGCAAGATCGTCGCCGTCGGCGCGTCGGCGGACGTGACCGTGCCCGGCGGCGCGACCGTCGTCGACAGCGCCGGCAAGACGATCATCCCCGGCCTCGTCTGCACCCACAGCCACCTCGGCGGCACCGCCGGCGCGGACGGGTCGGCGCCGATCCAGCCGGACGTGCGGGTGTCGGACTCACTCAACGTGCGCTCGTCCGGCTACAGGCGCGCGCTGGCGGGCGGCCTCACGATGGTCAACTGCATGCCGGGCTCGGGGCACCTGCTCAGCGGACAGACGGCGTACCTGAAGCTCCGCGACGCGAACACGATCGAGGAGATGTTCGTCCTCGACGCCGAGG
Source organism: Planctomycetota bacterium (assembly GCA_038757895.1). Lineage (GTDB taxonomy): Bacteria > Planctomycetota > UBA1135 > UBA1135 > Saltatorellus. Next base: position 24,097 of record JBCDGE010000026.1, on the reverse strand, counting down.
GGCGTCCGATGGGCGGCATGAAGATGGCCAACGGCACGAACTCGATGCGCGGGGGCAAGTTCCCGGGCACGCGCGGCCGCTCCGCCGCGCTCGTGCGCAAGCAGTTCATCTCCGCCCAGGAGTACGCGCGCAAGGTCGAGGCCGCCAGCGACGACCCGGACGCGCTGCCGAGCCGCCACATCGGGCTGGAGGCGCTCTCCGAGGTCCTGTCCGGCCAGCGGATCGTCCACCACCACACCCACCGGCACGACGACATCATCACCGTGCTGCGGCTCGCGCAGGAGTTCGAGTTCCGCGTCGTCCTGCACCACGTCAGCGAGGCATGGAAGGTCGCCGACGAGATCGCCGCAGCCGGCGCGCCGTGCTCGGTCATCCTCGTCGACAGCCCGGGCGGCAAGCTCGAGGCGATCGACGTGTCCTTCCGGACGGGCGGCGTGCTGGAGCGCGCCGGCGTCAACGTCGCGTTCCACACCGACGACTGGATCACCGACTCGCGGCTGTTCCTGCGCATGGCGGCCCTCGCGGTCCGCGCGGGCATGTCGCGCGAGGGAGCGCTGCGTGCGCTCACCCTCGCCGGCGCCGAGATGATGGACATGGGCGACCGCACCGGCTCGCTGGAGGCGGGTAAGGACGCCGACTTCGTCGTGCTCGACGGGGACCCGTTCAGCGTCTACACGAAGGTCCTGGAGACCTGGGTCGAGGGCGAGCGCCGCTTCGACCGGACCGACGCGAAGGACAGACTCTACGCCGAGGGCGGCTACGGCGCGTCCCACGACATCGACCCGTACTTCTGCTGCTTCGGCAACGACAGCCGGGGAGGTCAGGACTGATGCGCGCACTCACGCTCCTACTCGCGGCCGCGGTCGCGAACGCCGGCACCGCCGTTGCGCAGGTCGCCGTCAAAGGCGCGATCGTCCACACGATGGCCGGCCCGCCGATCGAGAACGGCGTCGTCGTCGTCACGAACGGCAAGGTCCAGGCGATCGGTCCCGCCGAGCGGGTGTCGATCCCCGAGGGCTACGAGGTCCTGGAGGCCGCCGTCGTCACGCCCGGGCTCGTCGACGCGCGCAGCGTCGTCGGGATCGCGGGCTACTACAACATGAAGAAGGGCGACCAGGAGCAGCACGAGAACTCGGGCCCGATCCAGCCTGAGCTGCGCGCGCTCGACGCGTACAACCCGCGCGAGGAGCTCGTGACGTGGGTCCGCGGCTTCGGCGTGACGACGGTCCAGACCGGCCACGCCCCCGCGGAGCTCGTCCCCGGTCAGCTCTTCATCGTCAAGACGCGCCCGACGACCGCCGACGAGGCCGCGATCGTTCCGTTCAGCGCCGTCGCGGCGACGCTCTCGAATGCCGCGAAGCGCGACGGCGCGAGCGCGCCCGGCACGCGAGCCAAGATGATGTCGATGCTCCGCTCGAAGCTGATCGAGGCGCAGGAGTACGCGGGCAAGGTCGCGGCGGCCGAGGAGGGCAAGGAGCCGCCGCGCGACCTGGCGCTGGAGGCGATGGTGTCCGTCCTGTCGGGCGAGGTGCCGCTCGTCGTCACCGCGCATCGCGCGCAGGACATCGCGTCCGCCCTGCGGCTGGCCGAGGAGTTCGACGTCCGGCTCGTCCTCGACGGTGCCGCCGAGGCCTACCTGATGATCGACCAGATCAAGGCCGCCGGCGTGCCGGTGCTGCTGCACCCCTCGATGAAGCGCGCCGTCGGTGACGCCGAGAACCTGTCGTTCGAGACCGCCGCGAAGCTCCACGAGGCCGGGATCACGGTGGCGATCCAGAGCGGCTACGAGTCCTACGTCCCGAAGACGCGCGTCGTGCTGTTCGAGGCCGGGATCGCGGCGAGCCACGGGCTCGGGTTCAACGGTGCGCTCCAGTCGATCACGATCGGCGCCGCGCGCGCGCTCGGGATCGACGAGCGCGTCGGCAGCCTGGAGATCGGCAAGGACGGCGACATCGCGCTCTACGACGGGGACCCGTTCGAGTACACGACCCACTGCGTGGGCACCGTGATCGAGGGCGTCGTCGTCGCGCGAGGCGAGCGGCAGAGATGACCGAGCCCGGGGTCGCGGACGATCAGTCCGCGACCTCCATCGGCACCCGCTCGGCGAGCAGCCAGCGCTCCCGCCAGGGGCGCTTCACGACCGGTCGCTCCAGGTCGTGCTCCTCCGTCCGTCGGAACCGCGCGCCGAGCGCGCCGAGCACCGCCTCGCCGTCCATCCCGAACGGCGGTCCGCCCTCGTCGAGCGGTCGTCCGACCGGGAACATCAGCGCCGCGTAGCGCGCACCCGGCGACAGCAGCGCCGCCGCGCGCTCGCCCCAGGAGGTGCGTGCCTCGGGCGGGATCGCGCAGAAGAACGTGTGGTCCCAGACGAGGTCGAACGGCTCGTCGTCGAACTGGAGCGCGTCGCCGACGACGAACCGCCCGCCGCTCCGCTCGAGCGCGGGCGCGAGGTCCGCCGCGAGCGCCTCGACCGGATCGACGGCGGTCACCGCCCAGCCGCGCCGCGCGAGCGCCAGCGCGTCGTGGCCCCGGCCCGCGCCGGGGACGAACACGCGCGCGCCCTCACGGTCCGGCGCCAGGCGTCCGTCCACGAGGCGCGCCGCGAGCTCCGGGTGCGGACCGCCCAGGTCCCACGGCGTGTTGCCCGTCGCGTAGCGGCCCGCCCAGTCGTGCGGCGGCTCCGTCGTTCGTTCCTCGACCGGTCGTTCCAAGACGCCGCACAGCGTGGCCAGGGGCGCCCGACGGCGCAAGCTCACGCGCGCGCCCCGTCGCGAAGGAGCGCTCCGCCCCGGAAACGAGTCAGAAACGAACGGCGAGGGACCGCCCGCCGGTCTCCTCGGCGAGCTCCTCCCAGCGCCTGGCGAGACCGCTCGGCGCGTCGAACAGGACGAAGTCGAAGATCACCGGGCGGAAGCGAGTCCTCTCCAGCAGCAGCGGGACCATCAGGTCCAGGTTCCAGCGCCGCCCGCCCGTCGGCGCGCCGTCCGTCATGACGAGGATCCGGTCGACCGAGTCGAACGAAAGCGCGACGTCGATCGCGTCGTAGACGTTGCCCTTGCCGCGCATCGTCGCGTTCTCGAAGAAGCGCTGGGCCTTCCGGACGTTGAACGGCGTCGCGTCGATCGGCGCCTCCGTCATCGGGTGCGGCTCACCGGTGTACGGGACGAGGAAGAAGCTGCCCTTCTGGTTCAGCCGTTCCAGCAGCCCGACGACCTCGGGGTCGACGAGGTCCTTGCGCCGCGTCCCGTCGCCCTTGACGTTCCACAGCGAGCCCGAGAAGTCGACCAGGATCGCGAGCCGATCGCTCCCCGGCTGCAGCCGTCGGATCTGCGCGACCGATCCCCGGCTCCGCCCCGATGCCGCGTAGGCGTTCTTCACGTCGCCCGGCTTCCACATCACGGGCAGCGAGCGGACGGTGTGCGCCCACGCGTCGACCTTGTCGCCGTGCCGGAACCCGGTGAGCCAGCGCAGCGCGGCGACGACGCGCTCCCGGATCGCCGGACGCGACTCGGAGCGCAGCCGGGCCACGAGCACGTCGAGCGTCTGCCGCCGCGCGCAGTGCTTCAGGAGCTCGACGGCCTGCATCCGGACGCCCGGATCGTCGGCGCTCGCTGCGCGCTCCACGACGCCGATCGCCATGCCCGACTCGAGCGTCATCATCGCCTGCAGGACCGAACACGCCGTCTCGCGGTCCTCGATCCCCCGCATCCGCTCGACGGCCCGGCGCCCCTGGTTGGCGTCGATTCGGACGATCGCCTGCAGCGCGACGGCCCGAGCGCCGTCGTCCGCGCGCTGGGTCAGGAACGGGTCGATCCTGTCGACCACCTTCTCCATGTCGCCGGTGAGCGCGTCGCGCTGCGCCAGTCGCTCCAGCGACCAGAACGTCGCCCGCAGGACCTCGGGATCGCGCTTGTCGAGCACGCGCACGATGCGCTCGGCGTCGATGGGCCCTTCGAGGCGCCCGATCGCCTCCGCGGCGCGCAGCCGGATCCAGCGGTCCTTCGACCGCAGGCCCGACTTGCCGAGCAGCTCGTCGACGACGCCGTCCGGCTCGAACGCGACGACCCTGAGCTGGGCCTCGTCGGCGACCTCGGCGCACGGATCGTCGAGCGCGCCGAGCACGAGCTCCATCGCGCGCTCACCGCCGCACGCGGCGAGCTTCTTGACGCTGCGCCTTCGCTTGTCGGGGTACTTGGAGCGCAGGTCGCGCTGCAGTGCCTCGACCAGGCCGTCGTCCGTCGACGCCTCGACGACATGCTCGCTCGCCAGAGACGGCTCCCCGAGCGCGAGGACCGCGAGGAGCAGAGCCAGCGCGCGCGGAAAGCACGTCGAGCCAGGGATCGAAGACACGAGCATGGTCACCTCTACTGCATACGGGGATCGGAATCACGACCGCGGCGGTTCCGCCGTACACCGACCGTGGACCAAAAGAGGTCCTGCGAGCAGGTCGGATGGCCGTCATGGGACGACCGATCGAGATGCAGCGAGGTGACGTCCGCCGCGCTTCAACGGGCCCTAATGCGCGTCATGGGCCCGGTTTCGAACTTATCGGAAACGCGGGATCACCCCAGCGTCACGCCGCGCGGGTTGACCATGTACACCATCACGATCGCGGTGATGACGAGCGCGGCCGCGACCCAGGACAGAAGTCCGGTGCGCTGCGGCATCCGGTACGCCATACCGGTGAGCCCGGTCAAGAGGAACCAGCAGGCGATCTTCACGAAGATCCACCACTCCCACTCGTAGTTGAGCTTCGCCACGAGGCCGAAGCCGCCGACGAGCATGAGCAGGCTGAGTATCCCCGTCCACTTCAGCATCGACCTCCGCGTCTCCGGATCCGGGGCGGCGAATGCGCGGAAGGTGAGCGCGGTGAGGAGGAAGCCAGATGCGACGTGGAGAACCGAGTAGAGCTTGGGATCCATGGCGATTCGGGGGACTGGGCCCGATGGTATCGACCGGCCCCACCAGTTCGATGCGCCGGTCCGATGCGCCGCTCCGTCGAGCGGTCGATTTGCGCGATCCGCAGACGCCCACGTCGTGGGTGCGCAGTAGGGTCCCCGACCGATGAGCGCCGCAAGAGACCGAACCGCGTGGGCCGTCGCGCTCGGGCTCGCCCTGCTCGCGATCGTCCTGCGCCCCGCACTCGGAGAGTCGCGCCTCGTCCCTTCCGCGTCCGTACTCGCGCTCGTACTCGGGATGGTCGTGGGCGCGATCCCGCCCCTGCGCGACCGCGTCGCCGCGGGCGCCGGCCGCGTCGCGAAACAGGCGATCCCCGTCGCGATCGTCCTCATCGGCTTCGGACTCGACCTCGGACCGCTCGTCGGCTCCGGCGCGATCGGTGGGAGCCTCGTCGTGGTCGTCGTCGCGATGGTCGTCGCCTTCGTCTCGGCTCTGATCGCCGGCCGGCTCTTCGGACTCGACCCGCGCGCGTCGCTGCTCCTCGGTGCGGGCACCGCGGTGTGCGGCAACAGCGCGATCATGGCCGTCGCGCCCACGGTCCAGCCGGACGACGAGGACATCGGCCTCTCGATCGGCGCGGTCAACCTGCTCGGCGTGCTGATGCTCGTCGTGCTCCCGCCGATCGCGACGTCGCTCGGGATCGTGGGGCGCGAGGGCGGCTCGCTCGCGGGCCTGACCGTCCACGCCGTGCCGCAGGCGATCGCGACCGGCGAGGCCTTCGGCGCGGAGGGGCTGGAGTGGGCGACCCTCTTCAAGCTGCTGCGGGTCGCGATGCTCGTCCCGCTCGTCGTCGCGCTCGCGCTCACGCTGGCCCGCGTTCGAGCCTCGAAAGGAGAGGGCTCGGGATCAGGCCCCGGGATCCCGTGGTTCGTCGTCCTGTTCGTCGTCGCCGCCGGGCTGCGGGCGACGGGCTGGTTCGACGCCGAGGTGGCCGTCGCGGGCGACGAGCGAGCGCTCTGGGCCTGGCTGCAGTCGGGCGGCCGGATCGTCCTCGCCGCGGCGCTGGCCGCGATCGGCGTCGGCCTCCAGCTCGGGACGCTCCTGCGCGTCGGCCCGAGCATGCTGGCCGCCGGAGCGCTGACCGTCACGGCGATGGTCGCGGCGACGATCCCGCTCGTCCGCTGGCTGTTCGATTGAGCAGCCACCGCGCGGGCGCTCGACGGCTACGATTCGGCCCCGAGATTCCCGCCATGTCGACCATCAACGCCCACGCCCTCCTCGTCAGCCTCGCCCTGATCGGCACCTCGTGCCAGTCCGGGTCGTCGTCCAACGCCCCGAAGCCCGTGACCGCGGACTCCCCTCCGATCGCCGACGTCCGGCCGAAGAAGCTCGAAGCGCACGGCGACGTCCGCATCGACGATTACTACTGGCTCCGCGGACGCGAGAAGCCTGACGTCCTCGCGTACCTCGAGTCCGAGAACGAGTACGCGGCCGCGGTGCTCGCGCCGACCGAGACGCTCCAGGACGGGCTCTTCGAGGAGATGCGCGCGCGGATCGAGGAGACCGACGAGACCGTCCCCGTCCCCGACGGCCCGTTCGAGTACTTCACCCGCACGTTCGAAGGACGCGCCTATCCGGTGCACTGCCGACGGCCGGTCGGCGGCGACGAGGCCTCGACCCAGGTGCTATTCGACGTCAACGAGATGGCGAAGGGCTTCGGCTTCTTCTCGCTCGGTACGCGCAGCCCGAGCCCCGACCACTCGATGATCGCCTACGCGATCGATGAGGTCGGACGGCGCATCTACGACATCGAGATCCGGCACGTCGATCGCGGCGACGTCGAGCGCGGCATCTCCGGCACGTCGGGCAACCTCGTCTGGGCCGAGGACGGCAAGACGGTCCTCTACACGAAGCGCGACCCCGAGACGCTGCGCTCGTTCCAGGTGTGGCGCCACGAGCTGGAGACGCCGGCCAGCAAGGACGTGCTCGTCTACGAAGAGGAGGACGAGGAGTTCTCGTGCTACGTGACCAAGTCGCGGTCGCGGGAGGTCCTGATGATCGTCTCCAGCCAGACGCTCACGACCGAGGTCCGCTACGTCGACGCCACCACGCCCGCGGGCGAGTGGAAGGTCGTCCTCCCGCGCGAGGTCGGGCACGAGTACGACGTCGATCACGCAGGCGACCGCTTCTACATCCGGACGAACCGCGACGCCGAGAACTTCAAGCTCGTCTCGGCGCCCGTCGACGACCCGTCGAACTGGACGGAGCTCCTCCCCCACCGCTTCGACACGCTGCTCTCCAGCGTCGACGCGTTCGAGGGGCACCTCGTGACGCGCGAGCGGCGCGGAGGCCTCGCGCGCCTCGTCGTGCACCCGTTCGAGCCTGCCACCGACGACACGCCCGCGGGGGCGCGCATCGCGGAGGGCCTGGAGATCCCCTTCGACGACCCGACCTACAGCGCGGGGCTGACCGGGAACCGCGAGTTCGCCACGCGCAAGGTCCGCTACTCCTACAGCTCGCTCACCACGCCGAGCTCGGTCTACGACTACGACCTCGACGCGAGCGAGGTGAAGCTCCTGAAGCAGACGGCGGTCGGCGGCGGGTTCGACAGCGCGAACTACCGCTCCGAGCGCGTGTTCGCCGAGGCGTCGGACGGCGCCGCGATCCCGATCTCGCTCGTCTATCGCGGCGAGCGTCCGACGAGCCCCGGCCCGCTGATGCTGTACGGCTACGGCTCCTACGGCGCGAGCATGGACGCGTCGTTCGACCGGAACGTCGTCTCGCTGCTCGACCGCGGCTTCACCTACGCGATCGCGCACATCCGCGGCGGCCAGGAGCTCGGGCGGGCGTGGTATGAGAACGGGAAGCTGCGCAACAAGAAGAACACGTTCACCGACTTCATCGCGTGCGCGGAGTTCCTGATCGACGCCGGCTTCACGTCGTCCGACCAGCTCTACGCGATGGGCGGCAGCGCGGGCGGTCTCCTGATCGGCGCGGTGGCGAACATGCGGCCCGACCTGTTCCACGGACTGATCGCGGCCGTGCCGTTCGTCGATGTCGTGACGACGATGCTCGACGCGTCGATCCCGCTGACGACCTTCGAGTACGACGAGTGGGGCAACCCGAACGAGGAGGGCGACTACCGCTACATGCTGTCGTACTCGCCGTACGACCAGGTGGCCGAGCAGGAGTACCCGCACATGCTCGTCACGACGGGCCTGCACGACAGCCAGGTCCAGTACTGGGAGCCCGCCAAGTGGGTCGCCAAGCTCCGCGCCAAGAAGACGGGCGATCAGCTCCTCGTCTTCGACTGCGAGATGGAGGCCGGCCACGGCGGCGTCTCCGGGCGCTACGACCGTCTGAAGAAGGTCGCGCAGCGGTACGCGTTCCTGCTCGGGCTCCGACCCGGCGGCGTCCTCGCGCCTGCGCCGCCCGCGCCCGAGGAGACCTCGGACGCCGCCGGCGAGGAAGGCACGGAGTGAGCGTCGGCGCCGCCGTCGGGACGGTCCCCGCGCTGCGCGCCGAGGGTCTCGTCAAGCGCTTCGGCGACCTGACGGCGGTCGACGGCATCGACCTGGAGGTGCGCGCGGGCACGTGCCTCGCGCTGCTCGGCCCCAACGGAGCGGGCAAGACGACGACGATCGAGATGCTGGAGGGGCTCCAGGCTCCGGACGAGGGCTCGATCGAGATCCTCGGCCTCGGCTGGGACCGCGACGGCGACGAGATCCGCCGCCGGATCGGCGTCCAGCTCCAGGAGACGAGGCTCCAGGAGAAGATCACCGTCACGGAGACGATCCGTCTCTTCCGCAGCTTCTACCCGTCCGGGCTGACGATCGAGGCCGCGCTCGACCTCGTCGGGCTCCTGGAGAAGCGCGACGCGCGCATCGAGACCCTGTCGGGCGGCCAGCACCAGCGGCTCGCGCTCGCGTGCTCGATGGTGCACGAGCCCGAGCTCCTGTTCCTCGACGAGCCCTCGACCGGCCTCGATCCCCAGGCGCGCCGCCGCGTGTGGGAGATCGTCGAGCGCTTCAAGGGCGAAGGCGGCTCGCTCCTCCTGACGACGCACTACATGGAGGAGGCCGAGCGCCTCGCCGACGAGGTGATCATCGTCGACTCCGGCAAGGTGATCGCGCGCGGCACGCCCGCGTCCGTCATCGGATCGCTGGAGGCGGAGAGCATCGTCGAGCTGTTCCCGCGCGCCGGCGAGTCGGTGGCGCTGACCGACGACGAGCTGCTCGCGCTCGCCGGCGTGACCGAGGTCCGCCGCGAGGGCAGCGCGATCACTCTCGCGGTGTCCGAGACCCAGGCCGCCGTCACGACGATCCTCGGCCACCTCGCCGACCGCGGCGTCGAGCTGGAGGCGCTGCAGACGCACGCCCCCACCCTCGAGGACGTCTTCGTCGCCCTCACGGGCAAGCACCTGCGCGACGGCTGATCGCCGTCGACGGCTCATGACCCGCTGGCCCGAACTGCGCGAGCTCACCCGACTGCGCGTCGTCGCATTCCTGCGCGAGCCCGAGGCGGTCGTGTGGGTCTTCGGATTCCCGATGCTGCTTGCGGCGGTGCTCGGCTTCGCGTTCCGCTCCTCGGAGCCCCGCACCGTCGTGCTCGGCGTGCTGGAGCAGGTCGAGGCGGACCTCGCCGCGCTGGAGGCCGACCCGCGGCTGGAGGTCGTGCGCTTTGCAGAGCCCGAGGACGCGGAGCGCGCGCTCCGGGTCGCGCGCATCGACGCGTTCCTCGTGGAGCCCGGCTCTGCCGACGAGGCACCGACGCTGCGCCTCGACCCGTCGCGCGACGAGGCCGAGACCGTGCGGCTGCGCGTGCTGCTCGCGCTGTCCGGCGTGCCCCGTGACGACGTCTCGATCGACGCGGTGACCGAGCGCGGCTCGCGCTACGTCGACTTCCTGTTCCCGGGCCTGCTCGGCATGAACCTGATGGGCACAGGGATCTGGGCCATCGGGTTCGCGGTGGCGGACTTGCGGCAGCGCAAGCTCCTCAAGCGCTACCTGGTCACGCCGATGCGGAAGACGTCGTTCCTCGGCTCCTTCCTCCTCTCCCGCCTCGTGTTCCTCGTGATGGAGATCACGCTGCTGGTGCTCTTCGCGGTCTTCGCGCTCGGCGTGCCGATGCGGGGAGACCTCGCGAGCTTCGGCGTCGTCGCGCTGCTGGGCGCTGCGACCTTCGCAGGGATCGGCATCCTGACGGCCGCGCGCGCCAAGACGATCGAGGGCGCGTCCGGGATGATGAACCTGGTGATGATGCCCATGTGGCTGGCGTCGGGGATCTTCTTCTCGTACGAGCGGTTCCCCGAGGTCGTCCAGCCCGCGATCCGCGCGCTGCCGCTGACGGCGCTCAACGACGCCCTCCGGAAGTCGATGCTGGAGGGGGCGAGCGTGGCGTCGATGGGCGTCGAGCTCGCGGTGATGGCCGCGTGGCTCGTGATCGGCTTCGCCCTGGCCCTGCGCCTCTTCCGCTGGCAGTAGGGCTCGCCCCGATTCTCTGAGGGCAGACCGTCTCGATCGTGGACTGCGCCAAGGGGTCGCACCCGCGGCCGTCGCGGGGGAATCCTCGACTCCGAGGGACCAATTCGTTGCGACAGCCCGTCCAGGCGGGGACACTCCCGCGATGGCCGAGCCCCTCCCACGGGGCCTCTCCCTGGCCCGCGCGTCGTCGCGACCGCGCCGTTGAGCGCACCGGACGACCTCTCTTCCGTCTCTCTCCCTCTCCACCGCTCCATGCGAGTCCCTTCCCTTGCGTCCGCGACGTTGCTCGCGGGTGCCCTGACCGGCGTGGCCGCCGCTCAGGGCGCGAACGACTGCTCGAACGCCCAGCCGATCTCGGGCGTCGGGAACTTCGCCTTCGACAACACCTCCGCGACGACCGACGGCCCCTCTGCGTGCGGCGGCCTCGGCCGTGACGTCTGGTACTCGTGGGTCGCGCCTTCCACGGACGACTACCAGGTCTCGACCTGCGGTCTCGCCGGCTGGGACACGGCCCTCGCGGTCTACTCCGGCGACTGCGGGAACCTCAACCTGGAGGACTGCAACGACGACGCGTGCAGCCTGCGGTCGACCGTGTCCTGGAGCGCGATGGCGGGGTCGACGTACCTCATCCGCGCCGGCTCGTTCAACGGCTCGAGCTCCGGCGTCGGCGAGATCGAGATCTCCCTCGGCGGCGGCGGCAGCGGCGGCTGCGCCAACCCCACGAACGGGCCCGACGTCATCGTCGGCGTGATCCCCAACATCTCGAACTGGGGCGGCCTGAACGGCATGGGCGCCTACTCGCTCGGCACGACGTCGTGCAACGTGGGCGATGACGAGCTCCTGTGGATCGCCAGCTCGACCGAGCACCCGGTGATCGGCCAGAACATCTACCGGATGGAGAACGGCCGCTTCCAGCAGCTCGGCCAGAGCTGGCTGAAGCACGGCTTCGTCGCCCTGCAGGGCACCGCGTGCTGCTCGTGCAGCCCCGCGGCGAACGGCAGCCGCCTCGGCGTCGGCTGCTCGGACCCGTACGGCTCGAGCCTGAACGGCAGCCAGGGCGGCCTCGGCCCGCGCTTCGAGGTCAACCCCTTCACCGGCCAGTTCGCCTGGCCGTTCTTCCGCCGCAACCAGGGCGGGGACCGCGTCGACAAGCGGATCCAGGTCCCGCAGGACGAGGTGGATCCGGCGACGCACCCGACGGCGGTGTTCATGGGCGAGGCGCAGTACATCACGCCTGACGACGCTGCCGCCGGCAACGGCTTCAACAACGTCTCGTGGGTCCGCCTGAACCGCTCGTCGAGCCAGTCGAACGGCGCGTGGTCGTTCTCGATCGGTGGCGCGACCCAGCGCGAGGCGTCCGCCGTCGAGGGCTGGGCGTCGCTCGACCCGAACGTCGTCCTTTCGGAGATCAACGTCCCCGGCGAGGGCCAGTTCATCGCCGGCAGCAACGCCGTCGACAACGGCGACGGCACCTGGACGTACAACTACGCGATCTTCAACAACAACAGCGACCTCTCCGGTCAGAGCTTCACCGTGCCGCTCGGCGCGAACGTATCGCTGTTCGACGTCGGCATGTCGTTCCCGCACTACCACTCGGGCGAGCCGTACACGAACCAGATGTGGGTCCACCAGGTCGGCGGCGGCGCCATCACCTGGGCGACGCAGCCGCACTCGGCGAACGTGGACGCGAACGCGCTCCGCTGGGGCACGACGTACAGCTTCTGGTTCACCGCGGACACCGCGCCAGAGCCGAAGGCCGCGTCGCTCGGGCTGTTCAAGCCGGGAGGCCCGGGTGACCAGACCTTCGCGGTCGAGGGCCCGATGGACGGCACCGGCGGCGGCTCCGTCATCATCAACAACTACTGCTCGACGAACCCGAACACGACCGGGCAGACGTCGAAGATCCTCGCGTCGAACGCCGACCTCATGGCGCGGACGATGCAGCTCGACGCGTTCGACATGACCCCGAACGCGTTCGGCTTCTTCCTGACCTCGATGACCGAGGCATTCGTCCCGAACCCGGGCGGCAGCGCGGGCAACCTGTGCCTCGGCGGCAACATCGGCCGCGGCGTCGGCGGCGGCATCTGGAACTCCGGCGCGACCGGCACCTGGACCACCACCGTCGACCTCGACAACATCCCGACGCCGACGGGCACGACCGTGGTCATGTCCGGCGACACCTGGCACTTCCAGGCCTGGCACCGCGACATCTCCTCGATCGGCACCCCGACGTCGAACTTCACCGACGGCGTCCGGGTCCGCTTCCCGTAGGTCCGAGTCGTTACGCTTCCGTCGCGCTCGCCTCGGCGAGCCGGCGGGCCAACCGATCGAGCCGGTCTCGCTCCGCGGCGTCGTCGCCGGGCGGGACCGGCTCGCTCTCGTAGCGGACGAAGGCCTGCGCGAGATCGTCGACCGGCGCACTGCGCACGGCCGCGGCCGCCTGGAGGGCGGCGCCGACCGCGGCGGTCTCGGTCTCCGCGAGCACGCGCACGGGCACGCCGAAGACGGTCGCGAGCAGCCGCTGCCACAGCGGGTTGCGCGCCGCGCCGCCGACGAGCCGCACCTCGTCCGGTCGGACGCCGATGGCGCGCATGCGCTCCAGGCCCGCCGCGAGGTTGAGCGTCACGCCCTCCAGCGCGGCGCGGTAGAGGACGCCCGGCGTGAGCGAGCCGAGCCGGAGCCCGTCGAGGGTCCCGGTGGCGCGCGGGAGGTTCGGCACGCGCTCGCCGACGAGGAACGGCACGAAGAGCTCGTCCCCCATCGCGACGCGCTCGGCCTCGACCGTGAGCGCTGCGTGGTCCTTGCCGGTGAGCGCGACGAGGGCCTCCAGCGGCTCCGTGCAGTTCATCACGCACAGGAGCGGGAGCCAGCCGGCGCCTCCTCCGCCGGGGATCGGGCTCGAGGCACGGAACGAGGCGATCGCTCCGTCGGGGTCGGTGACCGGCGCGTCCGCGAACGCGAACACGGTCCCGGACGTGCCGAGGCTGCACACCGCGACGCCCGGGCGCGTCGCGCCGGCGCCGATCGCGCTCATCATGTTGTCGCCGCCGCCGGCCGAGACCGGCGTTCCGGGCCGCAGACCGAACTCCTCGGCGACCCGAGGGACGAGCGTGCCCGCGACGCGGTCGCACGCGACGAGCGGCGGCACGCGCTCGGCGAGCCCGGGCGCGGTCGCGGCCATCGCGTCCGCGTCGTACGCGCCCTCGTCGACGGCGAGATAGCCGGTGCCCGAGGCGTCGCCGACCTCCGTGTAGAGCTCGTGCGTCAGGCACGCGTCGAGGAAGTCGTGCGGCAGGAGGACGTGCGCCGTCCGGTCCCAGATCTCGGGCTCGCGATCGGCGATCCAGCGCAGCTTCGGGCCGGTGAAGCCGGCCGGCACGACGCGCCCCAGGCGCTTCGAGAGCCCCGCCGCCTCGTCCGCCGCGGACGTGTCGCACCACAGCTTCGCCGCGCGCAGGACGCCGAAGTCCTCGCCGAGGAGCACCGCGCCGTGCTGCTGGCCCGAGACGCCGATCCCGGCGATCTCTTCGCCGTGCCCGACCTCCCGCACGACCTTCTTTGCCGCGTCGAGCCACATCTCGGGCTGCTGTTCGGCGTGGCCGGGCGGCAGGCCCTCGATCAGGTCGTAGGCCTCGGACGCGCGCGCCACGACCTCCCCGGCGTCGACGTCGACGAGGACCGCCTTCGTGCTCTGCGTCCCGACGTCGATCCCGCAGAAGAGCTCGCGGGTACCGCTCAACCGCGGACCCCCATCATGTGCTCCAGCATCACCTGGTCGAGGCGCTCGTAGCCGAGCCCCTTCGCGCCGAGCGCCTCGGCGTCGATGTCCAGCGCGCGGAGCGCCGCCGCGCGATCCGCGCCGTAGCCCGCGCCGACGTCGACGAGGTCGGGCGCGTCCGAGTCCGCGAGCATCTCGCGCACCTCCGGATCGGCGTCGAACGCCGCCGCGCGGGCCGCCAGGATCTTGTAGGTGCGCATGCAGCCGCGCGCGAACTCCCAGACGCCGTCGTCGTCCTCGGTGCGGTACGCGTGGGCGTCGAAGTGCCGCGGTCCGTCGTAGCGGGCGCCGCCCGCCGTGCCCTCCAGGAGCCGGACGAGCAGGAACGCCTGCTTGAGGTCCTCCGACCCGAAGCGCAGGTCCTGGTCGTAGCGTCCGATGCGCTGCGCGTTCAGGTCGATGTGGAAGAGCTTGCCGCACTCCATCGCCTGGGCGACGCCGTGGACGAACGACAGTCCGGCCATCGTCTCGTGCGCGACCTCCGGGTTCACGCCGACCATCTCCTCGCTCGGGAGCGTCGAGATGAAGTGCAGCATGTGGCCCGTCGTCGACAGGTAGATGTCGCCGCGGGGCTCGTTGGGCTTCGCCTCCAGCGCGAAGCGCAGGTCGTAGCCCTGGTCCTTGACGTAGCCACACAAGAACTCGAGCGCGTCGCGGAACCGCGCCAGCGCGAGCCGTGGGTCGCGGCAGGCGTCGGCCTCGGTCCCCTCGCGGCCGCCCCAGAAGACGTACGTCTTGGCGCCGAGCTCGACGCCGAGGTCGATCGCGTCCATCGTCTTGCGGATCGCGAAGGCGCGGACCGCGGGGTCGTTGGCCGTGAACGCGCCGTCCTTGAAGGCGGGCTGGCCGAAGAGGTTGGTCGTCGCCATCGGGCAGACGATCCCGGCGTCCTCCATCGCGGACTTGAAGTCGCGGACGATCGCGTCGCGCTGGGCCGCGGAGCTGCCGAACGGGACCAGGTCCTCGTCGTGCAGGTTGACCCCGTAAGCGCCGATCTCGCCGAGCTTGGCCGCGATCCGGCAGGGGTCCTGGACGGGGCGTACGGCGAGGCCGAAGGGGTCGCGGCCGGGGTTCCCCACCGTCCAGAGGCCGAAGGAGAAGCGGTCGTCGGGCGTCGGGTCGAAGGCGCTCATGGCGCACGACTCTACGCGACAGGCCGCCAAGGCCGAACAAACGCGATCCCCCGCGGCCCTGCCGGCCCGCGGGGGATCGTCTCTCTCTCCTCGAGCCGGTCCGGCCGGGCTACGGCCCGTCGGATCGCCCTTCGAGGGCGCGGCGCAGTCCCTTGCGTCCGCACACTGGAAGTGTCCGGGGGAGCCGTTTTCGTCTCTCGAAATCGCTGAAAATGCGACGCGGTGGGTGCAGCACGACCGAGGCCCCGGCGTCCGATCGCAGATCGGGACGCCGGGGCCTCGGATGCGGCAGCCAACCGCGCCCCTGGGCGCGGTCGGCAGAGAGAAGGTTAGAGGATGTACTTCGCGTCCTTCTTGACGCTCTTCATCTTCACTTTGTGCTTGGCCAACGAAGCCTTGAGGGCTTTCTCGTCGAGCTTCACGTCCTTGTTCAGGTGGATGATGATCTCGGTCCCGGCGAACACGTCCGCCACGTCCTTGCCGAGGTCCTTCATCAAGGTCTCACGGACCTTGCCAGCGGTGTCGCTTCACGTCAGGCCGGGCGTCTTGGCGACGTAGGCCGCCTTCGCCCGGGTCGACTCACGGCTGGTGAGGCTCACGAACTTGAGCCCCTTCGCCTTGACGGACTTCGCGAGGACCTTCTCGTCCACCTTGGCACCCTTCTTCAGGGTGAAGGTCGCTCGCGTTCCGCTCATGAAGAGCCGGTCGATGTCGTCGTCGATCACCTTGAGGGCCGCACGGGCCTTCTTCCCCGCGCTTCAGCCCTTGCCGGTGGCGTCGAGGATCCAGACGGTGACCTTGTCGTCGTCCTTCGCCTTCTTCTTTTTCTCGGCGTCTTTGGTCTTGTCGGTGTCGTCGACACCGTCGGTGGCCGTGAGCGCCTGATCCGTGCGCTCTGCGGCCTGCGTGGTGCCGGCGAGGCCCCACGCGCCAGCCGCGAGGCCGACGAGCAGGGAGCCGAGCAGGAGTGTGCGTGCCATGGAATGTGGTCGTGCGTTGTGGTGAACGAGTTCGGCGGCACCCGGCCGCCGGGCGAGGAGTATCGGACCCCTCGGGCCTGTGTTCGTCGCCCAGGTGCCGTTGGGAGCCAGCCCTTACGTTCTCTGAATCTCACTGTGACCCAGGGAGACCCAGGGCCTCTCCAGGCCCCTGTACGGGGCACGCCGCGGGGGGTGAGGCGGCACTTTGTCACAGCCCTGCTGCCGCCGGCTGCTCCCCCTCTGGAGCGGGGTAGATTTCGAGAAGGCCCGGTCCGCCCTCGCTCTCTCCCGCACGAAAGCCGCTCTGCCATGACCGACCGCACCACCGCTCTCCTCCTCTGGTTCTCCCAGGTCGGCAAGGACGACGCCGACCTCGTCGGCGGCAAAGGCGCCTCCCTCGGCGAGCTCTACCGCGAGCTCGTGCCGAAGGGCGTCCGCGTCCCGAACGGATTCACGACGACCGCCCTGTCCTACCGGCGATTCCTGGAGGCCGAGGTCGGTCGCGACGCCTGGCTGGAGGTGCCCGAGGCCGACGGGCTGCCGGGCCTGCGGAGCCGCGCGACGCGCGCCGCCACGCTCGCCGATGCGCTCGCTGCGTGCTTCGAGGACGCGGTCGCGAGCGATCACCTGGAGATGCACGCACGGACCAAGCTCGCGCGCGACATCGTCGTCGAGACACCGATGCCGTCCGACGTCGAGGCCGCGCTGCGCGAGGGCTACCTGGAGCTCTGCGACGAGTACGGCGGCGAGGTCGACGTCGCGGTGCGTTCGTCCGCGACGGTCGAGGACTCCGAGGAGGCGAGCTTCGCTGGCCAGTGCGAGAGCTACCTGAACGTCAACGGCGAGGACAGCGTCCTGCGCCGCTGGAAGGAGTGTTGCGCGAGCCTCTTCACCGAGCGCGCGGTGTCGTACCAGCTCACCAAGGACCTCGACCCGCTCGACGCCTCGCTCGCCGTCGTCGTGATGAAGATGGTCCGCAGCGACCTCGCGACGTCCGGCGTCATGTTCACCCTCGACCCCGACTCCGGCCACCGCGGCGTGATCCACATCTCGTCGAGCTACGGGCTGGGTGAGCTGGTCGTGCAGGGCAGCGTCTCGCCTGATCACTTCACGGTGTGGAAGGAGGGCCTGGAGCGCGGCTACTCCGCGATCGTGCACCGCCACCTCGGGGCGAAGGACCACCACATGGTCTACTCGACCCAGGGCGGCACCAGCACCGAGAGCATCGACACGTCGAGCGCGCGCCGCCGGCAGTGGTCGCTGACGCGCGAGGAGATCTCGCAGCTCGCCCGCATGGCGCTGGAGGTCGAGCGGCACTACGGCCAGCCGATGGACATCGAGTGGGCCAAGGACGGCCGCAGCCAGGACCTCTTCATCGTCCAGGCGCGCCCGGAGACGGTGCACGCGCGGGCGAAGGCGTCCGAGATCGTGCGCTACTCGCTGCCGCCGGGGCTCGCCGGTCAGCTCGCCGCGGATGGGCGGATCCTCGCGGAGGGCCAGGCCGTCGGCACGCGCATCGGTTCCGGCCTCGTGCGGATGTACAAGAGCTACGAGGAGGTGATCCTCAAGAAGCGCGCCCTGCGCGAGCGGATCGCCGCCGGCGAACGGCTGGAGGACGTGCCGGCGCCCGAGCGCGTCTTCGACCCCGGCGACGTGCTCGTCACCGAGATGACGACGCCCGACTGGGAGCCGCTGATGAAGGACGCGTCGCTCATCGTGACCGAGAAGGGCGGACGCACGTCGCACGCCGCGATCATCGCGCGCGAGTTCGGGATCCCCGCCATCGTCGGGTGCGAGGACGCGACCAAGAAGCTACGCCCGCTCCAGCAGGTGACGGGGACGTGCGCCGAGGGCGACGTCGCGCTCGTCTTCGACGGCCTGCACCCGTTCGAGGTCGAGCGGACCGAGATCGATGCGTCGATCGAGCTCGAGACGAAGATCAAGCTGAACGTCGGTTTCCCGGCGAAGGCGCTGACCGACAGCCAGCTCCCCGTGGACGGCGTCGGGCTCGCGCGACTGGAGTTCATCCTGACGAGCGAGGTCGGCGTGCACCCGCTCGCGCTCCTGTACCGGCACGAGCTGCAGGACTTCCTGGAGAAGGGCGTCGTCGCGCCCGAGCTGGAGCGCTTCCGCGAGCCCCTGGAGGCCGAGAGCGAGGAGGAGCTGCGCGGGCTCCTCGGCGCGATCGACAGGCGCACCGCGGCCTACGCCGACAAGCGCCAGTTCTTCGTCGACCGCGTCATGGAGGGCGTCGGCCTGATCTGCGCCGCGTTCCACCCGCGGCCGGTCCTCGTGCGGCTCTCCGACCTCAAGTCGAACGAGTACCGCGAGCTGCTCGGCGGCCGGATCTTCGAGCCCGTCGAGGAGAACCCGATGATCGCGTGGCGCGGTGCGAGCCGGTACGTCGACCCCGACTTCCTGCCGGCGTTCGAGATGGAGTGCGACGCGCTGCGGCTCGTCCAGCGCAGGCTCGGGCTCGACAACCTGGAGCTCATGGTCCCGTTCTGCCGTACGCCGGAGGAGGGCGCGGCCGTCCAGCAGCTCCTCGCCGATCGAGGGCTCGGCCCCGAGGCGGGCGTGAAGCTGTTCCTGATGATCGAGCTACCGAGCAACGTCATCGAGGCCGACCGCTTCATCGACGCGATGGAGCTCGACGGGGGCTCGATCGGATCGAACGACCTGGTCCAGACCGTGTACGCCGTCAGCCGCGACGACCTGGAGGGCTATCGCCACCCCGTCGACGCGCGCTCGCCCGCCGTCAAGACGATGATCGAGAGCGCGGTGCGCTCGTTCCGCGAGCGCGGGCTGGAGATCGGGATCTGCGGCCAGGCGCCGAGCGACCACCCGGACGAGGTCCCGCCGTTCCTCGTGCGGTGCGGGATCACGTCGATGTCGGTGACGCCGGATACCGCGCTCCAGGTGCGGGTGGCGGTGGCGAAGGCGGAGGCGGAGTTGCGTGCCGAGAACGGAGGTGCCGGGCACGCCAGCGACGTCGCCTGAGCCCGGCGCCAGGTGTGGTTAGCGCTGCGGCACGTCGACGTTCGGACGCTCGGCGAGCCGCACCGGCAGCACGCGGGCCCGCGAACCGCGGAGCACTTCGACGTCGACCGTCGTGCCCGGCGGTACCTTCGCGATGCGCGCCATCAGGTTCTTGAGCGTCGTGACGGGCTGACCGTCCACCGAAGTCACGATGTCGTTCTTGCGCAGGCCGGCGAGCTGCGCCGGGCCGCCCTCGACGACCGAGCGGACCGCGACGCGGCTGGATCCGTCGTACTGGATCTGGTCGACGTACGACTCCGAGAGCTCCAGCAGGTTGATCCCGACGTAGCCCCGGCGCACGCGGCCGTCGCTCGCGAGCTGGTTGACGATCTCGTCGACCATCGGGGCGGGGATCGCGAAGCCGATGCCCTGACCGCCGAGGCGGATGTCCGCGACGGCCGTGTTCACACCGATGACCCGGCCTTCCAGGTCGACGAGCGGCCCGCCGCTGTTCCCCGGATTGATCGCCGCGTCGGTCTGGATGAAGTCCTCGTACGTCGTGATCCCGGTCTCGCGGCCGCGGCCGCTGACGATGCCGGCGCTGACGCTGTGCCCGAGCCCGAGCGGGTTTCCGACGGCGACCACCCACTCGCCGACACGCGCAGGCGCGTCGGTCCGCAGCGGGGCGGGCGTCAGGTCCTTGGCGT
Organism: Planctomycetota bacterium; assembly: GCA_038757895.1. Lineage (GTDB taxonomy): Bacteria > Planctomycetota > UBA1135 > UBA1135 > Saltatorellus. The sequence continues at coordinate 4,138 of JBCDGE010000026.1, read as the reverse complement.
CGATGCGCAGCAGCGCGAGGTCGCTCTCGGAGTCCTTGCCGACCAGGTCCGCGAGGAATTGTCGACCGTCGAGCAGCGTGAGGCGCTGCGCGTCCGAGCCGCGCACGACGTGCGCGTTGGTCACGATGAGGCCGTCCGAGGTCAGGACGAAGCCCGAGCCCTGGCCGATGGGCTGGAGTCCGCCGCGGAAGCGCTGGAGCGCCTCGATCCGCACGACGGAGGGGGCGATGCGCGCGCTGACCGACTCGAACGCTCGTGAGACGCCGCGGGCGTAGTCGGACTCCGGGAGCGCGCCGCGCTCGCCGACGAAGTAGCCGCCGAGGGCGAGGCCGAGGCCGAGCGCGGTGCCGAAGACGCCGGCACCGATCCGCGCACGACCGAGCCGACGCCGGGACGGCGTGACGCGGGTTCGCGCCGCGCCGAGCTGCGGGAGGAGCGGAGCGTTGCGATGGGTCGTGGCGTTGGGTGTTTTGGTCATGGCTTGACAACGTTCGTGCGGACGGGTACGAACGGTGCGCCCTTCTTGGGAGAAGGCGCTCCCCCATTCAAGCGAACGTGGAGGCCACGGCCCAGGGAATCAGCCCTGACGGCCCCGCCAGGCCCGATCCGGGGCCCGGCGAGCGCAGCGAGCCGTACCGAGATCGAACGCCAGAGCCGAGTCGAGATCGATCGCCGGCGGCGGGCGCGCACCGTCACTCGGTGACGCGGATCTCGAACAGGTACGGCCAGCGCTTGCCGGTCACGTAGATCTTCCCGGTGTCCGCGTCGTACGCGATCCCGTTCAGAACGTCCTCGATCTTCGACTCGACGCGGTAGCTCCCGAGGATCTTCGACAGGTCCACCCAGGCCGTGACCTCGCCGGTCTCGGGGTCGATCCGCGCGATGCGTTCGGACTTCCAGACGTTGGCCCAGATCTCGCCCTCGATCCACTCCAGCTCGTTGATCTCGCGCAGCGGGCGGCCGGCGTTCGTGACCTTCAGGCGCCTGGTCTCCTTGAAGCCCTTCGGCTCGATGAAGCGCAGCTCGTCCGTCCCGTCGCTCATCACGAGCTGTCCGTCAGGCGACGTCGTGAGGCCCCACCCCTGGCCCTTGTAGGAGTACGTGTAGCTCAGAGGCCGCAGCGTGGCGCGGTCGTAGAGCAGCACCTTCTGCTCCTTCCAGGTGATCTGGTAGAGCAGCCCGCCGACGGACGCGAGCCCCTCGCCGAAGTACTCGATGTCGACGTCGCGCCGCTTGAGGACCTTGCCGGTCTCCAGCTCGACGAGACGCACGCTCGACTCCCCGTGCCGGCCCGTGCTCTCGTACAGCTGGCCGTCGACGATCACGAGCCCCTGGGTGTACGCCCGCTTGTCGTGCGGATAGCGCGCGACGACCTCGTAGCCGAGCACGGGAGGACGATCGGGCTTCGGAGTCGACGTCTCCGACAGGCCTGTCGACGGGGCTCGGTCGTCGGCCCCCGCGCTGGCGGTGACGGAGTCGTCATGAACTCTGTCGGCGCCTCCTCCGCCACCGTCGGCGCAGGCGGCGGCGGCGAAGAGCCCGAGGACGGCGATGGTGAGCGAGGTGGTTCGCATCTCGATGCGAGAGAGTATCCGGCCTGGATGCGGCCGGAACAGGTCCAGTGGCGAGAGCCTGCCGTTCCCGGCCGGCGGCGACTGCGATTCCCTTGCTAAGCTGGCGTGAATCGTGTTCTGGCGCCTGCGTCCCGTTTTCGGGCCGAGCGCCGCCGAGACGCCTCCCCTTCACACCATGACGCAGTTCTTCCAGGGCCACCGCCGGCCCGTCGTCCTCGTGCTCGGACTGACCGCGCTCCTCGCCGGTTGCCCCGACGACGACACCCCGGTCTCGCAGCAGCGCGTGCCCACCGTCGCCGTCTACGCCCCGTCGGCGGGTGCGTTCCCGCTCCCGAACGACCTGGCCTACTCCGGCACGCTCGACGGGACCCTTCGGCCCGAGGGGGACGATCCCATGCCGGCGGAGCCGACGGCGAGCGTCAGCACCCTGGACGGCTGGTCGACCAGCGCGCCGATCGTGGCCCAGTTCAGCCGTCCGATCGCGGCGTCGTCGGTGATCGGCGGGGACACCGTGCGCGTCTTCCGCGTCCTCGTTCCCCAGCTCCCCGGACTCCCGGTCGGCGGCCCGGTCGTCGACATCCAGACGGAGCTCGTCGCGGGGACCGACTACGACGTCGAGGTCGCGTCGGAGTACGGCGGCGCCGCGATCCGGGTCCTCCCGCTCGCACCGCTCGTCCCGAGCACCCTCTCCGAGAACAGCGTCTACATGGTCGTCTGCACGAACCAGCTCCGGGACACGGACGGGTTCCAGATCGTGCAGGACGCCGAGTACCGGTTCGCGTCGGTGCGCAACCCGCTCACCCCGCCGACGCCGCCGTCCCTGATCCAGCTCCAGGTGCTCGTCGACGCACAGCTGCGCGCGCTGGAGAGTTCGACGGCCCTCGACCGCAGCGACGTCGCCGTGTCGTTCACCTTCACGACGCAGTCCGTCAACTCCGGGCTCAACACGGTCGTCGGAATCGCGAGCGGCCTGGAGTCCCTGATCATCTCGAACCTGTGCGGCGTCCTGACCACGTGCGGCACCGACACGATGGACAACCCGTTCTCGACCCCCACGACGCGCATTCCCAACGGATCGCCGTCGATCGGGACCGCGAGCGAGCTCTTGAACATGGCGCCGGGCGTCGCGGACGTGTACGTCGGGTTCTTCACGTCGCCCTACTACTCGACGGCGGCGTTCAACGACGCGTTCAACGGCCTGACCCAGGACACCGCGCCGCTCACGACGACGTGGTCGAGCCGCTACGAGGCGTTCACGGGCGACCCGGACCGCAACGTCACGCGCTTCAACCCGCTTCCGAACGCGACGACGGCGGAGACGATGCCGATGCTCGTCTGCGTGCCGAACAACGCGATGCCGCCCGTGGACGGATGGCCGATCGTCATCTTCCAGCACGGGATCGGGCAGAACCGCTCGAACGTGCTCGGCATCGCCGAGACGCTCGCGAACGCGGGCTTCGCGACGGTCGCGATCGACCTGCCGCTGCACGGCGTCGACTCCACGACCGGGATCCTTCCGAACGGAACGTCGATCTTCGGCGGCTACGACCAGGGCGGCAGCCTCCGAGAGCGGACCTTCGGCATCGACGTGCTGACCGAAACGGGTGGCGTCCCCGGGCTCATGCCGGACGGCAACGCGGACTCGTCGGGGGTCCACTTCTTCAACGTCCAGAACCTCTCCGTGGCGCGTGACAACCTCCAGCAGGCCATCGCGGACCTGGTCAACCTGCGGGTGGGCCTGCGCGACCTGACGGTCATGGGGAACGACGTCTTCGACGAATCCAGGATCCAGTTCGTCGGGCACTCCCTCGGCGGGATCGTCGGCACGCCCTTCGTCGCCCTCCAGCCCGGCGGTCTCGAGGCCGCGACGCTCGGGATGGCCGGCTCGCAGCTGCCGTACCTCCTGAACGGATCGCCGATCTTCGGCCCGACGATCGAAGCCGCCCTCGGCTCGGTGGGCGTGCTGCCCGGCACGCCGGCCTACGTGGAGTTCCTGGCCGCGGCCCAGGCGATCGTCGACGCCGGCGACCCGATCAACTACGCCGGCAGCATCAGCGCCCTGGGTCCCCCGATCTACGCGGTCGAGATCGTCGGCGGAGGGACGCTGAACGGTTCGCCCTCGCCGCCCGACCTCGTCGTTCCCAACTCCGTTCCCGGTGCGCCTCTCGCGGGCACGGAGCCGCTCGTCACGGCCATGGGGCTCGACCCGATCACGATGTCCACCAGCAACGCGGGTGGGATCCAGGGCGTGGTGCGCATCAACGAGGGCGATCACTCCTCGCTGATCACGCCGGGGGTCATGCCGACCGCTGGCTCGCTGGCCGCGTTCATGGAGATCCAGATCCAGCTCGCGAGCTTCCACGCGTCGAGCGGCACGGCGATCACCGTCATGAACAGCGGCGTGGTCGAGCAGTAGGCGCCGGAGCGGGCCGCGCTCGCAACGGAACGAACGAGAGAGGGCCCGGGCGCGCAGCGTCCCGGCCCACTCGCGGTAGAGGGCGGGTCAGTACTCGGGGCGCGCGGCGCCGGACTGGGGGCGAGCGACGAGCAGGGTCCAGTCCGGG
>JBCDGE010000025.1:0-74493 GCA_038757895.1 Planctomycetota bacterium | reverse complement strand
GATCCCGATCCCACGCCGATCACGCGCTCGGCGGCGGTTCGCTTCCTCCATCGCGCGACCTTCGGAGCTTCGCCGGCGGATACCGACTTCGTCGTGGCGAACGGCTACGTCGCGTGGATCGACGCACAGATCACGCAGCCGACGTCGCTGATGCTCCCGCCGCTGATCCCGCTGGGCTGCGCGCCTGACCAGCCTGGCCAGTCGTCCAGCACCTGCTTCCCGTACACGCCGGAGACGCATCTCGAGGAGCGCATGCGGCTCTGGTGGGAGCACGCCGTGTATGGCCCCGACCAGCTCCGCCAGAGGGTCGCCTTCGCGCTCTCGGAGATCCTCGTCGTCTCGGACCGCGACGCGCTGCTGCTCGAGTTCCCCTGCTCCGTCGCTGACTACTACGACACGCTCGTCCGCGGCGCCTTCGGGACCTACCGCGACCTGCTCGAAGAGGTCACTCTCCACCCGGCGATGGGCGCGTACCTGAGCATGGCCAAGAACCGCGTCGAGGACCCCGTGCTCGGCACGCGGCCCGACGAGAACTTCGCGCGGGAGGTCATGCAGCTCTTCTCGATCGGCCTCTCCGAGCTCGATGCGAGCGGCCGACCGGTGCTCGACGGATTCGGTCAGCCGATCCCGACCTACGACCAGACGACGATCAAGGAGACCGCGCGGGCCCTCACCGGGTGGACGTACAGGGTCGACTACCCGCCTTCGAACGAACTCGTCGACTTCCTCGACACCTACCCGCGGCACGGCCGGATGGAGGCGTGGCCCGCGTTCCACGACTTCGGGACGAAGACGATCGTCGGAGGCGCCGTGATCCCGGCGAACCAGACGCCGCAGCAGGACGTCGACTCCGTGCTGGACGCGCTCGCCGGCCATCCGAACGTCGGGCCGTTCCTCGGGCGCCAGCTCATCCAGAGGCTCGTGACGAGCAACCCGAGTCCCGCGTACGTCGCGCGGGTCGCGGCGGTCTGGGACGACGACGGGAGCGGCGTGCGCGGGAACCTGGAGGCGGTCGTCCGCGCGATCCTGCTCGACACCGAGGCCCTGAACGGCCATACGACCCAGCCGCTCACCTTCGGGAAGATCCGGGAGCCCGTGCTGCGCGTCACGGCGCTCTGGCGTGCGTTCGACGCCACCGGCGCGGTCGCAGGGATCCACTTCGCCACGGACGAGGAACTCGGACAACGGCCCCAGAGCGCTCCATCGGTCTTCAACTTCTTCAGCCCGACGTTCACGACCAACGCCCTGGCCGCCCAGCGGCTCGTCGCACCGGAGCTGCAGATCACCACGCACTCGAAGATCACGCGTGCGGGGAACCTGCTGAACTTCCTGATCTTCGTCGGCAACGACGTCATCGACGATCCGGAGTACATCGATCCGGTCCTGGGCGTCGAGGCGATCCGCGAGACGTCGTCCAACGTGCCGGCGTTCGTCGCGATGCTCGATGAGCGGATGTGCGGCGGCACGCTCTCCAGCGCGTCCCGCGCCGCGATCGAAGGGCGGCTCGTCCAGGTCCCGTACGTCGTGCCGGGGCTCGCGAACGGTTACCTCCGAACGCTCGAGGGAATCGCTTTCGTGTCCCACTCCGCCGACTACGCCATCCAGCAGTAGGAGCCACGCCATGACCATCGAATCCAGCGTTTCACTCTCGCGGCGTCACCTCCTCCGGCTCGGGGGCTGCGGCGCAGCCGCGCTCGTCGGTGCGCCCTCGCTCCACGCCATGCGGGTCCTCAGCGGCCAGGGCGGCCAGGGCGGTGACTACCGGGCTCTCGTCTGCGTCTACCTCTTCGGAGGCGCCGACACCTTCAACCTGCTCGTGCCGACGAGCGCCGCGGAGTACGGGACGTACGCGGCTTCTCGCGGTGACCTCGCAGAGAGCCAGAGCTCGCTCCTTCCGATCAGCCCGCTCGCGCCGCAGGGCGCGACGTGGGGCATTCACGGCCAGGCGCCTGGCATCCAGCAGATGTTCCAGGATGGCAAGCTCGCGTTCCTGGCCAACGTCGGCACGCTCGCGCGGCCGATCACCAAGGCGGAGTATCTCGGCGGCACCGTCCCCGTTCCCGCGTACCTGTTCAGCCACAACAACCAGGAGACCGAGTGGCAGATCGCCCACGCGACCGGCTCCCGGGGCACGGGCTGGGCCGGCCGCATGCTCGACCGCATGCCCGGAGTGAACGGCTCGTCGCCGCTCTCCCCCGCCATCGGGGTCGAGATCACGGCGCAGCTCCTGGTGGGAGCGCAGGCCGTGCCCTACGTCATCGGGGCCTCCGGGACGGAGCCGCTCGCGCTCGCCGAGGAGCCCGGCCGTCGGGCCGTCCTCGACACGGTCCTGACGAGCCAGCACGCGCTCGCCGCGGAGTTCGGCCGCGTGCAGCGCGAGTCGATGGAGATCGACGACCTGCTCCAGGGCGTCCTCGCGGGCGCTCCCGACATGAGTGGTTTCTTCACGCAGCCGAGCTTCCTCGCGTCCCAGCTCGAGATGGTCGCGCGGATGATCGCGGTGCGTCAGCAGCTCGGCGTGACGCGCCAGGTCTTCTTCGTCGGCACCGGCGGCTTCGACACGCACGACGCGCAGACGACGCAGCTGCCCGGCCTCTTCGCGAGCATGTCGTCGGCGCTGGCCGGATTCCAAGCGGCCGTCGAATCCGTCGGCGAGCAGAACAACGTCACCGGGTTCACGCACTCCGAGTTCGGCCGCACGCTCTCGAGCAATGGCCAGGGCTCCGACCATGGATGGGGGGCGCACTCGATGGTGTTCGGCGGCGCCGTGCGCGGTCAGGACATCTACGGCGCGATGCCGGACCTGACGCTGGGCGGCCCGGACGACATCGGCGAAGGGCGCATCCTGCCCCGGGTCGGCGTCGATCAGTACGCGGCGACCCTGGCGAAGTGGTTCGGCCTGACGCCGGCCGAGCTCGACCAGGTGTTCCCGAACCTGCCGCAGTTCGGAGCGAGCGACCTCGGGTTCATGGGCTGACCGACATCCTCGCCCCACCATCCGTCAGAACGTCACCGACACTCCGTTCGAGAAGTTGGAGGTCCCGCCGACGACAGCGGCGAGCGAGGGGATCCACAGCAGGCCGGGTGCGACGGGTCGCCCTGAGATCGGGCGCATCGCGATTCTTGATAGTTTGCGTTGCAGAGCTTGGGCGATCCAACGAGGCTGACTCCCCATGCGCTGCTCGCCCCGCTCTCCGCGAACCCTTCGCGGTACCCTTTCGATGGCCGTGCTCATGGCCGTCTCGCCGCTCACCCTCGCACAGGACGAGGCCGAGCCCACGACCCGGCTGCGTCACACGGGTCTCGTCGACGCGCGGCTGCTGGACGTGCTCGATGCGCCCGACGCGCGCGGAATGACGTTCGCGACCTGGTTCGCGCACGACGACGGCGAGGCCGAGATCGCCCTCTTCCGACTGGGGCTCGACGACCCGGCCGAGGAGATCCCACTGCGCGCGATCGGCGAACCCGAGGTCGCGATGCGGATCGACGCGTCGATCGTGCCGCTCGGCGACATGAGCGCCGCGTCGCGCTGGCGGCTCGTCGGGCCCGCCAAAGCGCAACGGGCGGTCGTCCACGACGCGCGCAACGGACGGATCGGCGTGCTGGCCTTTCCTTCGGGCGAGGTGCTTCACATCGAGGAGCAGGCGACGACGCTCCTCGACGCGCGAGCCCGTGGCGCTTCGGTGGAGGTTCTCTACGAGCGTGAAGGGACCCTTCGCTGGGTGCGGGCCGGCCTTGGGAGCGAAGTGGAGAGGGGATTCCTTCCCGTCCGGGGCTTCGACCCGCACGGCGTCGATGCGTCGTTCCTCACGGGGACGCGGTCCGGTGTGACGGCCGCCGGATGGCGCGGCGGGCAGCGCGTCGGCTTCGTCGCCGCACTCGACGCCTCCGAGGTCACTCCGTTCGAGCTCGACGCGGGCGTGAAGTGGCCGGGACCGCCCGTCGCGATCGGCCGTGCGCTCGCGAAGGGCGGCAGCTTGCTCGCGATCGGCCAGCCGCGCGCGAACGAGGGCGACGGCCGGGTCGTTCTCCTGCAGTCGGACGGTGGGGGAGTTCCGGCAGAGATCGGATGGCTCACGCCGCCGCAGCGCGAGACGCCGGATCCGCTGGCGCTCGACCTCCGTTTCGGCGCCTGGCTGGAGCTCGCGGCGGACGTCGACGCGGACGGGCTGCCCGAACTCTGCGTCGTCTCCATGACGTCACCCTGGGGGCACCGGCGGCTGGAGGTCGTCCGCTCCGGCGGAGAGGGCGCGCGTGAGAGCTTCGTGCTGGAGGCGCTCGGTCGCAAGTTCGGCGGGACGTCGACGTCGCTCGATCCCACGGGCCGGTTCGTCCTCGTCACCGCCGGGTCCGAGCCCTCGTCCGGTCCCAACGCGGTTCCGTCCCAGGCCCTGCTCGTCGAGATCGGCGCTCCGAGCCGCGTCCGCGCGCGGCTCACGACGGCGCAGCCCTGACCCGGCGCGCGCCCGCCGCCGACTCCAGCTTCGCCGCCATCTGGCGCACGCGCTCCTCCCACGTCTCCGACGACACGCGCTCGCGGATGCGCTCCGCCCAAAGCGGGAACGCGAGCGGAGACAGGCCGGCCGGGCGCTCGACCTGGATCTGGCGGCGGCCGATCGAGTCGAGCGCCGCGCGCAGTCGCGAGAGCTCCAGTGTGCGCTCCATCACCTCGCGGCGCGCCTGCTCCAGCAGGAGGTTCTCCGGGTCGTGTTCCGCGAGGACGTCGTACACGAGGCCGGCCGACGCCTGGAGCTGACGCTGGCCCTTGCGGCGGCCCGGCAGGCCGGGGTGGACGAGGCCGGCGACGCGCGCGATCTCTCGGAAGTGGCGCCGCGCGAGGCCCGCGCCGTCCATGCACGCGAGGAGGTCGTCGAGCAGGTTCTCGGGCGACAGCAGTTCACGCCAGTCGTCGTCCGCGATCGGCAGGTCGCGGCGCACGACGAGCTCGATGCCCCAGTCGTTCACCGACTGCGTGATCGTCACGCTCGCGCGACGCGTCGCCCGCCACGCGAGCAGCGCCGCGAGACCCTCGTGCACGAGTCGGCCCTCCAGCGGGAACAGGAACGCGTGGTCGCCGTCGCGCGTCCGCACGCGCTCGATGAGCAGCTCGGTCTCCGTCGGCACGCGCGACCCCGCCGCCTGCAGCGCGAAGAGCGGCACCGCCGCGTCGAGCTCCCGCTCGCCCGTCAGCGCGCCCGTCGCCACCGTCTCCCGCGCGCGGCCCATCGCGCGCCGCACGGCGTCGGCGAGTTCGTTCGAGAGCGGCATCCGGCCGCCGTACCAGCGCGGCATGAGCGCCGTGGCCTTGTTCGACGCCTTGACGTAGGCCGTCGCGTCCTCGACCCGCACGAGCTCCAGCGTCCGGCCGGAGAACGTGAACGTCTCGCCGGGCCGCAGCCGCGACACGAACGTCTCCTCGATCGTCCCGAGCTTGCGGCCGTTCCGGAAGCTCACCTCCAGGCTGCCGAAGCCCGCGATCGTGCCGATGTTCACGCGGTGCTCCGTTGCGACGCGTTTCGAGCCCCCGGTGAACGACCCGTCGGCGCGCTCGACGATCCGCGCGAAGCGGTCGTAGCCCTCCAGCGCCTCCCCACCGAACCGCGCGAACTCCAGGGTCCAGCGCCACTCCTCTTCGGTGAGCTCGCGGTACGCCCTCGTCGTCCGGACCTCGGCCAGCAGATCTTCGGAGCGGAAGCCGCCGCCCAGCGCCACGGTGACGACGTGCTGCGCGAGCACGTCGAGCGGCCGTTCGATCGGCCGGCGCGGCTCGACCTCACCGCGTGCCATCGCGTCGCGCGCCGCCGCGAACTCGACGAGTTCCAGCGCGTGCGTCGGTACGCACACGAGCCGGCTCGTTCGGCCGGGCGCGTGTCCGGAGCGTCCCGCGCGCTGCGCCAGCCGCGCGACGCCCTTCGGACTGCCGATCTGCAGCACGAGGTCGACCGGCGAGAAGTCGACGCCGAGGTCGAGCGAGCTCGTCGCGACCACCGCCCACTGACGACCGGACGCGAGCCCCGCCTCGACCTCGCCGCGCTGCTCGCGGTCGAGCGATCCGTGGTGCAGCGCAATCTCGTCCCGCCGCTCGTACCGCGCGTAGCACAGCGCCTGGTACCACCGCTCAGCCTGCGCGCGCGTGTTGGTGAACACGAGGGCGCTCGTGGCGGTGTCGATCTCGGACGCGACCTCGTCGAGCAGCCGCAGGCCCATGTGCCCGGCCCACGGGAAGCGATCGACCGACTCCGGGACGACGGTCGAGATCTCGACCTCGCGCCGCGCGTCGCCGCGGACGAGCGCGCCGTCCGCGCCCTCGCCGACGAGCGCGTGCCGCGCCTCGTCGAGGTTGCCCAGCGTCGCCGACAGTCCCCACGTCCGCAGCCCCGGCGCGAGTGCGCGCAGCCGCGCCAGCGCCAGCTCGGTCTGCACGCCGCGCTTCGTCCCGAACAGCTCGTGCCACTCGTCGACGACGACGCATCGCAGCGACGCGAAGCGCTCGGCGGCGTCCGCGTGGCTGAGCAGGAGCGTGAGCGACTCCGGCGTCGTGACGAGCGCCGTCGGCAGCCGCCGCGCCTGGCGTCCACGAACCGTGCTCGACGTGTCGCCGCTGCGGCCCTCGACGATCCAGCCGGGCGCGAGGTCCCCGGCGACCGACCCGAGGTTCCGCACGAGGTCCTGCGCGAGCGCCCGCATCGGCGTGATCCAGACCACAGTGAGCGGCGGGGCGTCCGCGCGCTTCGCCGGCGCGGCCTGCGACGATGGGTCGCCCGCCGCCTCCAGGAGCGGTCCCATCCAGGCCGAGAGGCTCTTGCCGAACCCCGTCGGGGCATGGACGAGCCCGCTCTCGCCCGCCGCGTAGCGCTCCCACACCTCCCGCTGGAACGCGAAGGGCGTCCACCCGCGGGCGTCGAACCAGTCGAGTGCAGGCTGCATCGACGGGCAGTTCGCGCGGCCCTCCCCGGCCGACGCTCCCAGCCCGGGATCCGTCGGCCGCCCCATCGGCAGACCGGGGGGGCGGCGAGCGGTAGCATGCGAGCATGCCGACGGACGACGGCGAGACGCCCGAACGCACTCCAGAGACCGAGGCCGCGAACGGGGATTCGATCGACGACTCGATGGAGGGACTCGACCTCGACGTCTACGCGGACGTCGACCGGTTGACCGAGGAGTTCCGCGCCCAGCTCGCCGGGCCCGACGCCGTCACCGCCGACGCGTTCGCCGCGCGTCACCCCGACCTCGCCGCGGTGCTGCTGCCGGCGCTGCGCGCGCTGGAGGCGCTGGAGCGCGGCAGCGGCCGTCCCTCGTACGCCGGCGTGCTCCGCGAGGGCGACCGCGTCGGCCGCTTCACGATCGTCGGCGAGCTCGGTCGCGGCGGGATGGGCGTCGTGTACGAGGCGTCCGAGGAGGGCCTGGAGCGCACCGTCGCGCTCAAGGTGCTCGACGTCACGCTCGCCTCCGAGTCGTTCAAGCAGCGGTTCCTGCGCGAGGCGCGCGCGGCCGCCCGGCTGGAGCACCCCGGGATCGTGCCGGTGTACGGGACGGGCGAGGAGGGGCCGCTCCTGTGGTACGCGATGCGGCGCATCGACGGTCTGCCGCTCGACCTGCTGCTGCACCGGATGGACGACGGGTCGCCGGCGGACGCGCGCGATGCCGCCGAGCGGCTGCTCGTCGCCGGCGTCGAAGGCTCGGGCTCCGACGCGTCCACGTCGACGTCGAGCCTCGGCTCGGGCGCGCCGGGCAGCGCGCGTCACGTCGCCATCGCGCGCGTCGGGCAGCGGCTCGCCAGCGCCCTCGCATACGCGCACGCCGATGGCGTCCTGCACCGGGACGTCAAGCCCGGCAACGTCATGATCGACGGCGCGGGCCAGCCGCACCTGACCGACTTCGGGCTGTGCAAGCTGGAGGGCGAGGTGTCGCTGACCGAGGCCAGCGACGTCATCGGAACGCTGCGCTACATGCCGCCCGAAGGTCTGCGTCAGGACGTGGACGTGCGCGGCGACGTCTACGCGCTCGGCCTCGTCCTCTACGAGCTCCTGACGCGCCGGCCCGCGTTCGAGCGCAAGGAGCGCGCCCGACTCGTGCACGACATCGAGCACCGCGATCCGGTTGCGCCGCGGCGCGTCGATCCCGCGATCCCGCAGGACCTCGCGCGGATCGTCGTCAAGGCGAGCGCGAAGCTGCCCGAGGAGCGCTACGCCACCGCGGAGGCGTTCGCGCAGGACCTCGGCGCGTTCCTGGCCGGCAAGCCGATCCAGGCGCGGCCGCTCGGGCTGCTCTACCTGCTGCGGCTCGCGGCGCGCCGTCACCGCGCGGCGGCGCTCGTCGCCGCGGTCAGCGCGTTCGCGCTCGTGACGCTGGGCATCGCGTACGTCGTCCAGCTCCAGTCGCTCCTTCGCGACGTGACCGACGCACGGCGCGAGGCCGAGCATGGCGAGGCGGTCGCGCTGATGAGCGGCGTCGGCGACGGCCTGCGGCTGCGCGGGCGCGAGTCCGCGGTCAACCTGCTCCAGCGCGTCGCCGAGCCCGAGCGGAACTGGGTCTGGGATCACCTCAGCGAGGCCGTGACGCCGCTCACCGGCGGCGCGTGGCTGCCGATCCCGCGCCCGCTGCGCTGTGACGCGGTCCCGGATGGGACTCTGCTGGCGTGGGGGCGGCGCGAGGTCCAGCTCATCGACCCGCAGTCGCTGCGCCGGCTCGGCTCCATCGTCGTCCGGGACGCGGCGGATCCCTCCGAGAAGTTCTTCGGCGCGGTCGCGGCGGGCGACGGCGGCGGGATCCTGATCGCCGATGGCCAGTCGCGGGCGATCCTTCGCTGGACGGGCGACCGGCGCGACGTGCCGGAGACGCTCACCCCGCTGCCCGGGCACCCGCGGCTCCTGCGCGGGAACGTCGAGGCGGGGATGGGCGTGGTCCTCATCGACAACTCGCTCCTGCGCTTCCGTACCGGCAGCGGCGAGATCGTCGACGTGCACACGCCGCGGACGGATCGTCACGTCAAGCAGGTCGAGATCCTCTCCGACGGTTCCGTGGTGTACGGGACCGACAACGGCGAGATCTGGCGCACGCGGAGGCCCGACGACGCGGCCGGCGAGGGGGCGGTGCGGATCGGCCAGCACACCGCCGCGATCTGGTCGCTCCACGCGCGCGGCGATCGCCTCCTCGCGTCGGGCGACGCCAGCGGACTCGTCGTCTTCCACCCGCAGGTCCTGCGCACCGAGACCACCTCGGGCGTGGCGCTCGGCTCGCCCGTGGACTGGCTCGACAGCGACGGCGCGCGGCTCTACGCGGGCCTGCAGGACGGCACGTTCGTCGAGATGGGGCTCGACACGCAGATGGTGCACCGCGCGTGGCCCGTGTCCTCGAACGCTCCGATCGGCGTGGTCGAGAGGGAGGGGGACGACGGCCACGCGCGCCGCTGGGTCGTCTGCCTGACGGGTGAGCTCCACGAGCTCGACGACGGGTACCACGGCGGGCCCTTCGTCGGCGCGTCGGCGGTCGCCGCGCCGTCCAACATCGCGTTCTCGGCCGACGGAAGCTCGGTCGCGTTCACGGCGCACGACGGCTACCTGCACGTCGTCGGCGAGGACGTCCATCGGGTCCCGTGCGAGAATCGCTTCGCCGCGGCGAGCTTCGATCGAGCGGGCCGGACGGTCGTCTCGGGTGGGCTCGTGGTCGACGTCGAGACCGGCGAGGAGCTCCTGCGATGGTGGCCCGAGGAGGGAACGGTGATGTCGTCGCGCTGCTGGGGCGACGAGGTCGACCTGCTCGTCTACGTCGACACGCCGGACGCGCTGTCCCTGGGGCCCCCGAGCCAGGTCTGGACCTGGAATCGCGCCCGACCGGACGAGGCGCCGCGACTGCGCGGCACCTTCCCTGGCGACGTGGCGTGGCTCGTCAATCCCCAGTTCGCCTACCCCGCGCGCGAGCGAACCGCCGTCCTGAGCCGGATGGCCGGCGGCGTCCTGTGCCTCGACCTGGAGACGGTCGAGGTGCGCTGGACCGCGCAGCTGCACGCCGGCGAGGTCGTCGACATCGAGATCGACGAGACCCGCGGGGACGCGGTCTCGGTCGGCAAGGACGGTTCGATCCACTCCACCGACCTCGCGACCGGCCGATCCGTGAAGCGCGTCGCGACCGAGCTCGAGGCGTTCACCCACGGCAACACGTCGATCGCGAAGTTCTCCGTGCATCCCTCCGGCGACCTGCTCGCCACGACCGACCGCACCGGCGCGCTTCGCGTGTGGACGTTCCCCGAGGGCAGGAGCATGCTGGAGATCGATCGCCAGCTCGCGCAGCCCAGGATCCCGCGCTTCACGCCCGACGGCCGCTGGCTCGCCTACTCGACGCACCGCGGCGGCGTGGAGCTGCTCGGGCACGGCGCGCCGCCCGAATGGGCCCGGTCGGGCCGCGGGCGCGCGACCGTCGACGCGATGCTGGAGGACGCGCTCGATCTGATGACCAGCGAGCCGCTGCGCGAGCACCACGTCGTCACGGCGGGGTCCGTGGTCGCGGTGCTCGGCGGACGGCTCTTCGATGAGGGGGCGTACGACAGCGGCGACCCACGCCTCGCCGAGCTCCGCGCGATGCTCGATCCGTTCGTCGTCCCGACCGACATGCGGATGTTCCGCGACCGCTCGCACGACCATCGCACGGGCGAAGTCGGACGCTTCGGATTCCGTCCGCTCGACGCGTTCCGGAGCCGCTGACGCCGCTCTCTTCCGATGGTCCCCACGTCGCCCGACCCACCCGATGTCGGCCAGAGCGCGGACGACGAGCTGGAGGTCTACCTCGGGATCGACCGGTTGACCGACGAGTTCCTCGGCCAGCTCGACGGAGCGGACCCGCTCGATGCGACCGAGTTCGCCGCCCGACACCCCGACGTCGAGGAGGTGCTCCTGCCCGTCCTTCGCGCGGTCGCCACGCTGCGCCGCGCACCGGATCCGGGCGGCCGCCTGCACGCCGGTGATCGCGTCGGGCGTTTCACGGTCGTCGGCAAGCTCGGGCGCGGCGGGATGGGCACCGTGTACGAGGCTTCGGAGTCCGGGCTGGAGCGCACCGTCGCGCTGAAGGTCCTGGAGCGCGCGGTGGCGCCGCCGTCGTTCCGCGCCCGGTTCCGCCGCGAGGCGCGTGCCGCGGCGCGGCTGGAGCACCCTGCGATCGTCCCCGTGTACGGCGCCGGAGAGGACGACCGGTACCTGTGGTACGCGATGCGGCGCATCGACGGGTCGTCGCTCGACGTCGCGCTGCGCGCTCTCCAGGACGGCGAGGACGGGGCCGAGGCGCCGCTCCTCCGCGCGGGCGAGACGGCGGAGCGTGACGACTCGACGTCCGGGTCGGGGGCGCTCGAGGCCGGACCTCCGCCGGTCGGCGCAGGCAGCCCGTACCAGCGCGCCGTCGCGCGGATCGGCCAGAAGCTCGCGGGCGCGCTCGCGTATGCGCATGCGGAGGGCGTGCTGCACCGCGACGTCAAGCCGGGCAACGTGCTGCTCGATCCCGCGGGCCAGCCGCACCTCGCGGACTTCGGCCTGTGCCGCCTGGAGGGCGACGCGTCGCTCACGGGTGAGGGGAACCTGCTCGGCACGCTGCGCTATCTCGCGCCCGAGACGATCCACGGCGAGGCCGACGAGCGCTCCGACGTCTACTCGCTCGGGCTCGTGCTTTACGAGCTGCTGGCGCGGCGCGCGGCGGTCGACGCGACGGGCCGCGTGTCGATCCTGCACGCCGTCGAGAACGCGCAACTCGTGCCGCTGCGCCGCTGCGACCCGAGCGTCCCGGAGGACCTCGATCGCATCGTGCGCAAGGCGACCGCGAAGCTGCCGGACGAGCGGTACGCGGGTGCGGCGGCGCTCGCGAGCGACCTCGCGGCGTTCCTCGCAGGACGCCCGATCCAGGCGCGTCCGCCCGGGCTCGTCTACCTCCTGCGCCTCCTCGTCCGTCGCCACCGAGCGGCGGTCGCGGTCGCGCTCGTCGGGCTCATCGCACTGCTCGGCGTCGGCGTCGCCTACGTCGTTCAGCTCCGCACTCTGCTGGGCGAGGTCCGCGCCGAGCGCGAGCGGTCGCGCCACGGCGAGGCGGTCGCGACGATCAGCCAGGCGGCGCTGCTCCTGCGCGAGGGCGAGCGTGGCACCGCCGCGGACCTCCTGAGCAGCGTGCCGGAGGAGGAGCGGAGCTGGGTCTGGACGGCCTTCGCGGCCGTCGCCGAGCGTCCGTTCGACGCGCGTGTCCTCAGCATGCGCCAGGTCGCGGGGGCGTCGCTGCGTGACGACGGGACGGCGCTCGTCTGGGGTCCGCTGGAGGCTCAGATCATCGACGCGACGAGCCTGCGGCGGCACGCGTCGCGGACGCCTCCGATGTCGGGCTCCGAGCTTGCCGAGAGCTTCCGCGGCGCGGCCGATCTGGGAGGCGACCGCGGCGTGCTCCTCCTCGACGGCCGCACGCGGACGCTGCTCTCCTGGGCCGGCACGATCCGCGACGCGCCGCGCACGGTCGCGTCGTTCGCAGGAGCGCCCGAGCGGCTCGCGGCGCGCGGGGACGTGGGCGTGGCGGCGGTCGCGACGGACCGCGCGATCGCGGTGCTCGATGCGGCCTCGGGCGAGGTCGTGCACGAGGTCGAGCGTCCCGGCGGGCGGCAGGCGACGTCGCTCGCGATCGCCGAGAGCGGCGACGTGTTCGTCGGCACGAAGTCGGGCGAGGTGTGGCGGATCGCGGACGGCGTGCCCGAGCGTGTCGAGACGCACGACGCGCCGGTGACCGCGCTCCTGACCGGGGGCGACGGGCTCGTCGCGACGGCCGACGCCGATGGCCGCGTCGTGTTCCACTCGCTCCCCTCGCGCGTCCCCGGGCCAGAGAGTGCGCGGCTCGCGCGCGGCGTCATGACGCTGGTCCGCTCGGCCCCCGAGCGCGCGATCGCGGGCCTCGATGACGGCACGGTCGTCGAGCTCGACCTTGAGCGACGCGTCGTCCGGCGCTCGTGGCCCGCACTCCAGGACGCCGTCGCCGCGCTCGTCCCGCACGAGGGGGAGGTCATCGCGATCTCCGTCACAGGGACGGAGCTGCGCGTCGGAACCGACTCCGGCGCTCTGCCCGCCGCGGTGGCGACGGGGTTCGGTTTCCCCTCGCGACTCGCGTTCTCTCCCGACGGCGCTCGCGCGGCCTTCACCACTCGAGCCGGCTGGCTGCGCGTGCTCGGCCCTTCGCCGCTGCGAATCCCCGCCGAGTCGCGCCGCGCGACGCCGACTTTCCGAGCGGACGGCGCGCTGCTCGCGAGCGGCGGACTGGTGCTCGACGCCCTGAGCGGGGAGGAGGTCCTGCGGTGGGCGCCGCCCGAGGGCGAGGCGTTCACCTCGGTCTGGCTCGGCGACGAGCTCGTGATCGCGGTCTGGGCGTCGGCGTCGAGGGCGACCCTCGACGTGCGCACGATCGACCTGTGGACGTGGGACTCCGCCGAGCCGGCGGAGCCACCGACGCGCGGGCCGCGGATCGCGGACGGCGTCGGGACGTTCCGGACGCCGGTCGTCGTTGCCGTGCCCGGCGCGCGCGACGTGGTCGCGTACACGATGAGCACGCCCGTCGAGCGCTGGAGCGTCGACGCCGGGGAGCGCGTGTGGGCGGCCGGTCCGCACGGGCCTCCGTTTCTTGCGATGGCGCTCGACGCGCAGCGCGGCGAGGTCGTGGCGGTGGGGAGCGACCGCGTCCTGCGCCGGATCGACCTGGCGACCGGCGCGGCGCGCGACGCGGGTCCGAGCGAGCTCGCGTCAGAGGTGCTGCGCGACAAGATCCTCATCGACCTCGCGATCCATCCGACGAGTGGCGTGGCGGTGACGATCCGCGACGACCTCGTCGTCGGGCTCTGGACCTATCCCGAGGGGCGTCGGCTGGCGGAGCTCGACCGGTTCTCCTCGCTCGTCGGCTTCCCGACCTTCACGCCCGACGGTCGCTGGCTCGCGCTGTCGTCGAACGACGGCACCGTCGAGCTCGTCGGCGCGGGACCGACGCCGAGCTGGGCCGACGGCGGTCCGAAGGGTCCGGGGCCGCTGGAGGTGGTCGAGGATGCGACGCGTCTCCTGCGCGACGACTCGAGTCCGCCGCACGCTCTCGCCGCGGCGTTCGGCGTGGCGGGCGAGGTCGCGGCTCGGCTCGAGGCGCCGGCGGTCGCCCTGCCCGAGGACGGTCCCGTCGCGGAGCTGCTGCGCGCGGCGTCCGGGCACGTGGACGTCGGCATGCTCGCGGGATCCGCGCGCTGGGACGACGACTACGAGCGCCAGTCGCTGTGTCGCTTCGGCCTCGTCGAGCACGCGTGGATCGAGCGGCACCTGCGGCAGTGAGCGCGCGTCCGTGCGCGACAGTGTCTGAGACTCGTCGATCGCGGCGCGCCGCAACGACCGGTGGCCTCGCTGCGCTTCACTCACATCAGCGCCCGGACGCTGTCCAGCGTGTCCGCGTCCGCTGGCGCCTTGTCCTCGCGCCACCGCGCGATCCGGGGGAAGCGCAGCGCGATGCCTGACTTGTGGCGGGGGCTCGGCTGGATGCCCTCGAACGCGATCTCGAACACGAGCTCTGGGGCGACCACGCGCACCGGCCCGAAGCGCTCGGTGATGTGTCGGCGCACGAACGCGTCGACGCGGCGGATCTCGGCGTCGGAGAGGCCCGAGTACGCCTTGGCGACGGGCACGAGCGCGCCGTCGTCCCACACCGCGAGCGTGTAGTCGGTGTAGAGCGACGCGCGCCGGCCGTGGCCGCGCTGCGCGTAGACGAGGACCGTGTCGATCGTCAGCGGGTCGATCTTCCACTTCCACCACGGCCCGCGGACCCGGCCCGCGCCGTACGGGGCGTCGCGGCGCTTGAGCATCAAGCCCTCGACGCCACGCTCACGGGACGTCGCGCGGGCGGCCGCCAGGTCGTCCCACGTCGTGCCCTCGACGACGTCGGCGATGCCGAGGTGGGGGAGGGACGCGTCCTGCACGAGCTGCTCCAGCCGCGCGCGGCGCTCGACCGTCGGCAGCGCGCGCAGGTCCTCGCCGTCCGCTTCGAGCAGGTCGTACGCGACGAGCCGCACCGGCACCTCCGCGCGGAGCTTCTTGCCGACGCTCTTGCGCTGGATCCGGCGCTGGAGCGCGTGGAAGCCGAGCGGCCCGTCGTCCTTCCACGCGAGCAGCTCGCCGTCGACGACGGTGCCGCGCGGGAGGCGCGCAACGTCCTCGACGATCTCGGGGAAGCCGGAGTTCACGAGGTCCTCACCGCGCGACCAGAGCACCGCCTCGTCGCCGCGCCGGACGGCCTGCGCGCGGATGCCGTCCCACTTCCACTCGGCCTGGTACTCGGCGGCGTCGCCGATCTCCGCGAGCTCGTCGGGAACCGGGTGGGCGAGGAAGAAGGGGTAGGGCCGAAGCGGATCGCCGCCGTCGTCGTCCGCCATGAGCGCCCGCCACGCGTCGGCCGTTGGCTCCCACCGGCCGGCGAGCCGGTGCAGCATCGTCGCCTTGTCGACGCCGGCGACGGTCGCGAGCGCACGCGCGACGATCCCCTTCGCGACGCCGACGCGGAAGCCGCCCGAGATCAGCTTGTGGAACAGGAACCGCTCGCCCTCGTCGAGCAGGCGCCAGGTGTCGAGCACGAGCGCCTTCTTCTCGTCCTCCTCCAGCGCGGCGAGGCCGATGACGCGCTTCTCGACGAAGCGTGCGAGCGTCGGCGGCTCGCCGCGGGCGCCCTCGCGATCCGTCTCGACGAGCAGCGCGATCGTCTCGGCGAGGTCGCCGACCGCGTCGTAGCTCTCCTCCACGAGCCAGAGCGGCTGCCCGCTGGCCTCGGCGGCCCACTCGCGCAGGAGCCGCGTGTTCACCGCGCGTCGACCCTTGCGGCCGAGGAGAAGGTGCGCGGCCCACGCCGCGTCCTCGTCGGGCGCGCTCTGGAAGTACTCGACGAGCGCCGCCTCCTTGCGCGACGTGCGGCGCGTCGTGTCGAGCGCGCGGAAGAGCGCGTGGAAGCGCCTCACGGCTGCGGCTCCTCGGCGGTCGCGCCGTCGTGCTCTCCCTCGAACTGGCTCGCGAGCGGCTCGGCGTGGATCCCGCGCTCCTCGTTCAGGTACCGCACGAGCGAGTCGACGTAGCCGTGCGTGACGAGGACGCGCTCGGCGCCCGTGGCCTCGATGGCGGACAGGAGCCCGTCCCAGTCGGCGTGGTCCGACACGACGAAGCCGCGGTCGAAGTTGCGCCGCCGCCGCGGTCCGCGGAGCCGCATCCAGCCGGACGCGAAGCCGGTCGTCACGTCGCCGAACTTGCGCATCCACGGCGTGCCGTTCGCCGACGGCGGGGCGACGACGAGCCCGTGACCCTTGATCTCCTTCGCGACGTCGGGCGACGCGTACCGGGTCGGGGGCAGGTCGACGCCCTGGGCGCGGTACGGCTCCAGCAGGCGGTCGAGCGCGCCGTGCACGGCGATCGGTCCGGGCGGGTCGAGCAGGGCGGCGAGGAGGCGCTGGGACTTGCCGAGCGCGTACGCGCACAGGAGGCTCGTGCGGCCGTCGGCGGCGTTCTCGGCCCACCACTCCCGCACGTCGCGCGCGACCTCGTCCGCCGACGGCCAGTCGAAGACCGGCAGGCCGAACGTGCTCTCGGTCACGAAGACGTCGCAAGGCACGGCGTCGAACTGTGCGCAGGTCGGGTCCGGGTCGGTCTTGTAGTCGCCGGCGACGACCCACACCTCGCCGTCGTGCTCGACCCGCACCTGGGCCGAGCCGAGGACATGCCCTGCGGGGTGGAAGCTCACGATGACGTCGCCGATCCTCTGCCGCTCTCCGTACGCGAGAGACTCGACCTTCGCGCCCTCCTGCGTGCGCAGACGGACGAGCTCCTCGCCCTCCGGCGTGGTCAGGTAGTGCTGCGATCCGGGCCGCGTGTGGTCCGCGTGCGCGTGCGTGACGACTGCGCGCTCGACCGGGCGCCACGGATCGATGTGGAACCCGCCGGCCTCGCACCACAGGCCGTCGGCGGTCGTGCGGACGAGGTCGGTGCTCAGCCCCACGGCGCGGTGGCCGTGTTCCGTGCGGCCATGGCGAGCACGCGCCCTGCGAGCGCGCGGCCGGAGAGCCACGCGCCCTGGACCTTCGATCCGGCGAGCCAGTCGCCCGCGACGCCGAGGCCGAGGTCCTCGTCGAACGCCGAGCCGTCGTCGCGCGGAGGGCGGGCGGCGCTGAGCATCCAGCGGTGGGCATCGGCGTGGAGCACGGGCGGTGCCTGTGCGCCCGCCGCTTCGGCAAGAGCCGCGACGAGCTGCTCGCACACCGCCTCGCGCGAGAGGTCGACGTGCGCGCGCGTCCAGTCCGGTGACGCGTGCAGGACCCACGTGTCGCCGTCGGGTCGACCGGGCTTGGATCCGTTGCGGCACGCCCACGACAGCGGGCCCGCGTTCATGAAAGCCCCGTCGAAAGGTGCGGCGAACGGCTGCTCGAACGCGACCATCGCGGCCCAGCAGGGGTCCATCTCGACCGAGGACGCGATCCCGGCGAGGCGCGGCGACGCCGCCAGCAGCGGCGCGGCCTGCGACGGCGGCGCCGTCACGAGCGCGACGTCGAACCCGGACGCGTCGCCGCCGTCCTCGAAGCGCAGGGTCCAGGCGTCGTCCGCACGCTCGATCGTCTGGACGCGGACCGACGAACGGACGTCGAGGCCGCGCGCCAGGCGGACCGCGATCGCGTTCATGCCGGGCACGCCGACGAAGCGCTCGGCGTCGCCGCCCTCGCGCGGGCGGACGTCGCCCGGCGCGTCGATGACGGCGAGGCGGCCGTCCCAGCGCGCCGCGACGCCCTCCTGGACCCACGCGTCGATGAAGCGACGGAAGCGCGGATCTCGCGCGGTGAAGTACTGGGCGCCATGGTCGAACGCGAACGGTGCGGCGCGTCGGTGCGAAGCGCGGCCCCCGACGCCGCGGCCCTTGTCGAAGAGCGTTACCGCGTGTCCCGCTTCTCGCAGCGCGCGCGCCGCGGTCAGGCCCGCGATCCCCGCGCCGACCACCGCGACGTTCAGCGCGCGGTTCGACGCCGGGCGTTCGGCGCGCTGCGCGTACTTCGCGACATCGAGCCGGCTCGCGTGCGTCGTTGTCGTCCGCTCACGCACGGTGCCGATCACTCGCTCACCGGGAGGGAACGGTCGGTCGAACTGTCCGAGGCACCAGAGGATCCCGCCGTACGACGACGGGTCGCGGCCGTCGAGCGCGAACCGGTGGTTGAGGTCGAGCAGGCGGTCGAGCGCCTCGTCCGCCGTCGGTGTCCACCCGAGCACCGCCTTGCCCCAGGTCATGCGCAGGTTGTTGTGCAGCTCTCCGTGCCGCAGGAGCGACGCCTGCGTCGCGTCCCACAGCGCGTCGCCGCTCTCCGCGCCGGCGAGCTCGGCCCACGAGAGGAGCCGCTCGCGCGCGTCGGACTCGTGGTGGCCGAGCGTCTCGCGCGCCCAGTCGGGGATCGCGGCGAGCGAGTCGATCTCGTCCGTGTGGTGGCAGAAGTGCCAGGCGAGCTCGCGCCACACGAGCAGCTCGTCGAGGAACTTCTCCGCGCCGGGTCCGCCGATCCGGTCGGCCTCGGCGGCGATCGAGAGGGCGGAGACCATCCCGAAGTGCAGGTACGGCGACATCCGCGACACGCCGGGCCGCAGCGCGTCGTTCCGGTCGCGGGCGTAGCGCGCGAGCCGCTCGTCGCGGAACGTCTCCCAGCGCAGCGTCCCCGCGCGGGTTCCACCGCGGGTGTGGGGGACCGGGCCAACGCCGTGGTCGACCTCGCACTCCGCGACGAGCGCGGCGAGGTCCGCGCTCTCCAGGTCGACGGGCTCGAATGGGAGGTCGCCCTCGTAGGGGCGGGGCGCGTCGCCCTCGCGCGGCTCCCACCCGAGCCAGCGCTTGCGCGCCTTCGACGTCGCCTTGCGGAACGCGAAGGCACGGTCGTGCGCTCGCTTGCTCGCGTGCACCGGGACGACGCACGACGCGTCGACCTCGACCACCGGGGTCGGGACGCTCGCGCGCAGCCGCTCGGTCCAGCCGCGGATCGGTTCGACCGGGTGGGTGTCGCAGACGACGAGAGCGGCGCGCTGCGCGAGCTCGGCGAGTGCGCCGGAGCGATCTCCGGGCCGGACGAGGTGGAAGGCGTACCGGACGCCGCGCGACTCCAGGTCGCGGGCGAGGTCGCGCGCGCCCTCCAGGACGAACGTCCAGAGGCGATCGGAGGCGTGCGGGTGTCGGTCGTCGAGCGCCTGGTAGACGAGCAGAGGCAGATCGAGCGCCCGGGCGGCCTCGATCGCGACCTCCAGGGCGGGGTTCGAGCGGGCGCGCATGGCCGCGCGGACCCACAGGAGGACGAGCTCACCGCCCTCCCGCGGCTCCAGGGAGGCGTCGAGGCAGCGCTCGGCGAGGAGGTCCCCATCGGGGCCCTGGAGGAGGTCGGAGAGGGCATCGGCCATGGCCCCGTTGTTCGGTCCGCCCGCCCCTCCCGATGCCCCCGATCCGGGTGAGCTCGGGCGAGGGGGGCAAGGACCAGCCGCTCCCGCGTCAGCCGCCTGCGACGAGACCCGCGAAGTCGCGGCGGTGGCGCCAGGCGGCGGCCGCGTAGAAGAGCGTCGACACGACCCAGATACGTTCCCCGGCATGTCGTGCGCGGCGTGGAAGGCGAGGATGTTCGCCATCAGCGGCACGAGGACAAGGAGCCCGAGGAACGCCGTCCTGCGGAACAGGAAGAGCGCGCCCCCGAGGATCTCGGTCACAGCGACGAGCGGCGCCAGGTAGCTCGTGAACATCGTCCCGAGGAAGGTCTGGGCGGTCTCGCCGGCCGGCGGCGGCACGTCGGCGAAGAAGAGGAACTTGTTCAGCCCGAAGACGATCATCGGGACCGCGAGGCCGAGGTTCACGACCCAGTGGAGGAGCGCGGCCCGCGGAGTCGAGGGGGCGGGGAGGGCCCGCGCATGGCTGGACGTGGTCATGGCTCAGACCCCCGCCTCGGTCCCGACCGACGCGCGCCGGTACACCTGCGCCACGCCGTGGATGTTCGAGTCGCCGTGCCCCTGCGCGATCGCGTCCGCGAACAGGCCGCGCACGGTCTCGGTGACCGGGCTCATCGCGCCGGTGCGCGCCGCGGTCTGGAGGAAGTACGCGAGGTCCTTCTCGACGAGCTCGACGGGGAACGCTGGCTCGAAGCGACCGAGCGCGATGCCCTTCATCGCGAGGGCGAGCGGCGGTGGGACGATCGGCAGGTTGCCGAGCATGTCCAGCCACCGTTCGTCCTCGACGCCGCCGCTGCGGAGCAGGTGGATCACCTCGGCGGCGGCCGCGATCTGGCTCGCGAAGAGCGCGTTGACGGCGAGTTTCGCCACCGCGCCGAGTCCGTGTTCGCCCATGTAGACGACCTGTCCGGACGTCGCGTCGAGCACCGGCTGCGCGCGGTCGAGCGCGTCACGCGATCCGGCGGCGAGCGTGATGAGCTGGCCCGCCTCTGCCTGCGGACGCGAGCCGACAACGGGCGCTTCGAGGAGCGTCCCTCCCGTCGACCCGAATGCGGTCGCGAGCTCGGCGATCCACTCGGGTGTCAGCGTGCTCGCCTCGATCGCGAGCGCACCCGCGCCGAGCGACTGGACGGCTCCGTCCGGTCCGAGCCAGACCGCGCGGGAGGCCTCGTCGTCCCGGACCATGGAGAGGACGACGTCGGCGTCCTTCGCGGCCTCGCGGGGGGTGGCGGCGAGCGACGCACCGGCGTCCAGGAGGTCCGCCGCGCGGTCCTTGGTTCGGTTCCAGACCGTGACGTCGTGCCCGGCGGCGAGGAGGCGGTTGGCCATCCGGCTCCCCATGGCGCCGAGCCCGAGCACGCTGACCCGGAGTCCGTTCTTCGATGTAGTCATGAGGTTCCCTGCCCGTCCGGGCGGCTCGGGGGCCGCTGATTCGGCCCGCGCGGGAACTTCTGCGGCATGCGGAAGGTGAACAGGAAGGCCTGTCTATGCACTAGATTCGTGCATAATCTGCACGAATGGAGATCCGCCACCTGCGTCTGTTCCTCGACGTGTTCCGCCGCGGCAGCTTCGCGGCCGTCGCGCGGGACCACGGGGTCGATCCCTCGTCGGTGTCCCGCACGATCGCGTCCCTGGAGGACGACCTCGGCTTCGGGCTCTTCGATCGGACGACGCGCAAGATCGCGCCGACCGAAGCGGGGGAGGTGTACTACGCGCGCATCGCGCCGCTGATCGACGACCTGGAGCGGGCGAGCGAGCTCGCGGGTGGCAGCGCGAAGAACCCCCGCGGCACCCTGCGGATCCTCGCGCCGGTCAGCTTCTCGCTGCTGAACGTCGTCCCGGTGCTGCCGCGATTCCTGGAGGCGTACCCGGGCATCCGCGTCGACCTGCAGCTGAGCGACGCGCTCCTCGACCTCGTCGAGAACCGGATCGACGTCGCGATCCGGCTCGGTCCGCTGCAGGACTCGAGCTACATCGGCCAGGAGCTCGCTTCGATGCGCCCGCGGGTCTGCGCGAGTCCCGGGTTCGTCGAGCGCCATGGCGCACCGAAGCGACCGGCCGATCTGGCGAAGCTGCCGTGCCTGCTCCTCGACATGCCCGGCTTCGGGAGTCGCTGGCGGTACCGCGACGCCCGCGGGCGCGAGTCGCACGTGGACGTCGAGGGGAGGCTCAAGACGTCGAACGCGGTCGCGCTGAAGCAGCTTGCGCTCAGCGGTCTCGGCGCGATCCTGCAGGCCGAGTGGATCGTCGGCCGCGAGCTCGCCGACGGCACACTCGTCGACCTGTTCCCCGACCACGAGTTCACGGCGAGCGACTTCGACAACGCGATCTGGACGCTGCGTCCCGCCCGATCGCACGAGCCCGCCAAGGTCCGCGCCTTCCTCGATTTCCTGCGCAGCGCGTTCGCTCAGAACGAGCTGCCGCTGGGGCGGCTCGGATAGACACGAGGTCCCGCGAGCGAAGCGCCCACGGGACCTCGTTCGGTCACGCGCGGTCAGGCCGCCTCGTCAGTCACACCACAGGACCTCGACAGCGTCGGTGAAGTTGAAGCCGGTGCCGCCGGGGCCGCCAATGTCGCGGTACCACAGCTGGTAGTTCCAGGTGGAGCCCGAGAGGATCATCGCTCCCGTCGGCGCCGTCGTGACGTCGATGCTGTAGGACGCGGTGCCGATGAAGTCGGCCTGCACGACCGCGATCCGGAAGACGTTGCCGCCGAGGCAGAGCGTGCCGTCGCCCACCGGCGTCGAGGCCTGCGTCTCCGAGCGCGCGACGAGCGCGGAGGTGAACGGCGGGAGCTGGAACGCCAGCAGCGAGAGGTTGTTGGCCCCGATCGACGTCGAGCCGGTCGTCGACAGCTGGGCGCCGAGGACGCTGAAGCTGTTCGGCTCGCCGAGGCAGTAGACCTCGGGCGAAACGCAGGGGTCGCCGCCGAGGCCGCTCGTGCCGCGCACGACGAGCGCGAAGTCCGCGTCGTTCTCCGGCGTCTCCACGTGCGCGTCGGCGTTGATGTCGTCCGCGATGATCTCGACCGTCCACACGCCCGCGGCGGGGTTCGTCACGAAGACGTTCTCGACGACGTCGCGCGTGTTCGAGCTGCCGCCGGACGTCGACTCGTTGCCGACACGCAGGCCGTTGTTGCCCCAGTACGTCGCGACCGCGCCCGGCGCCGTCACGCGCAGGCTCAGGTCGTTGATCCGGTGCAGGCTCGACGAGGTCGTCGCCGGGAAGTCGAGGTAGACCATCGTGATGGCCAGCTCGGGCGTGTTCGGCTCGACGATGAGCGGGTAGATGACGCTCTCGGTCTCGGAGATGACCTCGGACTCGTTCACCCAGAAGACCGAGTCGCGCGCCTCGTACAGGCGCTCGACGTTCGCGCGGCCCCAGCCCTGGTGGGTCCGGGTCAGGTCGGCGCCCGCGCCGCTGAAGGCGTAGCGCGACGCGGTATTGATCATGAACGCGCGCGCCAGCGTCGCCTTCGGACGGCTCTCGAACACCGAGGCGCCGGGTGTGTTGCCGAACACGCCCGCGTGCCAGGCCTCGTAGAAGAGGCCGAAGAAGCCCGCCGTCATCGGCGTTGCCGCGCTCGTGCCTCCGAAGTTCGTCGAGCCGTTGCCCGACTGCGCCGTGAAGATCGCGTCGTACCAGTATGACAGGTCCGGCTTCAGGCGACCGTCCTGGGCCGGGCCGATGCTGGCCGAGCCGGCCCACGCGTCGTCCGACGTCGACAGCGTGTCCTGGTGACGCACGCCGCCGACGGCGACGATGTTCTTCGCCCACGCCTGCGGGCGGGACTGCGTCGAGCCCGCGTTGCTCTGGCTCTGGAGGATGACGATGTCGTTGTCGAACAGGATGTCGTCCATCTCCATCGAGACCGACGTGTACTGCGACGTCCGGCTGCTGCCCCACGAGTTCGTCTGGAAGACGGCGAAGTACGGCGCCTGCAGGAGCTCGGCCGTGTGCTGGTAGCGGTTCGAGAGCTGGCCGAAGTCCGCGAAGATCGGCTGGCCGTCGGGCAGGAGCCCGCGCCGCGCCGCGTTCCCCGCGCCGTCGCCGAACACGATGCCCGTCACCGGCGTTCCGTGCGTGTCGCTGCCGGCGCGCGGGCCGTGGAGGATGACGGGGTTCGACTGCAGGTCGACGTGGTTCGTGTCGACGTTGCCGTCCATGGCCTCGGCGCGCACGCCGTTGCCGGTGAAGCCGGCGAGGCCTTCCAGCGCGTCGGCGCCGCCGTCGGCGCGGACCTTGTCCATGTCCTCCTCGGGCGCGCTCCAGCGATCGATCCACAGGACCTCGTCCCACGAGGCGACCGTCACGAGCTGCTCGGCGTCGAGGACGGCGTCGAAGCGGAAGCCCTCGTCGATGATCCATACGACGTCGGCCCCGAGCGCGCGCACGCGAGCGGCGACCGCGGACTTCATGTCGGGTCCGCGCTCGGTGACCTGCACGTGCAGGCGCGCGGGCTCGTACGTGCCGTCGAGCACGCCGTCGAGGAGAGGCTGCTCCACGCGGTAGAACGCCGAGTACGGGCCGACCCAGCGCACGAACGGGAGGTCCTCGACCTGCGCCGCGGTGGCCGCGTCCATCTCGACGAGCCGCGACGTCTCCGGCAGGAAGTGCCGGACCGTGGCGCCCTCGCCCTCCAGCACCTCGGTGTACGCGTCGATCGGCTGCGTGTGGAACTGGACGATGTAGAGGTCGCCCGACGCTTCGAGCCCGTCGGCGATCTCCGGCGCACCGTCACCGATCGGGTCGAAGCGGCCGCGCTTCAAGTGCAGGATCGGGCTCGCGTCACGGACGCGCGAGAACTGTCCGGCCGGATCGAGCCGCAGCGCGTAGCGCTGCGTCGACTGGCGGCCGTCGGACTCGGTCCAGCGCGCGACGAGATCACCGTCGGCCCCGACGGAGAGGACCTCGACGTCCTGGACGGTCTGCCGGGTGCGATGGACGAGCGTCCCGTCCGTCAGTCGGATCTCGGTGCCCGAGGGGTCGGTCGTCACGCCGACCTCGACGTCCTGGACGTCGACGGGAGTCGCGGACACGGCCAGGATGGCTGCGAGCGAGAGACTGGGGATCATGCTGTAGCGTGGGGTGGGGTCGTCGCCGGGGAGAACGGTCGGCGTGCTCGCGGTGCGAACGCGTCGCACCGTACAGGACGCGCGCCGAAACCGTGCGCGGTTCCGCCCCTCGAGCCGGGCGCAGCAGGCGGCCCCAGCGTCGATCCGTTCATAGGGCCGTGTATGGAGAGAGTGAACCCGAGTCTCAGAAGCGAGAGCAGAGTCGCACGCGGATCGGACCCTTCGCGGTCGACGGGTCCACGACGCGTCCTCGCTGGGTGATCTCCGCCTCGCCACGCGCGACCATTCGCCGCGCTGCCCGGCGGGCCGGCTCCATCAGGTCACGCCAGCCCTCGGCGTCGACGGAGCGCGCTGCCTCGGACGGGCAGATCGTGGCTCCGCCGGCGCGCGCGTCGAGCAGCGCCGTGATCGCGGACTCTAGGGCGCGGTCGACGGGGCGGACGCGACGCTTCCGACACGCGGCGCTGCAGTAGCGCCGTGCGTCGGCCTGGCGGCGGTCGCCGCGGCGCGGCTCCATGCGCCGGCCGCAGGAAGCGCAGACGGGATCGGTGGGCACGGGCACGGGCGCGGGTGCGCGTGGTGGGTCGGGTTGGAGGCGGAGCGGGGTGGCTGGCATTCTTCGTCTCTGGCGCATCCGCTGACGCGGATGCAGCTAGAACCCCAGCTGCAGCGCCGGCGAGAAGTTCGACGTCGCCACCCCGGCGACCGCATCGCGGTGCCAGTACTGGAAGAACCAGGTCTCGCCCGGGAACACCGCGCCGCCGCCCGGAAGGTCGTTCAGCATCGGGCGGAACGACACGTTGGAGTCGAACGGCGTCGGCTGGAGGATCTGGTTCGAGAAGCGCAGAGCACTGCCACCGATGCACAGGTTGCCGCTGCTCCCGCCCGCGCCGGGTACGAACGCGGACGTCTGGCTGGCGATGAAGTAGCCGAGGCTCCCCGGCGGCAGCCGGTCGACGTTCAGCACCACGCGGTTGCGTGCCACCACGAGCGTTCCGACGCCCCGGATCTCCGAGCGGAAGAACGTCGAGTTCGGCGCCGCGACGCAGCTCGGGATCCCGATCACGCCGTCGCAGCCGGTGCCGCAGTGGTCGCGGTCGAAGCGCAGCGCGCCCGCGTCGCGGGGCGTCCCGTCCGGGTCGACGCCGTAGAACGGCGGCGCCAGGTCGATCGCTGCGGAGTTCGGGAGCGGCTGGAAGTCGCTGAGGCCCCAGAACGCCGGATCACCGTCGACGTTCCCCTGCCCCATGAACCCGCCGTCGACGAGGCTGAAGTCGACCTCGGCGCCGGCCTCGATCAGCGGCACGGGCTGCGGGACGAACGAGACGACGATGCTGGTCTCGACGTCGGTCGTCGCGAGCGAGGTGGTGTCGGAGAGCGCCGAGGCGCGGCTGATCGCCTCGTTGTCGACGAAGGTCGAGAAGCGAACGCGCGCAGGGCCGGAGATCGCGCCGCCGTGGCAGTCGGGATGGTGCCGCGATCGGTTGCGCTCGAAGATGCAGCGCTCGACCTCGATGAGCGACGCTGTCAGGATCGCGCCGCCCGAGCCCGGGCTCATCGTGATGGTCGAGACGGTCGCGTTGTTCACGAACCTAGTGTCGGCGAAGCGCGCCGGGTTCGCCGCGCCGATCGCGACCGCGCCGCCGCGGATGGCGCGGCAGTTCTCGAAGACGCACCGGTTGACCTCCAGTCCCACCGACTCCACCGCGAGTCCGCCGCCCGTGAAGTCCTCGGTCGAGAAGCCCTCGATGGTGCTGTCCTCCAGGAGGACGGAGCCGCCGAAGACGTAGATCGCGCCTCCGTCCTCGCGTGCGCCGCCGTCGAGGTCGCAGCGCCGCACGGTGACGCTGCCGCCGCCGATGTGGTCCGCGTACACGATGCCGCCGTCCGCGAACTGGGCGAACGCTCGCAGCGTGCTGTCCTCGACCGTGAGTTCCACGTTGCGCGAGTAGATCGCGCCGCCGCTGTCCTCGGCCGTGCAGCCCGGCCGCACGAGGCAGTCCTCGAACGTCACCCCGCTCGGCGCTCCGGTCGAGTCGAGGTACGCGACACCGCCGCGGAACGCGGAGCAGTCGTCGAACGTGCAGCGCCGAACGACGAGGTCGGTGTCGACGGCATAGATCGCGCCACCCACCTCGGGCAGCGAGAGCGCGGGCACGAACTGACCGCGGCCGCGCTCGAAGGTGAAGCCCTCGACCGTCGTGCTGCCGCCGCCGGCGTTGGAGAGGATCGCGGCGTCGGACGAACGGCCGCGCAGGACCGCGCCGGGCGTGCGCAGCGTCAGGCTCTTGCCGTCGAGGTCGATCGCCTCGTCGGGGTAGGTGCCGCCCACAACGAAGACCGTGTCTCCGTCCACGGTGGTGGGCTGAGCGACCGCGAAGTCGACGCGGGTGTAGGGGGAGGAGCCGGTCCCGTTGCCGGGCGGCGTGGCGGTGGAGTCGACGAACCAGGTCGTCTGGGGCGCGGCGAGCGCGAGGGTGAGCGAGAGGATCACGAGCGTGCAGTGTGGGTAGGGAAGCGGCGGGGAGCGGGGCGGGCGAGTGGCCCCGAGCCCCATTGGAACAGCGGGGTTCGATCTCGACAGGCGCTCCGCGGCGTCACGGGCGCATGGCGCACAACAGGACACTCGCGCCCGATGACCCAGCGTCGCATCGGACCGGACGCTGGGGTGCTCCCCGAGCCGCACGGAAACGTTTTCCCGCTGCGTTCACGGTGTGTTCAAGCGCACTGTTCTCCCCTTCGGTGCGCCGCCTCTGCGCCGCTCGCGAGGTAGGAATGCGCACTATCTACGACTCGTCCTCCGGCCTGCCGACGCTCTTCGCCGGCGCACTCGGGATCGCCGGACTCGCGACGATCGGCTGGGTCCTCGCCCACGAGCTCGGACCCGACGGGGCGCAGCCCGAGGAGAGAGGATCCCTCGTCCGCACGGACGACCCGACCGCGCCCGCGCTCGAGACGGTCCGCTACGCCGACCCGTTCGCGCCGGCGAACAGCGTCGCGGTCGTCGAGATCGTCGAGCGGGGTGCGCCGGTCGCGGCCTCCCTCGCACCGCCGCTCCCTGCGAGCCTCGCCATCGACGCCGCACCGCCGCTCCCGTCGCCCCCCAAGGAGGACGGCGACAAGGAGGACGGCGATGAGGAGGACGACGACGAGCCCGCTGCGTCCGAGCTCGTCGCCTCTGCGACGATGTCGGTCCTGGCCGGCGGCGCATCCTCCGTCCGCACCCACGACGTCGAGACGCTGGTCGCCACGCGCGGCCGCACCTCGTCGGCCAACGAACGCGCGCGGTCGATCGCCAGGACGACCGCGCTCCGCCACTTCGCCCAGGACCCTTCGTCCTCCGCCCATCGGTCGCCCTCCGCCGTCGCGTCGAGCCCGACGGCGTTCGAAGGCCTGCCGCCGATGTCCGCGGTCTCGACGAACTCCCTCGTGAGTTCCGAGGATCCCTTCGAGGGGACCGGGGACCTGGGCGTGGACGCCCCCGAGGACGGCATGCCCGCCCTCGGGGGCTTCCCCCTCTCGGGCGACGGCGCCGCCGCGCCCGGCGAGGCGGAGGACCGCTCGCTCCTCTTCGTATGGGACCTGTCCATCGCGACCGACGCGGACCGCACGCGTGAGCTGCTCGACTTCGCGATCCTCCATCGCTTCAGCGCGCTCGCGATCGACGCGACCGCGATCGGATACGGCGACGTCTCGGTCACCGACCAGGTCTCCGCGCTGACCGCCGAGGCGCGCCAGCGTGGGATCGAGTCGTTCGCGCTCATCGGCTATCCCTGGTTCGCGGTCTCGTCCGCCGCGCAGCTCCCCGAGCAGCCGACGCACTCGGGTGAGGGCCTCGCGATGATCGAGACGATCGTCGCGACCGGGCTCTTCGACGGCCTCGTCGAGGACTCCCACCCCTACGGCATCGAGTACGAAGAGGACGGGAGCACGAAGAACTGGCTCTTCGACGAGCCGGATCGCGCGGCCGAGGACCTCGCCGCCTACCTCGACGCGGCGAAGGTGCTGCTCGGCGACCTGGAGCTCCTGAAGACGACGCCCTTCTGGTACGACTCGGACGAGCGCCTGGTCGACGTGCGCGACGCGTCGGGCGTCGAGCTCGGCACGATGGCCCACGTCGTTGCCGACCACGCCGACACCGCCGTGGTCCTGGCGTATCGCGACGAGCTCGACGGGCCGAACGGCCTCCTGGAGCTCGCCGCCGGCGAGGTCGAGATCGGCCCCGCGATCGTCGCGGTCGAGTGCGGCGACCTCGGCGGCGCCCTCGACTTCCTCACCTACCACGAGGAGGGCTTCGACCGGCTCAACTCGGACCTGGAGAACGTGCGCGCCGTGCTCGGCGCATCCAAGGGCTTCCGCGGCGTCGGCGTGCACCACTACGCGCCGTTCGTCGCCATGTCGGGCGCGCTCCACCGCGAGCACTTCTTCGGCTTCGAGGGGACGGAGTCGGTGTCGATGGCGCGCCTCTCCGTCGTGGACTCGTACGACTCCCGCGTCGGCAGCTACGGGAACCAGCTCGGCTACGTCGCGGAGATCAGTCGCTTCGTCGCGGGCGACGAGGCCGCGCTCCTCTCGAACGGCGGCGTCGAGATGGCGTCGCGCGCCGTCCTCGCGGGCGACCTGCGCGCGCTCGACCTGGGCGCGCTCCGCATCGACGGGGGGGCGTTCGTGACGGGCGAGACCGCTGGCCTCGTCCGTGAGCTCCTGCCGCCGGACGTCGCGGGCGGCGATGCGTCCGGCGCCGACGGCCTGCGGCTGGAGCGTCGCCAGCGGCTGACGGTCGGCGGCGATCAGACGATCGGCTTCCTCGACCTCCAGGCCGCCTCCCGCCTGACGATCGTCGGCCCCGCGCGGGTCGTCGTCGAGTCCGCCGACCTGCAGTTCGGCGCCGCGATCTCGGTGGACGCCTCGGGCGGACCGGTCGAGATCCACGTCGTGGGCGACCTGACGCTGCGCGAGTTCTCGTCGATCGCCGCGACCGACGCGTCGCCGGCGAACGTGCGCCTGACGCTGGGCGGATCCTCGCTCTACATGCGCGTCCTGTCCGCGATGGCGGTCGACCTGGTCGCGCCCGACGCGACGCTTCGGCTCGACGCGTACGCGAACCTCTACGGCCGCGCGTCCGTCCGCGAGCTCGACGTGAACGAGGCGGCCGGCCTGCACCTCGACCGCGCGCTCTTCGACGTCGCGCCCCCGCGGTAGCCCCGCCGAACGAACGCCGTCGTGTCAGACGGCGGCGGCCTTCTTGCGCGCGCGTTTGCGCTCGTTCTCGTCGAGGATGCGCTTGCGCAGCCGCAGGTTCTTCGGCGTGACCTCCAGGAGCTCGTCGTCCTCGACGTACTCCAGGCACTCCTCCAGCGACATGATCCGCGGCGGCGCGATCTTCGCGTTGTCGTCGCGGCCCGCGGCGCGCATGTTCGTCAGCTTCTTGGCGCGGCAGACGTTCAGCTCGAGGTCGCCCTCGCGATTGTTCTCGCCGACGATCATCCCGGTGTAGACCGGCGTGCCGACCGGGACGAAGAACGACCCGCGGTCCTGCAGTCCGTCGAGGGCGTACGCGATGACGTCGCCGCCGCGGTCCGAGACGAGGACGCCGTTCGTCCGGCGCGGGATCCGGCCGCCGTCGCGCTCCCAAGACTCGAAGACGTGGCTCAGCACGGCCTCGCCCTGGCTGAGCGTCAGCAGCGCGGTCCGGGCACCGATCAGCCCGCGCGCCGGGATCTTGAAGTCGACCCGCGCGAGGTCGCCCGACGAGTCCATGTGCAGCATCTCGCCGCGCCGCCGGCCGAGGTACTCGATGATGCGCCCCGCGTTGTCGCTGGGCACCTCGACGGTCGCGCGCTCGTACGGCTCGCACTGCACGCCGTCGACCTCCTTGATGATGACGTGCGGCTTGCCGACGGCGAACTCGAACCCCTCGCGCCGCATCGTCTCGATCAGCACCGAGAGGTGCATGACGCCGCGGCCCTTCACCTCGAACGCGTCGGCGCTGTCGGTGGGGGAGAGCTGCAGGGCGACGTCGCGCGTCGCCGCGCGCTCCAGCCGCGCGAGGATCTGGCGGCTCGTGACGTAGTCGCCCTCCTGGCCCGCGAACGGCGAGTTGTTCACGTAGAACACCATCGAGATCGTCGGCTCGTCCAGCTCGATGGCGGGGAGCGGCTCGACGTGCTCGGGGTCGCAGAGCGTGTCGCCGATGCCGAGCTCCTCGATCCCGGTCACGATCGCGATGTCGCCGCACACGACCTCGTCGGCGGCGACGCGCTGCAGGCCCTCGTAGCGGAAGAGCTTCTTGGGCTGGACCGAGAGCGGCTTCGTGCGATCGGGGTGCGCGAGCGCGTAGCGCTTCCCGACCCGCAGCACGCCGCGCTCGACGCGGCCGACGGCGATGCGTCCGAGGAAGTCGTCGTGATCGAGGGTGGTCGCCTGGAAACGCACCGGCGCGGACGCGTCGGTGACGGGCGGCGGAACCTGGTCGAGGATCACGTCGAACAGCGCGCCGAGGTCGTCGGTGCGTTCGGAGGGATCAGTCGCCGCCCAGCAGTCGCGGCCGGAGCCGTAGACGACGGGGAAGTCGAGCTGCTCGTCGCTCGCGCCGAGGTCGACGAACAGGTCGAACACCTCGTTCAAGACCTCTTCGGGGCGGGCGTCGGGGCGGTCGATCTTGTTGACCATCACGATCGCCTTGAGGTTGTGCTCGAACGCCTTGCGCAGGACGAAGCGCGTCTGCGGCATCGGCCCCTCGAACGCGTCGACGAGAAGAAGCACCGCGTCCGCCATGTTCAGCGTCCGCTCGACCTGGCCGCCGAAGTCGGCGTGGCCCGGCGTGTCGACGATGTTGATGCGGGTCCCGCGGAACGAGATCGCGGTGTTCTTCGCGAGGATCGTGATCCCGCGCTCGCGCTCCTGGTCGTTGGAGTCGAGCGCACGCTCGGCGACCTGCTGGTTCTCGCGGAACGTGCCCGCGTAGCGGAACATCGCGTCGACGAGGGTGGTCTTGCCGTGGTCGACGTGCGCGACGATGGCGAGGTTGCGGATCTCGGGGGCGGCCGACATGGGAGCGAGGTGCGGACGGTGGCCAGGCGTGGAACGGTGGCCTGCAGGGGCCCGTCGCCGCTCCTATCGGCCGGTTTCGAGCCGAAAGAGAGTACGGATCGCACCCCGGGCAGGGAACCGCCCGCGCCGCCATTCCTCGGCGGTGTCCCCTGTCGACTCGGTGGGCCCCTGGGCGCCTCAGAGCCGCCGCACGACGACGGTGAATCCGACGATCGGGTCCTTGGGGCCGTCCCCCCGCCGATCGATCGACGAGAGCGTGATCTCCAGGCCGTCGGAGCCCGCACCGAGAGCGATCGAGTCGGGCGGCCCGTCGCCCTCGATCTCGACGACCCCGCGCTCGTCGGTCCATCCGACGGACACATCGTCGACGAGTACCTCGACGTCCTCAACGGGCCCGTAGCTCGCCCCGTCGAGCACGCGAACGAGCGAGCCCCATCCGCGCTGCAGTGCCATCTCCTGCCGGAGCCCGTCGCGCTCGGGGACGAAGTGGAGCTGGGCCATCCGGTAGCCGGGGGCGCGCGCCAGCACGGAGACCTCCGCGTCCGCCGGAAGCCCTCGTCCACCCATCGACCCCTCCTCGTCGGCCCGCAGGACCATCCAGCTCGGGTTCCCCGGGCTGACCGCGGCCTCGGCCGACGGGAGCGGTTCGCCCGTGTCCGCGTCGACGATCTTCAGGACGACGACCGCGTCGATTCGCACGAGCCGCGCAACGAATAGCGGCGGCGCCGCTCCGTCCCCGATCGTCGCGTGCTGCGGCTCCCAGCGGACGGGGGAGAGCCCGCCCGGCGGGCTCACGTTCCACTCGCCCCCGGGGAGGCCCACGAGCTCGAGGCGCCAGTGTCCGGGACCCCGCCCCGGATCGGGCACCGGGGTGTGCAGGAAGCCCGTGAGCGGCTCGCCCACGCGCGCGATCCGGAACGGCATGTCCGAGAGGTCGTAGGCCTCGCCGGGCGGCGCGTCCTCGAGCACCGCGGTCGCGTCGATCGCGATCTCCAGATTGAACGTCGTGCCCTCGTCCGCGAAGTCGAACTCGACGCGCGCGACCTCGCCCGCCGTCACGTCGACCTCGCCCGAGCGGGCACCGCGGCGCCATCGGTAGCGCCCGGGTTCCAGGTGGCGGGCTCGAGCCTTCGAGCTCGACTCCGGCGGGGTGGATCCGGGACGCTGCTGGGCCGCGTTGAGGAACACGCTCCGCAGCGCGACGCCCGTCTCCGTCTCGAGCTCGATCGCGCCGATCGGAATCGGCCGGCCGGGTTCGTGACGCGCGACGAACTCGATCGCACCGAGCTCGCGGAACGCGAGCACGACGGGGCGCGGCGCGACGCCGACCTTGCGGTGCACCTCGGCCTCTGCCCACCACAGGCCCTCCTCGTCGCCGACCTCCAGGTCCCACGGACCGTCTCCGTCGATCTCGGTCACCGCGTGATGGAACCGCAACCAGGGGACCAGGCCTTCACGCACGGACGTCCGCATCTCGCGCCGGCCGTCGTCGGGGCCGGTGGCGAAGCGCGCGGTCAACTCGCTCCAGTCGACGCCCGGCGCGGGCCTGGCCTCCAGCTGAAAGGTCGGGCCGACCAGCACCTCGAGCGGCTCCGTCATCGGCAGATCGACGACCCTCGACCGGAGGGGTCCGAACGGTCTCGGGTGATCGTCGTACTCGACGACGATCACTGCGTCCCCGCTGACCGTCCCGGGCAGGACGAAAGCGCCGCTCCCGTCGGTCTCCACCTCGAAGACCCCCGGCGCTCGACCTGGACTCGCGAACCCTGGAACGTCGGTCGACGTGATCCCGGCGTGCGGGCCGTGGATCGTGCGCAGCTCGAGGCACATCCACGGGACCGGTTCCCCGGTCTCCGCGTCGACGACGCGCACTTCGCTGTCCTTCGCTTCGACTGCCGCGGGCCGCGCCTCGGCGACGGGGTCGGGCGCCACTGCGGGGGCTTCGACCGCGACGCGTGCGACCTCGTCCTCGTGGATGCGCGCGAGCGTGGCGGGGTTCTCCTCGACGTAGGTGACCTCAGCGACGCGTCGCTCGACGGTCGAGTCGTCGCCGTCCGATCCGACCCACAGGCCGATCGCGACGAGGGGAACGACGGTCGCGGCGGTGGCGATCTTCCAGCCCATGACAGCGGTACTCGTTGCAGCGACAGCGGCGCTGGCAGCGCCCAGAGGTACGGACGGGGGAACGGACGACGGAGCGTCGGGGCCGACGGGCGGGCCCGAGCCGACCCATGGCGCGAGCGCGGCCGACCACGCGCCGCGGCCGCCGGCGCGGCGGTCGAGTCGCTCGCGGAGCGACGCCAGGCCCCGTGCGAGGTGCGCGCGCACCGTCGGCGGCGCGAGTCCAGCGCGGCGGGCGATCTCGCCTGGCTCCAGCCCCTCGACGTAGCGCAGCACGAGCGCGTCACGCTGGGACGCGGGGAGGTGACCGAGCTCTTCCAGCACGATCCGCATCGTGTCCGCGCGCTCGACGGCCTCGTCGGCCCCGGGCAGCGTCGCCGCTCCGGTCGGTCCCTCGGCTCCGCGCTCCGCCTCGCGTCGGCGGCGGCGCGCCTCGGTGCGGCGCACCTCCAGCGACCGACGACGCACCACGCCGGCGAGGAATCCGCGCAGGTCGCGGATCGGACGCCGCGAGGCGATCGCGGCGCCGAACGCGTCCTGGACGAGGTCGTCCGCCGAGGCGTCGTCGCCCACCAGCGCGCGCGCGAGCCGACGCAGCCACGTCGCCTCGCCCAGGAGCAACTCGGCGTCGAGCGGCCGACGCGCTCCGGGGTCGGAGGGGAGCGGGGGATCGGTAGGGTGGGGAGCCACGGTCGCGCTCAGTTGCCGCGGGCACCTCCCGCGCTGCGTCCCCCGGCCGAAAAGACCCGGTTCGCCGTCCGATCGTCCCCCCGTGCGCCGTTCCTGGCCAGGGCGGGGGCCCGTTCCGCGTCCCGATCTCGGGACGGTTCGGGGGTGCGACCTCGACCTAGACTCGAAGCGGAGCGGTCTGCCGCCGCGCCGCCTGCCCATGGACATCGACATCGTTGCTGCCGACCCCGCCGACGCCGAGGTGATGGCGGCGCTGGCCACCCTCGGGGACGACCTCGCCGCCGCCGACGTGCACGCCGAGGCGGCCGAGATCGCGCTGCAGGGCGTGAAGGACGGCGGCCTCACCGCCGGCCTCGCCATCGCGGGCGTCGCGATGACGGCCGTGACGACCACGCTCCAGGTCCTGCAGTTCTGGGCCTCGAAGCGGCCGAAGTACACGGTCACGCTGACGACCGACACGAAGGAGTTCGAGATCGAGGGGCTCGACCAGGCCGGCGCCGAAGCCGCGGTCCAGGAGCTCACGGCCTCGGGCGAGGACGGGCGTCTCGTCGTGCGCGTCGAGGGCTCCTGAGGACGACCCATGGGTCGACGCATCGCCCTCGTCGTCAGCGCGCTGGCCGGTGACGAGCTCGCCGCCGGGCGCACGGACGCCGGCCGGATCCACTCGGTCCTCTGCGACGAGGACTACGGTGCGTGCGACCCGGCTCGGACGAGGTCGGTGCAGGACTGCCCGAGTAAAATCGCGTTCCAGTCGACGCTCGAGGAGGTGATCGGAGGATGGAGCTCCGCGGATCAGCTCGTCCTCTACTTCTCCGGGCACGGGCGGGTCAAGCACGGCGAGTACGGGCTCGTCTTCGGCGAGAAGCACGCCGAGACGTTCCTGCCGTTCGGCGCGCTCCAGGCCGAGCTCAAGTCGCAGGGCGTGACGCGCGCGATCCTCATCCTCGACGCCTGCCACAGCGGAGCCGCGCTCGCGCAGGGCCAGAAGTCGGGCGACGTCCCGCGACCGACCCTGCAGCAGGAGCTACCGACGGGGATCGTGCTGCTCGCGTCGTGTCGCGCGTTCCAGAGCAGCTACGAGTTCGACGACGGCTCGGGCAGCGTGTTCACGCACCTGCTGATCCGCGGGATCAAGAGCGGCCTGGGGGGGCGGTCGACGCCGGACGACCTGATCGGTCCCGACGATATCGTCGAGTACGTGAATGAGCGGCTCGGCGAGCCGGAGTTCGCGAAGTTCCGCCAGGAGCCCGTGTACAGCGTCTCGAACGCGAAGCGCCAGGTGTGGCTCGCGCGGAACTGCTCGGCCGAGGCTGCGAAGGACGCCTCCGGGCCGGAGGTCGACGGAGCGAGGACGTACGACGAGCTGCGGCACCTCTACCGGACGACCGCGCCGTCGAGCCATCCCTGCAAGGGCTGCAGCGTCGACGAGCTCGAGTGGGACCTCGTCGACGCCTTCGCCCGGCGCACCGACGAGCCGCTGGAGGGCGAGCGCGAGGAGCACGCACGGCAGCTCGGCCTCTACTCGGCCATCGACGACGACTACCTGCACCGCGCGGCGGTGCTGTGCTTCACGCGAGCGCCGCACAAGCACTACCCACAGGCGCGCGCTCTGTTCACCGTGGGCGACAAGGCGTCGACCCACTTCCAGCGCGAGGACGTCCTCGGGCCGCTCCCACGGCAGGTGAACGATCTTCGAGACCAGGTCGACCGGGCGATCAAGCAGAGCCACCCGCTCACGAGCTACACGCCGACGCAGAGGCTCTTCTTCCAGGTCGTCCGCGAGGCGATCTCGAACGCCGTCACGCACCGCGACTACGG
Source organism: Planctomycetota bacterium (assembly GCA_038757895.1). GTDB lineage: Bacteria > Planctomycetota > UBA1135 > UBA1135 > Saltatorellus. Next base: position 38,264 of record JBCDGE010000025.1, on the reverse strand, counting down.
GCGGAACGAGGTCGTCACGGTGAACGTCGACTTCCCGGAGGTGACCGTGTTCAGCCCGGGGCAGTTCCCCAGCGGCGCGACGTTCGAGACGCTCCTGCGCGCCAACGATCACCTGTCGTCGCCCAAGGACGCAGCGATCGCGTGGTACATGTCGCAGCTCAACGTGTTCGAGGGGCTCGGTCGGGGCTTCGAGATCTTCGACTCGTTCCTGCGTGAGACGGGAGACGGCCACCTCGCCTGCGAGGAGAGCGAAGGGCTCTCGTTCATCACGCTTCGGGCGCGCTTCCCGGTCGAGGAGAAGGCGTCGTCGACGATCATGCGGCCGCCAGAGCGGTCGCCCGCGCCGGAGTCGTCACCTCCTGCCGCCGCGCCGCCGCCACCGGAGCCCTCGGACGTGCAGGTCAGGCCGCCGTCCGGGAGTGTCGACATCGGGCCGCTGCGTGAGCGGATCGGCCGGTACGAGGTGAGGGCGCTCCTCGGCCAGGGCGGCATGAGCAAGGTCTACCGCGCCCACGACCCCGAGCTGAATCGTGACGTCGCTGTGAAGGTGCTCTCGATCCGCTTCGAGTCGCCCGACGCGCGCGCGCGTTTCGAGCGAGAGGCGCGGATCAGCGCGAGCCTGAACCATCCGAGCATCGTTCCGATCTACGACGCGGGAGTGGAGGGCGACCTTGGCTATTACGTGATGAAGCTCGTCGAGGGCCAGAGCCTGGAGGGCTACTTCGAGCGCGAGGGCGGAGCGCAGACGAAGGCCGCCGCGAAGGACTACTACTCGAAGGTGCTGGCCATCGTCGTGAAGGTCCTCTCCGCGCTCGACGTGGCGCACGCGGCGGGCGTCGTGCACCGCGACATCAAGCCGGGGAACATCCTCCTCGACGAGCAGCTCGGACCCGTGCTCACCGACTTCGGGATTTCTTCGATGGCCGGCATGTCGACCGTGGCCGACATGGAACCCGGCCTGACGACGGCTGGAACGATCATGGGGACGCCGACGTACATGAGCCCGGAGCAGGCCCAAGGCGAATCGGTGGATCACCGCTCGGACCTGTACTCGCTCGGCTGCGTGTTCTACGAGCTCCTCACGGGCGCGCCGCCGTTCGTCGGCGCGTCGGCCATGGAGATCGTGGCACGGCGGCTCAGCGAGGATCCGCGCGACCCGCGCCGTCGCGCGCCGCACGTGCCGACCAAGCTCGCCCACGCGTGCATGCGCGCGCTCGAGCGCAGGCCCGAGGATCGCTACGAGTCGGCCGCGGAGATGCTCGCCGCGCTCTTCGAGGCCGCTCCCTCGAAGGCCGCGCGCGGCCTCTTCGGCTCGTTCGGGCGGTGGCTGTCCGGCTCGGACTGAGTCGTTTCAGTTCGCCCCGTCGTCGATCCACTCGCCGACGACGTCCACGGCGCGGTCGTGCACCCGCGTCGTCCCGATGTTCGGCATACGGTTCGAGTCGAGCCGGCGCATGCGCTCCCACAGCACGCTCGACTCCTTCGCGCCGGGCGCGACGAGGAACGGGTTGACGAGCCCGAGATCGCCCTGGCTCGGCGGCACGAGTACCGCGTTCATCATCCCGGTCGGCGTGCCGTAGCGCAGGTCGAGGTTCGACGGCGTCGGTCCGCCGGGCAGGTGACAGAACGAGCAGTTCGCGTCGAGGTACGCGCGGGCGCGGCCCGAGGCCTCGGCGGCCTCGTCGTCGAGCAGCGGCAGCGCGCCGTACGACGTGTGCTGGCCGATCTCGTACGTGAAGAGACCGATGTTGTTCCAGGAGCGGAGCTGGTTGTCGACGACGCTGCCGTACGCGAAGTCGCGGTTGAGCTGCTGCGCCCGGACCCCCAGAACGCGGCCCGCCGCCACCGTGTGGCACACGAGGCAGTCCGCGCGCGACGGGAACGTCCAGGTCAGGTCGTACGTCCCGCCCGGCACGTCGGGATCCGTGATCGTGATCACGTCCGTCTCCGCGTCGGTCAGGAGGTCCGCGTCGTCGCCCAGGGCGTTCCAGCGGTACGTGTAGCCCTGCCAGCCCGTGCCCTCGTTCAGGAGCACGCGCGTCTCCAGGCGCCGTACGACGTCCGGAGCGGTCTCGATCTCGAAGTGCTTCACGAGCACCGTCGCGCCCGGGAACGTCCACGCGTCCTCTGCGTCGAAGACGATGTCCGCGGTGCCGGGGAGCGCCATCCAGCGCCGCTTCTCGGCGCCGTCCGACCACTGCTCGACGTTCACGTCGTACTCGATCACGCCGGGCGTCGGGGTCAGAGTCGCGACGTCCGTGAACAGACCCGTCTCGGACAGGCGCTGCGGGAACGGCGGGCGCGGGCCGCCCGGGTCCTCGACGAGGCGGTACACGTTCCCGTCGAACGACGTGACGTACAGCTCGCCCGCCTCGTCCTCGCCGAAGCTCGACGGGTTGGTCACCAGCCCGACCTCGGTGTTCGAGATCACCTGGTTGCCGTCGTAGACGAGCGCCCACATCCGGCCGGTCACGAAGTCCGCGTACAGGTACGCGCCGACCAGGCCCGGGTTGAGCGTCCCCCGGTAGACGTTGCCGCCCGTGACGCTGCGGCCGAGCGTGCGGCCGTACTCGTACACCGGTCCGATCGTCGAGCTGAACGGGACGCCGCCCGGGTTGATGTTCTCGCGCGTGCCCTCGAAGACCACCCAGCCGTAGTTGCCGCCGCGCTCGATGACGTCGATCTCCTCGAGGTCCGCCTGGCCGACGTCGCCGAGCCAGAGCTGGCCGGTGCCGCGGTCGAAGCTGAAGCGGAACGGGTTGCGCAGGCCGTACGCCCAGATCTCCTCCCGCACGCCGCCGCCCTGGCCCACGAACGGGTTGTCCGCCGGGATGCTGCCGTCCGGCGCGATGCGCAGCATCTTGCCGAGCACCGTGGTCAGGTTCTGCGCGTTGCGCTGGGGGTCGTTGCCGCTGCCGCCGTCGCCGCTGGCGATGTACAGCATCCCGTCGGGGCCGAACTGGAGGCACCCGGCGTTGTGGTTCTGGAACGGCTGGTGGAACGTCAGGAGCACGGTCTCACTCCCCGCGTCCGCGACGTTCGGATCCGCCGACACCTGGAAGCGCGACACGACGGAGCGGTGGTCCTGTCCGCCGACGGTCGCGACCGCCGAGTAGTAGACGTAGAAGTACCCGTTCGTCCCGTAGTCCGGGTCGAAGGCGAGTCCGAGCAGCCCGCGCTCGCTCCCGGTCACGACGACGGGTGAGATGTCGAGGAAGAGCGTGCTCGACGCGGTCGCCTCGTCGTTGTCGAAGACGCGGATCCTGCCCCCGAGCTCCGCGACGAAGAGCCGATCCGTGCCATCGCCCGAGTGGGTCACGACGACGGGGCTCGCGAAGTTCAGCGACGGGAAGGCGTCGACGGCTGTGACGGGCCGCGGCTCCGGGAACCCGGTCGGGAACGTCAGCCCCTGGACGACCTGGCGCTGGGTCAAGCCGTACGGCGGCCCGGCGTCTCCGTCACCGTCATTGCAGGCCGACGCGCACAGCGCCGCCACGATCCACCATCCCCTCATCGTCTCGAGCCTCCGATGCGGTCTGCGCGCAGTCCCGGCAAACCATCGAGACGTTCGACGAGAGGGATGAACGCCGAATGGGATTGGCCCGAGGGACCCTGCAGAAAGCCCCGTGAGGCCGTCTCACCTCTCAATCGGAGGCAGGGGACGTCACTCGCAGCACGCGGGTCAGGCCGACTCCTGCACGACCTTCTGGATGCGGTCGAGCAGGTACGTCTTGAGCAGACCCGTCTGGGCGCACTCGGCCTCGAGGTAGCTCTTCTTGTGGCGCTCGTACAGCAGGCGCGGCAGCACGCTCAGCGACGCGGGCACGCCCGTGTCCGCTCCGCCGTAGAGCAGCGTCACCTCGTCGCCGTTCCGGACCGCCTCGGTCAGCGGCCGCAGCCGCGGCTTCATGCGCGCGGGGCTGGGCACGTAGCCGGGGATCGTCACCGGCGTGCCGCACTGCGAGAGAAGCTCCATCGCGGACGTCGTCTCCGCGCGATCCGCGCACTCCTCCAGCACCTTCCAGCACCACACGGCGTCCGCCAGCGCGCGATGGTGCACGCCGTCCTCCAGGTCGAGGAACTGGCACAGCGTCTCCAGCTTGTGGTCCGGCGACTCCGGGATATGGCGCCGCGCGAGCTTCAGAGTGCAGAGGAACGGCGACGTCGGGATCGGTGCGCCGGTGCGCGCGTGCTCGAATCCCAGGACGCGGGCGTCGAAGCCCGCGCTGTGCGCGCAGAGCCAGTCGCCTCCGACCCACTCCGTGAATCGCGTCAGCACGTCGTGCGCGAGCGGCGCGGTACGCACCGCCTCGTTCGTGATCCCGTGGATCTCCGTCGCGTCGGCCTCGACCTCGATGGCGGGGGCGACGAGGGACTCGAACTGGTCCGTGACCTCTCCGTCCTCGATGCGGATCGCACCGATCTCCAGGAGGTGCGGTGCGCCGCTCAGCGCGGCGGTCTCCGTGTCGACGACGACGATGGGGCGGTCGAGACGCATGGATGGGGAAGGGGACCCGGGATCGCGCCGCGGGCAGGGGCGCCCGCGACGAAGGCGGGGAGCCTAGTCCGGGGTGCCCGGGGGCTCAACGAATCCCCGATTCTGTCCTCTCGGTCCTGGCCATCGTTCGGACGCATATGCCCGAAACGAGATGTGGAGGCGGCCTGGAGCGCATGTAGACGCCTTCATCCCTGCGGCTCCTCGTCCCATAGTCCTCCCGAGTCGAATCCGATGGAAACCGCCCCTTCGCCCCGCCCCCTGCTCCTGTTCGACGGTGAGTGCGGGCTCTGCGCGGCCTCGGTGCGGTTCGTCCTCGACCGCGATCGCGTCGGCAAGCTGCACTTCGCGTCGCTCCAATCCGACCTCGGGCGGGCGATCGTGACCGCGCACGGGCGCGATCCCGACGAACTCTCGACCGTCGTGCTGATCGACGAGGACGATCGCATGTGGATCCGCAGCGACGCCGCGCTGCGCGTCGCCGCCGACCTCACATGGCCGTGGTCGATGGGGCGCTTCGCGCGGATCGTCCCGCGCGGCCTGCGCGACCTCGTCTACCGGTTCGTGGCCCGCTATCGCTTCCGGTGGTTCGGAACGGCGGACGCGTGCGAGCTGCCCGCGCCGGGCGCCGCGGAGCGCTTCGTCGGCTGACGCGCGCCGGGCGGCTCAGTCCACGAGCTCGCGGAATTCCGGCAGGCTGCGCAGGACGTCGAGGTCCGTGTTGCGAGTCAGCTCGCCGCGCAGGTAGTACCCGCGATCGCGCGCGCTCCCGAGGAGCTCCATCGCGCGGTCGAGGTCGTCGGGGTCCGCGAGGAGCGCGTGCACGCACGCCGCGTGGTAGCACGTGTACCCGTCGCGCGGCGCGCGCTCCATCGCTCCGTCGACCTCGGCGCGGGCCTCGTCCGCGCGGCCGAGGCGCGCGTAGAGCATTCCCATGTGCAGGCGACCGTCGATGTCGTCGTCGACCTCGCGCAGGTGCTTGCGGCCCGACGCGATCCCGCTGTCGGCGGTCTCCAGCGCCTCCTCGTAGCGGTCGAGCCGCACCAGCACGTTGTAGAGGTGGTCGTACGACGCGACGTGGGTGGGCTTGAGCCCGATCGCGCGCTGCAGGAGCCCCGTCGCGCTCTTGAAGTTCCCCTCGCGCGCGTAGATCGAGCCGAGCAGCCGGTGGGCGAACCACTCGTCCTGGTCGCACTGCATCGCGACGCGGTACTCGCGCTGGGCATCCTCCATGTGACCCGACAGGTGGTTCGCGAATCCGAGCGCGGTGTGCGCGAACGCGTTCTGGCCGTCCAGCGACAGCGCCTTGTCCGCGTGCTCGCGCGCGTCGTCGAGGAACGTCGGGTCGCCGTCCCACAGGAGGAACTTGCGCACCATCGCCTCGGACAGGACCGCGTACGCTGACGCGCAGTAGCGGTCCATGTCGAGCGCCCTGCGCAGCAGGCTGGTCGCCGTGATCGCGTGCTTCGAGCGCCCGCGGTGCAGCACGTCGCGCGCGCGGACGACGAGCTTCTCCGCCTCGTCGCTCTTGCGCTTGGAACGGTGTGCGGGGAGCTGGACCGACTGGCTCAGCCGCGCGCGCAGCACGCGCATCGTGGCTCGCGCCAGCTCGTCCTGGAGCGCCCACTCGTCCTCGTCCTCGGCGCTGCACCGGTCGACGTGCTCGTGCGTGCGCCCGTCCCGCGTCGCGACCGTCGTGACGTCGAGCCGAGCGACCCTGCCCTCGAGGGCGAGCGTCGCCTTCACCTCGAAGTCGTACGAACCGCTCTCGCCGATCTCGTCCTCCAGGTCGACGGTCAGGCCGCGGTTCCGCGCGAGCGAGGCCGCGAGGTCCTTGCGGAGGCCGCCGGCCATGACGCTGCAGGAGTCGGGGTCCTCGCCGCCGCAGGCGACGGGGTGGAGGAGGAGGCGTCCGCTCAGCGCGGTCGCGCGGCGCTTCCCGGTTCCGGTCAGCTCGCCCTCGACGCGCCGCAGGTCGGCGAGCGCGTCCGACGCGTCCGCGAAGCGGCCCTCGGAGTCGCCCTGCAGGCAGCGCAGGAGGAAGTCCTCCAGCGGCGCGGGGAAGCCCGGACGCACCTCGCTCGGCTTGCGGCGCGGCGGCCCGTCGAGGATCGCCATGCAGACCTCGGGGAACGACTCGCCCGGGTACGCGAGCTCGCCGGTCATCACGTGATAGAGCACGGATCCGAGCGAGAAGATGTCGCTGCGCGAGTCGAGGTCGTCGCCGCGCACCTGCTCCGGGCTCATGTAGAGCACCGTTCCGACGAGCATCCCGTGCTGGGTGATGCTCGCCTCGTCGGCGGCGCGCGCGATGCCGAAGTCCAGCAACTTCAGGTTGCCGTCGTCCTGCAGCAGGATGTTCGCCGGCTTCAGGTCGCGGTGGATGAGCTCTCCGCGGTGGACGACCTCCAGGGCGACGCAGAGCTGCAGCGCGACGCGCAGGCACTCCTCGTAGCCGAGGTTCTGGTCCTTGATGATCTTGTCGAGGGTCCGGCCCTCGAGGTACTCCATCGCGATGTACGACGTGCCCTCGAAGCGGTCGTACTCGAAGATCGTCGCGATGTGCGGGTGCTCGAGCTTGGAGGTGTGCTTGGCCTCGCGGTGGAAGCGTCGGTCCGCCTGCGGGTCGATCTCCGCGTGGGCCCGGAGGATCTTCAGCGCCACCGTCCGCCCGAGCTTCGTGTCGACCGCGCGATAGACCTCGCTGAGCGGGCCTTCGCCAAGACGGTCGGTCTCGGGGTCGAAATCGAAGTGGGCGAATCTCATCGAGCCTGGGCGCGCGCGACGCGCCGATGTTCCCGATACGGATCAAGTCCTGGGTCCGTCCCGGGTCACGCTGTTTTTACATGCTTCGTCGGCCGGCCCCTCGGCCCGCCTCCAGTGGTTCGGCGGAACCCGTGGGGGCTGGGACGGGCCGGGGACCCGCGCGCGAGGAGGGAGTGTCAGGATTTGCGACAGGGTCGCAAGGGGATCGGCGAGGATGCTCGCCATGACGACCACGGGAGACGACGGCGCGCAGAAGAAGGCGCCTGCGAAGAAGCGGCGTGCCTCCGCGAAGCTGCCCGCGCTGGAGCCGCTCGTTCCCTGGGACTTCGAGGCCCTTCGGGCGCCCCGTTCACGCTCCGCCGACTACAACGAGCAGCGGCTGGCGTCGCGCCGCCGCCTGGAGGCCGTCGCCAAGCACCTGGCGCAGCGGGCCAAGGACCGGGTCGCCCTCGAGGTGCGGACGTCGATCCACAACCCCTTCCCGCCGGTCAACGGGGGTCGTGTCGAGCGCCTGTGGGCGTACGCGACGCGCCCCAAGGCCGCGAAGACCAAGCTCCGGCGGGTCATCGGGGCCGAGCTGGCCAAGGACCTCGACCACGCCTACCGCAACGGCTACCTGTGCGTGGCCCTGGAGGCCGAGGCGGTCGAGGTCAGCTTCCGGATCCACGCCGACGCCTGGTACGACGGCCGGAACCTCGTCCGGCGTCTCGACGCAGAGGGCCTGAAGCCGCTCCTCGGCCTCCTGAACGAGCTGGACGGCTTCCGACTGCAGCTGGCGGACTGGAAGGGGGAGTGGCGCTGCGGCGGGCTGCAGCCCGAGCAGCTCGAGGAGTTCATGGGCTTCTACGAGCCCGGAGAGCACCTCTTCGCCGTCCAGCGCCGCTGGCCGGCCCCGGAAGCCGCCAGGGAGGCCTTGACCGGGGACGACGTCCCCGCGACCCTGGTCAGCGAGCTGGAGCGGCTCGTCGAGGTCTATCGCTACGCGATGTGGTCCTCCGAGAGCGACTTCCTGTTCGGATGACTCATTTCGGGCACCCAGGGCCCGAATTGTTAAGGGCTTGTGTGTAGGGCGATAGAGGTGAGCGCCGTTATCTTGTCCGGGAAACACCGCGGATGCATCCAGCCGCCGTCATAGACGATAAATAGCGCGTCGCGACGCCGCGGGCCTTCGGGCTCGAGACGACCGCGACGAGGGACCTCTCCGAGTGGAGCGCAAGGGTGTTGGCAGGCACCCGGACCGCCCGGCTTGGCAGGGCCGGACCGACCCGCAGGGTCGCCGTTCGGAGAGGCAGGCAGTGATTGTGGGGAGAGTCGCAGCGATGTGTCTCTCCCCCTTTTTTTGTGCCCGCCGAGCCGCGGCCCGGTCTGGTGCCCTCTGGGCCGCGCCCCCGGGGTCTGGTCCTCCCGGTACGCTCGCGCCGTGGCGCGGTTCCTGCTCATCCTCCTCCTGGTCCTGGCGATCGCGGTGCCGAACTGCACCGGCGGGGGCGAGGGCGAGGGGGGGCCGATGGCCCGCGGCGGGCAGGGCACGGGAGCGCTCGAAGGCCGCAGCCTCGTGGTGGTGGTCGCGGACTCGCTCCACGCCCGGCACCTCTCGGCGTACAGCTACGCGCGTGAGACGTCGCCGTACCTCGACTCGCTCGCGCGCGGCGGGGTCCGCATGGAGCGGGCGCTCTCGCAGACGTCCTGGACTCTGTCGTCCATCACGTCGCTCTTCACGGGTCTCGTCCAGGAGGTCCACGGCGTCCTGACCCCGGAGCAGAGGCTCCCCGACGACGGTCCGCCGACCCTCGCCGAGTCCTTCCAGCGCGCGGGCTACCGCACGGTGGGACTCGTGCAGAACGCCGTCGTCGGTCCGCACACCGGGCTCGGTCGCGGCTTCGACCGCTACCGGAGCGTCACGTTCGACGCGGAGGGCACGGAGGAGCTCCTGGAGATCGCGGGCGCGGAGGTCGCCGCGACCGACGACGGGCCGCCCCTCCTGCTCTACGTGCACTTCGGTCCGCCGCACATGCCCTACGCGCCGCCCGAGCCGTTCCGGTCGGCGTTCGTCGACCCCGCGCTCCAGAGCGACGTCACGGGGTCGATCCGGGACTGCACCGAGATCACGGTCGCCGCGCTCGCGCCGGATCACCCGGACGTGCAGAGGCTCGTCGCGCTGTACGACGGGCACGTGCGCTACGCCGACGACCTGCTGCGCCGCGTCACGGAGCCGTGCCTGACGGGAGAGCGTGCGGAGCGCTTCGCCGTCCTCTTCACGTCGGACCACGGGGAGGCGTTCATGCAGCACGGTGCGGTGGGGCACAACTCGTTCTGCTACGAGCCGATGGTGCGGATCCCATGGGTGATCGCCGCGCCCGGTGCGCTCCCCGAGGGGCGCGTCGTTCCGGGGCCGACGTCGATCCTCGACACGCTGCCGACGCTCCTCGAGCTGTTCGATCTCCCGATCGCGCGCGGCGATCTCGACGGAGTCTCGCTCGCGTCCGACCTCTTCCGCGACGCCAGCGCGAGCGGAGCGCCGCGCGAGCTCTATCTCTCGTCGCGCTATCCGCGCGACGGCAAGGCGGCACAGTTCGCGCTGGTCGAGGGACCGTGGAAGCTCGTGTCACGGCGGCGCGGGAAGCCGCCCGCGCTCTTCGATATGCGAGACGATCCCGACGAGCTCGTGGATCTCGCGCGGCGACTCCCTGAGCGCGCGGAGGAGATGGCGCTACGGCTCGCGGAGAGGCGTGCCGCCTTCGCGCGCCGACGGGGTGAGTTCGAGGCCGAGGAAGCGCCGCTCACGCGGACGCTCCTGCGCGACCTCGAGTCGCTCGGCTACGGCGGCGCCGACTTCGATTCGATCGGCGGACGCTGACGCGGCGGACGCTGACGCGGCGGACGCTGACGCGGCGGACGCTGACGCTCAGCGCATCAACGCGCCGTGCCTTCGACGTGCCGGCCCTCGCGCATGCGGTAGCCGACCCCCCAGACCGTCTCGATGTAGCTGGGTCCGTCGAAGTTCTCCTCGAGCTTCGCGCGCAGGCGGCGCACGTGCAGGTCGACCGTGCGCTCGTCCCCGCTGTACTCGTGACCCCACACCTGGTCGAGGAGCTGCGCGCGGGTCCAGGCGCGCCCGGGGTTGCGCACCAGGAACGACAGCAGGTCGAACTCGCGCGGCTTGAGCCGGAACTGCTCGTCCTCGCGGCCCGCCTGGACGCGATCCAGGTCGATCCACAGGTCGAGGTGACGCACGAAGCCGCCGGACGGTGACTTGCCGGTACGACGCAGGAGCGAACGGATGCGCGCGACCACCTCGCCGAGGTGGTAGGGCTTGGCGACGTAGTCGTCGGCGCCGGCGTCGAGCCCGGACACCTTCTGCTCGGGCGCGTCGCGCGCCGTGAGCAGGATGATCGGCACCGAACGGCCCGCGGTGCGAAGCGCCCGGCACAGGTCTAGCCCGTCGCCGTCCGGGAGGCACAGGTCGAGCAGGACGAGGTCGTAGTGGCGCTCCAGCGCCTCCTGGGCCATCGCGTAGGAGACCGCGACCTCGGCCTCGAAACCCTCGGCGCGGAGCGCATCGAGCAACTCCGCGCGGATGTGGGCGTCGTCCTCGACGACGAGGAGGCGAAGATTCGAAGGGCCAGCCATGCAGCGCGATCGCGGTGGGGGGCGTCGGACCTGGTTCCAACGCAAGACCTCTACGATGGCCTCATCCTAGCCTCATCTCCCGCTCGCAAACGACCTGCAGGGCCTCAATCGGCGGCTGCGGCCGATGCGGGACCGTAGGAAGCTGCACCCGTAGCCGGCACCTGCACCCGGGCCCGCGGCGATCTCGGCTCTCTGTATGCTCGGCGCCCCGCACGCCCAACGCGCACCCATGGCCCGCACCGAACGCTACGACCCGGACACCGGCGAGCTCCTCGAGAGCCCTGCCCTCGCCGGCTGGCAGAAGCTCCTCCTCGTCCTCTCGATCGTCCTCGGCGGCGTCGGCATCGCGTACGGCGGGATCTCCTCGTCGCCCGCGGACGTCGACACGGCGTCCACGGGCGGGCCTGACGGAGGACCCGACGGGGGACTCGATGGCGGAACCGGCCCTGAAGCCAGCCCTTCGATGACGCCCGACGGGTTCATCGCCATCGGGCCCGATGGCGAGCCGGTGCCGTCCGGGCCAGGGTCAGGTGCCGGGACCGGGACGGAGGGTTCCGGGACCGTCGCGGAGGTGCCGTTCTGGCCGCCGCTGCTCGCCAAGGGGGGGCTGAGCTTCTTCCTCGCGTTCTGCGTCGGCTACGCCCTGCGCGCGGCGATGAAAGTCACGATGATCCTGGTCGGACTGATCGTGCTCGCGACCTTCGGGCTGCAGCAGGCCGGCGTCATCGAATCGATCGACTGGACGCGCGCCGAGGAATTCTGGGACAGCCTGACCGCCAACCTCGGCGAGCACTTCCAGAGCCTCGGCAACTTCGTGTCGGGCAGCCTGCCGACCGCGGCGTCCGGTGCCGTCGGCCTGGTCGCCGGCTTTCGGCGCTGAAACGAAAGAACCCCACGACCCGACGAGGCGTCCGGCCAACACGGCCGTCGGCGCCGAAGCGCCTCCCCGCTCGCTCCGTCGGGCGTGAGGGACCGGCTGTTCGAGGGATCGGGAAGCCGGTGACGGAGAATCTCCGGAACGCGAGCGGACCCCGCCGACTCGGTCGACGGGGTCCGCTCCGCTGGCTCCGAGACGGGCTCGGCGCCGGATCCAGGATCACCAGGGGCGCTCGAGGATGCTGCTGCCGCTGCCGTTCAGCGACGGGGTCGCGGCGAAGTACGGCATCGCGTGCGCGATCGGATCGCGCCACGGCAGCCGCTCCAGGTCGCAGATCGCGCCCAGGGCGTCGACCGCGGAGGCGCGGAGCTGGACCTGGATCTGGTCCTGGTCGAGCATCTCGAGGAGCGGGTTCACCGCCGGCGCCGTCCCCGTCTGACCGAGCGCCGCCGTGATGGCGATCCGCTGCGCGGTCGAGGTCGATCCCTTCAGGGCCTCGACGAGGTCGTGACCGACGGGCTCGCCCATCAGGCCGAGGCCGACCGCGGCGCTCCACAGGAGGACCGGCTGGTTACGGGCCTTGACGAGGTCGCTGCGGAGCGTCTTCGCCGCGGCGTCGTGCTCCAGCAGACCGAGCGCGATCTCCAGGTGGCCCCGCATGATCGGCGTCGTCGTCTGACCGAGCTCCTTGACCACGAGCTCGCTCGCGTCCTGTTCGCGGTCCGTGCCGCGGGCCGCGAGCGCGAGCGCGATGCCGAGCGCTGCGGAGTCGTCGTCGCTCTTGCGGCGAACGGCCATCGTCCTGAGCGCGGAGGTCGCGTACGGCCCCGTGTCGACGCCCGCCTCGTGCGCGGCGCCGTCGAGGATGCCGAGGGCGAGGGCGGTCCAGGCCAGGTCGCTGGCGCGGGAGCGCGGGAGAGCGGCGCTGAGCACCTTGCGCACCTCGTCGGTGCCGGCCCACGGGTCGTCCCCTTCGCCGGGCCGCGAGCACGCGCTGGCGAGCGCGATGCGCGAGAAGCGACGCTCCAGGGGCTGTCCCTCGTGGACCAGCCGGAGGAGCTGACGGCGCGCCTCGCGGTCGGACGCGGCCTGGCCCGCGCGGGCGACCTCGCCGAGCGCGATCGCGGCCGACGTCCGCACGTGGACGTGCTCCGCCCGGTCATCGCTGACGTCCACGAGCCGCTCGACGGCGGCGAGGCGCGTGCGCTCGTCCGCGGTGGCGGCGACGCGCGCGTGGGCGATGCAGGCGTGCGACCGGGTGCGGTTCGACCGCCCCGTCTTCTGGCCGCTCTTGGCGTCCATCCAGCCGCCGACGTAGGAGGCGAGGCTCCGCGCCGACAGGACGTGCTCCAGGACGGCGCGCTCGCGCAGCTCCTTGGCCGGGACCACCATCCGCGGACCGAGGTCGACGAGGCCGAGGGACACGACGGCGGCGACCGGGATGTCGTCGCGGGCGTGGACCTCGCTCTCGAGGACGTCGACGAGCTCCAGCACGATCCGCTGCCGCTCCGCCACGTCGTCCGTGCGCACGGCGGCGAGGCCGAGCGCGTGGGCCGCGAAGGCGCGGAGCCGGCTGGCGATCATCGTCGAGCCGGTGAGCTCCAGGCCGCGGGGCGTCTGGCGGACGATGTCGACGAGGTCGGTCGTCGCTTCCGGTGAGCCGAGCAGGCCCAGCGCCAGCAGCGCGGACTCCCGGACCTTGAAGCTCGGGTCGACCAGCTTGCCGCGGGCGGCGACGTGGGTCGCCCGGGTGTTGATCTCACCCGGATCCGCGAGACGTCCGGCCGCGACGAGCGCCGCCGAGACGAGGTCCGGGTTCGACTCCTCCGCGATCGCCTGGAGCAGGCGCGGAAGCACGCGGGACCTCACCACCTCGCGCGACGGCGCGAGCGGCGAATTCAGCAGGACGGTCCGTCCGTCCGGAGCCGCCGGGCCCTGGACGTGCGCGCGCACGTCGAGGTAGCGCGGGGCCTCGAGGAACCACCAATGCGACCAGTGGAGGAGATCCTGATCCGCCTCGCCGAGGCTGATCCGGGTCGTCGGCGGAGCGGCGGGGCCCGTCGGGCCGGCCGGCGTGGCCGGACCGGGTCCCGGCGAGGCCGGGCCGGGCGCGGGCGCGTCCGGGCCCTTGGCGCCCGGCGTGGAGGCCGGGCCGGCTCCGATGGGAGAGCCTGCTCCAGGGGGCGTCGGGAGGGACGGGCGAGGCGTTGTGCCGCCGCCGGGCGAACCGCCGCCGGGGTCACCCCCGCCGGGCGCGCCGCCGCCACCACCGTTGTCGCCACCCGCACCGGGCGGCGGAGGGGGCGGCGGTCACTGGAAGCCGAACGCGTCCGATGCGGCGCCGAGGACGAGGGCGGTGACGAGCGTTGCGAGCAGTTTCATGTGGTTCCGGGTCTCCGGTCCCCTTTGAGCGGGTGGTGGAACTGCGGGTGGGTGGGCGAACTGCGCGGACGTGCCCATCGTCGAGGCTGGACGCCGTCCGCGCGAGAGGGTCAGGGGAGCAATTTTCACGCCACGGGCGAAGCCCCCCCGCGGGGCCCCGTGCGGGGTGCGAAGCAGGCAGCGAGCGCTTCCGCACGGATTCGCTCGCGTTTCGCCCGCGTGACGTCGGTCACTGGAAGTCGATCTCCAGACCGTCGGTGAAGTTCGACGTGGCCGATCCACCGACCGAGTCGCGATGCCACGCCTGGAACCGCCACGACTCGCCGGCCTGCACCGACACGAAGCCGTTCGGCTGGGGGATCATCCCGAGGTCGATGACGAGCGAGAAGCCCCCGGTCGGACCGGTGTTCTGGATCTCACCCATCCCGACGTAGCGGCCGATCATTCCGCCGACGCACAGGTTGCCCGCGCTGCCGCCCGGGTTCGCGACGAAGCCGCGGTTCTCCCCGACGAGGAAGAACCCGAAGGAACTGTTCGGGAGGTTCGACGCGAACAGCTCGACCGAGTTGCTGATCACGAACGCGTTGCCGAACGCCGCGATCGAGCCGCTGGCGCCCGTGCTGTTCGGGTTCGTCTGGCAGTAGTTCGTGCCGATGAAGTCGTCGGTCGGGAACTGGACGGCCATCTCCATCTCGGCGTCGAGCGCCGTCGTCACCTCGAGGTTGCTCGCAAGACCGGTGTTCACGTCGATCTCCGCGAATGCACCGACGCCGCCGCCCGCGTAGAGCGTCGCGTACAGGGTGTCCGTGAGCCAGTCGAAGTCCATCCCCTGGGCGAACTGCACCGAGTAGCCGAGCGATCCGACGAACGCGGCCGTGCCGTCGATCGGACTGATCTGGTAGAGCGACGACGTGTTCAGGCTGATGCCGTACATCTCGCCCGCCTTGCTCATCGAGATGTCGATGATGACCTGGTTCAGGATCGTTCCGAGGAACGTGAAGCTCCCGGTCGTGATGTCACCCTCGTAGATCTGCGTCGTGTTCCCGACCGCGCGCGAGAGGTACCAGGTCGACCCGTCCGCGGACGCGGTCAGGCCCGTGACGAAGATCGCTCCGGATCCGAAGACGAGGCCCGTCACGCTGTTCCCCGTCGGCGTCACCTGGCCCGTCGTGGTGTCGATCGTGTTGATCGCGTAGGTGATGTCCTCGACCGCGTAGAGCGTCTCGGCGCGCGCGTCGAAGTCGATCGCGAAGAGCGGCAGGTTGGCGGGCAGGAGGGTGGTGAAGTCGCCGACGAAGTCGGTCGACGTCGACCGGAACGTGCTCCCGCCGCGGATGTCGTAGCCGAAGATGTCCTGGGCGAAGGAGGGGGCGGCGAGCGTCAGGAGGAGCGCGGAAACGAGCGGGGTCTTCATGTTGGGCGTCGTGTATGCCTCGTGGTCTTCCGGCCGGCCGCGGGATTCGGCCTCGGCGCGAAGGTGGACCGGGGAGGGTGCAATTGCCATTCCAGGACACTAGTGCGACGTCCGGGAACGGGTCACCCGATTTCAGCCCTGCGCCGGCGCGGTGAGACAGCCGCCGGGCAGAGGCTAGACTGCCGCCCATGCGCCCCCGATCCCCCCTCGCTGCGAGCCTCCTGTCGCTCGTCGCCTCGGCCTGCGCGGCGGGCCCGTCCGCGTTCGTCGACCCGTTCGTCGGTGCGCCCGAGTTCGCGTCCGTCTCGCCGACGTCTTCGAACCGGTACGAGGCCGTTCCCGACGGCGCGACTCCGGCTCCGAGCGCCTCTTCGGAGGCTCCTTCGTCCTCCGGGCCGGCGGCGACGGTCACCGCTGCTCCTCTCACGTCGCAGGACGACGGTCTGAGCGACGCCGAGCGCATGGCGCGTTCGCTCCAGAATCCGCTCGCGAACATCCGGGCGCTCATCACCGACAACTTCTTCGGGTTCAACACGGGCGTCGACGAGGCCACCTCGTGGAGCGTCTCGGTGCAGCCGGTGTATGCGATCGACCTCCCCGAGCGTGAGCTGTCGATCGTGCCGCGGGCGGTGATCCCGATCATGGGGCTGCAGCCGGGGACCGACCTGCCCAACGTCGGTCAGCAGGGCGGAGGGAACGACCGCGAGGTCGGTCTCGGCGACTCGATCCTCCAGGGCTTCATCGCTCCGTATACGGACAGCGAGTGGAAGTGGGGCGTCGGTCCGCAGATCTCGTTCCCCACGGCGACCGACGCGCAGCTCCGTGGGTCGGACTTCGGTGCCGGCATCGCGGCCGTGGCAACGGGCAGCTTCACGGACGAGGTCACCGGCGCGTTCATCGTCGCCAACCAGTGGTCCTTCGACGGCAACTTCAACACGCTGTCGCTGCAGCCGATGGTCTTCTACAACTTCAAATCCGTGCCTGGCGCGGTCATTGGCTACAACTCCGTGATCGCCGCCGACTGGAAGGCCTCGTCGAGCAACACGTGGACCCTGCCGCTGGGTGCGACGGTGGGTAGGACCTTCGACATGGGCGACGGCTATGGCATCGACCTGAGCATCGGCCCCTACTACAACGTCCTGCGACCCGAAGGCGCCGCGGACTGGCAGATCCGCTGGGGCGTCGCGCTCCTGCTTCCCTAGTGGCGGCTCGGAGTCACGACGCGTCATGACCGAACGGGGTGCGCTCCTCGTCTCCGCTGCGACGGCGCTGATCGTCGGGATCGCGGGGACATCGGCCTACTTCGTCGTCGAGTCGCAGGCCGTCCTGCTCGACGGCCTCTTCAACCTCACGTACTTCGTGACGGCGCTCGTGACGCTGCGCGTCGTGAAGCTCGTCGCCGAGCCGGAGTCCGACGACTACCCGCTCGGGCTCGCCTACCTCGAGCCGCTCGTCAATGGAATCAAGGGGGTCCTGATCTTCGGGATCTCGGCGATCGCGCTCCTCGACGCCGTCGCGGCGATCTTCGGCGGGGGCAGGACGATCCAGGTCGGTCCCGCGCTCGTCTACGCGATCTTCGCGACGACGGCGGGCGTGGTCGCGACCGTGATCCTCAAGCGGGCCGAGAAATCCACGGGGAGCTCCCTCGTCGCCGCCGACGCGGCGAGCTGGTCGGTGAACGCGCTCATCTCCGGCGGCGTGATGCTGACCTTCCTCTCGATCCCGCTCGTCCGCTCCTGGTTCGGCGACGGGATCCTCCCGTACGTCGATCCGGCGCTCGTCGGGCTCATCGTCCTGATCTCGATCGGCGTCCCGATCCGCATGGCCCGGACGGCTCTGCTCGCGATGCTGAATCGCGCGCCGGACGCGCCCCAGCGGGCCGTGGTCGCCGAGGCCGTCCGCGAGGGTCTCGCGGACGTCCCGGTCGAGTCGGTGGAGACGCGGATGATCTACCCGGGGCGGCGGCTCTTCGTCGCCGTCACCGTGCTCGTGCCCCGCGATCATGCGCCCGGCTCGATCGCCGATCTGGACGCTCTTCGCTGGCGCGTCCAGGACAGCGTGCGGAAGGTCCACCCGGACTCGTCGGTGGAGACGACCTTCACGGCGGATCCGCGCTGGGCGAGCGGCGAGTGGCTCCTCGATACGCCGACCGAGGGCGTCGCGGAAGGAGAGCCGGCGGCTGGCGCGTGACGCTGAAGCGTTCGAGCACGTACAGTGTTTCCATGCCTCGGTCCCTCTTCAGCGCGCTCGCACTTGCCGCGCTCGCCTCCTGCACCGTGTCGCACAGCCGCGTCGGGGACGACAACCGCTGGCGCGGTGAGGGCGAGTTCGAGCGAGGCGTCACGACGATGGGCGACGTGCTCGAAGAGCTCGGGCCGCCGGCGCAGGTCTACGACTTCCGCGAGAAGATCGGGTTCTTCTACATGCTCGTCGAGGAGCGTCGCCGCGGATTCGACCTGTACATCTTCAAGAACACGAACCGCGAGTACCTGACCGATCGGGTGCTCTACATGTTCGATCGCAGTGGCGTGCTGGAAGAGGTCGGCTTCAGTCGCGTCCAGCTCCCCCGGGAGAACGTCTACGTCGACGATCCGTGGCACCTTCCGGACCTCGACGGCGCGGTCGCTGCCGCCGCGGAGGACTCCGAATGAAGGGGCTCCTCGTACTCCTCGCATTCGGTGCGCTGGTCGGCTGTCGAACGGTCCGCTACGCCCAGTTCGAGGCGGTCCCCGCGCCGGCGGACGTCGTCGAAGGAGAGACCACGTACGGCGAGGTCCTCACTCGTTTCGGCGCGCCCATCGCGCTCGGCCGGACGACGACGGGGTTCGTGTTCATCTACGAGCGGATCGGGATCGACGAGCAGGCGCTCGGCGTCAAGGTCCCGGATGCCGGGTACTTCGGCGCGTCCGAGGGCAACCGTGTCCACCGCTCGACGCTCCTGCTCTTCGGCGGGGACGGCGTGCTCGTCCAGGCGCTGGCGCGCGACAGCCGACTGAGCACCGGCTCTGGCGTGCAGCTCGCCACGTCTGGCGGGAAGGACGTGCTCGCCGAGAAGGACTACGGCGCGGGCCCGTCCCCACTGGGATGGGGGATGCGAAAGCTCAACGCACTGCCGGTGCTCCTCAACGACCGCTGGGGCGCGATCGAGGTGGGGGAGGGCGGCTTCGAGCTGTTCGACACCCCTCGCGACGCCGGCCAGCACACGCTCAGCAAGCCGCTCCCCCTGGCGTTCAAGTACTTCAACAAGTGACCCGTACCTTCGATCTCCGACGTGTGATGCGGCCGCGGCCGCTCCTCCCGCTCCTCCTCTCGGCGTGCGCGGTCCTTGCGGCGTGCTCCGTCGGATCCCGTCAGGCCGGCGTGCAGAACACGTGGCGCGAGCCGGGGATCATCGAGGGCTTCGAGGTCGGCACGACTTCGATCGACGACATCATGGCCGCGCTCGGCCCGCCGTCGCAGATGATCGACCTGGAGAACGGGCCGATGCTCTACTACCTCCTGGAGCGGAGCGATACCGAGGGCCTGACGCTCTTCGTCTACAACACGCAGAAGATCCGCGTACGGTATGACCGCGCGGCGTTCCTGTGCGACCGCGACGGCGTGCTGCGCAGGATGTCGTTCAGCACCGAGACGATCCGCAAGGACGACGACTGAATCGACGTCGCGCGGTCCGTCGATCCGAGTCGACCTCGATCAGAGGGCGCCCGCCGCGTCCGCTCGATCCGCGCCCGATCGCGGGGTTGCGGCGTTGCGCTTTCGCGGCAGCGGCACGCCGGGGAGCATCTGGTAGTTCCGCGACGCGAACAGGTGTCGGCCGCCGAAGAAGGTCCGCTCGAACCAGGTCATCAGCCGGTACTTGGGCCGCTCGTGGGGATGGATGGGCTTGCGGCCCGGCACCCGTGACGACTGGTCGAGGTCGCCCGCCCAGTCCATGCTCGCGATCCGATCGCGCATGACGGCCGGGTGGCTGCCCTCGAAGCGCGGGATCGCGCCGAGCGGGCCGTAGTCGAACGCCGCCACGTCGCGCGCGCTCTCGCGCTCGGAGCCCGGCTCCTTCTCGTGGTGCGCGCAGAAGCTCGAGACTTTCGACCCCATCGGCTTGGGAGGGCGCACCCAGCCGTAGTGGAAGATGCGCGCGCCCGAGTGCACGGCGACCAGCTTCTGCGTGCCCTCCTTTCGCCCGTACGAGACGCCGTCGAACCCCGAGATCCTGCGGAAGCTCTGCGCGTCGCGGATGCTGTGGATCTCCGGATCGTTGCGGATGATCCGGACCTCCTGCTTGTACCAGCGGTGGTTGTCGTGGACGTGGTCGTAGTCGCCCCAGAAGTGCAGGTAGTCGAACAGCAGGGCGTCCACGCCCGGGTGGTCGAGCCAGCGCTCGCACGATGCGACGATGGTCGGCAGGTCGTCCTCGTGCAGTACCTCGTCGCCCTGGACGTAGAGCAGCCAGTCGCCGGTGCAGTGTTCCTTCGCGAGGTCCGTCTGGTGGGCGTACTCCGTGCCGCCCGAGAACCGCTCCAGGTCCCAGACGGTGTCGAAGATCCGGATCTTGTCCGACCCGAGCGCCTCGATCCGCGCCCGGGTGTCGTCGTCCGGGTCCGAGTCGCCCAGCGCGATCACGAACTCGTCCACGATCGGGAGCGCCGAGCGGATCGACTCCACGATGGGGTAGTAGAGCTTCGACCCGTTGCGCAGGAAGGTGAATCCGCTGAGCTTCATCCGCCCGACAGTCTGCCAGGTCGGGATCGCCACGAGCAGTGCGAGGTCGGGGTGTCGGGCCGGTATCTTGGGCCGGTCGGCCGCAGCCGACGCGCCCTGGCCGTATGCCCCAGCCCCGAGTCCGCACGATCTGCGCCATCGTGGCGCTCGCAAGCCTGGGGTCGTCCTGTCGCGCGCTGCCCGACATGTTCGACCTGCAGCGCCGCCAGACGGACATGAACGCGGCGCCACCCGCGCGCGACCCCGTCCCGGAGGACGACGAGTCGGTGCCGCTGGGGGACGGCAAGGACTGGATCCAGCTCAAGTCCGGGGAGTGGCTCCGGGGGGAGTTCATCCGGCTCCGCGACGAGAAGATCGACTTCGACAGCGACGAGCTGGACGAGCAGTCCATCGACTTCGAGGACGTCACCAAGATCCGGTCCCCGAACAACGAGATCGTGGTGACGGACGACAACCGGATCTTCGAGGGCGCGATCGCGCTCGAAGGAGACGACTTCTGGGTCATCGGGGCGCGCACGCTTCAGTTCCACAGGGACGAGATCCAGGCGATCCTCGCCGTCAACGAGGAGCGGAAACAGCGCTGGGAGATCGATCTCTCGCTCGGCGTAACCGTGCGATCCGGCAACACGGATCAAACGGATCTCAACGGCAGCTTCAACGTGCTCCGCGAGACGGCGACCACGCGCTTCACGTCGCGCTACATCGGTGTGATCAGCACGGTCAGCGAGATCGAGGCGGCGAACAACCACCGGGTCACGGCGGCGTACGACGTCTTTTTGAGGGATCGACTCTTCGTCACGGTCCCGGGCACCGAGCTCTTCAGCGACCGCTTCCAGAACACCCAGCTCCGCGGGATCGTCTTCACGGGCCTCGGCTACGAGATCATCGACACGTCGCGCCAGGACTGGCGGGTCACCCTCGGCCCCGCGTATCAGTTCACGCGCCTGGACACCGTCGAGCCGGGCGTCGAGCCGCTCGACCAGACGGGCGCGTTCGTGATCACGACCAACTACGAGCTGGAGATCAGCAAGAACATCGACTTCGAGCTCGACTACAGCATCACGCTCCCCGTTCCCGAAGCCGAGCAGTACAACCACAACCTGTTCGCGGGATTCGACGTCGACCTCGTCGGCAACCTCGACCTCTCGCTCACGTTCATCTGGGACCGGGTGAACCAGCCCGTCGCGGACGAGAACGGCAACGTGCCTCAGCCCGACGACTTTCGCTCGTTCATCGGGATCACGTGGAATCTGTGACGGGACTCATGCCGGGCCCCGCGCGCTCGCCTCGAACGCGGCGAGCGTCCGCGGGATGACGAGCCACTCCAGCGCTCCGATCCCGAACGCGAGGTCCGAGGTCGTCTCGACCGGACAGTCGATGCGCGCGAGCGCCGCGGTCGGGTAGCGCAGCGCGCAGCCGCCGACCATGCGGTCCACGAGCTCGGAGCAGCCGGGCTCGTGCGCGACGAGGAGGACGCGCTCGGCCGAATCCGGCGCGGATCGCGCGGCCCGCAGCATGCGGTCGGCCGACGCGCCGTAGAGGTCGGGCTCGTCGATGAGCTCCGACGACCAGCCGCCCTCCTCGATCGCGATCCGGGCGGTCTCGGCCGCGCGGACGGCCGTCGAGGCCACGACGACCGTCGGGATCTCTTGGATGCTGGCGAGGAAGCGCCCGACGAGGCCCGCCGACGCGACACCGCGCGCGGCCAGCGGGCGGTCGAAGTCGCTCCCCGCCGATGTGTTCCAGTCGGACTTGCCGTGGCGGAGGACGTAGAGGCTCTTCACGTTGCGAGGGTAGCGCGGATTCGATCCAGCAGCGCGGCTACCATGACGCGCGATGCGCCGCATCCAAGCACTCGTCGTCGCGCTCGCGCTCCTGCCGGCGTGTTCGACGCCCAACTTCGACCATCCGCGCGAGCCGAGCTTCGCCCTCGATCCGTCGGTCGACACGCAGACGAAGCGCGGCGTCGACGCGTGGCGCGCGAAGAACCCCGGGCCGTGCGGCTTCTATCCGCTGACGGACGGAACGGACGCGCTCGCCGTTCGGCTGCGGCTCATCGAGGCGGCCGAGCGGACGATCGACGCGCAGTACTTCCTCATGAAGAGCGACTCCGCGGGCTACGTGTTCGCCGGCGCTCTCCACGCGGCGGCCGAGCGGGGTGTGCGCGTCCGGCTGCTCCTCGACGACATCTTCACGACGTTCGGCGACCACGAGATGGCGCTCCTCGACGCGCATCCGAACGTCGAGATCCGGCTCTTCAATCCGATCTCGCGGCGCGGAGTCGGCGTCCTCAACTTCGTCCACGACTTCCGACGCGCCAACCGGCGCATGCACAACAAGTCGTTCATCGTCGACAACCAGGCGGCGGTCGTCGGCGGGCGGAACATCGCGGACGAGTACTTCGACCTGCGCCCGGAGGGGGAGTTCCTCGACTTCGACGTCCTGGCGATCGGGTCCATCGCGTCGGAGGTCTCGGGGCAGTTCGACGTCTTCTGGAACCACCACCGCAGCCTGCCGCTGGAAGCCGTCTACGGAAAGACCAGCGAGGCGCAGCTCGAACGGCTCCGCGCGTGGGTGGGGACGGACAAGATCGACGCCGCCAAGCGGGCGTACGACGCCGCGATCCGCTCCAGCCTCATGCGGAGCTTCGACGACGCCAGCCACCCGCTCTACTCGGCGACGGCCACGCTCATGACGGACCGGCCCGACAAGCTCGTCAACGACATCGCTGCCGAGCACATGGTGCTCGTGGGGGAGCTCACAGAGGTCCTGGAGGAGTCGACGTCCGAGATCATCGTGATCAGCCCGTACTTCGTCCCCGGGGACGTCGGTGTCGCCTTCTGGCGGCGGCTGGTCGAGGAGGGGCGCCGCGTGATCGTGCTCACGAACTCGCTCGCCGCGAACAACCACACCGCCGTGCACTCCGCGTACCGGAGGTACCGCAAGGATCTCGTTCGCGCCGGCGTCGAGCTGTACGAGATCCGCGCCTACGTCGAGGGCTCGGGCGGGGAGCGGAAAGCCCTTACGCTCCACACGAAGTCGATGATCATCGACTCGAACAAGCTGTTCGTCGGAAGCCTGAACCTCGACCCGCGGTCGATCGAGATCAACTCGGAGATGGGCCTCGTGATCGGGTCCGAGGAGCTCGTCGCGCGCCTCAGGGAACCGCTCCTCGTCGGACTCCAGGAGTTCGCCTACCGCGTCACCCTCGACGAGAAGGGCAGGACCCGGTGGAGCGCTCGGATCGGCGACGAGGACGTCGTCGAGACCTCCGAGCCCCAGGCGTCGAACTGGCTGCTCTTCAGCGCCTGGTTCCAGGCCATCGCACCCGAACGCATGCTCTGATCGACCGGGGCCCTCTATCGATCTGATGCACGCACGCCCCCGCGTGCGTCTCGGCCTCAAGAACCGTCGCCCCGAGGACGACGGGACCCTGCGAGAGGGTCGAGGGTCCAACGTGCCAAGGGAGCAGGCATGAGACTGAGCGTACGACTGGGGCGGTCGCTGACCGCCGTGATGGGAGCGGCGTTCCTCGCGGGCGGCTGCTCGGGGTCCGTCGAGAGCATCGTGGGGTTCCGCGTGGAGAGCCTGGATCCGGGCGTGGTCCAGGCGGGTGACACCGACGTGGCGTGGACGGTCCGCGGCGCAGGGTTCGACC
Organism: Planctomycetota bacterium; assembly: GCA_038757895.1. Classification (GTDB taxonomy): domain Bacteria; phylum Planctomycetota; class UBA1135; order UBA1135; genus Saltatorellus. Next base: position 14,323 of record JBCDGE010000025.1, on the reverse strand, counting down.
CTGCCGCCACCGTCACGGTCACGGCGCCGGGTGTGTCGATCGCGAACGTAGTGATCGTGAGCGACCAGGAGATCACGTTCGAGCTGACCGCGCTCAACACGGTCGCCGCGGGGACCGCGTCCGTCGCGGTGATGAACCCGGACGGCCAGTCGCGCGGCCTCAACGTGCCGACGCTGCCGGAGAACGTGACGCTGAGCGGGCTCGTCCAGCCGATCTTCGATGCGAACTGCGTCGGCTGCCACTCGGGTGGCGCTCCGGCCGGAGGACTGAACCTCTCGACCGGCGTCACGCACGGCGCGGTCGTCGACGTGCCGTCCACCGGCGTGCCGACGATGGACCTCATCGACCCGGGCAACGCGGAGACGAGCTACCTGCTGGAGAAGGTCGTCGGGACCGCGACCGTCGGCGCGATCATGCCGCCGAACGCAGCGCCGCTGTCGGCCACGGACATCGCTCTGATCGTCGCGTGGGTCGAGGCGGGCGCGCTCGACGACTGAGCGGCGCGCACGCCGCGGGCACCGGGGCCATCGATCAGCCGCTCGAATCGCGTGCGGTGACGGGATTGCTCGAATCGTGGGCGCGCGGTCGCGCAGGGTGACGTACGAATCGTCCCGAACCCTGCGCCCCGGAGCGCCCGACCGATGCTGTCGTTCCTGCCCCTGCTCCCGCTCGTCCCCGTCCCGTCGGCTCCGAACGCGGAGGCGCTGCTCGCCGCGGTGCCGCCCGACGCCTATCTCCTCGTCCACTGCGCCGACGCCGCGGCGCTGCGCGGACGCGCCGAGCGGAACGACTGGATCCGCCTGCTCGGGACGTCGCACGGTGAGCCGATGCTGGAGGAGATCCTCCGCGGTCTTCGCGAGGGCACGCACTCCGACTCCGAGGGCCTCCTCGCGATCGCGATGGCGCTCGACGGCGAGGCGGCGCTGTTCGACGCGGGGGACGTCGCCGGTTTCCTCGCGACGCCGCCGGCGGATCGCGCGGCGCTCGTCGACGCGGTGCGCGCCTGGCTGCCGCCGCGTCGGCCGGCCGCGATCACGACGGTCGACCTCGACGGGGGGACGGTGACGCTCCACGCCTGGCCCGACGACATCGAGGGATGGACCGGACGCGCGGGCCACGTCGCGGCGTTCGTCGACCACCCCGCGTTCGTCGCCGTGCTCTCCGGGGACGGGACCGAGGCGGTGCTGGGGGCCGTCAACGCTTGCGTGTCCCGCTTCGGCGGGGACGCTCGCGCGCCGGTGGTCTCCCGCTACCTCGAGGCGCGGGAGGGCGCTCCGCGAGGCGTCGAGCTGTTCGCCGACCTGACGCCCCTCGCCGACGAGTTCGAGCGCGCCCTGCGCGCGTCCACCGAGGGCGTGCTCCCCGATCCGACCGGGCTCCTCGGGCTCCAGCGGGGCGCCTGGTTCCACGCGAGTCTCGACGTTGCGCCGGGGACGGTCGTCGACTGCCGCGCGACGCTGCACCTGCCGCCGGACTCGCTCGCCGCGCGGCTCGCGGACACCTTCGAGCCGCTCCCGCACACGCTCCCCGCCGACCTGCCCGCTGGCATCTGGTGCCTCGGCGCGCTCCGCTGGGACGTCAAGTCGTTCTACGCCCTGGCGCGCGAGGCGCTGGAGAGCGTGGACGACGAGGACGGACTCGGCGCGGTCGACGCCGGCCTGGAGGCGGCCGAGGGACTCACCGGCATCGATCCGATCGTCGACGTCGTGGACCAGCTCGCGGGCGACTTCGCGCTCTACTTCGTGGACGCCGGGCCGGGCACGATCGAGGGCCTGCCCGCCGAGATGGAGCTCGTGCTCTCGCTCGGGCTGCACGCGAGTCTCGTCGACGGGGACACGTTCCTGTCCGCGTTCGAGCAGCTCGTCCAGGTCGGACCGCTCGGGAACGCGCTCGACATGGTCGAGATCTCGGGCGTCGACGCGTACCTCCTGGACGGCGACGACGAGACGGTCGATGGCGGGCTGGCGTTCCTGCCCCGGGCGTTCGTCGTGGCGCCGGGGCGCCGCGTGCTGGAGCGCGCGATCGGCGCCCTGCTCCGCGAGGAGGGCGCGAGTGTGCCCTATGGTTCCCGCATGCAGGCGCTCCTCGACGAATGCGCGGGCGCGTCCTTCGTCGGCGCCCTCGAGCTGGGTCCCGTGCGGCGCTACGCGCTGCCGGACGCCGCGGACGGGCCTCTTCTGCCGGCTCTGGCGGAGGACGGATCAGCCGAAGTGCGTAGTGGAAGAGACCCCTTCGACGCGATGCTCGTCGGAGTGATGCGACGCACGCCCGGGGGATTCTCGATGCGGCTCGGCACGCGTTGAGGTCGAGCGCGGAGCGCGTGTCCCGATGCGGTCCTCGCGCGCGCGTTGCGGCCCGTCGCCGCGCCCGCCCGGCGGCCTTCACGATGGTATCTTGTAGGGGTCCGACGCGCGTCCGCGCGCGAGCCCGGGACACTCCACGGCCGAGTCCGCGCACGCTGCGCACTCCTCGGTCCCTTCCCAGTCTCTCGACGACGGCCCAGCTCCTCGACAGCGGGCCCAGCCCCTCGACCATGGGCATTCTCACCAAAGAGCAGCACGCGCAGTTCCAGCAGGACGGCTACCTCCTGATCGATCCCGAGATCCCGATGGAGATCATCGACGGGGTGGTCTCCGATCTGGACGGTCAGTACGACCAGCCGTTGAACGGCGACGGGGTCCTTCCTCCCTGCCGGATCCAGGACGCCTGGAAGTCCTCCGAGAACGCTCACCGCATCGCGGTGTGGCCGAAGATCCTGCAGGTCCTCCAGGAGCTCTACCAGCGGGAACCACTGCCGTTCCAGACGCTGAACTTCCCGACGGGGACGATCCAGCCGGCGCACTCCGACGCGATCCACTTCAGCTCCGCGCCGGCCGACTACATGTCCGGTGTCTGGGTCGGCCTGGAGGAGATCGACGAGGAGAACGGTCCGGTCTTCTACTACCCCGGTTCGCACAAGCTGCCGTCCTTCGACATGGCGGACGTCGGCGTCGATCCGATCGAGGAGAACTACCGCGACTACGAGGCCTTCATGTCGAAGGTCGTGAAGAAGTTCAAGCTCGAGAAGAAGCAGGCCACGATGCCGAAGGGCCACGTGTTCATCTGGTCCGCCGGCCTGATCCACGGCGGCGACGAGCGCACGGACCTCTTCCGCAGCCGCCACAGCATGGTGACGCACGTCTACTACGCGGACTGCAGGTACTGGACGCCCATGTTCTCCAAGGGCCTCAACGTCCACTGGCGAGAGCCGCAGTTCATCCCGAAGGACGTCGAGGGCCGCGACCCGAGCAAGTACGGCAAGGTCTACAAGAAGGGCGTCGCGATGGGCTGAGCGGAGGCGCTCCCGAGCGCGTCCTCGGGAGCACTCCGATCAACTCGCACCGGACCGGACCTCGCGGACGGTCCGGCCTCCGATGCCCCAGTCGTCGAGGCCGATCTCCTCGAGGACGACGAAGGTCGTCCGCGGGTCCTTGCCCAGCTCCCGCTGGAGCACCTCCGTGATCCCGCGGATGACGGCGGCCTTCTGCTCGGGCGTGTTGCCCTCGCGGGTGATCTTCACTTCGACGTAGGGCATGGCTCACGCCTCCAGGGGCTCGTGGTGGAAGACCTTGGAGACGATCGCCCAGCGGCCGTCCTCGCGCACCAGGGTCAAGAGGTCGGTGTAAGCGCGCGGGCCGATCGAGCACTCGACGCGCGCGATCGCGGCGCTGTCCCCCGCGAAGTCGATCGAGACGATGCGGTCGCGCCGCGCCTCGCCGCGCGACGCCGGGGACTCACGGTCCGCGACGATCGGGAGGTACTCGTCGACCGAGAGGGGGTGCAGCGGAGCGCGTAGCGCGTCCACGTAGCGGGCCTCGGAGTGCAGGGCACGCCCCAGGCTCTCCACGTCGCTCGCGAACAGCCCGTCGAAGTAGTCCCGCAGGACGTCCTCGATCGCGCGCACGTCTCCGTCGCGTTCGGCGCCCGCGCCCTCGGCGCGCCAGCCGAGGGCAATGCGCGCCACGCGCTCACCGAGCAGCGCGCCGGTCTCCAGGTCCGCCGGGCCGGGGACCTCCTCGGGCGGGAGGTCGGGCGGGGACCAGGCCATCGCGCCGAGGAAGCTGCCGACGCGGTTCTTCGCCTCGGTCCCTGCCGTCGAACGCGCCCCCTCGGCGGGGACGCCGAGGCTGACCCAGACCATCGAATGCTGGGCCGCGAACAGCGACAGGTGCTGGAGCGCGCCCAGCTTGTCTCCGCTCAGGCCAGCGGAGTTCGTGAACCCTGCGGCCAGCTTCCCGCGCCACGCCTGGAGACCCCAGCGCTCGGACGTTGCGTCCATGAACGCCTTGAAGGGAGCGGAGACGCCCGCCATGTAGGTCGGCGTCCCGAGGACGATCGCGTCCGCGCGGTCCAGCACGTCCCACGCGGGCCCTTCGGCCGAGGCGGGCAGGTCGTCCACCGAGAGCAGGTCGACGCCGGTCCGCGGCGGGCGGGAGGCGCCTTCGGCGATCGAGCGGGCGAGGCGCGCGGTGCTACCGCGGCCGGAGTGGTGGACGACGGCGATGCGGGCGGTGGGCGAGAGGGGGTGGGTGCGTTTCATCGTGACCTCCTGGGTCCGGGTTGCCCGGATCCTCGGCCCGTGGTCAGATAGACACCACGTCGATCTTTCGATGCAATGCATCAGATCTCCTTATGCAAGTCGAGACCCATCAGCTCGAGCTCCTCGAGGCCCTCGGGGCCGGGCTCAACCTCACCCAGGCCGCGGAGCGCCTGCACGTGACCCAGCCGGCGCTCAGCCAGCGGCTCGCGGGGATGGAGCGTTCTCTCGGCGTCGATCTGTTCACGCGCGAGGGGCGACGCCTCGTGCCGACCGCGGCCGGCCGGCGGATGATCGCGACGGCGCGCGGCGTGCTCTCCGAGCTGCGCGCCGCGACCGAGGACGTGCAGCGGATCGCGACGGGCGGGCCGCCGCGGCTGCGGCTCGCGACGCAGTGCAGCATGAACTTCCAGTGGCTGCCGCCGATCCTCGCCGACTTCGAGCGCAGCCACCCCGACACCGACGTACGAATCGAGGCCGAGGCGACCGAGCGCCCCGTCGGGCCGCTCCTGGAGGGCCGGATCGACGTCGCGTTCGTCACCAAGCCCGACCCGCGGATGGACGAGGTCGAGCGTCGACGGCTGTTCGACGACGACGTCGTCGCGGTCGTCGCTGCAGACCACGCGTGGACCGAACGGGCCTACGTCACGGCGCGCGATTTCCACGACGAGCACGTGCTCGTCCACGACGCCTACGACCCCGAGCGCCTCCCGCCGCTTCCGCTCCCGCTGCCGGACGGCGCACGCCCGCGGCGCGTCACGCCGATGCCGCTCGTGATGGAGCTGATCGTCCAGCTCGTCGCATCGAGCGGCGCGGTGGCGATCCTGCCGCGGTGGTCCATCGGCGCGATGGCCGACGTGTTCGACGTTCACACGGTCCCGCTCGGACGCCGCGGCACGAAGCGAACCTGGTGGCTCGCCCTGCGCCGCGACGAACGGAGGGAGCACGTCCTGGCCTTCGCCGACGCCGCCGAGGCGGGATTCCCCGACGGCGTCGTGCCGCCGCCCGCGGCGCTCGCGCCGTGAAGAGTGCGGGTCAGGGGGTGGACGGACGCAGGTCGTAGCACGCGAGCTCGGCGTTGCTGCGGACGTACAGCAGCCCGTGCGCGATCGCGGGGACGTTGAGAGTCATCCCGCCTTCGAACGCCTCGAAGAAGCTGAGCTCGCGCCTCTCTTCCGGCGTCGCCTCCACGACGCGGACGGAGCCGCGCTCGTCCATCAGTACGAGCCGATCACCGGCGAGGAGGAGCTGTCCGTAGCCGTACGAGCCCTCCTTCCATTCCCGCTTGCCGTCCTCGATCCGCACGCACGTGAGCGTGCCCTCGTCGAGCCCGTACAGGTGCGGACCGAAGCGGATCGGTTCGTTGAACCGCGTCTTGAAGCGACTCGAGCGCCACATCGACTCCGCCGTGACGCCACCCTCGGACCGCTGGAGCGCGAACATCTCCGCGCCCTTGCCGTACCCCGCGGAGAGCACGATCCGATCGTCCGCCACGACCACCGGCTGCGTGCACGCCAGCCCGTACGACACGCGCCAGGCGATCGCCCATAGCTCCTCACCCGTGGCGGGGGAGAGCCCGACGACCCGCTCCGCCGTCGAGACGATCAGCGTCGGGGTCCCCAGCACTTCGGCGACCACGGGCGTCGCGTACGCCATTCGCTCCGACAGGGCGGTCCACCGCTCCTCGCCCGTCGCGAGGTCGAAGGCGAACACCGACTCCGTACCCTGCGCAACGACGAGCCCGCCGACTTCGACGGGGGAGGCGCAGATGCCGTAGGTGAGGTCCTTCTCGCCCTCGCGCGCGAGGCCGTGCCGCCACCGGAGCGAGCCGGTCGCGAGGTCGAGGCAGCGGAGCTCGCCCGTCGAGCCGAGCGCGACGACCGCGTCGCCGATGGCGATCGGCGTGCCGCGCGGCCCCTCCTTGCTCATGCCCTCGTAGAAGCGCGCGTCCCACGCGTGCTCCCAGGCGACCTCGCCGCCTTCGGCGGTGAAGGCGGCCACGAACTCCTGGTCGCGCCGCTGCTCCATCGTGATCGCGAGCCCACCGGCGACGACGATCGACGAGTACGCCGGGCCGACCGACACGCGCCAAAGCTCGGCCGGGCCGCCCTCCGGCCAGTCGAGGTCGAGCGGTTGCTCGTCGTACACGCCGTCGGCGGTCGGACCCCGGTACCGCGTCCAGTACGGCGGCGTCGCGGACGCGCCCGACCGCTCGGCGGGAGCGACTGCGCCTTCACCGGTGAGGCTCGCGCGCTCGGCCTCCAGAGCGTCGTAGTTCGGTCCGGCGCGGAAGTACGAGCCGATGCCGTACCGCACCCCGCGGCAGCCGATCGGGAGGAGGGCCGCGGGCACGAGGACCGCGGCGGTGAGAATGAGAGGGAGTCGTCTGCGCTTCATGTCATGTTCCGTCGGGTCGCGACCTATCTCTGCCGCAATCCTATGCTTGCAGGATGCAAGTATTGCGGAATGCAAGTGATTGGGATAGTGTGAATCGGACGGATTCCGCAGATGCCCCCTCCTCCCGACGAACGACGCTCGTGCTGCCCCGTGGCCTGCACGCTCGACCTGATCGGCGACCGCTGGACGCTGCTGGTCGTGCGGGACCTCTTCGCCGGCCGGTCCCGCTTCTCCGAGTTCCTCCGCTCGCCCGAGGGGATCGCGACGAACGTCCTCACCGACCGCCTCGACCGGCTGGTCGACGCGGGTCTCGTCGACCGTCGCGTGGAGCCGCCCGCCAAGCGGGCGGAGTACCACCTCACGAAGGCGGGCCGGAGCCTGCGGCCGCTCCTCGGCGCGATCCGCGACTGGGGCCTCCGTCACATCGAGGGAACGGAGGCGCGCATCGCGCCGAAGGCAACGTAGTCAGGCGACCGACGTCAGCGACTCGACGACGACGCGCGCGCAGCGGAACGAGCCCTCGAGACCGTAGGTCGTCGGCATGTTGACCTCGATCGACGCTGCGCCGTCGCCGGCGTCCGACGCGATCGGTCGTGCGATGCGCAGCTGGATCTCCCACAGCATGTTGCAGTGGTTGAATCCCCCGAGGTCCACGTCCTCGACGCCATGGAATCGCAGCACTACGTTCGCGTCGATGTGGGTCATCGAGCGCGTGACGAGCTCGACGCGCATCGAGCTCGTCCGATTCGCGGGGTGGGCTTCGAGGAGCAGCTGACGGACCTCCGCATCGTGGAAGGACGGCCAGCGGCCGAAGTGGTCGAGGACCTGTTGGTCGTTCTCGATCGCGACGCGAGGGTCGCGCCACGAGGACGACTTGGCGGGATCAGGCGCCATGGCGAGGCTAAGGGGCAAGCGACAAGGACCGGGCGGCTGCGCCGCCCGTGGCGCGCTCACCCTACGGGTTGACCCGGTCGGAACGAGGGATCGCCGGTGCGATTCGTGGGCGTGAACCCACGCTCACATCGGGCGGTCACCGGAGGCCCAGCCGTACGCGCGCGTCCTGCGTGTCGGCCTGGAGCGTCGCCTCTCCGTACGGGCCGTCCTCCTCGATCGATCGGCGGATCCGCCACTCCGTCGCGTGCATGTTGCCCTCCGAACGAAGGGGGCCCGTGCGCCAGGCGAGTACGCGCGTGGGGCCGCTCGACGGGACGGCGAGCTCGAACCGACCCGCGTCGTCGGCCAGTCCTCCGTACGCGGAGTGCGCGCGCGCCGCCCCGACCGGCACGCACACGTAGGCGAGCGGGACGGGGTCGCCACGGTGGTCGACCACGACGCCGGAGACCGTCCCGTCGAGCCGCTGCAGGCGCACCGTCAGGAACGTGCCGTCGGCCTCGACCTCCTCCAGCACGCGCGAGAGGTAGCGCGGGTCCTCGGGTCCTTCCATCGCATCGTCCGGGACCGACACCTGCACGCGGAGCCTGCCCGCCGGCACGTGCTCGATGCGAAAGGTGCCGGTCGCGTCGCACTGCGCTGCGAGTCGCGTCTGCTCCTCGGATTCCAGCGCCTCGACCATGACGAACGCGCTCTCGATCCCGAGATCGGCCGCGTCGACGACGCGTCCCTCCAGGACGTCGCCCCCGGGGAGCTGCAGGACGACGTCCGTGCGATCCTCGCCGGCGGCGAGCGTGAGCTCGACCTCCGTCGATCGCCCGCCCGGCGCGTTCAGCCAGACCGTCCAGGTGCCCGCCGCGAGTCCGCCGACGAAGAATCCACCGACGTCGTCCGCGGAGACGCCCATGCCGCCCACGTGGAACGCGGTCTCGTCCGGTAGGTCGATCCCCTTCGGACCCCTGAACAGGAGCCCTGCCCGCGCCGCGGGGCTGCCGTCGCCGCGAAGCACGCAGCCTTCGATCGTCGCCTGGGCCTCCAGCGTCAGGACACCGAGGTCGACCTCCCGCACGTTGGCGCCGACGCGCTCGATCGGGTGCGCGCTCGCGCCGAACCCGGTGGCGCGCGCCTGGAGCACGAGGTCGAGGTCCCGACGCACCGAGTCGAGGGAGAACGTCCCGTCCTCCGCGCTCAGGGTGCGGAGCCACTCCCGCTGCCCGAACCCGGCGTCGTAGCGGAGGCCGGCGACGACGACCTTCGCCGCCGCGATCGGCGCGCCAGCAGCGTCCACGAGGCGGCCCCGCAGGACGAGGCCCGCGCGGAGAGCGACGTCGAGGTCGTTCCGCGGGCCCTCGAATTGGACCTCGGCGCGGCCGTACCCGTCGGCGCGTACCGAGAGCGTGCCAGGTCGTTCGCGCACCCCCTCGAGGACGAAGTCGCCCCTCTCGTCGGTCAGCACGTTCTGACCGACGAACTCCCACGGGCTCACCGTCGCTCCCGCGACGGCGTCGCCGGTGGCGGCATCCGTGACCCGCCCGGCGAGCCGCCATCCGGGCTCGACCTCGACGTCCACCCGCGCGGTGCCGCCGGGCTGGAGCTCGAACGGGGCGTAGCGAGTCATCGCGTACTCGCGCGGTACGACGAGCACGCCGCCGTCGCCGGAGTGCAGTCCTGTCGCGCGGTAGCGGCCCGCCGCGTCCGTCCGGACGATGTCGAACCCGTCCTCGTCTCCGCCGTGGAAGATCCGCACCTCGGCGTCGACCACGGGGATCGCCTCGCCCGCGACGGTCACGCTCCCCTCGACCGTGCCGCCGTTCGCGAGCACGATCTCCAGCTGCGCGCCGGGTGCGCAGCCCTCGATCGAGCGCGCGGGGCGATCCGCGCTGGAGGCGGACACGGTGACGACGTGGAGTCCGCCCGGGTCGAGCGTGAACGCACCGTCCGAGTCCGTCACCGCGGCGTCGACCTCGCGGCCCGCGGAGAGGACGCGGTCGCCCTCCGCGATGTCCCAGTCCTCGTAGCCGAATCCGAGGTCGATGATCGCGCGGGCGCGGGCACCGGCGATCGGGGCGCCGTCGGGGTCGAGGACCACGCCGCGGATCGTGAGGTCGCGGGTGGCCGAGGGCGCCGGGACGTCGGCGGCGGCTGGGCCGTCGCTCGTGAGGGCGGCGCCGAGGCTCTCGCGAGTGGCCGCCGCCGTTCTTACGTCCGCGGGCTGGATTGGACCGCCCTCCGCGCGTCCGGCGTCGCCCCGCGCGACCGTCGTCGGGTCGACGCGTTCCGCGGGCGCGCCGTCCGCGAGAACGAGCCAGGCGAGAACGAGTAGCGCGCAGGCGGCCGCGACGGCGATCGCCGTGTGGGGAGGACGCCGGGGAGTGGCGGTCGTCATGAGGAGCGCCAGCGTAGCTCGGAGTCTCGGGGCGGGTTCAGTGCGGCCCGTCGAACGCGACCAGGTGGCTGCTCGAGCCTGCCGGAACGTCGGAGTACGCGCTCAGCGTGTAGCGGTAGTTCCCCGACGTGGGGTCCTTGCGGCGCGTCCAGAGCTCTGCGACGACGGGATCGTCGGTGGTCCAGGTCGTTGCCCCGTGGCGGAGGTCGGCGACCTTGAACTCGGCGACGCGGTGATTGCGCCGGACGTAGAACGTCGTGTGTCTTGCGGTTTGGTCGGGTTCTGGGTTCGGGAAGTGGTCCCGGTTCCGCATCAAGAGGACGGCGTAGGCGTCGGGGTGGGCGTCTCGGTCCACCCTGACCTCGATGCGGCGCTCGCGCTTCGGTGCCAGGAACTGCACTCCGTCGCGCAACACGCACTCGTACGCGAGCTGGTGGCCGCGCGGGCCGCGTATCTCGACGGCGGAGAGCTTGAACGAGCTCCAGCGATGGAGCTGAAGGACCGTGGCACCGTCCGGCCACGGCTTCCAGGTGCCGCGAGTCTCCCGAAAGTCGTCGACGCGGGCGTACGGAACGTGGTGCGGTCGCGGCCGGAGGTCGTGCACGCGGAGCTGGGTGCCCGGGGCGGGCGCCTGCCGGACGAGCAGCGTCGCGTAGTGCGGCGGGGGCCTCAGCGTGACGGCGGCGTCGTGCTCGTAGAAGCCGGAGCTCGGGTGTTGCCGGAGGCGGGTCAGGGGGAGGGTCGCTCTCAGGCCGCGGGCAGGGTCGACGTGGAACGAGGTCTCGGGGTTCTCGTCGAGCGCGGTGCCGGCGGGGGCGAACTCGATCGTCGCCGGGGCGTTCGGGTCGGCGCCGCTCGGGGTGCGGAGGAGGAAGGCGGTGCGGCCGTGCGGGTTCGCGCGGGTGGTGGTGGTGGCCGGGAACCGTGCGCCTTCGAAGCGGACGCGGCATTGCACGTTGCCCGGGAGAGGGGATCCGTCGGGGCGCAGGAGGGTTGCGGTGACGAGGATCCGGGGGCGCTCGTGGCTGGCGGGGGCTGGGGGGGCCGGCGGCGGCACTGCTAGCGAGAGTGTCGCGAGCGGGAGGGCGAGCAGGGGCATGGGTAGGCGGCGCTACCCGGGTGAGGGGCAGTGGTCACCTGAGCCGAGCGATCAGATCCTCGAGCGGGCCGACGAGTTCGGGGACCTTGCTCGCCGCGGCATCCGGCACGATCTCGAGGCTCGCGCCCAAGTCGGCGTCAGCAAGTACGTCACGCGGCACGGATCGCCTCGCTCAGGATCTGCTCGCGGATACGCGGCTTGATTCGATCTCTCTGCACGAGGTCGACCCGCCGCTCGAGGATGTCCTCCAGTCGAATCCGCAGGTCCATGTAGCGATCGAAGGTGCGACGATCGAGTTCGACGAGGAGGTCCACGTCGCTGTCGTCGCGGCCTTCGTCGCGGGCGAAGGAGCCGAAGAGGGCCAGTGATTCCGCGCCGAGGTTTCGGAGTTCGTCGGCGTGCTCGGCGAGGCGGTCGAGGATCGTCTGGCGGTCCAGCATCACTCGCAGGTTCTCGGGATCGCCCGTCCTGGCGCGAGGTTTGGGCTCCAGGGCCGGCTTGGCGCTTGGGCTTGCGCTCGGCGGTCGGCTCGGCGCTTGGGCTCGGCGCTTGGGCTCGGCGCTTGGGCTCGGCTTACCCTTCGTCTCTGGCCCAACCGCTTACGCGGTTGGAGCTACCTTATGCTGCTCCGCCGTCTCGGGCTGGAGCTGCGCGTACTCCTCGCTGAGGTTCTCCTGCGTCTGGCCGGTGGCGCGGACGTAGAGGTCGAAGAGCTTCTGCTCGACCGGGAACCCGTACACGCCGCGCTGCAGGCGGCGGCCGGCGAGGCGGCTCAGCATCTTGCGCATCCACATCGGGCCCTCCTGCACGTGCATGTCGTAGATCGCCGCCGTGTTGTTGTAGCGGGCCCACGTGTGCCGGATGGACTCGGGCAGCGGTGTGTTCTGCGAGTTGTACTTGTACTCGAAGCAGTTGCCCCACTCCTCGAAGTTGGTGGGGGCGTCGTAGCCGAGCTTGACCGCGTGGTCGAAGTCCTCGGTGCCGGGGATCGGGCGGAACGGGTACACGTCCGAGCCGGCCTCCGGGTACAGGTACTTCAGGTGCGCCGCGGCCTTGAGCGTCGCCGCCATCGACTCCTCGGTCTCGCCGGGGTAGCCGATGATCCAGAACGTGCCCGGCGTGATGTTGCGCTTCACGAGCTCGCCCACGGCGATCGGGATGTTGTCGATCCCGATGTGCTTCTTGATGCGCTCCTGCATGTCGGCCGTGCCGGTCTCGGCGCCGAGCCACAGGAGGTGGCACTTGGAGGCCTCGAGCAGGTCGAGGGTGGACTCCTTGTACCGCATGATCGTCTCGATCTCGATCGTGCCGTTCCAGTGGATCGGCACGCCGAGCTCGACGAGGTGCTCGCTGAACTCCTTGGTGCGCTTCTCGGCGACGCCGAAGTTCGCGTCCTGGAAGCGCAGCACGTCGAAGCCGAAGCGCTGCTGCAGCTCCGCGACCTCCTCGGCGAGTTCCTTGCCCTGGATCGCCTTCCAACGACGTCCGGTGAGCTTCGGCGAGCAGCAGAACGTGCACGGCTCCGGGCACCCGAAGCTGGAGAACATGCTGAAGCCCTTCGGCGGATTGTCCGGCGTCCAGTGCCCGGGCAGAGGGAACCGGTGGCGCACCTTCATGTTCCCCGACGGCGCGAGCTGGAGGTCGACGTAGCGGTCGTACTCCAGCAGATGCCACGGCACCGGCTCGAACTTGTCGAAGCCGACGACGGGGCGGTGCGGCGTGTAGTGCGGCTTGCCGTCCTTCGCGATCACGAGCCCCGGGACGTTCTCCAGGCTCTCGCCCGACGCCACCGCGTTCACGACGTCGCGGAACGTGAGCTCACCCTGACCGATCCCCACCGCGTCGGCAATCCCGTGCTCGACGTACATCTCGGGCGTGACGCTCGGGAACCAGCCGCCCCAGATGATCGGGAGGTTCGGGTGCTTCTCGCGCACCATCTTGGCGGCGATGTACCCGTCGTAGACCTGATAGCCGAGGATGCAGGACGAGGCGAAGAGCAGGGCGCCCTCGCAGGCCTCGTCGATCTTCTGCAGGTAGTCCGGCTCGATCATCGCGTCGATCATCACGACCTCGAACCCGTCTGCGACGGGGCCGGAGGCGATCTGAAGGAGCTCGAGCGGCAAGAGGTCCGCGCTGAACCGCTCACCGCGCGAAGGGTCGGCGCGGTGGGGGAGGAACAGGACGATCTTGTTCTTGCGTTGGATCATCGGGAAGGACCGTGCGTGCGATGGCAGTCGGCTACGCGCCGGGTCGGGAGTACACCGGCGCGCTCGTCGTCACGCCGGGGGTCTGGTCGATACCGGGCGTCGCGACCTCTTGCGCCGCCTTGCCGAGCTTGTCCTCCTTCGTCTGCTTCGTCAGCTTGACGTAGGCGTGGAAGGCCTTGTGCTCGATCGGGAAGCCGTACCGGCCCGTCCTCAGACGCCAGCCGGAGACCTTCTTGAGGACGGAGCGGAACCACTCGGCGCCCTCCATCGCGAGGCCGTCGTAGAAGGTCGACGCGACGCCGTAGCGCTTCCAGGCCCGCAGTACGTCCTCCGGGATCTGGATGTCGTCGAACTCCTCGCGGTACTCCAGGCAGCCGCCCCACTCCTCGAGCGTGCGCGGCGCCTTGTAGCCGAGCCGGACGGCCTTGTCGAAGTCCTCGGTGCCCGGGATCGGCCGGAACGGGAAGACGTCCGACGCGGCGCGCGGGAACTTGAACTTCATCTCCGCGGCGCGCTTGAGCGTCGCAAACATCGACTCCTCGGTCTCGCCGGGGTAGCCGATGATCCACGAGCAGCCCGTGGTGATGCCGCGGTCGTACATCGCGCCGAGGCTCGTCTCGAAGTGCCCCGTGTCGATGTTCTTCTTGATGACCGCCTGCTGCTCGGCCGAGCCAGCCTCAGCGCCGAGAGACACCATGTGGCACTTCGACTCCTGAAGGCGATCGAGCGACTCCTTCTTGTAGCGGGCAATCGTCTCGACCTCATAG
>JBCDGE010000024.1:0-75145 GCA_038757895.1 Planctomycetota bacterium | reverse complement strand
TGGACGATCGGCAGCCCGCTCCTCTCGCCCGGCGGCGAGGCGAAGTTCGAGCTCGTCGCGCACACCGGAGCCGGCGTCTTCGTGATGGTCACGACCGTCGCGAGCGTGCCCGACAGAGGCGACGTCGCGCTCGGGACCGTGCGCATGAGCCGTCGCTGACGGTACGTCGCGAGCGGCCTTCAGCGCCCGCCGCCGTAGCCCAGCTCGTCGATGTCCTTGCGCTGCACCGGCGTCGGCGGCTGCGGCATCAACCGTTCACCCGCGTACGCGCCGGACGAGCGAAGCTCCCGCAGGGACCGCACCATCGCCTCGGCACGCGAGGGCTCGCGTTCCGCGAGGTCGACGAGCTCGCCAGGATCGGCGCTCAGGTCGTACAGCTCGACCTCGTCACCCTCGACGATCACCTTGTAGCGGCCCTCGCGGAGCGCGAAGCGCTGACGCTGGAAGCGGCCCGCGTAGAGCGCGACCTCCCGCGGCCGGGCGAAGTGGATCTCGGCGGTCACCGGGTGCGCGCCGGGAACGCGGGGGAACCGACCGGCCAGCTCCTCTCCCGCCGCGCCACCGATCGCATCCGCGACGAGCCCGGGCACGTCGACGAGAGACGCCGGCTCGTCGAGCTTGCGTCCCGCGCGCTGCCCCGAGCGCTTCACGAGGAGCGGGACCGCGACCAGCGGCTCGTAGACGTCCTTCGCGTGCTCGACGATCCCGTGCGTCCCGAACGCCTCGCCGTGGTCGGAGGTCACCACGACGACCGCGCCGTCCAGCACACCGCGCTCGTCGAGGCCGTCGAGCAGTCGGCCGATCTCCGCGTCGAGCACGGTCAGCGCGCGACCGTAGAGCTCCGCGACCCGCTCGCCGAGCTCGCCCGGCGGCGCGCCCTCGTTCATGACGCGCGCGCAGAGCGCCTCCAGCAGCGCGGCGGGGTGCTCGTCCGGCGGCATGCGCGCGATCTCCTCCAGAGGCGCGAACAGGTACGGCCGGTGCGTGTCCATGTAGTTGAGGAACAGGAACAGCGGCCGCCCGTCGTCGGCGGCGATGCGCTCGTCGACGATCTGCAGTGCGCGATCGGTCAGCGCCGGCCCGGGTCGACGGCTCGGCTCGTACTCCTCGAACCCCTGCGCGACCCCGTAACGCACGGCCAGGTACACGGTGTTCGCGACGAGGCCCGCGGTGTGGTAGCCGACGACGCGCATCTCCTCGGCGAGCGTCGCGTGATCGGGGTGGAGCGGATGCACGTTGTCGGCCGGCTCGTCCGTGCGGAAGCCGTGCGTGCCGTGCTCGAACGGGAAGAGCCCGGTGAACATCGACGCATGCGACGGGAGCGTCCACGACGACGTCGCGGTGCAGGACCGGTACAGGTCGGCGCGCGCGGCGAGCTCGTCGAGCCGCGGCGTTGCGCCCTCCGCGCCGCCGTAGCAGCCGAGCCGGTCCGCGCGCACGGTGTCGAGCGAGATGACGATCACGTGCGGGAGCGGAGCGGACTCGTCCCCGCCGCATGCCACGAGCAGCGCGAGCCCTGCCATCAGGATCGGGGTCCGCGCCGTCATCGTTCGCTCCCCCCGCCGTAGCCGAGCTCGCCCATGTCCTGCGCCTGCTGTCTCGTGAGCTGGCCCGGTCGGACGCGCTCGCCCTCGTACGGCGCGGCCGCCAGCTCGCGCTCCAGGTCGGCGACCAGGCGTACGACGACGTCGTGGCTCTCCTCGGCGAGGTCGGTGAGCTCCTCCGGGTCGGCGTCGAGATCGAAGAGCTCCACGCTCCTGTCCGAGCCGACGACGAGCTTCCACGGGCCGTCGTAGAGCGCGTACCGCCTGCGTCGGAACCGATCACCGAACCGCGCGAGGTCCCGCAGCCGGCTGTAGTGGTTCTCCGCGCGCACCGCGTGCGACCCGGGCCGCCGCGGGAAGACCGCGTCGAGGTCCGGGTAGCCCGCGGCGGCCAGCGCCTCGGCGACGATCCCCGGCACGTCGACCGATGACGCGCGCGCGCCCTGGAGCTCGCCCCGGGTCTGGCCGGGGGCCTTGACGAGGAGAGGCACCTGCACGAGCTCCTCCCACACGTCCTTGGAGTGCTCGACGACGCCGTGTCCGCCGAACGCCTCGCCGTGGTCGGACGTGACGATGACGAGCGCGCGCTCGAACAGACCGCGCTGGCGCAAACCGTCGAACAGCCGCGCGATCTCCGCGTCGAGCCGCGTCACCGCGCGCTGATGCAGCGCGCGCACGCGCTCGCCCTGCGCCCCGGGCGCTTCGCCGCGGACCATGACGCCCTCGATGAGCGCGTCGAGCTCGGCCGTCGCGTCGACGCCGGCGTCGCCCGTCGCATACGGACGGTGCGCGTCCATGTAGTTGACGAAGAGGAACGGCGGACGATCGCCGTCGGGCAGCCCGTCGAGCCATGCGAGCGCGCGGTCGGTCACCCGCGCCCCCGGGTCCCGGCGCACGTCCCACGCCTCGAAGCCCGCCTCCAGCCCCAGCATCGGGCGCAGGTAGACGGCGTTCGCGACGATGCCGCCCGTGCGGTAGCCGAGCCGCGCGAGCGCCTCCGCGAGCGTCTCGAAGCGCGGCGCCAGCGCGAAGACGTTGTCGCCGCGGTGCCCCTCGCCGGGCAGGAACGTGTGCGCGCCGTGCTCGGACGGATAGAGGCCCGTGAACATCGACGCGTGGCTCGGGAGCGTCCAGGGCGCCGTGGAGACGCAGCTCGCGTGACGCGTCGCCCGCGCGGCGAACGCGTCGAGCGTCGGCGTCGCACCGTCGGGCCCGCCGTACACCGACAGGCAGTCCGCTCGGACCGTGTCGAGCGAGATCAGCACGACGGGCGGCGGGAGCGCAGGGTCGCCGCCGCACGCCACGGCGAGCAGAGTGAGCGCGACGGAGGAGCAGGTGGAAGCGCGAGACATGTCTCGGACGAGGCCGCCGCGGTCGCGGCTCGAGAGAGGCTACGCGGCCCTCGCGCGCGTGCGAGCGGGTCGACGCGGAATCGACCGCGGAGCCGCGAGCGTGCCCAACCCGGGCCACCGCCGCTCGTACACTGCGGCGCCCATGCTCCCCGTGCCCCGCACCGTCCTCGCCGCGCTCCTCGCGCTCGCCCTCGGGATGGTCGGCTGCGGGGGCGACGGGCCGCCGCGCCGGGTCCTGATCGTCGGCTGGGACGGCGCCACGTTCGATCGTATCGACCCGCTGATCGAGGCGGGCCGGCTGCCGCACCTCGCCGCGCTCGCGAGCGCCGGGACCACCGCCGATCTGGAGTCCACGCGGATCCCGATCAGCAGCGCCGCGTGGCCGACGATCGCGACGGGGCGCGGCCCGGGGCACCACGGCGTGTACTCGTTCTTCCGGCGCGAGGAGGAGAGCTACGACGTGCGCCTGGTGTCCGCCATGGACGTCGCCGAGCCGCCGATGTGGCGCATCCTGTCCGGCCGCGGCCACGTGGTGAACGTCTGGGGCGTCCCGGTCACCTACCCGCCCGAGCCCGTGCGCGGGACGCTCGTCGCGGGGATGCTGAGTCCCTTCGACGCCGACTACGCGCATCCGACGGGCGTCGCGGATCGGCTGCGCGGCGAGGGCTTCGTGCCCGACCTCGGCCTCTGGCGCCAGGACCAGATCGCGGACATGGCGACCGTCGAGCGCCAGCTCGCGATCAAGGAGCGCGAGGTCGTCGCGCTCCTGGAGCGCAAGGACTGGACGTTCTCGATGGTCGTCTTCAAGTCGCTCGACGTCCTGTGTCACCGCCCGAACCTGCGGCTCGAAGGCGACGAGATCTCGGCGCTGTACGAGCGCCTCGACGCCATCCTGGGCTCGATGGTCGCGGCGGCGGGTCCGGAGACGACGGTGATCGTGCTGTCCGACCACGGGTTCGCGGAGTACCGGCGCACCTTCGACCTCCACCGCTGGCTCGTCGAGTCGGGCTGGAGCGCCCAGGTGGACGCCCGCCTCCCGGAGAACGGCGCGGGCGGACCGCTCGCGGAAGCGCGCGTACAGCAGCGCTCGGTCCGGCTGGGAACGCTCGACATGGCGCAGACTCGCGCGTTCGCGGACGCGAGCGAGGGACCCTACGGCGCGATCCGGCTGAACGTCGCGGGGCGCGAGCCCGACGGCACGCTGGAGCGCGCGGCGATGGACCAGGCGCTCGACGAGCTGGAGCGCGACCTGCGTACCCTGGAATTCCCCGCCGGCGTCCCCGTCGTGCAGGCGGTGTACCGCGGCGCCGACGTGTACCCCGGTCCGCTGAGCGATGCGGTCGTGCCGGACCTCGTGGTCGAGGTGGACCCGGCCTGGCGCGTGACGACGACGCTCGTCGGCGACGTCCTGACCGTGGGCGGGCCTCCGTTCCCCGACCACGCGCTCGACGGCGTGTTCATCGCGGGCGGCGCCGGCGTGCGCAGCGGCGTCCACTCCGGGCCCCGCGGTCGCATGCATCTCGACGACGTCGCGCCGCTCTGCCTGCGCGCGCTGGGCGAGCCGCTCCCGATGCACTGGAAGGAGGGCCCGGCTCCGCTCGTCCTGGAGCGGCCCGGCTCCGTGCGCCGCCTCCAGCCGGACGAGGATCCCGGTATTCGCTCCAGCGAAGACGTGTACGGCGACCGCGCGCGCACGGGAGCCGACCGCGGCGTCGCGGAGCGGATCAAGTCCATCGGGTACGGAGGCTGAGCCCTTGGGATCCGGCATCGGACGCCCGGGACCCGCTGCGCTGGTCGCGCTCGGCGTGAGCGTGGTCGCGACGCTCGTCACGCTCGGCGGCGTCGGCGGAACGGCGCTGCTCGGATTCGACTGCTACCCGCTGATCGCGGCGTCGAAGGTCAGCTCGTTCGGCGACCTCGTCGGGACGTTCGGCGAGGAGCTGATGGACGGCCGCTACCCGGACGGACGGTTCTACCGGCCGCTCGTCCACCTGTCGTGCGCCTTCGACCACGCGACGGGTGGGCTGGCGCCGGCGCGCTACTTCGCGACCGACCTCGCGATCGTCGCGCTCGCCGGATGGGTGATCGGGATGCTCGCGGCGCAGCTCGTCGGATCCGGCGCGAACACGCGGGCGCGCGTGACGGCGAGCCTCGTCGCGACGCTCGCCTTCGTCCTCCATCGCGCTCAGCTCGACGTCGTGCCGTACGCGGCGCGTCGCGCCGACGCGCTCGCGATCCTCTTCGTCGCGCTCACGGCGCTCGCGGCCGCGCGCGGCGCGCGCGCGTGGCTCGTCGCGATCCCCGCCCTCTTCGCGCTCCTGTCCAAGGAGAGCGGCGTCATCGCCGTCCCCGTGGCGTTCGCCTTCGCGTTCGCGCGCGAGGGTGTCGGCGCGGCCGCGGCGGCGCGCGCCACGCTCGCGCCGTTCGCGGCCGTCGCCCTCGGCGTCGCGCTCCGGACGGCGATCCTCGGAGGCCTCGGGGGTCACGCCGAATCGGGCGCCGCCGGAGCGCAGAACGCCAGCGCGGTCGCGGCGGGGACCTGGAGCGCGGTCACCGCGGGGATCACGGGAGGCCCGTGGGTCCTCGTCGGTCTGCTGATCGGCACGGGGTGGCCCCTCGCAGCCCGCGATCGTGCGGGCCGCGCTGCGGTGGTCGCGGGGCTCGCGTGGAGCGCGTGTGCGCTGGCGATCACGCTCGTCGCGGGCCGCTTCCACGCGTGGTACGCGCTGGCGCTCGTGCCGGGGATCGCCGTGATCGCTGGCGTCGCAGCGGGGCGATCCGCCGACCGCGCCTCGGTCAGGGACCGGCTGACGCAGCTCGCGGCGATCGCGCTGGTCGTCTTGTTCGCGCAGGCGTCGCGCGCGGGCGATCCGCGGGGCACCCTGCGGATCGCGCAGTCGATCGCGGACGACCAGGCCCAGCGCTTCCGCGCGACCGTCGAGGCGCTGGAGCCAGGCGCGGAGGCGCGCTTCGAGCCCTGGGTGTTCGCGGTGGCGGCGGGTCCCGGCGCGCCGCCGATCTTCGTGCATGCTCCTTACAGCCTGGCGGCCCTCGGAGACCTCACGCTGGAAGGCCCGCGCGTGACCGCGGTCGACGCCCAGCAGCGCGTCGAGCCGGACCCGAGGGGCGTCCTCGTACGCCTCGTGCCCGGACCTCCGCCCGCTGGCGCGGTCGCACCACGCTGAAGCCCGAACCCCCAGGCCATGCTCCTCCTCACCGTCGCCGCGCTCGCGGCCGCCTCCCACTCCGACGACGACGCCCGCCGCTCCCTCGAGCCGATGGACCTGTTCCAGCTCGAGGGCGTCGCGAGCCCGAACGTGTCGCACGACGGCGCCAGGGTCCTCTTCACGCGCGTCGGCTTCGACGTCATGAACGACAGGTCGACGTCGGAGCTGTGGATCCACGACGTCGAGAGCGGCGACACGCGGCCGCTGCTGGCCGGCGTCGGAGGCGCGCGCTGGTCGCCGACCGACGACCACCTCGCGTACGTGAAGGGCGCCGGCGACGACGGCGCAGAGATCTTCGTGCGCTGGATGGACGACGGGACGACGCGCCAGGTGACGCGGCTTCCGAAGGGCCCCGGCTCGCTGCGCTGGTCACCCGACGGCACGCGGATCGCGTTCACGATGGCCGTGCCGCGTGAGTCGAAGTCGCTCGCGTCGATGCCGGCGCGCCCCAAGGGCGCCGAGTGGGCGCCGGCGATCAAGGTCATCGAGCGCTTCCGCTACCGCTCGGACGGCAGCGGGTACCTGGAGGACGTCGACACGCACGTATTCGTCGTCGACGCGATGGGCGGGACGCCGCGCCAGCTCACCGACGGGCCGTTCGACCACGGCGGCGGGCTCGCATGGGTCGACGACGCGACGCTGATGTTCAGCGCGAACCTGCGCGAGGATCGCAACGACCACCCGAACGACAGCGACGTGTGGACGCTCCGCGTCGCGGACGGCGAGCTGACCAAGGTCACGATGCGCGAGGGCCCCGACGGGAGCGCGACGCTCGACCGTGACACGGGGACGCTCTACTGGACGGGCTTCGACGACCGTCGGCAGGGGCACCAGCAGTCCGAGATCTCGACGATGCCGTTCGAAGGCGGGACACCGCGGGTCCTCACGGCGGACTTCGACCACTCGGTGTCCGGCCTGCGCTTCGACGGCGGCGCCCTGCACTTCTCCTACGCCGATGAGGGCGAGACGAAGCTCGCGCGCATCGGCGCGGGCGGCGAGATCGAGCGCCTCGACGTGACGATGCACGGCCTCGGCTCCGGACGTCCCTACTCGGGCGGTTCGTACGACGTGCGCGGCGGCACGCTCGCCTGGGTCGGAGGCGATCCGACGTGGCCGGGCGAGCTCCACGTCGAGCGCGGCGGCAGCGCGCGTCGCATCACCGACGTGAACGGCGACCTGCGCCGGACGATCCGGCTCGGCGAGGTCACCCCGCAGTGGACCGAGTCCGGCGCCGACGGCCTGCGCGTGCAGTCGTGGGTCATCACGCCGCCCGACTTCGATCCGGCGCAGACCTACCCGATGGTCCTCGAGATCCACGGGGGCCCGTTCGCCGCCTACGGCCCGCGCTTCACGTTCGAGCTGCAGATGATGGCGGCCCAGGGCTACGTCGTCGTGTACGGCAACCCGCGCGGCAGTACGAGCTACGGCGAGAGGTTCGCGAACGCGATCCACCACGCCTATCCGAGCCAGGACTACGACGACCTCATGAGCATGGTCGACGCGGTCGTCGCGCGGGGCATCGTCGACACCGAGCGCATCTACGTGACCGGCGGCAGCGGCGGCGGCGTCCTGACGGCTTGGATCGTCGGCAAGACCGATCGATTCGCGGCGGCGGTCGTCGCCAAGCCGGTGATCAACTGGCTCTCCTTCGCGCTGACGTCGGACGCGTACGGCTTCTTCTGGCAGTACTGGTTCCCCGCGGCTCCCTGGGACGACCCCGACCACTACTGGCGCCGCTCACCGCTCTCGCTCGTCGGCAACGTGACGACGCCGACGATGCTCCTGACCGGCGAACAGGACTGGCGCACGCCGATCTCCGAGTCCGAGCAGTACTACCAGGCGCTCAAGATCCGCGGCGTCGAGACCGCCCTCGTCCGCGTACCGGAGGCGAGCCACGGGATCGGGCGCCGGCCCAGCCACCTGATCGGCAAGGTGCTGCACGTGCTCGGCTGGTTCGAGCGCGAGCGCTGAGCGAGCAGAGGACCGAACCGCTAGCGGTTCTTCTTCTTCCGCGGCGGGATCCGGTTCGGATCCACCGGGTGGTCGAGCTCGTAGATGCGGCGGTCGAGGTCCGCGAGGACCTCGGGCGCTGCCTGCTGCGCTCCCGCCTCCACGAGCTTCGAGCGCGCCGCCGCGTAGTGCTCGCGCGCGCGGTCGATCTTGCCCTCCACGACGTCGACCTCCGCCAGCTCCCACAGGATGCGTCCGAGGTGCTCCGCCGCGCGGGGTGACGGGCGCGCGATGTAGATGCTGTGGGCGATCGAGTTGGCGCGCACGAGGATGGCCCGCGCCTCCTCGACGCGACCGACCCGCCGGAGTCCGTGGGCGTAGGACCAGTCGGTCTGCAGGCGACCCAGCGGCGTGACGTTCGCCTCGGCGGTGAGGCTCCGCGCTCGCTCGAACGCGCGAAGCGCGTCGTCGAGTCGATCGCGGTCGTCGAGGAGCCACGCGTGGCTCGACCACAGCGGCGCCTCCCACTTGGCCTCGCCGGTGGCCTGGGCGGCCTGGATCGCGCGCAGGCTCCAGTCGAGCTGCTCCTGGCCGAGGCTCACGAGCGCGACGAGGTTCGCGGCCTGGATCTGGCGGACCGTCCGGTCGTGGACCGCACAGTAGTTGTGGAGCTCGATGAACGTCCCGCGCGCCGTCCTCAGGTCCGCCCGCTTCCACGAGCGGACGCCCCGCGCGAGCAGGACGCGCGTCCAGGCGTCGACGGCGTCGGAGTTCGCCCCGGTCTCGGCCGCCGTCATCCAGGAGTCGCTCTCCGGCATGGCTTCGCGCAGCGCCTCGATCGTCGCAACCTGCGCGGCGGCCTCCGTCGCGACGTCGGTCAGCTGGCCCGACTTCGCCGCCAGGTGGATCGCCCGATAGCGGTCCGCGGCGTCGTCGTACGCTCGGGCGTTGAACGACTCGTCCGCCCGTTCGAGCAGGTCCTCGAGGTTCTCCTCGGGGTCCTGCTGCGCGATGGGCTGGGGCTCCGAGGAGGTCGTCACGCAGGCCACCGACGAGGCGGCCAGGGCGACGATCGCGGCGAAACGGGTGACGGTTCCCATCGGCGAGAAGAATACCCTGGGGTGACGCCCGCGGACGCCCCCCCTGGGGCCGCCCGTTGTCCGCGCTCGAACCCCGTGTCTCGCCTTCAAACGTACGTCCTCGCCGCTGGCGTCCTGCTGATCCTCCTCGGACTGCTCATCCAGGACAGGACGGCGGTCGAGGTCGGCGCCGCCGCGGGGCGGGGCAACCGGCCCGCCAAGGAAGGCGTTGGACCGCCGCTGGGACGCGGCGGACCGGCCCCCGACCGCGCGAAGGGCGGCGGGCGGCTCTCTTCGTTTCCGAGCGCCGCGCCGTCCTCAGGCTCGTCGAGGGACACGACCGCGCGGCCCGCCGTCGACCCCGTGCAGCCCACCGTCGAGGTCCTCGCGCGCCACGCGGGCGACGGATCGCCCGCAGCCGGCGCGACGATCGGGCTGTGGCGCCGCGCGACGGGCGAGGGCGTCACCTATCGGCCGGCGCGCAGGATCGCGGACGATCAGGTGGCGGACCTGGAGGGGCGCGCGACCTTCGTGGCCCGCCCGGACTGGCCGCTGGAGATCGTCGCGCGGGCAGCGGGCAACGGCCCGATGCTGCGCGTCCCCGTGGAGGCCCTCGCCGCCGGCTCACATCGGGAGGTCCAGGTCCGGGTCGAGCGCCCGCCCGCGCCTCTGCGCATCGTGGTCCAGAGCGACGACGGCATCCCGCTCGTGGGTGCGTCCGTCCGGACGCTCGCGGAGGTCCAACCGCCGCGGGGCGCGTTCCCTGGACGCAGCTCTCTCGTCCGACGGACGGACGGGAACGGGTTCGCCGACCTCGACGGAGCCGACCGCGAGAGGCCGTGGATCGTCGTGGAGGCCGCGGGATTCGGTCCTCTCGTCCTCTCGGAGGAAACGCTCGCGCTCCGGGCCCGCTCGCTCCGCGGAGCCGGTTCGCGGCAGCAGGTCGAGGTCACCCTGAGCTCCGCCGCCGGGCTGGACGTCGAGGTCACCGACCGCGACAGCGCTCCAGTGCAGGACGTGCAGGTGAGGATCGAGTTCGACCTCGACGGACTCCCGCTGGAGTCGGTGGCGTCGACCGGTCGGCGGGGCCGCGTCCGCATCGGAGACCTGCCCGCAGGCGTCGGCATCACGTTCGCCGCACGCGATCCGGGCTCGAGCGAGCCCTCGTTCCAGGAGGTCTACGTCCTGGAGCCCGGCGAGCGGCGCGCGATCGCCGTGCAGCTGGACCGGTAGACGGACCGCGCGACGGGCGTCACGTCACCCGCATCCAGAGCTTCCTGCAGAGCGTCGCGACGTTGGACTTGTCGCGCGACAGCAGGCCGTCGGACTCCGAGACGATGTGCGTCTCGGAGGACGGGATCCCGTCGGGCCCGGTGACGCGGACCTCGATCTTCGACGTGCCGCCGAGGAAGCCGTTCGCCTTCGACACGCGCACGCAGCACTCGCTCTCGTCCACGGCGTCGACGTCCCAGCCGCTCATGTCGTCGAGCAGCTCGCGCACCGTTCCGAAGACGCCCTCCTTGCCGGTGGGCACGGCCACCGGCCGATGCCACTTCGACGAAGCCGTGCTGCTCGTCTCGAACCGTCCCATGTGCGGAAGAGGGGGCCGGGTGCTGCGGAAAGGCCAGGGCCCGAAGGCAGAACCAGAGGGCGGAGGCCGGAGCCTCGCTCAGCCGCCGAGCTGCGTGATGTGACGCTGCAGCTGCGACTTCTTGCGCGCCGCGGCGTTGTCGTGGATCACGTTGCTCTTCGCGGCCTTGTCGACCTTCTTGAACGCGTCGGGCAGCGCGGCCTGCGCGACCTCGGCGTTCTCGGCTTGGAGGACCTTCTTGACCGCGGTCCGCATCGAGCTGCGGACGGTCTTGTTGCGCATCCGACGGACGTCGTCGGTGTGCATGCGCTTCTTGGCTTGCTTGGTGTTCGGCATCTCGGTGGGTTCGGGCGCTCGCGCGCTGCGATGATCGGACTCGCTCCGGAACGAAGATCGCCCCCAGCGAAGCCGAGCCCCGCGGCCCGCGCGGCGGTGCGGGTCAGCGCAGCTGCTCCATCTTGGAGGCGACGTCCCGGAAGCTCACGTCGACCTCGTAGACCTGCATGTAGAGCGACTTGGCCTGGTCGAGGTCACCCGCAGCTTCCGCGAGCGAGGCGAGACTATACAGGATCTCGCGTCGCCGCTGGTCGTTCTCGGGCATCCCGTCGAGGGCCCTCTCGTACTCCCGGGTCGCGAGGTCGCCGAAGCCCTTGACCTCGTGGCACCGGGCCAGGAGGAGGTGGGCGTCGAGGGCCCTCCGCGGGTCCGAAACGGCCTTCTGGAGCTCCGAGGCGGCTCCGTCGTGGTCCCCGTCCTGGAGCAGTTCGCGGCCGAGCTGGAGCCGGAGCGCCGCGTCGCCGGGGTGGATCGTGAGGCGCCGGCGGAGCTCGCCGATCTCGTGCTGCCGGAGCTGGCCCTCGATCTTGTCGGCCTTCTCCTGGTCGCCGTCCTTGCCCGCACGGGCCAGGGCGCGCTTGAGCGACTTGCCCCGCATGGCCCCGACCCGCTCCTCCAGGTCCGGGTCGCCCTTCCGGTACGAGAGCGCCCGCTCCAGCACGTCGAGGGCGGCGTCCGGGTCCCGGAGCTTCTCGTGCACCTCGGCCAGCTCGATCATCACGTCGACGTCGGACGTGTCCTCGGCGAACTTCGACTCGAGGCGCTCGCGGTCGGCCTCCAGCTCCTCGGTCGTCCGGTGCAGGCGGCGCTTCTGCTCCAGGCGACGCGTCTGATCGGCGTCGACGAGCTGCTCGCGGCTGTGCTCGACGGCGTCGTAGCGGGCCGAGTGGATCGCCGCCTCCGCCGCCAGATCCTTGCGTGCCTTGAGGGCGTCGCGGTCCCTCGGATCGGCCTCCAGCGCCCGCTCGTAGAACGCGAGCGCCTTCGCCGGCTCGCCGGTGCGGGCCATCATCGCGCCGGCGCGCTTGAGCCCCTCGGCGTTCTTGGGGTCGATCTCGGCGATGAACTCGAAGACGGCGAGGGCGCTGCGGAAGTGCCCGGCGGACTCCAGCGCGGAACCGAGCATCATGTTCGCCTCGACGTCCATCGGCGCGGTCGCGAGGTAGCTCTCGCACGACTTCGCCGCCGCGTCGAACTTGCCCGCCTTGACGAGCCCCTTGGCGACCTGGAGCGGGCCGGCGCCCTTGACGAGCTTCATCAGGCGCCCGCCGCCCTTCTTCGTCTCGTGCCGGGCCTTCAGCGCCTTTCGGAGCCCCGCCCGGGCCTCGCCGACGTCCGCGTCGATGTCGAGGATCTGCTGGTAGAGCTGGACGGCGAAGTCGTAGTTCCGGCGACGGGCGGCCTCTTCGGCCTTCTGGATGTGCTTGGTGTAGTCCACGGATCGGGTGCGAAAGCCGCGCAGGGGCTCGAAAGCGGTCTTATCTTATTCGTTCTAGCGCCCCGTGAGGCGGCGGCTACCGCAGTCGAACCACCATGTCCGAGCCCAAGAGCTTCGAGGTCGTCCTCTATCCCGATCCGGTCCTCCGCAAGGAAGCGGAGGACGTCGAGGCCTTCGACGACGACCTCCGGTCGATCGTGGAGGGCATGTTCGAGCGGATGTTCGAGAGCCAGGGGGTCGGCATGGCGGCGCCCCAGGTCGGGCTCTCGAAGCGGATCTTCGTGCTCAACGACGAGGGCGACCGAGAGAAGTCGGACCGGAACCTCGCCCTGATCAACCCGACGATCAAGTCGTTCTCCGGCGCCAAGGTGCCGTTCGAGGAGGGCTGCCTGTCGCTCCCCGGCGTCCACTGCGACGTCACCCGGCCCGAGAAGTGCGTCGTGCACTCGTACGACGTCGACGGGACCGAGCGCGAGGAGGAGTACGAGGGCTTCGTCGCCCGGATCATCCAGCACGAGTACGACCACCTGCAGGGCGTGCTGCTCGTCGATCGGATGACGCCCAGCGACAAGATGCGCAACCGCGCCGCGGTCGAAGACCTCCGGGACCGCTACCGGGCCGCGCGGTCCTGACCCCAGGGGGTCCCGGGCGAGAACGTGCCCCATCGGCTCAAGGTCACGCGCGATCCGGCGCAGCTCGTCCCCAGCGACGCGGAGAACCTGGAGGGGCAGCACGTCCGCGGGGCCGTGACGAGCGTCGGCGTGTTCGACGGCGTCCACCTCGGCCACCAGTCGATCCTGGAGACGAACGTCGCGCGCGCGCGCGCCATCGGAGCGGAGCCGACGGTCGTGACGTTCGCCGAGCACCCGAAAGCCGTGCTCCTGGGGCGCGCCCCGCGCACGCTGACGACGATCGAGCACCGGCTGGCGCTCTTCTGGCGCGCGGGGATCCGCCACGCGGTCGTCCTGACGTTCGACGAGACCCTCCGCGACACCTCCGCCGAGGACTTCTCGCGCGCGATCCTGGAGGACGGGCTCGGGAGCCGCGCGATCGTGCTCGGCTTCGACAGCAAGTTCGGGCGCGGGCGAGAGGGCGGCGCGGAGTCGCTCCGGGCGCGCGGCCACGACGTCGAGATCGCGCCCAAGGTGGTGATCGGCGAGCGCCCCGTCTCCAGCACGGTCATCCGTGAGTCGGTCGAGCTGGGCGACCTGCAGGGAGCGAGCGAGATGCTCGGACGGCCCGTGACGATCTACGGCGAGGTGGTCCACGGGGAGGCCCTCGGGCGTCGACTCGGATTCCCGACCGCCAACCTCGACCTCCACCACGAGCTGCGGCCGCCCGAGGGCGTTTACGCGTGCACGGCCCACGTCGTGCCTCCGCCGTCGGCCGGCGGCGCCCCGGATCCGCGCGAGAGGACCGGTAGCCACGACGCCGTCGCCAACATCGGCCGCCGCCCGACCGTGGCGCCGGACGGGGCGGACTCCCTGGTCGAGGTCCACCTGCTCGACTTCGAGGGCGACCTCTACGGGCAGCGGATGGAGCTGGAGTTCGTGGAGCGCCTGCGCCCCGAACGCCGCTTCGAGAGCCTCGACGCGCTCCAGTCGGCGATCACCGAGGACGTGGAGCGCGCGCGGGCGATCCACGCAGGGCGACGGGACCGGTCGTAGTTTCGACGCGCTCCGCGTTGACGGGCCGCCGGGCCTGGCGGAGAATTTCGCGCCGCGGAGCGCGCGTCGGCGCTGCCCGCGGGACCCCTGCGGCGAGGTAGCTCAGTTGGTAGAGCACTTGATTGAAAATCAAGGGGTCACCGGTTCAAGTCCGGTCCTCGCCACCACCCCCTGTTCCCGTCCCCACGACGCCGCTCTTTCCGGCGGAGATCGGTGACCGGCGAACGGACGAGCGGGTTCGATCCGGACGACACGGGAGCCCCCCTGCGGATCATGCGTCGGGACCCCTCACGCCTCGGCTTCGAGTGGAAGGACGGGACGCGGACCGAGGCGACAGCCGCCGTCATCCGGCGCGGCTGCCCCTGCGCGCTCTGCGTCGACGAGCGCACCGGCGCGCCGATCCTCGATCCGACGACCGTGCCCGATGATCTGGAGCACCGTGAGGTCCAGTTCGTCGGCAACTACGCCCTGTCGATCGTGTTCAGCGACGGTCACCGGACCGGCATCTTTACCTGGGAGGCGCTCCGACAACTCACGGAGGCGCACGATCACCAGGAGAGCCCCAACCCTCAGGAGAGAGCCTGAGGGCAGGGTGACGTGGACCCACTCCCGGTCAACGAGCGCGTGACGATCCCTCCGGACGAGCTGGAGGTGAGGACGTCGCGCGCCGGCGGGCCCGGCGGGCAGCACGTCAACAAGGTCGAGTCGGCGGTCGAGCTGCGCTTCGACGTGCTCGGGAGCGCCGCGCTCAGCGACGCGGAGAAGGAGCGGGTCGTGGGCGCGCTGGCCGCGCGCCTGGTCGACGGGTCCCGCGTACTGACGGTGCGGGCCCGGTCCGAGCGGTCGCAGAGACGGAACCTGGAGACCGCCCGCGAGACGATGGCGCAGCTGCTCCGCGAAGCTCTCCTGATTCGCAAGGCTCGACGGGCAACGAAGCCCACCCGTGGTTCCAAGCGCCGGAGACTCGAAAAGAAGAGGGCGAGAGGGGACCTGAAACGCGGCCGACGCTCGGATCACCGTGATGAGTAGCGGAACGGCACATCATGAAGAAACGCTCATGAAATGCCCTCCAGAAACGCCCTACTGGACTGGAAAAGGTGCCGAGGCGCGCGGACGATCTGCACCGTGCCCGAGAATCGCACCGAATTCAGTCCGTGAGGCTTCCAGCCCCACCGATGGGACCGGTGCTCCACCAGAAGCGATTTCATGCGTGTTCGGTCGACGGCTGACGTCCATCGCGGCACCCTGTTGCGCCTCGAAACCCACTCCCATTGCTTTCTCGGCAGTCCCCCAACCACCTCGCAGGTGGAACCCCCATGAAGAAGCTTGTCTTCAGCGCCTGCGCGCTGACTCTGACCGGCAGCACTGCAGTCGCGAACGACAGCGACTGGGCTCAGCTCGACAAGGACGTCCAGGCTCTCTCCGCGAGCTTCCAGGACGTCGAAGGCACGGGCATGACGATCGGCGGCCGAGTCCGCGCGTTCTATGAGAACTCCGGCGACATCGTCGGCGGCCTCGATCCGAACGACCCGAACGGCGTCGCCACCAACGACCTCGGTGGCTTCGCGCTCTACAACGCGCGTCTCTTCGCCTACGGCACCACCGGCTCGAACGTCAGCTACCGCCTCGAGCACGACTTCGCGGGTAACAACAACAGCGTCATCGGCTCCGGCAACTCCGCCGGCCGCCTCCTGGACGCCTACCTGACGGTGTCCTTC
The DNA here is from genome assembly GCA_038757895.1 of Planctomycetota bacterium. Classification (GTDB taxonomy): domain Bacteria; phylum Planctomycetota; class UBA1135; order UBA1135; genus Saltatorellus. The sequence goes on along the minus strand of JBCDGE010000024.1, from coordinate 59,243 downwards.
ACCGAAGAGGTCTACCTGCGCGCCGGTCAGTTCCGCGCCCAGGTGCTCCGCGAGTCGCTCATCGACTCCGGCGACCTCATGTTCGTCGACCGGACGCAGCTCGCGGCTCTGTTCGCCGGCCGCCGGAACGGCATCGCGGTGGGCGCCAACTTCGACGCCTTCGAGATCGTCGGCACCCTCCAGAACGGCGGTGACGACCTCGGCGACAGCCTCTTCTTCGTCCTCCACGGGCGCCTGAACATCCTCGGGGGCGGCACGCAGCTCATCGAGGGCGCGTACGGCGGCAACGAGGAGATGGACGCGTCGATCGGCGTGGCGTACTTCAACGACGACGCGATCAACGACGCCGACGGCATCACGGTCGAGGGCAACCTGTCCTCGAACCTCTTCTGGATCGGCGCGAACGTGGCCAGCTTCAACGACGGCCTCGCAATCGCGAACCTGGACGTCAACGAGCGCCAGCCGGGCCTCCTCGGGCTCACCGGGACGCTCCTCGCGCCCGACTCGACGCCCTGGTCCATCGCAGGCTCGTTCATGCTGACCCAGCCGGATTCCGACTACGGTGCATGGGAGATCGGCGCGCGCTACCAGGACATGGATGACCCCGCGAGCACGCGGATCATCGACGTCGGCGCGAACTACTACGTCGACGGTCACAACATGAAGTACCAGCTCGTCTGGACTCAGGTCGACACGGACATCATGAACACGGACGTGTCCATCATCCGCGTCGGTATGCAGTCGCGCTTCTGATCCGAAGCCCCGACGACAACGCCCGGCCCTCGTGACCGGGATCGGAGAAAGCCCCGCGATCTCGCGGGGCTTTCTTCGTGGCTGGTGGCCCGGCTGCCCCGATGTTCGATCAGGGCCGCGGTCCGTGACGGAAGTCCACGAACTCCGCGCCGCAGCCGGGGCACTTCTGGACGCGCGGGCTGTCGTTCCACAGGAACCAGACCGGGTAGAGCGCGACCAGGATCGACAGACCGAACGTGAAGGGCGCCAGCGCGAGCGCCCCGACGATCCACAGGGCGAGCGTGAACCAGGGGGCCTCGACCCGCTGCTTCAGGCCCTTCGTCCCGCAGTGCAGGCACGTGTCGATCGTGCCGTCCTCGTGGCGATGCGAGAGGTCGAGCTCGATCGTCTCGCCCGTCCCCTCGACGCGGTAGTAGCTGCGGAGGGCGAACGGACCGTCGACCTTCCACGGGACGAGCTCGCCGCTCCGCGAGGGATGCGGGAGGCGGATCTCGCTCCAGCGGATGACCTGCTCGTTGATCGTCGACACGGGGATCTGCGCCCGATCGCGGACCGCCGCGGCGTCCAGGCCGGAGAGCGCCAGGAAGGAGTGCGGGAGAGGCGGGGCGCGCGAAGCTTACCCGGACCACGGGGGCGCTGGCGGGTCCCGATCCGAGGCGAGGCGCCCCTCGCGGGGACGCTACACTCCGCCGCCATGAGCGACCCCCAGTCGGAACCCCTTCGCGTCTTCGTCACGGGGGGGACGCGAGGCATGGGCCGCGCGGTCGCCCTGCGCTTCGCCCGTGAGGGCGCCCGGGTCGCGATCGCCGCCCGTACCTCGGAGGATCTCGACGCCGTGGTGGGCGAGATCGAGGCCGCCGGCGGGCTGGGCGAGGCCTGCCAGGTCAACCTGCGCGATCACGGCTCCCTGGAGGCGGCCGTGTTCCGCGCGGTGGACTTCTTCGGCGGGGCGACCGACGTCGTCGTCAACTGCGCCGGGACGATCCAGTTCGCGCCGTTCGACGAGGTCGACCTAGATACGTGGGAGCGGTTCCTGGCGGTGCACCTCACGGGCCCGTACCTCGTCCTCGCCGAGGCGCTCCCGTCGCTGCGCGAGAGCGAGCGCGCGCACATCTTCAACATCGGCGCGCACCTCGCGGACGCTCCGGGCCCTGGATCGACGCTCATGGCTGCGACGAAGGCAGGCGTCGACGGCTTCGGTCGAGCGCTGCACGCCGACCTCGCGGGCGAGGGCATCCGCGTCACGACCGTTCTTCCGACCCTCGTCGACACGCCGGGCATGCAGCCCTTCGCGCAGCGGTTCGAGGGCCAGAGCTTCGTGACGCCCGAGCGCGTCGCGGACGCGATCTGGGACGCGTACCACGCGAACGAGGCACCGCTGCGGCTCGTCGTCGAGTAGCTGCGACGCGGGACACAACGGTGCCCCGTTCGTTCCCAGCGGCGTTTCGGCTACGTCTTCGTCGCGCCTTGGGACGCACTGGAAGGTTCTTCCAGGCTTGAACGGGATGTTTAAGCGAATGTCCGGGTCGCAGGGGATCCGCTTCCGCCGATGGGTGTGAGGACGGACGAGACGTGTCTCGATGTCTTTCCGATTCAACCCTTCGGAAGGACGCACGTTTCGGCTCATGAGTGTGTCCGTCCAACAGGAGACCCCCATGAAGCACGCCTACGACATGGACGACGCTTCGAAGCTCGTCCCGCTCCTCGAGTCCATCTTCCAGGAAGTCGCCGACCGCCGCGTTGCGATCCGTGACATGGAGAAGACTCTCGTATCCATGAAGCGCCAGGGCGCCACCGCAGACGAGATCGCACCGGTCACTGCGAAGCTGGCGATCCACAGGCGGGAACTACGCCACACCCGCGGCGAGTTCGAACGACTCGGCTGTGTGGTCGACGAGCACAACCCGAACCGCGTTGTCATTCCTGGCGCGGGCGGCAAGCTCGACGGCGGCTTCTCATGGGAGCCCGGCGAGTCGAACGTGCGCTCCCTGACCACGGAAGAGACCGTGTTCTGACGGCGGACAACGACGCGTCCACACGAACGGGCCGCGCTCACCCCTCGGGGAGCGCGGCCCGTTCGCGTTGCAGGCGAAGCCGCTCGCCAAAGCGGTGACCGGGTGTTCGTAAAGCCCCGCGAAACGCCGCAACGGCGCTGCATGGGCGGAAAACCGCGGATTGGCCGTCTGGTCGGCCGCAGGAATCCCATCTCAAGGGTGGAGCGGAACAACCCATCGAGCCGCGTGCCTCCTGCGAACTCTCTCGCGACACGCAGCCACACCCACCCACGCGCTCCTCAACCAAACGGAGACTCGACGCCATGAAGTTCGCCTACGACTGGGATGAGGCCTCGCGGCTCGTGCCGCTGCTCGAGGCCATCTTCACCGAGGTCCACGACCGCCGCGTTCGCATCGCTTCGATCGAGAAGGACCTCGCACGCATGAAGCACGAGGGTGCGCCGGCTGCCGCGCTGGCCGACGTCGTCGGACGCCTGGCCGTGCAGCGTCGCGAGCTCCGGCTCAGCCGCCGTGAGTTCGAACACCTCGGATGCGTGGTCGACGACTCCATCCCGAACCGCGTCGTCATCCCCGCTCCGCGCGGACGCGGGTTCAGCTACGAGCACGGGGATCGCGAGGTCCGGCTGGAGCTCGGCGTCGAGGGCGAGGCGCTGGAGAGCGGCGTCTTCTGATCCGCGCGCGCAGCGATGTCCGTCCACGCGAAGGGCCGCGCCTCCTGCACAGGAGGCGCGGCCCTTCGCGTCGTTCTCTGCGAGGTCAGGAGCCGCCGCTCGCCTTCGACGCGTCCTTCGGCTTGTCGGCGCCCTTCTTCGGGGGCGTCTTGCCGGTCGTGTCGATCGGCGTCGGACGCCGCGTCTGCTTCGCGCGCTTGACGTTGCCCGTCTTCTGGGCTGAGGCCTTCTGAGTTGCCGCCTTCTGGGCGCCCACGCTGCCCTTCTGCTTCGCGGGCGTGGTCGCCTTCTGCTGGTTCGCCTTGGTCGGATCCGGCTTCTTCTGGTCCGCGGCCTTCTGCCGCGCGGCCTTCGTCCGCGCCTCCGCGCTGTCGGCGGCCTGCTTCTTACGCGCCTCCTGGATCCGCTTCTCGTCCAGCGCCGCCTGCTTCTCGCGGCCCGCCTTCGTCCGCGCCGCCGCACTGTCGGCAGCCTGCTGCTTGCGCGCCTCCTGGATCCGCTTCTCGTCCAGCGCTGCCTGCTTCTCGCGGGCCGCCTTGGTCCGCGCCTCCGCACTGTCGGCAGCCTTCTGCTTGCGGGCCTCCTCGGTCCGCTGCGCGTCGGCCGCCGCCTGCTTCTCGCGGGCCGCCTGGGTGCGCGCCTCCGCGCTGTCGGCAGCCTGCTTCTTGCGCGCCTCCTCGGTCCGCTGCGCGTCGGCCGCCGCCCGCTTCTCGCGGGCCGCCTGGGTGCGCGCCTCGGCGCTGTCGGCAGCCTTCTGCTGGCGCGCGGCCTGGGTGCCCGCTCCGCCGCTCAGCTTCTCCTTCCGCGCCTCCGCGCTCTGGGCGGCCTTCTCCTCGGCCGCCTTCTTGCGCACCGCCTCGACCCTCTTCGCCTCGGCCTCGGCGCGCCGGCGCGACTCGATCCGGGCGACGGCGCCGTCGAGATCGGTGCCGATCGGGCGCTTCGCCTGGACGAGGAGGTCCTTGTAGAGGACCGTGAACTCGTCGCGGTCGAGGCCCCGGCTGGAATCGTTGTCGTGGCCGCGGAAGAGCGACGCGGAGACCTTGGCCCGGCTCGCCTCCGAGAGGCTCACGGAACCGTCGCCGTTGGCGTCGAGCTTCTTGAACGTCGACCGGACGACCTCCAGGGAGACGGCCCGACGCTCCTGAGCGGTCGACGCCAGCGACGGGGCCGCGGCGAGGAGGGCGAGGGCGACGATCGTCGTCGGTCGTTGGAGGGCGTGTTTCATGGCGTTGATCGGTGGGTCCAGGCCCGGAGCAGCACGCCGCGTGCCACCGGGGGACCGGCGCAGGAGAGGGTCCCAGGGTACGCGAGGAGGGGTATGGCCGGCCTCCATGCGCTCCTGTGTCCTCCATCGGGGACGTCGGCGCCCGACCTTCGGCCTCCCCGGCCAAAGTTCTGCCGATCCTGCGGCACGGCCCTCCGGAGGCCCGCCCGGGCGAACGGTCCGGACGACCGGGGCGGCCGGATCCCGGCGGGCGCGCGTGACGCGGCTTCGGGCGCCCGGGTACAACCAGTCCTCCCGCCTCGCGGGGCGCGATTCCCGGGTGCGGGTCGCCCCTCGGGGCCCCTCGACCGCCGCGCCGTGGCGCGCGCACCGCACATGATCGCTCCCCCCGACCAGGCACCGCTCCTGGCCAGCGCCTCCCCCCAGAAGGTCGCCACGCGGAACGCGTACGGCGAAGCCCTCCTGGAGCTCGGACAGTCCCACCCCGACGTCGTCGTCCTCGACGCGGACCTGTCCGGGTCCACCAAGACCAAGGCCTTCGGCAAGGCCCACCCGGACCGCTTCTTCAACATCGGCGTGGCCGAGGCGAACATGATCGGGATCGCCGCCGGACTCGCCTCCCAGGGAAAGGTCGCGTTCGCCAGTTCGTTCGCGATGTTCGCGACGGGCAAGGCGTTCGAGCAGATCCGCCAGAGCGTCTGCGTCCCGGACCTGAACGTGAAGATCTGCGCGACGCACGCCGGCCTGACGGTGGGCGAGGACGGGAAGTCCCACCAGATGCTGGAGGACGTCTCGATCATGCGCGTCCTTCCGAACATGAAGGTCATCGTGCCGGCCGACGCGGTCGAGGCGCGCAAGGCGGTCCTCGCCGCCGCCGACATCCCCGGTCCGGTCTACGTCCGGCTATCGCGCGCGGCGACGCCGGTCGTGTTCGCCGACGAATACGAGTTCCGCTTCGGCAAGGCATCGCTGCTCCGCGACGGCCGGGACCTCGCGATCATCGCGACGGGAGTCACGGTCGCCGCCGCGCTCGGCGCGGCCGAGGCGCTGGAGTCGGAGGGCATCCACGCACGCGTCCTGAACATGTCGACGATCGACCCGCTGGACGCGGGCGCGGTCGAGGCCGCAGCGCGCGAGTGCGGCGCGATCCTGACCGCGGAGGAGCACCAGGAGAACGGCGGCCTCGGCGACGCGGTCGCCCAGGCCGTGGTCCGCTCGTTCCCCGTCCCGATGGAGATGTGCGGGATGCACGGCGCGTTCGGCCAGAGCGGCAAGGGCGACGAGCTGCTCGCGCACTACGGACTGGACGCGGCGGGGATCGCCGCCACCGCGCGGACCCTGATGCAGCGCAAGGGGGCCTGACCATGGCACTGAACGACCAGCAGCGCGACAGGATCCGAGCCGCCGCGCGCCAGACGCGTATCGACGCGATCCGGATGACGAACGCCGCGAACAGCGGGCATCCGGGCGGTCCGCTCGGCATGGCCGACTTCATGGCGACGCTCTTCCTGGAGCACCTGAACCTCACCCCCGAGAACCGCAAGGCGCCCGATCGCGACCGGTTCGTCCTCGGCAACGGGCATACGTGCGCCGGGTACTACTCGCTGCTCGCGCAGAAGGGCCTCGTCGACGAGGACGAGCTGCTGCGGTTCCGCAAGCTCGGTTCGCCGCTGCAGGGGCACCCCCACCGCAACCACGACATCGGGATCGACTTCTCGACCGGGTCGCTCGGCAACAGCCTCTCGGTAGCCCTCGGGATGGCGATCGCGGCGCGCATGAACGGCTGGCCGGCCCGCGTCTACAGCGCGTCGTCGGACGGCGAGAGCCAGGAGGGTCAGATCTGGGAGGCCGCGACCGCGGCGGCCCACTACGGGGCGGCGAACCTCACGGTCCTCGTCGACTTCAACAACATCCAGATCGACGGGCACATGCGCGACGTCATGGACGTCCGCGACCTCCGGGTGAAGTACGAGGCGTTCGGCTGGCACGCGGTCGACGTCGACGGTCACGACATCGACGCGATCGACGCGGCGCTCGTCGCCGCGCGCGAGGAGACCGAGCGTCCGAGCGCGCTCATCTGTCACACGGTCCTCGGCAAGGGCGTCTCGTTCATGGAGGACCAGCCCGGCTGGCACGGGGTGGCGCCGAACGACGACCAGGCGCGCGAGGCGCTCACCGAACTCGGCGTCGAGGGCGGTGAACTCGAGGCCATGCTGGCCTAGAGGGCCCGCCGGCGAGAGGCTGATGAGCGAGTGGAGGTCGACGCGTGACGAGCTGGACGCGCCCGGTACCGGCCGGGCCGCCGCGGCTCTGTTCGCGCTCGGGATGACCGCGGGCATGCTCGTGCTTCTCATCGCGTTCGCGCTGTACCCGGAGAAGCGCAACCCGACGACGGCCGAGTTCGAGGCCGTCCGCGACTTCGCCGAGAACCACTTCGTCCAGGACATCGACTCCGAGGAGCTGATGGTCCGCGCCCTCCACGGGATGCTGGACGAACTCGACCTGTACTCGAGGTACTACGAACGCGACGCGTCCGAGCGCGTGCGGCGAGAGATCGACGGCGACTTCCGCGGCATCGGCGTCGTGTTCCGGGAGCCGATCGGCGAAGGGCAGATCCTGTTCCCCGTGGACGACTCGCCGGCGATGGCCGCCGGCCTCCGCCCGGGGGACCGGATCGTCGAGATCGACGGCGAGTCGATCGCGGGCCTCGACGGAGACATGATCCGCGATCGCCTCGCGCCGCGCGGACGCAGCACGGTCGGCCTCTCGGTGATCGGACTCGACGGCGACCGCCGCGAGCTGACGATCGAACCGCGCGTGCTTGTCGACCCCACGGTGCGCCACGCCGAGCTGCTCGACGCCGCGCCGGACGTCGGCTACCTCACGATCCGCGCGTTCAGCAACAACACGGCGGCGGAGTTCGACGCCGCGGTCCAGGCGCTCCGGAACGCCGGCGCACGCGGCCTGATCGTCGACCTGCGGTGGAACTACGGCGGCGTGCTCGACGCGGCCGTGCAGATGGTCGGCCGCTTCGTCGAATCGGGCGTCGTCGTGTCTTCGGAGGGACGGCGCCAGCGCGAGGTGCACCGCGCGGACGAGTTCGAGGCGCGGTTCGCGGGCATGCCGCTGTGCGTGCTCGTCGACGGCGAGTCCGCGAGCGCCAGCGAGATCTTCGCCGGAGCGCTCCAGGACCACCGCGCGGGCGTCGTCGTCGGACAGCCGACGTTCGGCAAGGGCATGCTCCAGACGACGCGGTCGTTCCCCCGCTTCGGGAGCCGCGCGAAGGTCACGAGCGCGTACTTCTATTCGCCGAGCCGGCGCAACTTCGAGCGCACGTCGGACGGCCGAGATCACGGGATCCTCCCGGACCTGCTCGTCGAGATCGACCCGCTGGCGAGCGTCGAGATCCACCGCTGGCTCGGTCGCTACGACCCGCCCTTGAGCGTGCTCGACGACCTGTTCCGCTGGGAGGCGGAGTCCGGCGAGTCGATCCTCCCCCTCCCCCCGAACGACCCTCAGCTCGACGCGGCCGTGCGGCTGCTGCGGGGCGACCGCCCGCTCCCCCACCGGATCGGGCGCGCGGAGGACTGACGTGCCGCGAACGGGCGCGGCGCGAGCGCGGTCCGGGCTCGTGCTCGGGATCGAATCGTCGTGCGACGAGACGGCCGCCGCCGTCGTGCGCGAGGGCCGCGACGTGCTCTCGAACGTGGTGCACAGCCAGGCCGCCGAGCACGCGAAGTACGGCGGCGTCGTGCCCGAGGTGGCGGGCCGGTCCCACCTCGACGCGATCCTGCCCGCGGTCGACGAGGCGCTCGCCGGGGCCGGCGCATCCCTCGACGATCTCGACGCGATCGCGGTGACCGCGCGGCCGGGCCTGATCGGCTCGCTCCTCGTCGGCCTCTCTGCCGCGAAGGCGCTGTGCTGGTCGACTGGCGTTCCGCTCGTCGACGTCGACCACATCGAGGCGCACGTCTACGCCGCGATGATGGAGGAGCCCGACGCGGTCGAGCTGCCGTGCCTCGCCCTCGTCGTCTCCGGCGGCCACACGGCGCTGTACTCCGTCACGTCACCGCTCGCGATGGAGCGCATCGCCACGACCCTCGACGACGCGGCCGGCGAGGCGTTCGACAAGGTCGCGTGGCTGCTCGGGCTGGAGTACCCCGGCGGCCCGTCGATCGCGCGACTCGCCCTGGAGGGCCGGCGCGACGCGATCGCGTTCCCGCGCTACGCACCGAAGCGACGCGCGGGCGAGCCGAAGACCCCCGGCTTCTCGTTCAGCGGGCTCAAGACGGCAGTCCTCTACCACCTCCGCGGCGGGGACGCGCTCGCGCCCACGCCGCCCCCGGAGGACATCGCCGATCGTGCGGACGTCGCCGCGTCGTTCGAGGAAGCGGTCGTGGACACACTCGTCCGTCAGACGCTCCTCGCCGCCGAGCAGCGCGGCGTGCGGCAGGTCCTCGTCGCGGGCGGTGTCGCCTGCAACCAGCGCCTGCGCGAGGTGATGGCGGACCGCGCGGCCAAAGCGGACCTCCAGGCGTTCTTTCCCTCCCCCGCGTACTGCACCGACAACGCGGCGATGATCGCCGGTCTGGGGTGGCGGCGGCTGGAGGCGGGGCTCGTCGCGGGACTCGATCTGGACGCGTCCGCGAGATCGATCGCCTGAACCCGGCGTCGGCAGAGCCCTTCCCTCTGCCCGGCCGTTAGACTCTCCGCCCGACGTGGAGGCGCGCGAGCTCGAAGATCTCTTCCGCTCCATCCAGGACGGAACGATGACGCCGCAGGCGGCGGCGGAGGCCGTCCTTTCCTCCACGACCGAGCCTTCAGGTCAGCTCGACCTCGGCCACTCGCGCCTCGACACGGACCGGCCCGAGCGCTGCGGCCATCCGGAGGTCGTGTACGGCGCGGGGAAGTCGCCCCAAGAGCTCGTCGACGTCGTCCGTGCCCTCCACGAGGCTCACGGCCGCGTGCTCGCGACACGCGTCGAGCCCGCGGGCCGCGCCGCGCTCCAGCGCGAGCTCGGCGACGTGGTCCGGTCGGACGAGCGGTCCGCGACCGTCGTCGCGGGCGACCTGCCCGAAGGCACGGGCGACGTCACAGTCGTGAGCGCGGGCACCAGCGACGGAGCCGTCGCGCGCGAGGCCGCGATCACCGCGCGCTTCCTGGGCGCGCGCACCACCGAGATCCCCGACGTCGGCGTCGCCGGCATCCACCGGATCCTGTCCCAGGCACCGCGCATCCGCGCGGCGAACGCCATCGTCGTCGTGGCCGGAATGGAAGGCGCGCTACCGAGCGTGGTCGGCGGCCTCGTCGACAAGCCGGTGATCGCCGTCCCGACCTCGGTCGGCTACGGCGCGGCGTTCGGCGGGATCGCCGCGCTGCTCGGCATGCTCAACTCGTGCGCCTCCGGCGTCACGGTGGTCAACATCGACAACGGGTTCGGCGCGGGGTTCGCGGCGGCCCAGATCAACCGAGAGATCGTGCGGGCCGCGGAGGCCGCCCGCGCCACCACACCATGAGCGGCGACGAATCGAAACGGCGGGCCTGGCTCGCGCTGGAGAACGGACTGGTCGTCGAAGGCAACGCGGTCGGCGCCCAGGGCGAGGCCAGCGGAGACCTCGTCTTCAACACGGCGATGACCGGCTACCAGGAGATCCTGACGGACCCCTCGTACGCGGGCCAGGGCGTCGTGATGACGTACCCGCAGATCGGCAACTACGGCGTGGCGGACGAGGACATGGAGTCCTCGCGCTGCTGGGCCGAGGCGTTCGTGATGAAGGAGCTCTCTGCGATCTCGTCCAACCACCGCGCGACCGAGACGCTGGAGGCGTGGCTGGAGCGCCAGGGGGTCGTCGCGATCGAGGCCGTGGACACGAGGCGCCTCACCAAGGCGATCCGTGAGGAGGGCTCGCTGCGGTTCTTCCTGACGACGACGCGCGCCTCGGACGAGGAGCTCGTCGCACGCGCCAAGGCCGCCAAGTCCACCGACGGCTGTGACCTCGCGTCCGTCGTGACCTGCGCCGAGGCGTACACCTGGTCATCGCGCTACGACGAGTCGTACCCGGAGATCGACCCCGCGTGGCACGGCGATCGGCTGCGCTGCGTCGCCTACGACTTCGGCGCGAAGCGCAACATCCTCCGCAGCCTCGTGCACAGCGGCTTCGACGTCACGGTCGTCCCGGCGACGATGCCTGCCGCAGACGTCCTCGCGATGGACCCCGACTGCGTGTTCCTGTCGAACGGGCCCGGCGATCCGTCGGCGTGCACCTACGCCGTCGAGGCCGCGCGGGAGCTCGTCGAGAAGAAGCCGATCTTCGGCATCTGCCTCGGCCACCAGATCCTCTCGCTCGCCCTCGGCGCGCAGACCAAGAAGATGCCGTTCGGCCACCACGGAGCGAACCACCCCGTGCGGGACGAGGGCACGAAGCGCATCGAGATCACGTCCCAGAACCACAGCTTCGTGGTCGACGACGCGAACCTGCCCGAGGACCTCGTGCCGACGCACTGGAACCTGAACGACATGTCGCTCGCCGGCATGAAGCACCGGACGCGGCCCGTGTTCAGCGTGCAATACCACCCCGAGGCCGCGCCCGGCCCCGGGGATTCGTCGCACCTGTTCACGCGATTCCGGGAGATGGTCGAGCGCGAGCGCGCGACCGCCTGATCGGCGCTACTGGATCGACGCCTCGATCTCGTACTCGACCGAGTCGGACCGCTCGACGCCGAGCTCCAGCTCGAAGCCCTGCACGGCGAGGGTCCACTCGGCGTAGAACTCGCCGGTCCCCGAGAGCGTACCCTCGACCTCGGCGAAGCGGCCGGCGGCGAGGTCCCAGTCGATGGTGACCTTGCCCTCCAGCGTGCGCGTGACCGTCGCCTCGGCATAGGTCTCCTCGGCGCCGCGCTCGGCCGCCTCGTCCTCCAGCATGTCGGCGATGTCGAGGTCGCCCTCCACGTCGATCGTGAGCTGGATCCGCGCGACGCGCGGGCCGTCCTCCTCGACGACCTCCAGGTAGCGGGCCTGGACCGTTCCCTCGAGCTCGTCCCAGCGGCCGATGTCACCGACGCTCGGGATCGAGATGGCGATCCCGCCCTCGCCGCCTCCGACTTCCTCGTCGGGCCGGACGTCGACGTCGCCGCCGGGCGTCAGCAGGTGGTCGAGGATCGAGAGGGGGACCTCCCAGGTCTCGCCGACGGCCACGTCGCCGTCGGGGAGAGCTTCGGAGAGGTCCATGTCCGGCTCGAGGTCCTCCAGCCAGGCCTCCTCGCCTGCGGAGTCCTCGCCGTACTCGAGGCTCCACTCCTCGGCGTCGGGGTCGTACGCGAAGAGGACCTCGGCGCCGACGAGCTCGCTCGTCCCGGAGCTGTCCCTCATCTGCACCTCGTCAGAGTCCTCGAAGCCAGAGATCGCCTGCTCGGTGCCGATGGCCTCGAACGTTCGGGTGAACCGCCGGGGCGCGCCGTCGGCGACCGCCTGGAGCGCGTCGCGGATCTCGATCGACACCGTCGTGCTGCTGGACGAGCCTGACCCGATGTCCTGGGGGTTCTCGTTCATCGTGAGGCTCGCCGAGTCGACGTCGCGGGTCGAGCGGAGCGTCCAGGTGCGAGTGACCTCCGCGCCCTCTTCGTACGAGAGCCGGGGGGTGTCGTCGGTGAGGGCGAGGGGCAGGAGGGCCACGATGGCCAAGGGGGTACGTCGCATGGGACCAGTGTGGGAGTCGGGGTGTGGACGGGCCCTTACGGACTGACTACCCGGGTAGTTTGCGTCAGAATCGACAAAGGTGCCCAGAATCAGCAGGGACAGCCGCTCCGGCCCCGCCCCACCCACACCGAGGACACCTCCCATGACCGACGCCTCCCCGCCCGAAGTCCAGATGCCCGGCCCCGGCGCCGAGCACGAGCGCCTCGCCCGGCAGGTGGGCGTCTGGAAGGTCGACTGCACGTACCACCAGGGCGGTGAGCCGATGCAGATCGAGGCCACCGAGACCGTCGAGGCGTTCGGCGGCTTCTACACCGAGGCGACGTTCGAGGCGAACATGATGGGCGCCCCCTTCCGGGGGCGGGCGGTCCTCGGGTTCGAGCCCGCCACCGGCGAGTACGTGGGCACGTGGTACGACACGATGGTGCCGCAGCTCTTCACCTTTCGCGGCACCTTCGACGCCGCCGGCAAGGGGCTCTCGATGCGCGCCGAGGGCCAGGACTTCTGGTCCGGCGCACCGGCCGCGTACCGGACCGTCGAGGAGCACCGGGACGACGGGAGCCGACACTTCGAGATGTTCATGCAGGTCGAAGGGCAGCCCGAGATGAAGCTGTTCACCTACGTGTATACGCGAGCGTCATAGGCTCGCCGCCGGGGCGCCAATAGCCGTCGACGACGTGCTCGAGGCCGGTGCCGTCGACGAAGGTCCCGGAGAACGACCCGGCGAGCGGTCCTTCCCCGGCCCCTGTCGCCGCCGGTCGGCGGCGGAGGACGAGCGTGCCTGCCGTCGACCTGAGCTCGATGGCCGGGCCCGCGTCCAGCACCTCGATGACGAGGTGCGCGAGGCGCTCCTCGGACGGGACCACGTCGCTGGCGCGGCGTACGAGTCGGTAGGAGCCGGCCTCGGCGTCGTTCGACACGACGTTGGCGGTCATCCGCGGGACGTCCGCCGCGTCCGCGGGGGCGACGACGACGGCGTCGAAGACACGCCCGTCGACGATCTGCAGCGCGGGACAGGCTCGCGCCCGAACCACCCGTCCGTCGATCGTGACCACGAGCTCCGGATCGGCCGGCGGGACGCCGTCCCGCGCGCGCGATCGGCTCGCGGAGAGCCCGTCCCCGGAGCCACAGCCGTGAAGGCCAGCGAGCCAGGGAAGGACCGCGACGAGCAGGCCCCCTACGAGCAGGCCCCTTGCGAGCAGGAGCTGGACGAGGCGCGGGAAGCGAGGCATCTGGGCGGGGGCGGGCTGGACCCGACTCCGGGGTGTCGACTGCGCCGGGACGGCGCTCGTTTGCGGATTCCCCGAGGATTCCGGGCCCCGTCGGTCCCGGCGGGACGCACCGGTCCTATCAGTGGGACGACCCTCGCCCCGCCATGCCGACGACGCTCCTCGACCTCCAGTTCCTGAACCGCTTCACCCGGGACCTACCCGCCGACCCGGACGAGACGAACACCACGCGCCAGGTCTCGGGTGCGCTCTTCTCGCGCGTAGCGCCCACCCGCGTCGCCGACCCGCGCGTCGTGGCCTTCTCGCGCGAGTGCGCCGAGCTGATCGGCCTCGACCCGTCCGAGGCGAGCTCGCCGCAGTTCGCGGAGGTGTTCGGCGGCAACGGCCTCGTTCCGGGCATGGACCCGTTCGCGATGACCTACGGAGGGCACCAGTTCGGGCACTGGGCGGGACAGCTCGGCGACGGACGCGCGATCAACCTCGGCGAGGTCGAGGGACCTGGCGGGACCGGCTGGACGCTCCAGCTCAAGGGCGCGGGCCCGACGCCGTACTCACGCCACGCGGACGGGCTCGCGGTGCTGCGATCGTCGGTGCGCGAGTTCCTGTGCAGCGAGGCGATGTTCCACCTCGGCGTACCGACGACGCGCGCGCTGAGCCTCGTCACGACCGGAGAACAGGTCATGCGCGACATGTTCTACGACGGCAACGCGAAGCTGGAGCCCGGCGCCGTCGTGTGCCGCGTCGCCCGCTCGTTCGTCCGCTTCGGGAGCTTCGAGCTGCCGGCGTCGCGCGGTGACGTCGACCTGATCCGCGCGCTCGCAGACCACGTGATCCGCACCGCGTACCCGGAGCTCGGCGCACCGGAGGCTGGGAACGAAGTCCCGTCCCAGACCTACGTCGCGTGGGTGCGGGAGATCGCGCAGCGGACCGCCGTGATGGTCGCCCACTGGACCCGCGTCGGCTTCGTGCACGGAGTGATGAACACGGACAACATGTCGATCCTCGGCGAGACGATCGACTACGGGCCGTACGGCTGGCTGGAGGACTACGACCCCGACTGGACGCCGAACACGACCGACGCCGAGGGTCGGCGCTACCGCTTCGGGCACCAGGCCCAGGTCGCGCACTGGAACCTGACGCGCTTCGCCAGCGCGATCGTGCCGCTCGTCGGGGACACGGCGCCGCTCCAGGAGGCGGTCGACGCGTTCCCCGCGCTGTACGAGGAGGCGTGGGGCGGGATGCTCGCGTCGAAGCTCGGGCTCCCCGCGTTCGACCCCGCCGTCGACGGGCCGCTCAGCGCCGAGCTCTTCCGTGTGCTCACTCTGGCGGAGACGGACATGACGCTCTTCTTCCGCGGCCTCGCCGACGTGACGTCGGACACCGCCGATCCCGCGCTCGCGCTCGCGAACGCCTACTACGCGCCCGACGACGTTCCGTCGGCCGCACGAGAGGCGCTCCGTTCATGGACGGACGACTACCTCGGCCGCCTTGCTGCGCTGGGCGTCCAGGACGCGGAGCGGCGCGAGCGCATGAACGCCGCCAACCCGAAGTACGTGCTGCGCAACTACCTCGCCCAGGTCGCGATCGACCGCGCCGAGAAGGGCGACGACGAGGGCGTGCGCGACCTCCTGGACGTGCTGCGTCGGCCCTACGACGACCAGCCGGGCCGCGACGAGTTCGCCGAGAAACGCCCCGAGTGGGCGCGGCATCGGCC
The DNA here is from genome assembly GCA_038757895.1 of Planctomycetota bacterium. Lineage (GTDB taxonomy): Bacteria > Planctomycetota > UBA1135 > UBA1135 > Saltatorellus. The sequence goes on along the minus strand of JBCDGE010000024.1, from coordinate 43,940 downwards.
GGGATGCTCGATGCTGTCCTGCAGCTCGTGAAGCTCACCCTCCTCTCCTGGTCCACCCTCGCGCTGGCTGCGTACGCAGCGCTGGCCGCTTGCTCGAGCGGCGCCGGCGGCGAGGTGCAGGCAGGAGAGCCGCCGGAGCCCTTGTTCCTGATTCCGGACCGCGAGACCGGCATCTTCCAGGAGGCGGAGATCTGGACCCTGTTCGCGACCAACCCGTCGACCCCGAAGGAGGAGGTGATCGAGGAGCAGAGCTTTCGCGGCTACGCCGTCCTGGGCCGGGCGAACCTCTCGGATCCCGCCGCGAAGCGCGAGCTCGTCGAGTCCTTCAACGCGGGTCTCTTCGAGAGGGACGGCGTGGTACCTGGCTGTTTCATGCCACGGCACGCGCTGCGTGCCGAGACGGAGTCTGGTCGCGCCGAGCTCCTGATCTGCTATCAGTGCCGGAGGATCTGGATCTTCGGCGACGGCGAGAAGAGAGTCGACGCCAAGCTGACCACGGATCGCCCCGTCGTGACCTTCGACCGGATCTTCGAAGCCCACGGACTCACGATCGCGCGCCGCTGACGACGCGCACGATCAGGACTCAGCCCATGCGACGTACCCTCCTTCGCGCCACCGCCCTCGCGGTGGTCTCCTGCATCGCCATGACTGCCTGCTCCAGCGGCGAGACCGAGCGCGCCATGCCCCGGCTCCTGATCGACGACCACGAGGCCGAGATCTTCGCCAGCGCGGAGACCTGGACCCTCGTCACGACCGACCCTGTCCCGCCGAACGCCGGCGAGGTCCCGGAGGACAACCTCCAGGGCTACCGGGTCCTCGGACGTGCCGAGCTTTCGGACCCGGTCGCCAAGCGTGAACTCGTCGAGTCCCTGAACTCCGGCATCCGCGCGAACGACGACATGGTCGCAGCGTGCTTCGACCCGCGGCACGCGCTGCGCGCCGAGACTGCGACAGGCAGCGCGGAGCTCCTGATCTGCTTCGAGTGCCTGCAGATCTACGTCTACCGCGACGGGAAGGAACGCACAGAGACCGTGCTGACCTCGAAGCTCCCCGCCGCGACGTTCGACAGGATCTTCGAGGCGCACGGTCTCACGATCGCGCCTCGCTGGTAAGGCGGTCGATCAGCGCTTGCCCTTCGGCGCCGCGGTCGAGTCGAGCGCGTGCTGGCGGATCTCCTTGAGGTCCTCGGCGCTGAAGTAGAGGCCGCGCAGCCGCTCCAGCGCGCCGAGCAGGTTGTCGACGTGCGAGGCGTCGGTCGTCTGCTTGCACTTCATCGCCGACACGGTCATCTCGTGCACGCAGGCGAGCTGGCCGAGGTACGTCTGGACGCCCTTCTCGTCGCTCGGCTTCTTGATGCGCTGGGCAAGCCAGTACTGCGAGAGCTGGTCCTGGATCTTCTGCGCGTGCTCGTCCTTGGTGGTCACCCACCGCACGATCTGGTTGAAGTTCGTGCCGTCGGCGTTCCCGAGCTCCGTGATCTGCGCCATCGCCTTGCGGATCGTCGCGGCGTCCTCGCGGATCGCCTCGACGCGCAGGTGGTCACCGTAGATGCCGCACGGCACCTGGCAGTGGACGGGGGCGGGCGCGACGGCGACGACCGGAGTCGGCGGGGCCACGACGGGGAGCGGGGCGGGCGGAAGGAGGAGCGGTCCCAGGGCGGTGGTGAGTGCGATCATGGAATCAATGCGTCGGGAGAGTGGAGCAGCGGTCCGCCGCGTCGGCGGGCGTCGCACCCTAAGGACCCATGCGATTCCCGGCCGCCCGCATCGCGTGAAATCCGCCCCCGGTCAGCGGGGCTCGGGCTTCGTCGGCATGGCCGACCGCATCCACGTCGCCATCTCCGCGCGGTGGAGCCGCCGCGAGGCCCCTGGGTCCGCCGGCACGCAGCCGATCCACAGCTCGGCCATCTCCTCGTCGGTCCCCCACCCCCACCGGATCGGGCGCGGCGGATCGAACGGGTTCACAGGGTTCTCCGCCGAGTTGTCGAAGTGGAACCACACGTCGATCCGGCTCCCCTTCGGCACCGTGAGCGGCTCGGCGAGCACGTAGATGTTCTGCCACCGGAGGTCCCACCGCGGCACGCTGACGAGCGGGAGCACGTCGCCCCCCGGCAGCGTCGCGATCGCCTTCATCGAGCTGCCGATCGTGTGCATGTGCGGCATCAGGTCGGTGATCCGCAGGTCGGCGGGCACGTCCATCCACACGTGCCGCGCGTAGTCGGCCTCGCCCGGCGGGATCTCGACGTCCATCGTTCCGATCACGAGCCCGTCGAGGTAGTGGGACACCGGCTCCTTCGCCAGGTACAGGCCGAGCCGGCTCCGGTCTTCGGTCGCGCGCCCGGTCAGGTGGTAGTGCACCTCGATCACGACGTCGCCGCCGGCGGGCAGGTAGATGCCGTGATCCGTCGGGAGCCGGTACGGATCGACGCCGGGCGCCCAGCCGCCGAAGGCCAGCGCGCCGTCCGAGTCCCCCGAGTAGTCGAAGAAGCTCCCCGTCCCGAAGACCGAGAAGCCCTGCTCCTCGTCCTCGGCGTCCTTCGCCCGCGCGCGCCCCGTCGTGTCGACGAAGGCGTTCATGTGGTGCACGACCGTCGCGTCGCCGGGGAGGAAGTCCATCGCGGTGACAATGACGTCCTCGGCAAGCGCGGGCTCCAGGACGAAGTAGCGGTACACGTCCTCGCCGTCGGCGGGCAGCGAGAACGCCTCGGTCATCGGGAGCACGAGGTCGGGCTCGCCGAGTCGCCAGCCCGACGGCTCGCGCGGGGGCGCGGGGAGCGCGTGCTCCCGATCTCCCTCGGGCGCTCCGGCGTCGGCCCACGCGCGCAGCGTTCGGATCTGCCGCTCACTCAGCGCGCGCGCGTCACGGAAGTGTCCAAACCCCTCCTCGGCGCGCCACGGCGGCATGAGCCGCTCCCCGCAGACGCGCGCGATCATCCGCGCCCGCCGCTTCGCCTGGGCGTAGGTCTCGAACTCGAACGGGCCGACGCTGCCGGCGCGGTGGCACTCGACGCAATTCGCCGACAGGATCGGCGCGACGTCGCGCCAGTAGGTGACCTCGTCGCTGGACGACTCCTCCGACCAGGCCTCGAACACGCAGCCGACGGGTTCGGTGAAGACGGGCTCGGTGACGACGGGAGCGCCAGATGCGCGAGGCCCGACCGAGTCGATGGCGTCGCGCAGGTCGTGGCTGGACACGCGAGCCCGCGGCTGGCCGACCGCAGCGAACCGATCATCGATCCGACCGCGGTAGACGAGTCCGCCGTCCGCAGCGACGACGAACGCCTCCGGGACGATCGTCGGAGCGAGCCGCGACGCGAGCTCGCCCGCCCCGTCGAACAGCACGTCGACGTCGAGCTCGTACTCTTCCGCGAACGCCCGGACCTCCGCCGGCGTCACCGTCGGATCCGAGACGACCGCGAAGAAGCGGACGCCCCGCTCCGCCGCTCCCTCGGCCAGCTCGCCCAGCCCGGGCGCATACCGCCGCGCGATGGGACATCCGGGATCGAGGAAGACGAACGCGAGCGGCGTCAGCCCCTCCTCCACGCCGAGTCGAACGACTCGTCCGTCGAGGTCGAGCGCACGCAGGCCGTGCACGTCGTGGCGGACGGGAGCGGTGTCCGAAGCCTCCTCCGTGGGGAGGGTCGGCAGGGCGAGGAGCGGAAGCAGTGCGGCGAGCGGCGGAAGCATGGTCATCGGAGCTCCGAGGAAGATTATCGACATCGACAATCTATACGCAGCCGGTAGATTGTCAATTCCGACGATCTATGATTTCCATGTGCCGAGGAAGGACCTGACAGAAGAGCGCACCGCCCAGATCCTGGACGCGTTCGAGCGCTGCATCGTCCGCCAGGGGCTCGGAGCGACGTCCCTGGAGGACATCGCGCAGGAGGCCGACGTGAAGCGCAGCATCCTGCGTCACTACGTCGGCAACCGGGACGACCTCGTCCGCGCCCTCGGCGACCGCCTGCTCGCGCACTACCGGGCCGACCTCGCGGAGATGGTCGAGTACGCAACCGCGGGCGGTGCGCGCATCGTCGACCGCCTCGTGGAGTGCCTCTTCCCCCGTCCGAGCGAGGAGGCGTTCCAGAGCGTGATCGTGCTTGAGGCACTGATCGTCGCCGCCCGACAGGACGACGAGCTCCGACGCCGGATCAACGAGCTGATGGCAGACACCGTCCAGAGCGTCGAGGTGATCCTGCGCGCGGCACACGAGGACACCGAACTGGACCGCAAGGCGCTGTTCGCGGTCGCGTGGGGCGTCGTCGGCCTGTCCTTCAACGAGGAGTCGCTGACGCCCCTCGCGCTCCCCGCGCGGTACCGGCGTGGATCGGTCCAGGCCGCGCGAGTGCTGATCGAGTCGCTGGACCGATGACGTCAGCGGGCGCCGAGCGCACGCAGCCGCTCCTCCGCCGCCGCGCGCTCGTCCTGCTCCAGATCCTCCAGAAGCCGCGGCGCGACGCTCGCGAAGAACGCCCGCTCGACCTCGTCGCTCGAGGGCTCCCCGTCGCCCGCCCATTCCGCGCCGTCGCGGTGGACCCATCCGCGCTCTCCGAAGTCGCCCATCCCCAGTTCGATCGGCTCGCGGTCCGGCGCGAGCACGACGAATCGGATAGCCGATCCGAGCGGAACGCCGCTCCGAAGTCGCTGGCCGTAGTGCTGGTCGACGTGCCGCCTCGTCGGGGACCACAGGGTCGCAACCTCGATACCGTCCCGTAGCGGCTCGCCCGACTCGCCGGCCACCACGCGCACGGCAACGGTCCGTCGCTCGCCGTCGTCCTGCAGGACCCAGTCAATGCCGGACGCGGGAGGTGCGAGCACGACCTCTTCCGCGGGCGAGGAGGTGACGACACCCGAGTCGTCGATCCAGAGTCGATACGAACCTGGCGGGAGCGGCTTGCTCTCCCAGCGCGCCACGCCGCCGTCCCACGTCAGGTCCACGTTGAACTGCTGTGTGCGGTCGGAAGCATCGACGATACGAACGCGCCCGCGCATGCCGCCGGCGTCGAGCGGCTGGCCACTCGCCGTGGTCACCCGCCCCGACAGCCGTGAGCGGTTGGCTCGGCGTCGGAGGACGACGCGATGCTCCGACCTCTCCCCGAGGACGACGGGCACGTTGGCGTTCACGCGCTCGTAGCCAGGGAATCGGAAGAGAACCTCCACCGACTCACCGGTGCACCGATCCAGCGCGAAGAACTCGGCCGAGCGGTCGCGCGTCGCATACATGTCGACGAAGGCCGGCACCGGACGGCCGTTCCCGTCGCGGGCCTCGTATCGGACGCTCGCCGAGGGGGCCACGATGGCGTCCGCGGAGAAGAACTCGACGAACGCCTTGGCGTCGTCTCGATCGAACGTGAAAACGACCTGCCCGACGGGAAGCAGCTGCAGGCCGAAGATCTCCCGCGTCTCGGGTCCGGCGAAGAAGACGCCGGTCGTGGCCGTCCGCTCACGGTTCGTGAGCTCGAACCACGCGCCCCGCGCGAGTCTGCGGCTCCCGCGCGGGTCGAGGCGGACCTTCAGCACACCGTCCTCCCGATCGATCCACTTCGACACCCGTAGCCCCACGCCGATCGTCGACGCGGAGAACAGCTGCAGAGGCCCCGAGTACGGGCCCTCGACCTTGCGTTCGAGATGCAGGACGAGGTGCGGGGCCGACGAGTCGTCGTCCTCGGGCTCCTCGTCCGAGTCCCCCGAAGGCGGCTCGAGCGCGACCTCGCCGTCGATCGCAGGCGTCCGCGAGTCGCGCGATGGAGCCTCGAGGTCGGCCGCCACGTCCAACGACCCCTCTCCCGCCGAGGCTCCGTGTCCCACCGAGGTCCAGGGGCCGGTGGATCGATCGACGCGACGCGACGCCGACCGGTCGTCGCCGCGCCCCCCCGACGAGGACACCACCAGAAGAGCGATGGCTCCGAGCGCCGCGAGCGCGAGAACGATGAGGGTCGAACGGCTCACATCATCGACACCGGATCGACGTCGATCGCCACGCGCGGCCTCTGCGTGTGCAGGTCGGTCAGGATGGCGCGCGCCCGCGCCATCCCCTGGCCCGCGAGCGGCGCCTTCAGCATCAGGTGCCAGCGGTGGCGCCCGCGCAGCAGCGCCATCGGCGCCGGCGCGGGGCCGAAGACCTGGACGCCGTGCGGCTCCATCTCCGCGCGCAGCGCGGCGCCGGCGGCCTTCGCCGCCTCCTCGACCCGCTCACGGTCCGCGTCCTCCCACACCACCCGGAGCAGGCGGACGTAGGGCGGGTAGCCGTGCTCCTCCCGCCCGCGCTGCTCCTCCAGCGCGAACGACTCGTAGTCGTGCTTGGCCGCGTGACGGATCGACGGCTCCTCGACCGACGCCGTCTGCACGACGATGTGCCCCGGCAGGTCCGCGCGCCCCGCCCGACCGGCGACCTGGCTGACGAGCTGGAACGTCCGCTCGGCCGCGCGGAAGTCGGGCTGGTGCAGGGACGCGTCCGCCGACACGATCCCCACGAGCGTCACGCGCGGGAAGTCCAGGCCCTTCGCGATCATCTGCGTCCCCACGAGCACGTCGAGCTCGCCCCGGCCGAACGCATCGAGCGTCTCCTCGTAGTCCTCCCGCCGCATCATCGTGTCGGAGTCCATCCGACCGATCCGCGCGTGGGGCGCGACCGCGGACAGGATCTCCTCGACCCGCTGCGACCCCGCGCCGAGGAAGCGCAGCGCCGGCGCCGTGCACGACGGGCACGCCGTCGGGATCTTGATCTCGGCGCAGCACGAGTGGCACACCATCCGGTCGATGCGCTTGTGCCACGTCATCGCGACGTCGCAATCCTCGCACCGCAGCGTCTCGCCGCACGACTGGCACCACAGCACCGGCGCGAACCCGCGGCGGTTGATGAAGAGGATCGACTGCTCGGAGCGCGCGATCGTCTCGCGCAGGAGCTGCTCCAGCCGGCGCGAGAACAGCCGGGGCTTGCCCCGCTCGTCGCGCTCCCCGCGCATGTCGACGACCTCGACCTCCGGGAGCGGCCGCCCGCTCGCCCGCGCCCGCAGCCGCAGCAGCTCGTACCGTCCCTGGTGTGCGTTCCGCCAGCTCTCCAGTGACGGCGTCGCGCTACCGAGCACGCACAGCGCCCCCGCGCGCTTCGCCCGCACGACCGCGAGGTCACGCGCGTGGTACCGCGGCACGCTCCCCTGCTTGTACGAGGGCTCGTGCTCCTCGTCGACGACGATGACGCCCACGTTCTCGACCGGCGCGAAGATCGCCGACCGCGCGCCGACCACGACCCGCGCGTCCCCGCGACGCACGCGCTGCCACATGTCGAGCCGCTGCGCGTCGGTCATGCCGCTGTGCAGCACGGCGACAGCCCCGAACCGATCGAGGAACCACCCGACCGTCTGCGGCGTGAGCGCGATCTCGGGCACGAGGACGATCGCGCCCTGGCCGCGCGACAGCGCCTCCTCGATCACGCGCAGGTAGACCTCGGTCTTGCCCGACCCGGTCACGCCGTACAGGAGCGCGGGGCAGAAGTCGCCCTCGTCGAGCGCCTCGGTCAGCCGCTCGACCGCCGCCGCCTGGTCCTCGGTCAGCGACGCGTGCCGCGGCCGCGGTTCTCGGTCCCCCGCCAGGAGTTCGTCCGGCGCCGCCACGACGTGCTCGACGACCGCCAGGCCCTTGCGCACCAGCGTGCGCACCGGCGCGTCGGTCACGTTGAGCCGCTTGATCAGGTCCGTCCGCGCGATCGGTCCCCGCGCGTCGAGCAGCGTCCGCAGCACGCGGTGCTGCTTGGCGAGCGCCGGGCCGTCCAGCTCGGCGAGCCGCTCGGCGTCCACGCCTTCGGCCACGGACACGACCGCCACCGTCCGGCGTCCGCCCTCGCGCTTGAGCGCGGCCGGCAGCACCGCCGCCAGCGCCTCGCCCCACGCGCAGGCGTAGTAGTCCGCCATCCAGCGGGTCAGGTCGAGGAGGTCCGCGTCGAGCACCGGCGCGTCGTCGAGGACGTCCGCGATCGCCTTGAGGCGGTTCGCGGGGACGTCGGTCTCGTCGTGGACTGCCACGACCACGGCCACCTCGCGCCGCCCGGAGAAGGGGACGGCGACCCGGACCCCCGGCGCCGCCTTGTCCTCCAGCGACCGGGGGACCGCGTAGGTGTACTCGCGGCGCATCGGCCGGTTCAGCGCCACCTCGGCGAATCTCCGAGCGTCGGTCGCCGGGCCGGCCGCTGGCCGCGGACCACGCTTCTTCGCAGGCGTCTTCTTCCGGGGCGCCTTCTTGCCGGCCCTCTGCGGGGAGGGCTCCAGCTCGGGCCCGAACAGCCCCTCGACCCGGCGCGCCGCCCCCACGCCGTTGCTCCTGCTCCGTCCTCGACCCATCCCCGTGCCTGGTTCCGACCATACCCATCGCCCGCGCGCGCTGCACTCGCTCCTCCTCCCGGAAGACGATCGAGCCCGCGGTCGGTTGCACCCTGGCCGCACCGTATCGCCGAAAACCCGCCCGAGCGCCCTCGGAGCGCCCCTGGGCGCCGGCCTCGACCGCCCTTCATCTCAGTCCGGACCGGGCCCCGGACCGCCGCCCCCTTTTCCTCCACTCGCCGTCCGCCTCGATCCGAAACCCGATGCATGGGCGTCCAGGGCGATCTGGGGACGCTGGAGCTCTCCGACCTGCTCCAGAACCTCGAGCTACACAAGAAGAGCGGCACTCTCGTCGTCCAGACGGAGACCGACTCCGCGTCGTTCTACTTCGACGAGGGGCGGCTGACGCTCTTCGGCGCCCCCGACCGGCCGTCGCTCATGGAGGTCCTGGTGGGCTCCGGCCTCGTGACCGCCGAGGGCCTCGATCGGGCGCGCAAGAAGCGAAAGCGCACCCGCAAGTCGCTGGGAGAGGTCCTCGTCGACCTGGAGGAGGTCGACCACGAGGCGCTCGTCGAGCTGGCCCGCTCGCGCCTGCTCAGCGATACCTGCGAGGTCATCGTCTCGACCTACGGCGAGTTCCAGTTCACCCCGGGGGGCGTCCCGCGGGGGGTGTTCGACCCCGAGGAGCGGCGCCTCAATCTCGGCCTGCCCGTCGGACCGCTCCTCCTGGAGGCGGCCCGCCGCGAGGACCACTGGCAGATGATCCGGTCGCGGATCCCCTCGGACACCGCACACCACAAGCTCGTCCGCCAGCCGCGGGTCGAGGGCAGCCCCGAGACGCAGGGACTCGCCCAGGCCCTCCTGGAGCGCCTCGACGGCACGCAGTCCGTCGGCGAGGTCCTCGCGCCGTTCCCGCACCAGCGCTTCGAGGCCTATCAGCTCCTCGCCGACTTCGCCGAGCAGGGCGCGATCCGCCTCATCGGGCCGGACGACATGGCCCGCATGGCGCGCGAGATCGAGACGTTCGATCCCGAGCGCGCGTGGTCGCTCCTGACGCGCGGCCTCTCGCGCGATCCGCAGAACGTCGACCTCCTCGCCGAGAGCGCCCGCGCCGCCGAGGACCGCGGCGAGGTCGACCAGGCCGTCGACGCGCTCAAGATGCTCGCGCATCTGTGCGCCGAGTCCGACCGGACAGCCGACGCCTCCGATGCGCTCTCGCGCGCGGCCAAGCTCGCGCCCGGCGACACCGCGATCGCCGAACGCCGGCTCGACCTCGCGCTCCTGGAGGACGCGATCGACGAGGCCACCGCGGTCGGGCTCCAGCTCGTCGAGCTCTACCGCGCGCCCGGCCTGCACAAGAAGGCGGCCGAGATCCTCGAGAGTCTGCTGGAGAAGGACCCGACCTCGTGGCGCATCCGCCGCGAGCTCGCGCGCTCACGCGCCGCCGCCGGCGACCTGACCGAGGCGCTCGCGGGCCTGGAGCGCTACGCGCGGCGCGAGCTCTCCGAGGAGCGCTACCTGACCGCCCGCGAGGGATTCGCGGAGATGCTCGACCTCGACCCCTCGCAGGAGGCGGTCGAGCGCCTCGTCGAGGAGATCGACTCGGGCGCGACGGCGCGCAAGCGCGAGCAGCGGCGCCGCCTCATCGTGCGCTCGATCGGCGTGGGTACGCTCGTCCTCATGACCGTGGCGACGGTGTTCGAGGTCTCCGGCCGGAGCGCGTGGGCGCGCGCGGATCGCGAGATCCTCGAGGAAGGGATGCTCGCCGAGGGCCGCGTGATCGAGGCGATCGAGCTGCTGTCGAAGGTGCGGGACCGCCACCCGCTGTCGACCGCGTCCTGGTTCGACATCCCGAACCGGATCGGCGTGCTCAGCGCTCAGCTCGGCGAGGACTAGTCCGGACGGCCTAGTCCTCGGCGTCGGCGCGTCGTCCGAGGACGATGAGCGAGACGTCGACGGGGAACGGTTCCTCGTCCGCGTAGGCCTCCAGCGCCGTCAGGACGCCGTCGAGCGCGACGTCCGGCGTGTCGGCCGCGTTGCTCCGGAAGACCTTGTAGAAGCGCTTCTCGCCGATCTCCTCACCGTCGGAGTTCGCGACGCGCACGGCGCCGGTCCCGGCGATCACGACGCGATCACCCGGATCGAGCGGAACGTGTCGGACCGAGATGCCCCGTTCGAACACCGGCCCCTTGTCGAAGCCGAGCGCGATGCCGTCCGGCTGGATCGCGCGGATCGCGTTCTCCGCGGCGGAGTAGTGGACGAGCGGGAGCTTGTGGCCCGCCGAGGCGACCTCCAGCTCGTGCGTGTCGCGGTCGAGCGCGGCGGCGAGGACGGTGACGTACATGCCGCGGCGCACCTCGCCGGCGAGCGTCCGATTGACGCTCTTCAGGATCTCCTCGAGCGAGCCGCCCTTGCGCAGCGCCGTCTTGAGGTACGCGCGCGCCATCGCGCCCACGAGAGCGCCGGGGACGCCCGTGCCGCTCACGTCGCACACGAAGAAGATGATCCGCTCGTCGTCCGCCTCGACCACGTCGTGGAAGTCTCCGCCGGGCTCCGCGGACCCGACGTGCTCGGACGCGACCTCGTAGCCCCCGGGGACGGGGATCTCGGTCGGACGGAGCGCCTCCTGGACCTCCAGCGCGACCTCGCGTTCCCGCTCTCGCACGGAGAGCTCGACCTCGGCCTCCTGAGCCTCCATGAGCGACTCGGTCATGCGGTCCATCGCTCCCGTCAGGAGCGCGACCTCGCCTCCGCCCCGTGCGCGTACCCGATGGTCCAGGTTGCCGTTCGCGATCGCGCGCACGTCGTCGACGAGCGCCGTGATCGGACGCGCGACGCGGCTCGCGACGCCGATCGACACGAGCGCCGCGACGATCAGCAGAACCATCGTGAACGCGAAGAAGAGCCCGTAGATGTTCGCTACCGGGTCGCCCGACGCGTACTTGGTCGGCGCGATCGTGATGAGCTTGTTGTTGTCCGCGGGAACGACGTACGCGTGGCCCGTCTGGCCCTCGCGCTTGCCCTCGGTGAAGCGAATCGGACCGCGCAGCAGGCCGTCGCCGATGACCTGCGCTTCCTTGGCCGTCTGCTCGTACCGGAGCTCCTTACGGCCGAACTGGACCTCGGCCACGGCGGCGACGTCGTGGGCCTCGCGGACCGCGGTCTCGACGATGTCGCGCGTCGCCTGCAGCAGGACGAACGCGGAGACGACGAGCACCACCGCGAGCGAGAGCGTCATCGCGATGGCGAAGCGGGGGGCGATGTTCAGGCCTGCGCTTCGCGTCTCGCGCTGGCGTCCTTCACGCGGCTGGCTCATCCGAGGAACGCACCGTGGCCGGCGCGGACGAGGGCATCGAACAGTCCGACGGAGGTCTCGGCCCCCGCTCGGATCCAGGCATCGGGCTCCAGGAAGGTCGTCCGAAGAATCGCCATGACCCCGAGACCGTAGACCCCAGCGACGACGTCGTCGAGGAGGATGCCGTCTCCCCCGGGGAGCCTCTCGAACCAGCGCACGGGAGGCGGTTTGAGGATATCGAAGAATCGGAACACGACGAACGCCACGAAGAGCGCGAGAGCGCTCGGTCCTCCTACCCACGCCACCGTGACGAGATACCCGACGACCTCGTCGATGACGTAGAACCCGGGGTCCTTTCCGGCGCGCGCCTCGGCCCAGGGAGCCACCGCGCGGCCGAGCACGTAGAGCCCCACGGCGACGAGGAGGATCCAGACGAGGAAGTCCTCCTTCCCGGCGAGCAGCCACGCGATGAGGACGCCGCCGAGGGTGCCGAACGTCCCGGGCGCGACGGGCGCGAGGCCCAGTCCGCCGAAGGAGGAGACCGCCATCGAGAAGACGTCCCGGGGGGACCAGCCCTCGGCGCCGGTGGCCTTCACGCGTCGACCTCCCTCAGGATGTCGCGCGTCTTGAGGCAGTACGTGACGCCCGATCCGACCGTCGCGACCAGCGTCGTCCAGACGAGCACCGCCGTCAGGACGTCCCAGAAGCGGTACCACGCGGCGTTCCAGTCCACGGCCTCGACCCAGATCAGCGCGCCGACCGCCATGCTCTGCACGATCATCTTCATCTTGCCGAAGCGGTCGGCGGGGAACTCACGGCCGAGGCTCTCCACGTAGCCGCGCAGACCGGTGACGAGGAACTCACGGGCGAGGATCGCGACGACGATCGAGGCCGGCAGCCGCGCGCCCGACCACGGCATGACGGACAGGTACACCATCGATCCGAGGATCAGCACCTTGTCGGTGAACGGGTCCGCGATCCGGCCGAACGCCGTGACGATCTGGTCGCGCCGCGCGAGGTAGCCGTCGAGGAAGTCGGTCGCCGCGACGAGCACGAAGAGCCAGAAGGCGACGAAGAGCGGCGCCCGGTTCTGCTTGATCGTCTCGACCTCGACCTGGCCCCAGACGGCGAAGATCGCGAAGAGGACGACCGAGCCGACGAATCGGATCATGGTGATCCGGTTCGGCCAGTGCGCGAAGACCCCGTCGCGGTCCGCGGGTTCCATCAGGTGGCGGCCTCGCGGAGGGACGTGGCCGTTCCGACCCAGTTGTGCTCCTCGTCGACCCCCTCGACGAGGATCTCGATCCGGTCGCCGACCTGCGCGTCGGGCGCGTGCGCGAACGTGACCATGTCGACCTCGGGGGCGTCGTGGTCGGAGCGCCCGCAGACGAATCCTCCGTCCGGATCGGGCGGCTCGTCGACGAGGATCTCGACCCGCTGCCCCACGCGCGCGGCCTGCGTGCGCTCGAGCTGGCGATCGCGCTCCGCCAGAACGGCGTCACGCCGCGCGGCCGCGACGTCCTCGGGCACCGCGCCGTCGAGGTCGAAGCCGGGCGTCCCCTCCTCGGGCGAGTAGGTGAACGCGCCGAGGCGCGACAGCTCGAACTCGCGCACCAGGTCGACGACCTCCTGCGCGTCCTCGTCGGTCTCACCCGGGAATCCGAGGAGCACGGTCGTGCGCAGCGTGAGCCCGGGGGCCTCCGTGCGCAGGCGGTCGAGGATGCGCCGCACCTGATCGCCGCTGCCCGCGCGGCGCATCGCGCGGAGCACTGGCGTCGCCGCGTGCTGGATCGGTATGTCGAGGTACGGCACCACGCCGGGGTGCTCGGCCAGGAGCGGCGCGAGGTCCCACGGGAAGCGGTTCGGATAGGCGTACATGACGCGCACGCGCGCGTCGCCGTCGAGGTCGGCGACCGACTCGACGAGGGCCGGGAGCTCGGTCCCGAGGTCGCGCCCCCACGCGGTCGAGTCCTCGGCGACGACGACGAGCTCCTTCACGCCGGCGCCGATCAGCTCCTCGGCTTCCTCCAGCACGGCGGCGGGGCGCTTGGAGCGATGCGGTCCGCGGATCGAGGGGATCGCGCAGAAGCTGCAGGTGTGGTCGCAGCCGTGGGAGATGCGCAGGTACGCGTAGCTGCCCGGGGTGGCGAGCAGGCGCGCGCCCTCGCGGCGCGGCGCGCGGAGCCCGGGCCCCTCCAGGTAGCGCTGGTGGGACGCGCCGCCCGCGATCCGCTTGATCGTCCGCGCGAGCTCGGTGTAGTCGCTGATCTCGGCGAAGACGTCGACGTCCGGGTACTGCCGGGCGAGCGTCCGCTTGTAGCGCTGGACGAGGCAGCCAGCGACGACGACCGAGCCGAGGTCGCCGGCCTGCTTGCGCTCGACGAGGTCACGGATGGCGCCGTGACTCTCCTCGCGGGCGGGCCCGATGAACGAGCACGTGTTCAGGACGACCGTGTGCGCCGCGTCCGGGTCGCCGGTGACCACCAGCCCCTCCTCGGCCATGCGCCCCAGGATCAACTCCGAGTCGATCAGGTTGCGCGCGCAGCCGAGGTGGACGAGGGCGACGAGGTCGGAAGGTCGGGCGCTCAAGGGGGACGGGCGCGAGTCTGGGACGGGCGAAGCGGCCCCTTCACTCGTCGTGTGAAGATCCGGGGAGAGGATAGCACGGGCCCAGGCGGGCCTGGGATGGCCGTGGCGCGCGCGGGAGGGCGGGGTCGACGAGGAGTTCGGCGACCGAAGCGCGGATCCCCGTTACGAAACGGCCTGGGCGGGCTCCTTGGGCGCGCCCGACTGCCGTTTCCAGCCCCCGCGCCGCGGAGCACGACCCCTGTGGGTCCGCTCCGGCGGGGGCCCCTTCCCGAGGACTGCCATGAACCACCCCAAGCTCGCCCCCGTCTCGCTCGCCGCTGCCGCCGCCATCGCCACGACCCTCTGCACGACCGCCTCCGCTCAGTCGCTCTACTCGACGGACTTCGCCTCGCTCGACGGCTGGACCGTGCAGACCACCTGCACCCCGGGGTACGAGTGGGCCGCGGACGCAACGCCGTTCACCCGCGCGTGCGGTGCCCCGGCGTTCCGGAGCCCGCCAGCCTCGCTCAACTTCAACAACGGCGTCGATATCGGCGGCCCGGGCTTCCACGGTGGTGCGGCGGTCACCTGTGGGAGCGTGACGTCGCCTCCGATCGACCTGGCCTCGGCCGGGGCGGACTCGATCCTCACCTTCTGGGTCTCGCTCGAGATGGAGATCGGCTGCCAGTGGGACGCGCTACGCCTCATCGTCCGGCCGGCGGGCGGCGGCGGCGAGTACTACAACGCGTGCCTCAACGTCCAGCTCTCGACCGACTGCGACTGGCAGCGCTTCGACTTCCCGCTCCAGGCTGCCTGGGGGGACGTCGAGATCACGTTCGACTTCCACGCGCTGGACGACTGGGTCAACGACGGCTCGGGCCCGTTCATCGACGACCTGAGCATCGAGGTCCCGACCTGCGGAAACTGGTCGAAGCACTGCGAGGGAGTTGCCTCGACGGCGACGGGTACGAACGCGGTCCTCATCGTCACCGGGAGCACCTCGATCGCGAGCAACGAGTTCGGTCTGGCCGGGATCGACTTCCCGAACAACACGTTTGCCGCGGCGTTCTACGGAGCTCTCCCGGACGCTCTGGTCGTCGGCGACGGGATCCGGTGCATCGCGGCAGCCAGCAGCTATCGGCTCTCGATCGCACCGACGCGCGACTTCGGCCGCCCGGAATGGCCCGTCGACCTGACGGCGCCGCCGATGCCGTCGGGCCAGGTGATGGCCGGATCGACGTGGTACTACCAGGCGATCTACCGGGACGGCCCGTCGTTCCAGTTCAGCGACGCGATCCGCGTCACGTTCTGCGAGTGAGGGGGTGAGCCGGGAGCGGGCGTGGCTCGAGCGGGGCGATCCGTCGCGCTCTCGAGGCCGCGCTGGATAGGGCGGGCGCTCGATCACGAATCCCGCGGAGAGCGACCTTAGGGGGTTCCCATGCCACATAGGGCGATCAGCCGGGGAATGCCCAGGCGACACGGCGGCAATACCCAGGATCGGATCAAGGCGGGGCGGCGTGGATATCGATCCAGACGTCTCAGCCCACGTCCGCCCCCTACGCTCCGATGGCCTCTCGAAACCACACAACTGCCCCCCACGACCTCGACGCGCTCGAGGACGTCCTGGAATCCGTCACCGACCTCTTCCCCGTCGCGACACTTACGAAGAGGGGCGCTATCAAGAGCGCGAACGGCCGTTTTCGCGCACTCGGAATCGATCTGAAGAGCGACTTGCTCGGCAAGGGCGGCCCCCTGAGCCGAGCGATCGCGGGGGAGACCGTACCCGTCCAGATCGACGGCGTTGACGCCGACGGTCGGAGGGTGCCGATCTGCCTCAACCTCTGCCCGGTCGAGGATGAGAGCGGTGTGACCGAGGTGCTCGTCGTCGCGCTGTCGGAGGCTCCTGAAGCGCGCGGCGGACACGGACGCAACGTCTCTTCGAGCCACATCGCCGCGATCTCGCGGTCCCAGGCCGTCATCGAGTTCGAGCTAGACGGAACGATCCGCTGCGCGAACGAGAACTTCCTCGCGTCGGTGGGTTACACGGAGGACGAGGTAGTCGGACAGCACCACCGCATCTTCTGCGATCCCGACCACGCTGCAAGCGAGGAATACCGAGAGTTCTGGGCGAAGCTCGCGCGCGGCGAGTACTTCACCGGTGCGTTCAAACGCGTCCGGAAGGACGGCGATGACATCTGGCTCCAGGCCAGCTACAACCCAATCCTCGACGACAGCGGAACACCGGTCGCCGTCGTGAAGATCGCGTCCGACATCACCGCGCGGAAGAAAGAGACCGCCGAGTTCGAGGGCAAGATGGAGGCCATCTCGCGCTCGCAGGCAGTGATCGAATTCGACCTTGACGGCACGATCAAGTCGGCGAACGAGAACTTCCTCGCGACGGTCGGCTATCAGCTCGACGAGATCGTGGGACAGCACCATCGCATCTTCTGCGACGCGGAGTACGCCAACAGCCACGAGTACCGCGAGTTCTGGGCGACCCTCAACAGGGGCCATTTCACGCAGGGAGAATTCAAGCGACTCACGAAGGACCGGCGAGAGATCTGGCTCCACGCGACCTACAACCCGATTCTCGACGTCGAGGGGAGTCCGTGTGGCGTCGTCAAGTTCGCGTCCGATATCACGGAGCGCAAGCGTACGACCGCCGAGTTCGAGGGCAAGATCGACGCCATCTCGCGCTCGCAAGCAGTGATCGAGTTCAACCTCGACGGGACGATCAAGTCGGCGAACGAGAACTTCCTTCGGACGGTCGGCTACACGCTCGGCGAGGTCGTCGGACAGCACCACCGCATGTTCTGCCTCTCCGAGGACTCGGAGAGCGCCGAGTACAGGGACTTCTGGTCCGCACTCAACCGCGGTGAGTTCCGCGAGGGGATCTTCAGGCGCGTGACCAAGAGCGGTCGCAGGATCTGGCTGCAGGCGACCTACAACCCGATCCTCGACTCAGAGAATCGTGCGGTCGGAGTCGTCAAGTACGCGGTCGACATCACGGCGCGCCGCACCAAGGACGCGGAGTACGAGGGCAAGGTCACCGCGATCTCACGCTCCCAGGCAGTCATCGAATTCAACCTCGACGGCACGATCAAAGACGCGAACGAGAACTTCCTCGCGGCCGTCGGGTACTCGCTGGACGCGATCCAGGGCCAGCACCACCGCATGTTCTGCGAACCTGGTCACGCCGAGAGCACCGAATACCGCGAGTTCTGGGCCGCTCTGAACCGCGGCGAGTTCCGCGAGGGCGAGTTTCGACGCGTGGCGAAGGACGGCAGCGAGATCTGGCTCAGAGCGACGTACAACCCGATTCTCGGACCGGACGGCAAGCCGTCGTCCATCGTCAAGTTCGCCAACGACATCACGAAACGGAAGTCCGAGGCACGCTGGCTAGCCCAGCAGGTCGTCGAGCGCTCCGGCGCGTTCACCGAGGCAGCGGGTGAGATTTCCGATGCCGTCCAGGCGATGGCTCAACGCTCGGAGAGGCTCGGCGCCACTTCGGAGGAAATGTCGGCGAACGTCGAGGAGCTCACGGCATCGATCACGTCGATCGCACAGAACGGGCGCGAGGCGAACAAGCTCGCGATGGAGGCCCAGTCGGAGGCGAAGGACGGGACGCACGCGGTTCAGGAGTCGCTCTCCGCCATGGAGGCGATCAACGGCTCTGCCAGCGAGATCGGCGACATCGTCAAGGTCATCAGCGACATCGCCAATCAGACGAACCTGCTCGCCTTCAACGCCGCGATCGAGGCTGCTCGCGCGGGTGAGCACGGCCGTGGATTCGCGGTCGTGGCCGATGAAGTCCGCAAGCTTGCGGAGCGCTCCTCAGCGGCCACGAAGGAGATCTCGAAGCTCATCGGCGAGTCCACCAACCGAATCAACAAGGGCAGCAAGGTGTCGGAGTCGGCCGCAAGTGCGTTCCACCAGATCGCCCAGCGTGTCGAGCAGACATATGCGGCGATCAGTCAGATCGCAACCGGTGCCGAAGAACAGTCGATCGCCGCTTCAGACGTGAACTCCGGGATCCAATCGGTGTCCGAGGAGACCGAGCACTCGGCGCAGGCTTGCGAGCAGATTGCGAGGAAGTGCCAGGACCTCTTCGGCAACGCGCGGGGGCTCCAGGACCTCGTCGAGAAGCTCGATCTCTGATTCGATGCGTGGATCCGAGGACTCCGCTATCGCGTCGCTCGTCGACCAGGTGTACCGCCGCACGGGCGTGGAGATCGACGCACGCAAGTACGCCATGGTGTCGAGCAGACTCCGGCGTCGCTGTCGTGAGCTCGGGCTCGCAGACCTGCAGGAGTATTGGGACCTACTCCGTACGCTCGACGACGCCGCCGAGGAGGTAGGTCGATTCGTCGACGCCGTTACGACCCACAAGACGTCGTTCTTCCGCACAAGAGGCGTTTGGGACACATTGAGGGAGGACGTCGGGCGGCGCGCGAGCGCAGGCGAGCGCATGGCCTTCTGGTCAGCCGCGTGCTCGACGGGAGAAGAACCGGCATCGATCGCGCTGCTCGCGGCATCCATCACCGAGGAACACTCTGGATTCTCGTGGAGCGTCGAAGCCTCTGACGTATCTCCCGTAGCCGTGTCCCGGGCGTCCACCATGCGTTTCTCGAGCGACCAGATCGAGCGCGCGATCGAGAGCCGCCCCGAGATCGGCATGGACCGATGGTTCGAAGGAGCGTGCGAGGGCGATCGTCGCCTCGCAGCCACGCTCAGACGGCGGGTCACGTTCCGGGAGCACAATCTGTTCGACGCGCCGCGGCGAGGCTTCGACGTGGTCCTCGTCCGCAACGTGCTGATCTACTTCAACGAATCGGACACCAAGCGCGTCCTCGGGAACTGTATTGGCGCACTCCGGCCGAAAGGACTCCTGGTGATCGGCGAGTCCGAGTCTCTTGCCGGCCGGGACAGTGATCTGGAGTACGTGGCGCCGTGCATCTACCGGAAATCGAACTAGCAGCCCCGTCGACGCGGATCGGCATCGGCGAGGGCCGGGTCGGCGAAGCGGGAGATGCCCTGCGGACGACGCTCGGCTCCTGCATAGGAGTGGCGCTCGTCTGGCCCCGCAAGGCTCGCTTCGGGCTGGCGCACGTCCTGCTGCCGAGCAGCAGGTCCGCCGCGTCCAACGGCGGTCCGCGCTTCGCGGACACGGCGGTCGAGTGGCTTCTCCAGAGACTCCGCGTCCCCGACGACAGACGAGGAGAGGTCGTCGCTTACATCGCCGGCGGCGCGAGCATGTTCTCGAACGCGGACAGCCGGCCGGGCGTCGGCGCTCAGAACGAAGCCACCGTTCGGGCAAGCCTGGGTACGGCGCGCATTCGCCTCAAGGGCGTCGACGTCGGCGGAACGCAAGGTCGTCAAATGGTCGTCCACGGTCCGCTGAAGGCGCTCTTCGTCGTCCGGCACGAGGGCGACGAGCCCACGCGCTGGGACATGCCTCTCGCCTTCGGGCGCGACACGAACTCCTGAGGTCACGCACAGAACGCGATGCTGGAACGAAGCGAAGACGACGGGTTCTCCCAGGCCCTGGCCACGCGGCTCATTGACGCCGATCGATCGACGGGCCCCGCCTCCGACGAGGAGATCTTCGGGACGTTCTTCATCGGTGACGACGAGTTCGCCCTTCCCGCCGACCGCGTGCGCGAAGTCGTCCCCTACCCCGATCGAGTCACTCCGCTGCCCAAGGCCAACGCCGCGGTTCGCGGGATCTTCGGGCTCCGGGGGGAGGTGCTCCCGATCGTCGACGCCTGCACGCTGCTCGGTCTCGATGCGGCCGAGGCCTCGCACGACCTTCGCCTCGCGGTCGTGTCCGCGAACGGCGGTCACCTGGGCGTCTTGTTCGACCGGACGGGAGAGGTCGTCCGCGTCACGCCAAGCCAGCTCGTCCCGCTGAACGTCGCCGAGAACGGCAGCCGTGTCGTCGACGGCGTGATCGCGCTCGACGAGGCCGAGCGCTTCATCCCAGTGCTCTCCATGGACGTCTTCGGTGGGATTCCTGGACTCGCCCAGGACGTGGGCTGGAGCCGCGACCTGGACGAAGTCGAGCCAAAGGTCTATCGGAAGTGGATCGTAGCACGCGTCGGTCACCACGAGTTTGCGTTCCCGATCGAGTCGGTCCTCGAGATCCAGGAGCGCGGCACCGTGCAGGCCTCGGATGCAGCCTACGGGAGCAGTCGCGGCATCGTCGAGCACCGGGGCGAGCTCCGAACGGTGATGGACTTCAGGGGGATCCTCGGTCTGCCGCCCTCCGGAGAACCAAGCAGGCTCCTCTTCCTCACGCACGAGGGTTCCAGCGTGGGTCTCGAGGTCGATGCGCTCGTCGAGACCTATGAGTGCGCGGAGGATCACCTGAAACCGGTCGAGCTACCAGGCTCGCGCCTTTACGAACTGAGCTGCGGAGTCCTCCCTGCCGGAGAACAGAGACACCTCATAGCCATGGACGTCGCGACCGTAACGGCCCGCTACGGCTTCGACGCGCGCGGGACACCGACGGACTCGGCCGAGTGCGTCAAAGACCCTGGCCAGCTCGAACCGCAAGAGATCGAGAGCTTCTTCGCGTTCCAGGTCGGTGGGACGATGCTCGGCATCGAGCTTCGCAACGTCAGCGAGGTTTGCAAGCTTCCGGAAGACCTGACGATGGCGGAGCAGAGCGGAGGCCGATCGTCCGGGATGATGAGCCTGAGAGGTGAGATCATCCCGCTCGTCGAGCTTCGCCGGTCAACGTCGAACGTGCGCGCCGATGGGGCCGTCGTACTCGTCGATCGCGGCACGACGCGGTTCGGCCTAGTCGTCGACCAGATCGAGAACATCGTGCGCGGTGAAGCGAGTCGCGTCTCGACCGCACAGATGCTGGGACGGGGCACGGCAACGCCGAACGACCTCGCGGACCTCGCGCCATCTGCCGTGCTCGTGCAGGACGCGAAGGGCGACTCGACGATGCTCCTGCTCGTCGATCCGAACCTGGTCGTCGGGTCGAGCTCGGGTGCCGATGGGGGATAGGCCCACGTTGATCGGCAAAACGCGAAGACCGCTTGCCGCGGCCGCTTCGGGTCGTCCGAACGCCGGCGTCCCTCAGGAGCGGGCGAAGCGCCCCTCCCACTCGTCCTCGGACAGCAGGATGTCGCGCGTCTTGCCGCCCTTGTAGGGACCGATCAGGCCCTCCTCCTGGAGCTGGTCCAGGAGCTCGCACGCCTCGTCGAACTCCATCTCGAGCTCGCGCTGCAGGAGGGAGACGGCGACGCGCCCCTCGCGCACCACGATGAGCCCGGCCTCCAGGACGCGCGTCGCGTCCCGGGAGGCACCCTCGGGCGGGGCCTGGGGCTCGAGCACGAGGTCGTGGGTCTCGTCGTCCACTTCCTCCTCGTCGTCCTCCTCGTACTCGTCGGCCTCTTCGTCAGCCTCCTCGTACTCGTACTCGGCCTCTTCCTCGTCCGACTCCTCTTCCTCGGCGTCGTCTTCGTCGGCCTCTTCGTACTCGCCCTCTTCCTCCTCGTACTCGGCTTCTTCCTCGTACTCGGCCTCTTCCTCGGACTCTTCGTCCCCGTCGGTCTCGTACTCGGCGAGCTCCTCGGGGTCGATCGGGTTGCCGTCCTCGTCGACGTACTCGTACTCCTCGTCGTCCTCGAGCTCGGCCTCTTCCTCCTCCTCGACGAGCTCTTCGACGGTCTCCTCGAATTCGGCTTCGGGCTCGACCTCGACCTCGACCTCCGCGTCGACTTCAGGCTCCACCTCGGCGACGACCTCGGGCTCCGCGGCGACCTCCGAGACCGGAGCGGCCTCGTCCGCGACATCCTCCTCGCGCCGCGGCCAGCGTCCGCTGTCGTCGACGTCAGCAATCGGAGCGGGCTCGGTCAGGGTGTCCTCAGGCTCGTACGGGACCTCCCAGGAGGCTGGCGGCCGCGTGGCCGGCTCGACAGCGGGCTCCGTGGTCGCGAGCTCGTCGGCGACGGACGAGACCGTGGGCAACTCCGGCGGCGGCGGCGGGAGCGGGATCTCGCCGAGCTCGTCGATCACCGTCTTGAACGGGGCCTCGACACCAGCCGCGGGCGCTTCCTCGGGCATCTCGGCCAGGAGATCGCCGACCGACGGGGCCTCGGCGTGCTGCGGAGGACTCTGCTGCGAGGGACTCTGCGGCGGAAGATCCTGCGGCGGAAGATCCTGCGGCGGAAGATCGTGCGGCGCCGCGCTCTCCAGCGGCCGCACGCCCGGCGGCAGCTCGGCTGGTGCCTCGGCCTCGGCCCCCTCTCTCAGCACGGCGGCCTCCAGGGCCGCAGCGTCGTCACCGGACAGCGCGCCGGCGGTCGCTGACGCTCCGAACGGGTCGTCGAAGTCGAACGGGCGGACCTCCTCGGTCGCGCCAACGGGTATCACCTCCGGACCGCTCGCGAACGGGCCCGCGAACGAGCCGTCCTCGGGCGCCGGGGCCGCGGGAGAACCGCCGCCGGTCTCGACGCTCGCCGCCATCGCGGCGGCCTCGCTGCCGAGGGGGAGGAAGGGCTGGGTGCCCTGCGGGATCTCACCCTTCAGCCGCACGTCCTCCGGGTACGGGGACGGGGGCACGGGCTCGTTCTGGGGGAGGCTCTTCGAAGCCCGGCGCCAGACCTCCTCCATGTACGCGAGCGTCTTGTCGTCCGGCGCGAGCGCCGCCGCCTCGTCGTGCGAGACGCCCTCGATGTCATCGCGGATGAGCGCAGCGCCGAGGGTCTGCCCGCCGCCGGAGCGGCGGCGCTTCGCGGCGACGCGCGCGCGGCGTTCGACGGATCGGCCGAGGGGCGCCTTCGCCGCACGACGCTCGCGCAGCGTCGCCGGGAGCGCGGCCGCCCGCGAGGCGAGCGACGAGAGTGCCCCCGTGATGGACCCGGCGACGGCGCCCAGGCGGCTCTCGCCCGGTTCGGCGCCGGTCACCATCTCGTCCGAGCCGACGTCGTCGAACGGCCCGACCCCGTCGGCCGCGGCCGGATCGACGGTCGCCCCCGCGGCCTGCGCCAGCGCCGCTCCCTCCGGAGCCGCGGCGAGCTCGGCCGCCGCGTCGCGGCGGAAACCGATCCAGTAGGCCGCGCCGAGGACGCCGACGCCGAGCAGGACGCCGGCGAAGCTGCCGAGCACGGAGGCGAGCGCGCCGCCGGTCCCGTCGCCGAGCCGCCCGCCCGCGCCGCTCGTCACCGCGCTCGCGATCGCGGCGAGGCCCAGCCCCGCGGCGCAGACGCCCGCCGCGATCCGGACCGGGTCCGCACGGAGCGTGCCGAGGACCTTCATCGCACCGACTGCCGCGATCGTCGCCGCGACGAGGAGCGCCGGCCAGGGCCCGACCCAGCCGACGACGAGCGCCGCGAGGGCCGCGGTGCCGCCCAGCCCCTCGGCCGCGAGGTCGGTGCCGTCCCAGAGCGCCTTGGCGACGGCGGCCGCCGGAAGCGACCCCGCCAGGAAGAGCACGATGCCCGCGAGCTCGAGCCCCGCGTCTTCGCGCTCCTCGCCTTGGATGTCGTCGTCGATGTGGCTCATACCGTCACCCGGCCCTGTCGAGGTTGGCCTGGTTCTCTTCCCAGTCCTCGAGAGTCATGAAGATCTCGCGCGCCTTCGAGCCCATGTGGGGCCCGAGGATGCCCGCGTCGGTCATCTGGTCGATGAGGCGCGACGCGCGCGTGTATCCGATTCCGAGCGCCCTCTGCAGGAGGCTCGCGGACCCGCGGCGGTACTTGAGCACCACCGTCACGGCCTCGTTGAACATCTCGTCGACCTTCTCGCCGCCCTGGGCGATCTCGCCCGGCGGGGCGGTCCCGGTGGCGGTCTGGACGAGCTGCTGGTCGAAGTTCGGCGCCGCCTTCTCGCACGCGTGGTCGACGAGCGCCTGGAGTTCGTGGTCCTCGACGAGTGCGCCCTGGACGCGGACGACCTGGCTCGACTGGGGCGGCGTGTAGAGCATGTCGCCCTGCCCGAGGAGCTTCTCCGCCCCCATCGTGTCGAGGATGACGCGGCTATCGATCTTCGACGCGACCTGGAACGCGATCCGCGTGGGCAGGTTGCCCTTGATCACGCCCGTGATGACGTCCGTCGATGGGCGCTGGGTCGCGACGATCACGTGGATGCCGACCGCGCGGGACTTCTGCGCGAGGCGGGTGATCGCCTGCTCGGCCTCCTTCTTGGACTGCATCATCAGGTCGGCCATCTCGTCGATGACCAGGACGATGTACGGCATGTGCCGCGGCGTGTACTCCTCGTTGAAGTCGTCGCCCAGTCGCTGGCGGAGCTTGTCCTCGCCGAGCTTGTTGAAGGTCTTGATGTTCTTGACGCCGGCGTTCTTGAAGAGCTCGTAGCGGCTCTCCATCTTCTCGACCGCCCACATCAGGACGTTCGTCGCCTGCTTCATGTCGTTCACGACCGGCAGCTCGAGGTGCGGGATCGTGTGGAACATCTGAAGCTCGACCATCTTCGGGTCGATCAGGATGAGCTTCACGTCGTGCGGTGAACGCGTGAGCAGGAAGCTCGCGATGATCGTGTTGATGCAGACCGACTTACCCGAGCCGGTCGTGCCCGCGATCAGCATGTGCGGCGCGCGCGCGAGGTCCTCGACGATCGACTTGCCCTCGGAGTCCATCCCGAGGAACAGCGGCAGCGCCATGTAGTCCTTGTCGTACGCCTTCTGCGTGACGAGCTCGGAGATGCGGACCGTGCGGCGGCGGGCGTTCGGGACCTCGACGCCGATCGTGCTCTTGCCGGGGATGGGCGCGATGATCCGGACGCTGCGGGCGCGGAGCGTGGCGGCGATCTCCTGGGCGAGCGCGGTGACCTTGTTCATCCGCGTGCCCTGGGCGACCGTCAGCTCGAACATCGTGACCGCGGGGCCGACCTGGGCGCCGACGACCTCGGCCTCGACGCGGAAGCTACGGAGCGCGTTCTCCAGGTTCTGCGCGCTCGTCTCCAGGAACTCCTTGTCGACGGTCGCGGTGCCGGTCGGGGCCTCCAGGAGCTCGAACGACGGGAGGTCCCAGGGGCCCGGCGGCGGCGTGGGCGGCTCGTAGATGGGCTGGCTGATCGTGGCGGCGCGCTTGGCGGCGGCCGCGGCGGCGCGCTTGGCCTTGGCGGATGCCTCGGCCTCCTCGAAGTCGAACTCGGGCTCCGGCTCGTCGTCGAACTCGTCCTCGTCGGCGGCCTCGACGTCCTTCTTGGCGGGCTTCTTCTTCCCCTTCGCAGCACCCTTCTTGGCCCCTTTCTTGGCGGCGGGCTGGATGACCTCGGGCTCCTCCTCGAGCTCTTCCTCCTCCCACTCGTCCTCTTCCTCCCACTCGCCGTCCTCGAGCTCGGAGGGGTCGATCGGGTTGCCGTCCTCGTCGACGTACTCGTACTCGACCTCTTCCTCGTCCCACTCCTCGTCGTACTCGTCCTCGGGCGCCTCCTCGAGGTCGCCCTCGTCGACGTCGTCGAGGTCCTCCAGGTCGGGGAGCGGCTGCTTCTTCTTGCTCGGAGCCTTCTTCTTCGGCTTCGCCTTGGACTTCGACTTCGAGGACGCCTTGGACTTCGTGGCACCGCCCGCCGGCGCGCCGAGGTCCGCGCCCCGGAGGAAGTCCCAGATCCCGACGAACAGGCGCCGGCACCACCCGAGGACGGCGGGGACGAAGTGCTCGCCCATCCGGTCCCGGCGGTCGTCGAGCCAGTCGCTGAACGACGTGATCGCCGTGTAGAAGGCCATCTCGGTCGCCAGCAGCGCGGAGATGGCGGCGATCGTGATCAGGAGGACCCACAGGCCCGCCGACCCGAACCGATCGATCAGGTCGGGGTTCGCGACGAGCGCGAGCCATCCGCCCGGTCCGTACGGCAGATCGGGAGACAGCGTGGCCATCACGGCGTCGCCCGAGGGAGCGGCCGAGGCCTGCTCCCGGAAGCGGTCGTTCGCCGCGAAGAACCCCTCGCGCTCGGC
The DNA here is from genome assembly GCA_038757895.1 of Planctomycetota bacterium. GTDB lineage: Bacteria > Planctomycetota > UBA1135 > UBA1135 > Saltatorellus. Next base: position 17,831 of record JBCDGE010000024.1, on the reverse strand, counting down.
CATGGGGAGGCCGAACTGAAGGTCGAGCAGGAACGCGAACGACAGCACGAAGCACACCACTCCCACGAGCCGCAGCATCGGCATGCGGATCTCGCGGCGGGCGACGATCACCGCGCCCCACAGGATCCCGAGCACCGCGAGCAGGTACCCCGAGAGCCCGATCGCGCAGAACGCGCCGTTCGCGAGGTAGTTCCCGAGGCGCCCACCGAGGTTGGAACCCTCGGGCGCGACCGACAGCGGCGTGCTGAACGTCACCATCGACAGCAGCAGCCAGATCGACATCCCGATCAGGGCGAGCCCGCCGAGCTCGCGAACGCGGGCGGCGGAGTCCTCCTCGAGCGGCTCTCCCATGAGGAAGCTCGCCGCGAGCTGCCGGAGGCGGCCGCGCTGCTTCTTCCCCTTGGCAGATCTCTTACTGGTCGTCTTCTTGCGCGGCAATGCGGTGTCTCCGTGCGCTCCCCCCTCCAGGAAGCACCCCCTGAGGAGCATCGTCGCGATCGTCCCACCCCGGTTCAACGCTCAGGAGCCGTCCTTGGCGCCCTGCATCCGTCCTGGCTTGCCGTTAGCCTCTGCGCCCCCCCCGCAGCCCCTTCCTGCACCGCTCCCCCCAGGATCGCGTCCCCCCTTCATGCGAGAACACAGCGCCCGCGCCGGCCGGTCGGTCGGCACCCTTTTCGTTTGCACTCTCACCGCTCTCGGATCGGCCTCGGCGCAGGAGACGCCCGCCGCTCCCCCCGAGGCCCCGCCGAACCTCAGCAGGGAAGAGGTCGCCCGGCAGGCGGCCGACATCCAGGTCACGCCGGCGGCCGACGCCGCCGACGAGAAGCGCCCCTGGCGGCTCCAGCGCGCCCTCGACCTTCCGGAGTGGCTCATCGTCGGCGGCACGATCCGCGGTCGGTTCGAGCACACGGACGAGCGCTTCCGCCGCGACCAGAACGGTCACAACCAGGCCTTCGTGATGCGGTCGCTGCTCGCGATCACGATCCAGGACGAGATCCTCTCGGTGACCGGTGAGCTCCAGGACTCGCGCGTGTACCTGTCGCCGGACGATGCGCTCCTGAACACGACGATCGTCAACACGTTCGAGCTGCTGCAGGGATACGTCGCCGCGCGCTTCGTCGACGCCTTCACGCCGAACGACCGGCTCCGACTCCAGCTCGGCCGGCACACGATGGACATCGGCAGCCGCCGCCTCACCGCGCGAAACCGCTACCGGAACACGATCAACACGTTCCTCGGCCTGAACGCCCAGTGGGCGTCCGAGGAGGGCTCGGCGGTGCGCGCGTTCTACACGCACCCCACCAACCGCCTGCCCGGCAACGGGGAGCAACAGCGGCTTCGCGACAACGAAGTCCAGTTCGACGAGGAGCGGTCGCGCAACCAGTTCTACGGCGTCCACGGCTCGCGCGAGCGGCTCCTCGGCGACGTCGACGCGGAGCTGTACTACTTCGGTCGCCGGCTCGGGGACGTCCGCGGCATCAACGTCGCCGACCGCGAGATCCACTCCGTCGGCACACGCTGGAAGCGCGCCCGCAAGCGCGGCGCGTACTTCTGGGAGGTGGAGGGCGTCTATCAGTTCGGGGACTCGCGCAACGGCGACTCGCCGGACGCCGACCTGAACCACCGCGCCTGGTTCGCCCACGCCTCCGCCGGCTACAACTTCGACGCGGCATGGCAGCCCCGCATCGAGGCGCTCTTCGACTACGCGAGCGGCGACCGCGACCCGAACGACAACGAGAACAACCGCTTCTCCACGCTCTTCGGCGCGCGACGCTTCGAGTTCGGCCCCACGGGGATCTTCGGCGCCTTCGCCCGCGCGAACCTGATCTCACCCGGCATCCGCTTCGTCGGGCGCATCGCTCCGAAGTGGGAGCTCATGGTCACCAGCCGTCAGCACTTCCTGGCGTCGAAGCGCGACTCCTGGACGACGACCGGCCTGCGGGATCCGGACGGCAACTCGGGCCGCTTCATCGGCAACCTGACCGAGTTCCGCACGCGCTACAACGTGGTGGAGCAGTCGCTCCTCCTGGAGTTCGGCGCGGCTTATCTGTCCGCGGGCGAGTTCATCCGCAACACGAGCGACGGCGAGGACTCCCTCTACACGTACGTTCAGCTCAACTTCACGTTCTGATCGCCCTGCGCCGCGGGGGCTCCGTCCAGGAGTTCCACGAGGCGCCGGGCCGTCTCCGCCTTAGGGCTGTCCTCGACCTGCCACACGACCCCGTCGGCATCGAGGAGCGTGACGGTCGACGCCGCCGCGTTCAGCGCGCTCGCGCCGTTGAGCACGATCCAGTCCGCGTTCTTGCGAACGAGCTTGGCGGCCGCGCGGCGCGGCCCGTCGGCGGTCTCCAGCGCGAAGGCGATCACGCGCCGGTGGCCCTTGTCCTTCGCGATCGTCGCGAGCAGGTCGGGGTTCTCGACGAGCTCCAGGACGGCGGCGTCGCCGCCCTCCTCCTTCTTCTTCCACTTGCCGTCGAGCTTCGTCCGCGGGCGGAAGTCGCCGACGGCGGCGGCCATGAAGATCGCGTCACACGAGGGGAAGTGCTCGCGGAGCGCCGCGAGCATGTCGAGCGCGCTCATGACGTCGACGCGCTCGACGCCGGCGGGCGTCGGCTGGTGGACCGGGCCGGCGATGAGCGTGACGCGATGCCCGGCGGCGGCCGCCTCGCGCGCGATCGCGAACCCCATCGTCCCGCTCGACTCGTTCGAGAGGTAGCGCACCGGGTCGATGTACTCGCGCGTCGGCCCGGCCGTGACGACGACGTGCAGCGGCTCGCTGTCGGCCATGGTCAGCTCCTCGCCTCCAGGGCGGCCTCGATCGCTGCGACGATCGTCGGCGGCTCGGCGAGCCGGCCGCTGCCGACGTCGCCGCAGGCCATGTGACCGGCCTCGGCGTCGACGAGCTGCCAGCCGTCCTCGCCGAGCTGCGCGAAGTTCCTCCGCACCGCGGGATGCTCCAGCATGTTCGGGTTCATCGCCGGACAGACGAGCCGCGGCACGCCGGCCGGCACCGCGAGGAGCGTGGTGGTCACGAGGTCGTCGGCGAGGCCGTGCGCGAGCCGCGCAGCCAGGTCCGCCGAGCACGGCGCCACGACGACGAGGTCGGCGAACTTCGACAGATCGATGTGATCCATCGCGGCCTTCCGGTCGTCCCCCCACTCGCTCACGAAGGCGGGCTCACCGGTCACCGCCTCGAAGAGCTGAGGCGAGACCATGCGCGCGGCGTTGTTCGTCAGCACCGTCCGCACGCGGTGGCCGGCCTGCGAGAGCTTGCTCGCGAGGTCGCACGCCTTGTACACCGAGACGGAGGCGGAACAGCAGAGGAGGACGTCGGACATCGAAGGGAAGGGATCGGTCGGTCGCGCGCCGGGTCAGGTCGCCGGCGCGGCGCTCACGTTCCCGTGGGCCGCATCGTCCTCGGGCGGAAGCCCCGCGATGCTGCGAATCTCCGCGACGGCGCGGTCGAGGTCGTCGTTGACCACGATGTGATCGTACTTGACGCGCTCGCGGTACTCGTCCTCGGCCTTCTTCAGGCGCCGCTCCAGCACCTCGGGCGTCTCCGTGCCGCGTCCGGAGAGCCTCTGGCGGAGCGTCTCGAAGCTCGGCGGGGCGACGAACACGTAGATGCCGTCGACCTCCAGCGCCTTGAGCTGGAGCGCGCCCTGCACGTCGATCTCGACGATGTACGTCTTGCCGGCGGCGATCGCCTCCTCCATCGGGGCGCGCAGCGTGCCGTACATGTTCCCGTGCACCTCGGCGTGCTCGATGAACGCGCCCTCGCGGATCCGGGCCTTGAAGGCGTCGGCCGAGAGGAAGTGATAGTGCTGCCCGTCGATCTCCCCGGGCCGCGGAGCGCGCGTCGTGGCCGAGATGCTGAAGACGACGTCGTCGTCCTCCAGGAGGCGCTTGCAGATCGTGCTCTTCCCGCAGCCCGACGGGCCCGAGATGAGGAGCATCGAGCCCGTGCGCGGTCCGCCAGCCCCGCTCATTCGACGTTCTGGACCTGCTCGCGCAGGCGCTCGACGTGGGTCTTGAGGTCGACGACGAGGTGCGCGACCTCGGCGTCGGCGCACTTCGAGCCGATCGTGTTGGCCTCGCGGAAGAACTCCTGCGCGAGGAAGTCGAGCTGACGCCCGACGGCGCCACCGCGGCCGAGGACCTCGTGGAGCTGCTCCAGGTGGCTGCCGAGCCGCGTGAGCTCCTCGGAGACGTCGAGCCGGTCGGCGAGCACCGCGATCTCGCGCGCCAGGTCGGACTCGGAGAGCTGCGCGTCGCCGGCGAGCTCGCGGACGCGCTCGACGAGCTTGGCCCGGTGCTCGCGCGCGACGTCGGGGATGCGGGCGGCGATGCGCTCGACGAGCGACGCGACCTCCTCGCCGCTGTTCCGCAGGTCGGCCTCCATCGCGTCGCCCTCGCGCGCACGCATCGACACGAGAGCGTCGAGCGCCTCCTCGACGACGGTGTGCACGAGGTCCGCCTCCGGTCCGTCGGCGACGAGCTCGACGTCATGGCGCGTCGTCACGATGACGCCGGGCAGCCCGAACAGCTCCACGACCGAGTCGACCTCGTCGAGGTCGAACTCGTCGAAGCGGCGCACGATCCCGCGCTGGAGCCGCAGGTACCGCTCGACGGCCGCCTCGTCGACGTCGAAGGTCGGCTCGCCCCCCGTCCGCACGACGTCGACCGTGAGCTGCACGGCGCCGCGGCCCAGGCGCGCGCGCACGCGCTTGTCGAGCGGCGCCTCCAGGGCGCCGAGCTCGGAGGGCAGGCGGATCTTCGTCTGCAGGTGCCGGTGGTTGACCGAGCGGATCTCCGCGCCGACCGTGAGCTGCGCGCCGTCTTCGAGCGTCGCCTCGGAGCGCGCGGCCCCGAATCCCGTCATGGAGTGGAGCGTCATGAGGGCTCGGGGGTGCCTCGGAGGCGGGCGCTCAGCGCAGCTCCAGCTCGGACACGAGCGAGGAGTGGTCGATCGAGCCGTCCTCGACGTCGAGCGAGCTCGCGTCGTCGAGCGAGCCGCGGTTCTGAGCCTTGTTGTTGAGCACGTGGATCAGCACGGCCGAGGCGAGGAAGGCGATCGCGACGTACGCCGTGAAGCGCTGGACGCCGGACGCCTTGACGCCGAAGGCCTGCTGGCCCGCGGTGCCGAGGGCGTCGCCGAAGCCGCCGCCCTTGCCCTCCTGGAGCAGGATGACGACCGTCAGGACGATCGCCGCTGCGACGAAGAGGATGTAGAGGAGGGTGATCGTGAGGGACATGGGAGCGTTTCGGGGCCGTCAGCCACGGGTCGAGGCATCGATGATCGGGAGGAACGAGTCAGCGCGCAAGGAGGCCCCGCCCACGAGCGCCCCGTCGATGTCCGGCACCGCCATCAGATCGGCGGCGTTGGAGGGTTTTACGCTGCCGCCGTAGAGGATTCGCATCTCCTGGGCGACTTCGTCGTCGTAGAGACCCCCGAGGATCCCCCGGAGGTAGGTGTGGACGGCGCCGGCCTGCTCCGGCGTCGCGGTCTCGCCCGTCCCGATCGCCCAGACGGGTTCGTAGGCGATGGAGACGCGGCCCAGGACCGCCTTGTCGATGTCGCCGAGGCCGGCGGTGAGCTGGGTCCGGCAGACCTCCTCGGTGCGCCCCGCCCGCCGCTCCTCGATCGTCTCGCCGACGCAGAGCATGACCTCCAGACCGTCCTCGAGCGCGCGGCGGACCTTGCGCTCGATGAACTCGTCCGTCTCGCCGTAGACGTGGCGGCGCTCGGAGTGGCCGAGCAGGGCGACCGTCGCTCCGACGTCCTTCAGCATCCGCGCCGAGACCTCGCCGGTGAAGGCGCCCTCGACCTCGTCGCTGCAGTTCTGGCCGCCGACCTTCACGTCCGACCCCGCGGTCGCACGCGTGACCTCGTCGAGGTGGACCATCGCCGGGAACAGACCGACGTCGACGTCCGGCGCCGCGTGATCGCGCACGGCGACCGCCAGGTCCCGCGCGGCGCGACGGTCCAGGTTCATCTTCCAGTTGCCGGCGACGTAGGGCCTTCTCACGCGGTGCCTCTCAGGTGGGCGGTCGGGAGGGGGGACATCGACGGACGCGAGGAGGCTCCGTCCGGTGTTTCGTCGAGCGTGACTAGGCGACGGTCGTCGAGCACGCAGAGCGCCTCCGCGTCGCGGACGAGGGCCCCGAACTCGTCGAGGCCGATGGCCTGCTGGCCGTCGGAGTGCACCTCGGCCGGGGCGGGGTGGACCTCGACCATCAGGCCGTCGGCACCTGCGATGAGTCCGGCGCGTCCGATCGCGCGCACGAGGTCGGCGCGGCCCGCGGCGTGGGACGGGTCGGTGATCACCGGCAGATGCGTGGCTCCGGCGAGGTGGGCGATCGCGCCGACGTCGAGCAGGTTGCGCGTGACGCGGTCGAAGCCGCGCACGCCGCGCTCGCACAGGACGACGGACTCGTTCCCGCCCGCGAGGACGTACTCGGCCGCGCCGAGGAACTCCGAGACGGTCGCGCCGAAGCCGCGCTTGAGCAGCACGGGCTGGCGCAGCTCGCCGAGTTCCTTCAGGAGCGCGTAGTTCGCCATGCTGCGTGCGCCGACCTGCACGAGGTCCGCCGCGTCCGCGACCGCCTCGACGTCCCGCGGGTCGAGCACCTCGGTCACGATCCCGAGCCCCGTCGCCTCGCGCACGTTCCGGAGCATCTCCAGGCCCTCGCGGCCGAGGCCCTGGAACGAGTACGGCGACGTCCGTGGCTTGAACGCGCCGCCGCGGAGCAGCGAGGCGCCGCGCGACCGCACGGCCTGCGCGACCTCGAGCAGTCGCGCCTCGTCCTCGACGGCGCAGGGACCGGCGATGATCGACGCGGAGCCGCCGCCGAAGCGGGCGCCCGCGGCCTCGACGACGGTGCTGGCTGCACCGTCGGGCCGAGCGCGCCAGAGCTCGCGGACGTCGCCGCGGTCGAGGATCTCGACCACGCCGGAGAGGTCGGCGAAAGCGGCCACGTGCGCGGGCCCCGCAGGCGGACGGGAGCCGGGGAGCCGGGCCAGCTCGGCGACGTCGCCGCGCTCGCCGAGCCGCGTGAGCGCGTAGCCGAGCTCCTCCGCGACCGCCTCGACGGCCCGTAGCTCGGCGGGGGCGATCTGTCGCGAGAGGCGGAGGAGCATGGTGCGGGAGGATCCTGCGGCGGACATCGCGCGGCGGAGGCTTCGGGCGGTGGCTTCCGGATGGGCCCGCCGGGCGTTTGGCACGCGCGTTCGAGCCGAGCATTATAGGGACAGGGGCTGGACCACCCGGGGCGAGGACCAGGGGAAACTCCGGCCACGCGATCGGTTCCCGCGATCCGAGGCACGGCCCCCACCAGACATGCCCCAGGACCCTCCGCAACGGCCGAACGCAGGCGGCGCGCTCGACGCGCTCCTGGACCTCCTGGCGCTCGACGACCTCCCGCGGACGGGCTGGCTCCTGCGCGGCGTCCCGTCGCCGGAGAGCATCGCCGGCCACGTCCTCGGCGTGAGCTACGTCGCGCTCGCGCTCGCGCCGCGCGTCGATCCGCCCCTGGACCTCGCGCGCGTCCTCGCGATGGCGCTGGTCCACGACGCGCCGGAGGCCAGGAGCGGCGACCTGCCGCAGCCAGCGGCCCAGCACCTCCCCGCCGGCGCCAAGGCCGACATGGAGGCCGCGCTCGCGCGCGAGCTGCTCGGCCCGCTCTCGGACGTCGCGAGCGACGCCTTCGGCGAGTACGAGGCGCAGGAGTCGCGCGAGGCCCGTTTCGTGAAGGCCTGCGACCGGCTCCACCTCGGCGTGCGCCTCGTCGGGTACGAGCGCGCGGGCCTCCGCGGGCTCGACGAGTTCTGGGGCACGTTGGACGACGACCGATTCGACGAGTTCACGCCGTGCGCCGAGCTCGCGCGGGTGCTCCGCCAGGCGCGGGAGAGCACGCGATGAAGCTGATCCGCATCGTTCCGCTCGCCTCGCTCGCGCTCGTGCTGTTCGTCGCCGCGGTGGCGTTCCTGACCGACCCCCAGCTCGACTTCCCGTTCTCGGAGCCGCCGGAGGGTGGCGCGCTCCCGCCCGTCGACCTCGCGCTAGGCACGCTCTCGCTCCAGGGCGTGATCGTCGACGAAGAGGGCAACCCCGTCGACGGCGCCGGAGTGAGCACCACGGACGCCGGCCGGCCGGTCTGGACGTGGACCGACGCCACGGGGTCGTTCGTCCTCGACGAGCTCCGCGCCGGCGAGCACGAGGTCCTCGTCGCGGCCCATCGGTTCCAGTCGACGGCCTTCGACGTCGAGGTCACGGACGCCGGCGAGCCGATCACGCTCACCCTGGACCGTCCGATCGGCGAGCCGCCCTCCGTGGTCGGGCTGCGCCTGCGCGGCCTCACCGGGACGATCGACCTCGGGCCCTACGCGGCGATCGAGGGCGGATACGAGCTGCTGATGCTCCCGACGACCTCCCCGACCGACGTTGAGGGCGGGTTCCCGCGCCGCGTGGACGTCGCGGAGGACGGGACGTTCGAGGTCGAGCTCATGCACGAGGGGAGCTACCGCGTGTCGCTCCTGTCGCCCGAGGATCGCGGCGCCCGCTCGCCCGACCTCCTCGTGGACGCGAGGGGGCGTCCGACGCTCTACGAGCACCGCGTGGACGCCGAGGCGGCGCCGCTCGATCTCGCCTCGCACGCCGGCGCCATTCGCGGGGTCGTCCTCGGTCCCGCGTCGCGGCAGGTCGGAGAGACGACGTCCTCCCGACGCGGCCTGCGGGGCGCGCTCGTCCGTGCGGAGCGGTACACCGACGAGCGCGACCGAACCCAGGGAGCGCCCGAGGACGGCGGGACGCGGGAGCGGACGCAGGCCGTCCTCCTGAACGAGTTCCGGGCGACGCAGACGAACGAGGAGGGCCGCTACCTGCTCCGCGACCTGCCGCCCGGACGGTACCGCGTCACGGTCGTCGCGGGCCGCGCGCGGCGCCAGCGCGAGGTCGTCGTACCGGAGCGCACGGCCGTCGACGTCGACTTCCAGACGACGCGATGAATCGCATCACCGCCCTGCTGCTGGCGATGGCGGCGCTGCTCGTGCACGTCCTGGTCGTCCACCGGAGCGCCGCGGGTGGCTTCGCCCCGCCGTTCGAGTCGGCGCACGCCGCCCTGCACCTGGGTCGCGTGCTGGCGCGCGAGGGCGTGCTGGCGTGGTCGGTCGACCCGGCCAGCGGCGCGGTCGCGGGCGGCCTGTGGTCGTACCCGTCACCGCTCCTCGTCGGCGTGGCCGCCGCGGCCGAGCGGGTCTACGTGTGGTCGACGTTCGCCGCGCAGCTCGTGGGGATCGCGTGCGTCCTGCTGACCGTCTTCCTGTCGACGCGCTTCGACACGGACCGGATCGCGGGCGTCGTGCCGGCGCTCCTGCTCGTGTCCAGCGGCGCCGTCGCGGTCGCGGGCGCCAGCGGGACCGAGTGGCCGATCGCGATGTTCCTGCTGGCGACGGCGTTCGTCGCGCTGGAGCACGGTCGCTCGCGCTTCGCCGCGCTCGCGCTCGCGCTGCTCGTGGTCGCGCGCCCCGAGGGGATCGTCGCGGCCGCCGTCCTCGCGATCCAGACTGCGCTGCGGCGCCGCTCCGCGCGAGGCGCTTCGTCGTCGGTGCCGGGGCTCGTCGTCTTCGCGCCCGCGCTCGCGACGCTCGCGCTGGCCCACGGGCTCGGCGCGTCGCTCGTCGAGGACCTCAGCAGGATCCTGCAGCCGGACGGCGCCGCGGCCCGTCACGGCCTCGCTCAGCTCCGCGACTTCGCGGTGACGACCGTCTCTCCGTTCCTGCTCGTCTTCCCGCTCATCGCGATCGCGATCGGCGAACTGACGCCGGTCGGCCGACGGGCGCTCGTTCTCGCGGCGGCGTGCTGGACGTCCTCGGTCCTCGCGGGAGGCGGACCGGCCGCGTTCGACCTCGCGTTCACCATGGCGCTGCCGATCGTGTTCATCGCGATCCAGCAGGGCATCGCACGCGCGCTCGACACGTACCGCGCGAGCATGGAGCGCCTGTCCTGGCTCGCGATCGGGGTCGCGATCCTTGGCTCGCTGCTCGCGAGCCGCTTCCCTGGCGACCTGGGGCGCTTCGGGCTGCGCGAGGTCCAGGAGCGCGCTCGGACGGCGGCTGCGACCCAGCCGCCAGGGCACGGTCCGATCCTCGGCCGCTCGGCCCACTTCGCCGAGATCCAGCTCACCAGCGGACTCCGCCGCGTGGGCGCTTTCCTGCGCGATCGACTCCCGCCCGAGGCGACCGTGCTGAGCGCGTGGCCCGGCGCGCTCGGGTACCTGGCGAACGTACGCGTCGTAGACATGTTCGGCCGGGCGACGCGGCTGCCCGGCGTCGAGCGAGCCTCCTGGTCCCCCGACCCGGGGCGTCTCGACCTCCTCGCCGCGCTGGCGACGGAGCCGGACTACATCGTCCCCACGATGGGCGGCGTCGCGTCGCTCGTGCGCGGTGACCTGGTGCTCGGACTCCCGGAGGCCCTCTTCGCGTTCGACCCGGACGACGGGCCCGAGCTCAGGGCCGAAGTCGCAGCGCGCCTGGCGCGGTACGAGATCGTCGTCACCACGGGGCGGCGACCGAGCGCACAGATCGAGACGGGGCCGCTCCTGCTCCTGCGTCGGCGGGGGCTCGCCGACCCGCCCCAGCTCCGCTTCCGCCGGACGAAGGAGGGGCTCGTCGACCTCAGCATCGGTTTCGGCACCGCCGAGGGCGCCGCCCCGCGCGCGAACCTGCCCCAGGTCTACGACGCGGTCGTCGTCGCTGTACGCGCGGACGGGTCGCGGCTCGTGCTCGATCCCGCCGGCGGAACGCGCGGGCGCGAGCGACCGGGGATGGCGACACGGACGATCGTGGGTGCCGTGATCGACCCGCGCTGGCCGCGAGCCGTGTCACTGGCACGGATTCCCCGCGAGGTGATCGAGGAGGGCTCGGGGATCGTGCGGCTGGAGGCTCGGCTCCTCCACCACCGTCTGACGCCGGACGACCCTACGTCGAATGCGGCGGATCCTCTGACGTACCCTCTTCGCTGAGCCGCCACTTCTGCAGCTTGCGGTAGAAGGTGCTCTTGCCGATCCCGATGAGTCGCGCGGCCTTCGTCCGGTTGCCCTTGGCGACGGCGAGAGCGCGCAGCAGCGCCTTGCGCTCGTAGACCTCGAGGTCGAGCGGGTCGTCCTCGGTGATCATCCAGTCGCTCGGCCCCGGGACCCAGGCGCCGCCGCGGCCGGCGGAGGGCTTCGAGTTCGGAGGAGAGCTCGCCGTCGAGTGGCGGGACACCCCGCGTCCAGAGACTCCGCGTTCGGACGCTCCGACGAGAGCGGTTGCGGGCACCTCGATCTCGGACCGTGCGCCGTCCTGTGCGTTCAGTTCATCTGTCATGAGAGTACGGCTCGCCGCGCCGTGGGCGGGAATCTCGACCTCGCGCAGCACCTCAGGCGTGGCGTGCACTCGGGCGTGGTCGACGATCTCGGGGTCCAGCTCGCTCACGTCGATCCGCGCGGTGCCGAGGGCGCGGAGGCGGGCGACCTCGCGCTCCATCTCCGGCAGACCGCCGGGCCAGTCCCAGGCGACGAGCGCCTCCAGGGCCGCCGTCGTGATGCGCGTGAACGACTCGCGACCGACCAGGGACGCGATCATCTCGGGGAGGTCGCGACGGCGCTCACGCAGGGGCGGGACGTCGATGACCGATCCGGCGAACGTCGCGGCGAGCTTCGGATCGAGCTGGCCGCTCGCGACGAGCGCCTCGGTCGCGGAGCGCGTCGTGCCGATCACGCGCAGGTGCGGGTCCTTGGCGATCTCCACGATCCGGGACTGGAGCGGGAGCGCGAGGCGCTCGATCTCGTGCAGCACGAGCGTCCCGTCGGTGGCGCGCGCGATGAGCCCGCGCGCGCGCTCGCCCTCACCGTCCCGTTCCCCGAACAGCTCGATCTCCTGGGACGCATCGCTGAGTCCGTCGCAGGCGAGCTCCAGGAACGGGCCCGTCGCGTAGCGCGCGTGGTGGAGGACCTCGGCGTAGTGCCGTCGACCCGAGCCCTCCGGTCCGCGGAGGAGGACCGGATGGAGGTGTCGGGCGGCCGAGGCTAGGCTCTGCACGAGCCTGGCCGAGGGCTCCGACCGGCGCGGGATCGCGTCGATCGAGAGGTACGCGCGCGCGGCGGCCAGGAGCCGGCGGTAGTGCCGGTCAGGGATGCGCGAGGACTGGATGCCCGCCACGCGCTCGACCGGCCCCCGCCGGTCGAGGTCGAGGAGCAGGACGACGCGCGCCGGCGAGTCCCGCGACTCGTCGAGAACGGCGGTGACGGTGGCCTGCAGCCGCCGTGAGGAGCGGTCGCTCCGCGCGTCGACGTCGAACGAGAAGCGGTCGTGGTCGTCGGGCCCCGCGCGGCTGACGAACGACGCCAGACGCGAGCGCGGCACGACCGATCCGACGGACCGGCCGACGAGGCGCCGCCCGAGCAACTCCTGGGCGCCGACGTCGGCGAAGAGGATCTGACCGTCGGTCCCCACGACCAGCACGCCGTCGGGGCGGGACGCGACGAGCTCGTTCGCGACCAGCTCGGGGCTCGACGCGAACTCGTTCACGATCGCGCCGACGCGGTCGCGCATCTCCTTCTCGAGGCGCTGCTTGTCGTCCCGGAGCTGGGACACGGTCTCGGCGGCGGCGCGCAGGACGCTCCGGGTCCGGAGCGCCGCATCGACCACGGCGTGGATCGCGCCGACCTGGTCGGGACCGACAACGGCGTCGGCACCCGCGGAGAGCGCCCCCGCCGTCCGGCGTGGATCGACGGGCTGGCGCGAGAAGAGGACGAAGGACAGCCGCTCGCGCGTGAAGCTCTCGCGGAGTCGGCGGCAGAGCTCCACGCCGCCTTCCGCGTCCCCCGCAGCGTCTTCTGCCGAGCCATTCGGCTCGAGCGCGCAGACGACGACGGCGGGGCGGGTCCCGAAGACCGAGTCGATCGCCTCGGCAGCCGTCGCAGCGTGCACGACCTCATCGCCGCGGTCCGCGAACGTCTGAGCGAGCTCCGCGCGGAGCCCGGCTTCGGCTTCGACGATCAGTATTCGATGCAATGGTCTCGCGTCGCCCTGAGAAGGCGCCCCGGGGGTGCATGAGCCGGCCCGCGGATCGGTTGCAGAGATTCCCCGGATTCGGCTGGATTCCCGCTGACCGGACACGAAGGCGACTCAGCTGCCTTCCCACGGGGGGGACGCGTCGATCGAATGGCGCCGTGGAGACGGAGGTCTGGAAGCGCCTCGATCCGCTGCGGCCGGGCCTCCGGGAGCGCTGGCGCGGACTGGTCGGCGAGGGATTCGGAGAGCGCACGCTCTCGCTCGGGGACGTGGATCGGCTGAGGGAGACCGAGGGGCCGGCCGTGGCGCGCTTCGTCTCGCTCCAGTTCGAGCTGGCCCGCCGCGCCCGGGCGCGACTCGGCGCGGAGGACGTCGTGTTCCTGACGTCGAAGGGCGCCGAGCAGGCGACGGCGCGGCCGGTCGCGCTGTACCGGGCCGCGCGCTTCCACGGCGCCGCGAGCGGAGCGCCCGTCTGGGACGCGTGCACCGGGATCGGGTCGGACCTCGTGGCGCTCGGTCGGTCGGCCGGGCGGATCGTGGCCACCGACCGCTCGGTCGCCTCCCTGCGCTGCGCCCTCGGCAACCTGGCGCTCGCGCTGGAGCGCGACGGTCGCGATCTCCGCACGCGCGCGGTGGCCGCCGTCGCCGACGCGGGTCGGCCGCTCCTGGCGGTCCCCGGGAGCGCGCTCGTGCTGTTCGACCCGGACCGGCGCCCCGACGGTGATCGCGAGCGGCGCGCCGAGCGGTGGTCGCCGGCGATCGAGGACGTGTTCGCGCGAACGCGCGAGGTCTCGGGGGCATGCATCAAGCTCCCCCCGAGCGCGACCCGGGAGACGCTCGCGGCCTCGGGGCTACCGGAGGCGGCGGAGTGCGCCTGGATCTCCCTCGATGGGGAGATGAAGGAGCTCGCGGTGTGGACCGGAGCGCTGGCGCACGTCCGCGGCAGGGCGGCGGTCGGTCTGCGGACCTCGGGGATCGAGGCCCGCTTCGAGGCGGACCTCGCGCCGCTCCCGCCCGCCGTCGAACCGTCGGCGGCCCTGGAGAGCGGCTGGCTCGTCGAGCTCGACGCGTCCCTGTGGTCCGCCGACCTCGCGGGCGCCTTCGCGGCTCTGCACGGGCTGAGCCCGCTCGCGGGCGTCCCGAAGGGCGGATTCCTGGTCGCGCGCGCGCCGGTCGATCACGGCCTGGCGCGGAGCTTCCGGATCGTCGCCGTCGCGCCAGGCGACCGCCGCAAGGTCCGCGCGATGCTGCGCGAGCACGGAATCGGCCCGGTCACGGTCAAGACGCGGGGCCACCGCGTCCCTGCGGATCGGCTCGCGGCCTCGTTTCGGGGCACCGGGAGCCGGCAGGGGCTCCTCGCCGTCACCCGCGCCGGCCGGGGGACGGTCGCGCTCCTCGTGGAGTCTCCTGCTGGGTCCTCGATCGAGACCTCTCGGGGTCCCGAACCAGGGCCAGCGAGGTCGGACGAGGGCCGTGTGGTGGGCGATGAGGGACTCGAACCCCCGACTCCCTCGGTGTAAACGAGGCACTCTACCAGCTGAGTTAATCGCCCCGATCGCCCGACGCGCCGGGCGGTGCGCCGGTCGGCGAGACGGTATCCTGCCCGATTCTTCGATCCCGAGAAGGGTGTCATCGACGAATCGGAGCGCGCCGCGCTCGCGCCCCACCGCGCTTCCTCCCTCCCCCAGTTCACGAGTCGAAGACGACTCGCTGCCGCCAATCACCATGCGTATCGCCGTCGTCGGATCCGGCTACGTCGGACTCGTCGCAGGGACCTGCTTCGCCGAGAGCGGGAACACGGTCACCTGCATCGACATCGACGAGAAGAAGATCGAGGGGCTCAAGCAGGGCATCGTCCCGATCTTCGAGCCCGGCCTGGAGGAGCTCATCAAGCGCAACGTTCGCGACGGTCGCCTGCGCTTCACGACGAGCTACGAGGAGGGCGTCCCGGACGCCCAGGTCGCCTTCATCGCCGTCGGGACGCCTCCCGGCGAGGACGGGAGCGCCGACGTGCGCTACGTGCTCGCCGCCGCGGAGAGCATCGCCAAGCACATGACCGGCTACACCGTCGTCGTCGACAAGTCGACGGTGCCCGTCGGGACGGCGCGCAAGGTCGCCGCCGCGCTCCAGGCGAACACGTCCCACGAGTTCGACGTCGTCTCGAACCCCGAGTTCCTGAAGGAAGGCGCGGCCATCGACGACTTCCTGAAGCCGGACCGGGTGGTCATCGGGGCGGACACCGAACGCGCGGCCCGCATCATGACCGAGCTCTACGAGCCGTTCGTGCGGACCGGCAACCCGATCATCACGATGGACGTCGCGTCGGCCGAGCTCACGAAGTACGCGGCGAACGCGATGCTCGCGACGCGGATCTCCTTCATGAACGAGATCGCCAACGTGTGCGAGCTCGTTGGCGCGGACGTCGACAACGTGCGCAAGGGCATCGGGTCGGACGATCGGATCGGGTCGCGCTTCCTCTTCGCGGGGACGGGCTACGGCGGCTCGTGCTTCCCCAAGGACGTCCAGGCGATCATCCACACGGCCACCGAGAACGACTACGACTTCCGGATCCTGAAGGCCGTCGAGGACGTCAACGCGCACCAGAAGCTGGTGATGTACCGCAAGATCGTGAGCCACTTCGGGCCCGACCTGAGCGGAATGCGGTTCGCGCTATGGGGCCTCGCCTTCAAGCCGAACACGGACGACATGCGTGAGGCTCCGGCCACGGTCCTGGCCCGGGCGCTCAAGGAGGCCGGCGCGTCGGTCGTCGCCCACGATCCCGAGGCGATGGACGAGGCCCGCGAGCACTACCTCGGCGACGAGATCGAGTACGCCGCGGGGCCCATGGACGCCGTCCAGGGCGCGGACGCGCTCGTCGTGGTGACCGAGTGGAACGAGTTCCGGCGGCCGGACTTCGACGCGCTGAAGGCCGCCCTGAAGTCGCCTGTCGTCTTCGACGGGCGGAACATCTTCCCGCGCAAGACGCTGGAGGAAGCCGGCTTCACGTACTTCGGCATCGGTCGCTAGCGACGCTCGAACGACCTCGCAGCGCGGCCGATCCAGGCCCAACACAAGGCGGCCCGTTCCACCCGGAACGGGCCGCCTTTCGATGTCGTGGTCGTGAGTGAGAGCACTCCGAGCACTCGACGCTGAACTCGACAGGAGTGGTGTGGATCCCGTCGAACGCGAATGCACCTCGTGTCCTCACGAGACGTGATACGTGTTCCTTCGCCGAAAACCCAACGAAACCGGAGCGTTCATCGAGAAAAAAGTCGCGCGTGCGCGTGCTCCAAACGCTCGAGCCAACGTCGCGCACGTTCACCTTCGGGACCTTCGTGACGTGCGAGCGCGCCAAGCCGAGCGCGTGCATCGACGACGACGTCGTCGCTTCGACGCACCGGTCCACGCGACGACGTGGCGATCGTGAGAGGCAACGCGAGCAGCGCGCAGCGTGCGACGAGCGCCGGATCGTCGCTCGCGTGCACGAGAGAGTCGAGGTCGAGCAGGGCGCTGTGTTCGCCGCGATCCAGACGCAGCCGCGCATGCCAGTACCGCGCGCGGCCCCGGTCCGCCGGTCGAGCGCTGAGTGCGCGCGTGACCCGGTCGTACGTGCGCAGGGCGTCGTCGATGCGCCCCGATCGCCGCTGACCGTCCGCCTCGCGCAGCCGTGCACGCCATTCGCGCCACGTCTCGACCTCCTGCCACGCTGCGCCGCGCGCGGTGCGCCCGGTGGGCGGCGGACCGAGAGCCGCGCGGAGGGCGACGACGGCGAGCGTCGATCCGAGCACGAAGGGCGCCCAGTGCCCGAGCCGCACGCGCGTACGCCACGCGAGTCCGGCGAGTCGACGGCGCATCGCCCCCACGTCATCGCAGCCGCGCCCGGACCGCGAGCTCCAGCCGGCGACGAGCGCGGAACAGGCGCACCTTCACGAGGTCGGCCCGGATCCCACATGCGCGCGCGGCCTCGTCACGCCCGCCCTGCTCCAGGTAGTACGCCGATAGGATCGCCCGGTCGCGCGGCAGCATCTGGCACCACACCTCCCGCACCTCGCGCATCAGGTCGTCGCCCTCGATCGACTGCCCCTCGACGTCGTAGCGCACCTCCGGGCGAGTCGCACCGGGTACGGGCTCGGTGCCGATCACCTCCGCGAAGGCGGTGTGATCGGCGGGCATGAGCTGCTGGCGCGACTCGCGCCGCGCATGGTCGCGCTGGACGTTGGCCGCGATCTGGAGCGCCCAGGCCGACGGCCGCGCGACGCCGTGGAGCGGCGTCCGGGAGCGGGCGGCGCGCAGGAGCGTGTCGTGCGCCAGGTCCTCCGCCTGGTGCGGGTCCCTGCACCGCGCCTGCAGGAAGGCGAGCACGGTCGGCCGCAGCGCGGCGAGCGCGGCCCAGTCCGCCGCGGGGACCCGGCGCCGCGGGCGCCTGGCCGGGGATGGGCGCCCCGACAGCGAGGGTTGGACGGGGAGCGGGCGCGGAGGCCGGGATGTGATCGTCGTGCTCATGGGGCGTCGTTGGCTGGACAGCGGCGCCGCCCGCGTCGCCGGCGGCGGTGCGCTGCGGAGCCGCCGGAGGAGACGCCTCGTCCGGCGCGTCGTCGCGCCGGGCCCCCGTTGTGGAAGAGCGCCGGCCCACGAGCCGGCCGTCGGACGGGGGAACGCGGGAGACACGGCGCCGCGCGCGTGGCGCGGAGTCCGCGGGCCAGGTGCGCGCGCGCCTCCCCCAACGAGCGGCGGGGGCGCCCCCCCCCCGGGGGGGGGCCCCCCCCGGCCCCCC